>NZ_SMLM01000003.1 GCF_004682015.1 Ramlibacter henchirensis | reverse complement strand
TTACTGGTTCAAGCAGCAATGAGCCGGCGTCGCCCAATTCGCGCGACGGCAGACCGCGCCACCAGCGGTGTGGACTTCCACGATGCTGTAGGCCGCTTACGCTCCACTACGACCCGAAGACCAAGATCCGTGTGCGCTTGGAACTTGAGTCGCTGTGACTTGCATGACCTCTGGACGGACGAGAGACCAATACAACCAGTACGAGCCGTCAGCGCACCACCAAGCCAGGGCCGCTGCAGCGGGCCATCTCGCATGCCGCCGCTCCATGAAAGCGGAGACGACCCAGTCGGCGGCGAAGTACGTTGAACCTGCCATCAGCAGCGACACGCCGTGTCCCAGTCAGGGTACCCGAAGAAGAGGGCCGTCGGCGCCGACTTGGTGTTCAAGTCCGAGCAGACGGCCACACACTGCTGCTGTCCTCGCCGGGCTCCATTTCCGTCAACCAGAGCGTGTATCCCAAGTTGGCGTTTGAACCGGACAAGTGGGTGCCGGTCCCCGTGACGCCGAGGTCCCGAACGCGCTGGTCACCAGGCCGAAGCTGCCAGTCCGCACGGCGCATGAATTCATCTCCCATGTGAAGGCAAATGCAGGCAAGGTGAGCTATGCCTCGCGGGGGAACGACACGACTTCGCACCTGACGGCCAAGCTGTTCGAGACTGCCGCCGGCGCCGAAATGATCCACGTGCCCTACCGCGGCGATACACGGGCGATGGCCGGCTTGGCGGCGGGGCGGTCGATGTGTTTTTTCACGAACCTGAGCGCTACCATGGCGCGTGCACAAAGCGGGCAAGGTCCGGATCCTGGCCGTCGCGGACGTCAAGCGTGCGGCTTCGTTGCCTGACGTTCCTACCTTTGCCGAGATCGGGTTGCAAGCGGTGACTTTGGTACGCCGTGGTCGCACCTCCGGGCACGCCTCCCGAAGTCGTCAAGGCGCTGAACGAGTCGCTGTCGCCGCAATCGGCCAACCGGATGTCCGCAGCCGCTTCAACGAATTGGGCCGCTCGCCGGTGGGCAGCGCGCCCGACGCGGCGTCGCGCGTTAACGGCCCTTAACGGCCTTTCCCGATAGCGGCGCCTGGACTAGGCCGTCCGAAATTCACCTCGGCGTGAATTCCCGCACATCGTGCTGATAGGCGACGACGTGCTCGGCGTCTTTTATCGAGCTGAGCAGCGTATAACGTCTCGTTACATGCGCGTTTTCGGAGGTTCGCAATGCTCGAGCTCAACATCCATCGAAGTGCCACGACCCTTTGCATCGGCGCGCTGCTGACGCTGTGCGGCGGCGCCGCGCTAGCGCAGTCGGCTGGTGAAGTCGAGTTCGCGCGTGGCGTTGGGTTCGCCCAGTCGCCCGGCCAGCCGCCGCGCACGCTGGGGAAGGGGCTGCCACTCAGCGAGGGCGACCGCCTGACCACCTCGGATGGGGCGTCAGCCATCTTGCGCCTGGAGGACGGCACCCGCATGACGGTGCGGCCCAACTCCGAGCTCGTGATCACGCAGTACCGCTATCGCGAGAACGCGAGCGACAACAACATGCTGCTGCAAATGGTGCGCGGCGGCTTTCGCGCCGTCACCGGCCTCATCTCGAAGAACGCGCCTAACGCCGCCAAGGTGCAGACCAGCACGGCCACGATCGGCATCCGTGGCACCGACTTCGACGCGCGCCTCTGCTCGCGCGACTGCGGCGCCGAGGCCGCCCGGGTGGCCGAGTCGGCCCGGCCCAACGCCGTGCTCGCCAGCGCCAAGGTGGTCCAGTCGCAGGGCGAGATCCATGCCGTCGACGCCGACAACAACCGGCGCCGGCTGGTGGAGGGCGGCGGCATCTATCCCGGCGACGTGGTCGAGACGGCGCCCGGCGCGCGCGCGGTGATCGCCTTCCGCGACGACAGCCGCATCACGCTGGGCTCGTCCACGCGCTTTCGCATCGACAACTTCGTCTACGACGAGCAGAACGCGGGCGAGGGTCGCTTCCTCGCGTCGCTGCTGCGCGGCTCGGTGCGGGCGCTCACCGGCCTGATCGCGAAGGCGAACAACCGCAACGTGGGCCTCTCCACGGCTACGGCCACCATCGGTATCCGCGGCACCGGATTCGACGCCGCCTGCCCGGGCGAGTGCACGGGCAACAACCTGAATCTGTTCACCTGGCTCGGCTCGATCGCCGTCACCCCGCAGGGCCGGACCGGGATGGAGATTCTGCAGGCGGGGCAGGGCTTGGTCGTCTTGCCGACAGGCACGGTGGAGCCGCTCACCGCGCCGCCGGCGATCGAAGGCCCGCGCCCCGACGAAGTGACGGTGCCGCCCAAGCTGTTCGCCATGGAGAACCTGCCGGACACGGAGGAGGGTCTGTTCGTCTACGTGCGCGACGGCCACATCGAGGTAGCGACCGCGGGCGACGTTCTGCACCTCGGCCGCGGCGAGGCGGGCTTTGCCGCGCAGCAGGGCACCACGGTGCGGCCGCTGAACATCCCGAAGTTCCTCGACTTCGACGTCGTGCCGATGCCGACCAGCCGGAATCCGTTGCTGCAAAGCGTGCTGCAGGACAACAACATCAAGGCCCGGAACACTTGCACCTGACCGCGGGGCGCCACGAGGCCGCGTGGAGGGCTTCTTGGTACCACTGCTTGATAGTTTTGCTCCCGCGTGCCACTCCCCTGCGATGAGTGTCTATCGATCGAATCGACGCGTTTTCTATGGTGCGTCGGCCATAACGCCATAGCCATCGCTCTGGGGACGACTCCGGCTTTGTGCTCGCGAGTTGCGCGGCCGTTCTTTCCGTTGTCCATCGCTGCTCGGTAGGAGTGCTGCTTGAGAGCGACATAAGTACACGGCCGCGGGTAGCTCGTCACGCGGTGGGCGCTCCCGGAGCCCGGCGGTGGTGTTGTGATGGTCACTGCGAACACAAGCCGGGCACCCGTGACATTTATTGCAAGCCATCAACTTTTAGATATCTGATCTGACTGTCTGTCAAGTATTTCTCGGGGGTTTTTCGTAAGAGCGTGCTACGTTGAGTGTCAACTTTGACAGGTGGTGCAGGCCATGATGAAACGCCAGATCCCCCCGCGGTTCCTTCCTCGCCCCGCGTCCGGTGCGGCATCCCATCGCGATCGTCCGCTGCTGCTTGCGGTGGCGCTGGCAGCCGGCTTCTCGGCGTGGCCCGCATGGGCCCAACCTGCAGGCGCGAACGCCATCCATGGCGGCGCCACGCTCAGCCGGCAGGGCAATAACCTGGTGGTGACCACGCGCAACGGCGCCGGCACCCGCCATTCGGCCATCGACTGGCAGAGCTTCAGCGTTCCGGGCGGCAGCACCACTCACTTCGCCCAGCCCAGCTCGACCAGCACGTCGATCAACCGGGTCGTCGGAGCTGACCCGAGCGCCATCTTCGGCACTTTGTCATCCAACGGCCGGCTGGTGCTGGTGAACCCGGCGGGCATCACGGTGGGCGCGGGGGCGGTGGTCGACACCGCCGGATTCACGGCCTCCACGCTGCGGATGAGCGAAGCCGATGCGATCGCGGGGCGCCTCCGCTTCGGCGACGGCAGCGCCGTTGGCGCCTTGCGCGTGTACGGCCGCATCCTGGCCACCTCCGGCGACGTGGTCCTGGTCGGCACAGACGTGCAGGCGGGCTCGCAGGCCGTGATCCAGAGCCCGAACGGCGACACGGTGCTAGCGGCGGGGCAGAAGGTGGAGATTACCGGGCGCGGGCTCGAAGGCATCCGGCTCGAAATGCAGGCCCCAACCGACCAGGCGGTGAACCTCGGCAAGCTGGAAGGCGATGCGGTGGGCATCTTCGCCGGCACGCTCAGGCACAGCGGCGTGATCCGGGCCACCGGCGTGAGCGTGCAGGGCGGCAAGGTGGTGCTGCGCGCCACGGACGACGCGCTGGTGGATGGCAGCATCGTGGCCCAGGCCGGCGACAAGGGCGGCAGCATCGACGTGTTCGGGCAGCGCGTCGGCTTGCTGGCGGGCGCGAACCTGGATGCCAGTGGGAAGACCGGCGGAGGCCAGGTGCGTGTCGGCGGCGACTACCAGGGCGAGAACGCGAATGTGCCGAATGCGGCCCGCACGTACGTGGACGCTGCCGCGGTCATCAAGGCTGATGCCGTCCAGCAGGGCGACGGCGGACGCGTGATCGTTTGGGCGGACGAAGTCACCCGTATGCACGGGCAGATCTCCGCACGCGGCGGAGCGCAAGGCGGCGAAGGTGGCTTCGCCGAGGTGTCGGGCAAGCAGCACCTAGAGTTCACCGGGCTGGTGGACCTCCGAGCGGCGCAGGGGGCAACAGGCACACTGCTGCTGGATCCGGTAGACGTCACGATCATCCGTCGCGATCCGAACTTCCTGCTCGACCTGGTAAACGGATTGACGGGCACCGTGACGGGTCTGCTCTTCGAACCCAGTTCTACGGCTCCCGTCCAGATCGCGGACTCACACCTCAACACACAACTCGCGTCCGCCAACGTAAAGGTGAAGACGGATTCTGCTGCGGCCGCTGGCGGGACGGGAGGTCAGATCACGGTCAATTCCAATGCGGTCATCCAGTGGAACAGCGGCAATGACTTGTCGCTGGAGGCCGACAAGGGCATCGACGTCCTGGGTACGATCCGAGGTACCCGACCCGCGTCGGGGGCGGCCGTGCCGGGACTGCACCTGGTCGCCAAGAACGGGGACATCAGGGATGGCGGCACGGGCAGCATCACGGTGCCCGAGCTGTACGCTTCCGCGACGAACGGATCGGTGCAGCTCTCCGGCAATCACGCTGTGGGGATGGTGGCGGGAACCGCCGCCGGGGCCGGGAAAGCCTTCACGGTCAATAGTAGCCAGGATCTCTCCGTCGCGTCAGTGAACACAGATTGGGGCGGGGGCGCGGGCATCAGTGCGGAGACGGTCAACGTCACCAGTGCGGGCAAACTGACTGTCAACCAAGGCATCACCGGCGCAGACATGGTGCTGAAAGGCACCACGGTGGACCTGGGCAGCGGGACCTCTATCGTTTCTGTGGGCGGCTCCACAGGCCTGCGGATCGACGCGTCGGGCGGCGGCGTGAACAACCTGTCCGGTGGACTGCTCCAGAGCGACGGCTCCTTGGTCATCTCCGGCAACGGGAGCATCGTCCTCGGTGACGTGCGCACGCAGAACCTGTCCCTCAACGCCGGCACCGGCGCAGCACCGACGACGTTCACCCAGGGCAGCGGCACGGTCGAAGCGAACAACGTGTCCGCTGCGCTTGGGGTCGTACCCGGTAGCGGCGTGGACCTCTCCACTGCCGCGAACCGAATCGGCACAGTGAACGTCCAAGCCGCTGGTGACGTGAGTATCGCGAGCACGACCGCGATGAACGTGGTGTCCATTGGCGGCGCGGATGTGTCGATAAAGGCAAACGGTATCAGTTCAGGCGCTGGGGGCAGCCTCAACGCGAGCGGCAACCTGGCCCTCTCCGGCACCAGCACCGCCACGAGCGACATCACCCTGGTGGGCTCCAGTATCTCCGTCAGCGGCAACTTGGACCTCGCAAACGCGCGCGATGCAGTGCTGGGGAACACCAGCGCCGGATCGATTACGGCAAGCATCGCGGGATCGCTGTCGCAGGACGGGTTTGCCGTCGTGAATGCAGCAAATGGCCTGACCGCAACCGCTGGTGGCGACATCAGGCTGCGCAACGACCCTGCGAGTGCTTCCAGCAATAACCTCGGCTACGTCGCGGGCTCCGCTTCCGGCAATGTCCTTATGGATGGCGTCAATGGCGTCGCTGCGCCGGGCCTCAGCGCCGGCGGCAACGTTCAACTCATCGCGCGCATGGGTGACCTCGATGTCGTTGGCAACGTTAGCGCGGCCAACCTGGTCACGCTGACCAGCGGCAGCGCGGTCGTGATCCAAAACACGTCAGCCGTGAGCGCACCTATCCTGCAGTTCAACGCTCCGCTGACTACCGTCCAGGGCACGCTCAGACCGGGTGGCGCCAGCGGCATCGGGTCAGCCACCGCGTCGGGAGACCTCAGCTTCAACGGCACGGGCACGGCGGAGATCGACGTCGCCTCGCTGACCTCCTTCGACCAGATCAGCGCGGGCGGCTACATCAGCACGGCAGCAACCACGAGCTTGAAGGTCTTCGATCTTTCCGCGGGGAGCATTTCGGGAACCCTGCAGCCGGTGAGCGCGGCCTCGAGCCCGGCGCTGTCATACACGCTGCCAGCCCTCTGGAGCGTCTCGCCGACCGATTCGTTCACCATCATCGCCGGGGTCCCGCCGGCTCCCGCCCCGGCGCCTGTTCCGGCCCCCGCCCCGGCTCCCGTCCCAGCACCGGCACCGGCACCGACTTCGGCTCCGGCTGCGGCTGCGGCTGCGGCTGCGGCTGCGGCTGCGGCTGCGGCTGCAGTTCCGGCTCTCGCTGCCGCTTCGGTCGAGTCCAAGACCCCTACGGTTACGGGCTTTTCGGCCCTGTCGTCCGACGGCTTGGCTCCGCAGGGCACCAATGAAGTGGTGTTGTTCGCGAAACGCTTCGCGGATGAGTTGGACCCCAAGGATGAAGTCGAGCTCAGCAAGCACAACATCGTACTGACCGAGGCGGCCTGCAGACCCGGGCCGCCCACGAACTAGAGGCACCGGCGGGTTGAAGCCCTTACTTCTCCCGCCTCAAGTCTGGCCTCGATTGGGTCTGCACCTTCTCCGCGGACTTGTCTCGGACCCGCTCGCGGCTGCCAATCTTCGGCCAAGTCCAGTACGAGCTGCTCGCCCATTTTCAGCTCACATCGGTTCGGATGGTAAGGCAGGCGCGCCGCGCTTTCGCTGCGGCGTGGATGCTGCTGCTTTCCATTTGCAGAGGTGCTGCCTCGGCCATTGCGTGGCCTCGGGAATATGCTCAACCGATCAGCGCGGGGGCTCGGAGCAACAAGGGTCCCTGTCTTGCCTTGCGTCAGTTCATCCGTCAGTCGGCTGAAGCCGAGTGGCGGACTGGGCGGAAGCAGGCTCGGAGCCCGGGCTTCTAACGGCCCCTTACACACTCCTGCTCCGCCGAGTGGGCTTCAACGTCGCCGACTGCCGGTTGAAAGCCCACCGGCGGCGCGCCAGTTTGCCGGTACGTTGATCCTCTTGGCGGCCGCTGCTCGGTGCTCCTCCCTGATGGTTTGCGGCCTTCTCCGGTCCGCGAGCCTGCCGACTTGCCGCCATGTGCACACCTTCTTCCCCTTAGCCGCAGGCGCGCGGCACTGGTTGTCGTTCGCTTGGAGCGGGCCTGACACTGCGCGCAGATGATCCTTGCCGCCGTCGGAGCTTTCGTAGGTTTTTGAAGGTGCCGCCCTGGCCTGCTTGCGTGCCTGTTCGTCCGGCCCGCGGCGCTGAACGAGGTGCGAGGGCACCATCGAAACTGGCGAAATGCCGTCGCGATGCTACTAGGAGTTTGGTGCGCTGGCGCGCCAATGGCCAGTGGCCGGCGAATGTCTGATTCGGTCAGACGCTGCCGTCGGCTCTTCGAGGGGCAGCGCACCCTTCGAAGACCAGCCGGAAGCCGATCGCGCAGGATGTTGCGGCTGACGGAGCTTCGAGGGGCGATCAAGCTCTCCTACACGCCGAGCTGACGCCCTTTCCTCGGCTGCTCGATGAAGACTGGTTCACTTCCGTTCTTCAAGAGATCTTGCCCAGCGCCCTGAGCGATCAAGCTACGTCGATCGACGCTTCAAGCCAGCGCTTCGCCTCCAGCAATTCCGTGAGGGTCCGCAATTTTAGGCCGTGCTTCTGGGCGGCCTTCTCGCTGGTACCGGTGCGCTGATTCGCAGCGACGACTGTTGCGACTTGATCTAGGTGAGCGAGTGCCGTTGCGAAATGAGCGCCGAGCTGAAGATGATCAGTGAACGAGAGGTGTGGGGTGACAGCCAGGAGATCGACCAGGGCACGCCTGTAGCCCTTCGCTTCACAGATGCGTGCGGACAGATCGGCCACGCGGCACAAGTGGCAAAGCTGTGCATCGCCGCTAGCCGCCACTAGAAGGTAGTCCTCGCCGTCCCAAGCCGAAAGGGTGAAGTGCATTGGCTTCTCCCGGCCGCCTCCCCGCGGCTAGCTAGCCCGCAAGCGGACCCGGCGGAGCACGTACCTAATTCCGCGATCTGGATTGCTTGATTGCCCAGACAAGGCTTGCGGAAACAGACTTGCAATCTTCGCGCATCTTGGCCAAGTCCACCATAAATGCGGTCGGGTCAGGGCCCGTACCCCTCGCGAAAGCGTCGACAGCCGCGCCAACGAGCTGCTTGTGATCATCCAGCTTCTTTTCCCGGGCTGCCATGCAGCGTAAAGCTCAGCGACTACGGGATCAACTGGCCAGACTGTCAACAGCGCTGCGCTCAAGCTGATGCCTCACACTCTCTGCACCTGCACCTGCACCTGACCGTTGTGGGGCTCTATTCGCTTGCGTTGGTCAGGATCGAGGGACATGAGGGGCGCGAACTTAACGGGTTCGAGTAGTGCGCGACGAGGTGTCCAGGGAACGCCGACCGCCAACCGCCGCTCGCTTGAGATAGCCTCCCGCGAGCGGGCCGTAACGATTGAGTACAGTCCAGGGCTCGGCAGTAGTTCGGCGCTTGCCCACCGCTTCTGCATAAGCCGCTGCAGGCCGAGCTAGGTTCGAAGTTGTGACGCCGAGACATGGGGTGCGCACTGTTGAGTTTCGCCGCAAATACGAACTCATTCGAACTTGCAGCCAGGCTCGAACAGGTGGTCCAGCGTCGAAAGCAGTTGCTCGGGCCGAATCGGTTTGTGCAGGCGTTCCTCGAAGATCAGCATGTCACCCTCCATTTCAGGGGGAACGTGAAGCCCTGACATGCCGATCACCCTAACCTGCGGCATCAACGTCTTGATGCGCTTGGCGGCCTCGAACCCTCCGAGGTCGGGAAGGTTGATGTCCATCAGGATGACATCCGGCGCCTGGGTGGCTGCCGCGCGAATGGCTTCGTTGCCGCCGAAGGCCACGCGCACCTGGTGACCAGCGCGCTTGAAGACCTCGGCCATCATGAACGCAGACCCGAAGTTGTCATCGACCACCAGGATATCCAGCTGCAAGAGGGCCATGGGGACTCCCCTTTCATCGCGCTAAAGCGCGCAACTTCTTGGCCACGTCGGCCATGCTGAAGGGTTTCGACAGGAAATCGAAGTCCGTAACGTCGCCGGCCTCGGGCGGCGGGTAGCCGGAGGCCAGCAGGATCTTCATCGCCGGGAACCGGTCCTTCACCTGGTTGGCCAATTCGATCCCGTTCATCCCAGGCATCACGATGTCGCTGAAGAGCAGGCCGATGTTGACCTCGCGCGTGAGGACGTTCAGCGCTGAACGACCATCGCCCGCCGTCAGCACATCGAACCCGAGATTGCGAAAGATCTCCGCCACCATTTCGAGCACCTCGGGCTGGTCGTCGACGACCAGGACCTTCTCGGAGCCGTCGGTTTTCACATGCACGGGCTGCTGCTCCGCGGGCAGCGCCGGGAAGAACATGGAGACGGTCGTACCTTCGCCCAGTCGGGAGGCGATCCGGACGTCTCCGCCCGACTGCTGCGTCAGGCCATACACCTGGCTGAGTCCTAGGCCCGTGCCCTTGCCCCGGGGCTTGGTCGTGAAGAAGGGCTCCACGGCGCGCGCGAGAACTTCAGGCGACATGCCGGCACCGCTGTCGGCGACGCTCACCTCGATGTAGCGTCCCGCGGGCAGCGCCCCGACCTCGCCGGCGGCCAGATCGCGGGCCTGCGCGGAGATGGTAATGCGGCCGCCATCGGGCGTGGCATCACGCGCATTGACGACGAGATTGAGCAGCGCGGTCTCGAATTGGGTTGCGTCGACCAGGATGGCAGGCAGGCGGGGCGCAACTTGAACTTCGAACTGGATAGCGCTGCGGTTGGCCCTGCGCAGGACTGTCTCGAAGGCAGTCACCAGGCGCCCCACGTCGCGCGGTTCGGGCCGGAGAGGCTGTTGCCGCGCGAAGCTGAGAAGCTGCTGCGTGAGCGCGGTGGCCCGGTTCGTCGCCTTCTCCATGCTATCGATCAGCCGAAGCGAATCCGCGTCGCGCGTCTGCTGCCGCAGCATGGACAAGCCGTTCGTCAGCACGTTCAGCAGGTTGTTGAAGTCGTGGGCCACGCCGCCTGTCAACTTGCCGATGGCTTCGAGCTTCTGTGACTGGAAGAGCGCCTCACGGGTCTTTTCGAGCTGCTCGGCCGCCTGCTTGCGCTCCGTGATGTCCCTGGTGATCTTGGCGAAGCCGACCAGCATCCCATCTTCGTCGCGGATCGCGTCGATGACTACATGGGCCCAGAAGCGCGTGCCGCCCTTGCGGGATCTCCAGCCCTCCGCTTCATACCTTCCCGCCTCGCTCGCGATGCGCAGCGCATTCGCCGGCATGCCCTTCTCACGGTCCTCGTCGGTGTAGAAGCGCGAGAAGTGGGAGCCGATCACCTCGGACTCGTCGTACCCCTTGATGCGGCGCGCGCCCGCATTCCAGTTGGTGATCTCCCCGGAGGGGGACAGCATGTAGATGGCGTAGTCCGTCACCCCCTGCACGAGCATTCGGAACCGCTCCTCGCTCAGACGCAGGGCTTTCTGCGCCTCGCGCTTGTCGGTGATGTCGCGCGTGATCTTGGTGAACCCGATGAGCTCGCCCTTCTCATCGCGGATCGGGTCGATGACGACGCTCGCCCAGAACCGCGATCCATCCTTGCGCACCCGCCAGCCTTCCGCTTCGAACTTGCCTGTGGTCCGTGCGAGTTCGAGCGCGCGAGCCGGCACGCCCTCCGCCCGGTCCTCTGGCGTGTAGAAGTTCGAGAAGTGCTTCCCAATGATCTCGTGCGGCTCGTAGCCCTTGAAGCGCTGGGCGCCCAGGTTCCAGCTAACGACCTCCCCAGTAGGAGAGAGCATGTAGATCGCGTAATCGGCGACCGAAGAGATGAAGAGCCGCAGTCGTTCGGCTTCGTCTGCAAGGCGATTTCCAGAATCGGTCAAATTGATTTGCACAAAGCTAGTCTGCAGGAAGCCAGATCAAGCGCGTGTAGGACATTGCGCTGAAGAGCTGAGTCACCGAGCCCCGGGCCGGCATTGCGGCCCAGTGGGCGGGGAGCATTCGAGGCGAGGAAGACGCCCCTGCTACGCGGCTCGGGTGGATCGATGAACATGGCGACTGGATACACTGCCCTCGTCCGTTCCTTCCGTAGCCAATGACCGATGCCCAGCCCGCCCCGCCCGATTTGTCGGCTTGCGCGGCCGAACCCATCCACGTGCCGGGCGCGATTCAGCCGCATGGCGCGCTGCTGCTGGTCCAGCGCACCGGTCAGGTTCTGCAGGCGAGCGCCAACTCGGTCGAGTTGCTGAAGAGCCCGCAGGCAGAACTTGCAGGCCAGCGACTGCATGAACTTTTCGATGCCGGCAGCGGTGACGAACTCTTAGACGCGGTCCTCCGCGCGCACGTGCACGAAGCCCCGGTTCGGGGCCTCGACGGCTCTCCCTTGTTCGCGACTTGCCATTGGGTCGGCGAATTGATCATCGTGGAGTTGGAGCGCCTGGAGGGCCATTCCGACTTTGCTGGCGGGCTGGATGTCGCGTTACGCGCTATCGCGACCGCCGAAGACGAGGCAGCACTGGTCGCCACGTGCAACAGCCACGTGCGTGCGCTTTCCGGTTTCGACCGGGTCATGATCTACCGATTCGACGAAGACGGTCACGGCGAAGTGATCGCCGAGGACCGGCACCCCGAGTTGGACCCGTATCTCGGCCACCACTATCCCGAATCCGACATCCCGCGCCAGGCGCGCGCACTCTATCTGCGCAACTGGATCCGCTGCATCCCCGACGCGAGCTACCGGCCGGTGCCGCTCGTGCCCACGCTTCGCCCCGACTCGGGTGAACCTCTCGACCTCTCGGGTGCACATCTGCGCAGCGTCTCTCCCGTGCACCTGGAGTACCTCGCCAACATGGGCGTCCGCGCCTCGATGAGTGTCTCGTTGATCGTCGACGGCCAGCTCTGGGGGCTGATCAGCTGCGGACACCGCACGCCCAAGCAGATGCCGCCCGGACTGCGCCGATCGTGCGAGCTGATCGGCCGCTTGCTTTCGACGCAGCTGGGGGCGTTGCGTGCCACGGAATTCCACAAGCGGGAAGCGGCGGCACGCGAGACGCTGGCCGCGTTGCGCGCGGCGATGCGTGCGGATCCGAGTCGTTTGCTTCGTGCGCTCGTGACCGAGCCACACCATCTTCTTGGACTGGTCGGCGCTTCCGGCGCCGCCTGGATCGACGGCGAAGAAACCGGCCGGATCGGGAACTGCCCGGACGAAGCCGAAGTTGGTCAGATCGCCACGTACGTGCGCACGAACGTTGACAACGGCTTCTTCTCCACGCGCCAGTTGCCGCTAGAGCACCCCGGCTCGGTAGGCCTCGCCGCTGTGGCAAGCGGTGTGATGGCCATCACCCTGCCGCCCGGCGATCGCATGCTCTTGTGGTTTCGCCCCCAGGTGCCGCATACCGTCCTCTGGGGCGGCGACCCAGCCAAGAGTGCCCGGATCGAAGTCGAGAACGGCATCCCCCGCTTGCATCCGCGGCGTTCGTTTGCGGTGTGGAAAGAGGAGATCCGGGGAAAGTCGCTGCCCTGGCACCCGGTGGAGCGGCATCTTGCCAGTGAGCTGCGGCGGCACGCGGTCGAGATCGATCTGGCGCACCAAGTCGAATCACACAAAGCCGCTGTCCGCGCACGCGATGAACTGGTCGCGGCGGTATCGCACGACCTCCGTACGCCCGTATCGATCGTGGCCATGCAGGCCACGTTGATCCAGCGTTTTGTCGGCACGGATCCGGGCGAAGGCTCCAAGCGACTCGCGACCAGCGCACTGGTCATTCAACGGGCTGCGGACCGCATGACGACGATGCTGCGCGACCTCGTAGACCTCGCCAGGATCGAGGCCGGCCGATTCCAGGTGCAGCCGCTTGCGCAGGACGGGGCCGTGTTGATTTACGAAGCGTGCGAACTGATGCGGCACCTCGCGGAAGCTCGCCACCAGCAGCTGGTCGCCCATGAGCCCGCATCCATGTACGTTGCTGCGGACCCGGAGCGCATCTTCCATGTCTTTGCCAACTTGATCGGCAATGCGATCAAATTCACGCCCGAGGGCGGTGTCATCACCGTCGGCGCGGTGCCCCGGGGAGACCGCTGCGAGTTCTACGTTCAAGACACGGGCAGAGGCATCCCCGCGGATCAACTCGAGAAGGTGTTCGGCCGCTACTGGCAGGCGAGGGGCGCGGACCAGGCTGCCGGGTTGGGACTCGGCTTGTACATCTGCCACGGCATCGTGGCTGCACATGGGGGGCGCATCTGGGCCGAGAGCGCACCGGATCGCGGCAGCACCTTTCGCTTCGAGTTGCCCTGCGCACCGACCCCGAACCCCGTGCGGGAGACAGGTTAGGACAGCACGCCTCGACAGAAGTCGAGCAGCTCGCGAGCGTTTGGTTCGGCGGTGAAAACGGCGTCAGCACCGAGACACACGCAGGTCTGGTGCGATTCGTCCGTGCGCGCGGTTCCGCTGGGGCGCTCAAGAGGCCGCTCAGCGACGCGAGCCAATGCGATCGGCCAGCCGGGCAAACCACAATTTGCTTCCCGCTAACGGTGAGAGGCCCTAGTCGGCGGGGTCGGCCGGTAGATCCCGAGGAACTTCTTCTTGAGACACTCTTCTCTGGCTTCCGCTTGCTTGAGCCTGCGCAATGCCTCGTTGAGGTTTAGCTGTGCCTCGCGAACTGCGTGCTGTGCTTGATCGAGCTGTTCCTTCAGATCTGCCTCTTCCATTTCACGCTCTGGCGAGTGCCCAATCATGCCGCTACTCAATCGCTAGGAGTTCAGTACATCACGGTATGACAGAAGGATCAAGTCGGGCCTACCCCTGGGACACCGCGGCTTAACCGCTGAACCCCCGCTCAGCAACCCGCGCTAGTCGTGGAGCGTCGCAGGGGGTTTACGCAGAACGACTGCCAAGCAGAGATTCCGCCGCTCGCTGACTAACGCACGATCTTGAAGAAGCTCTGAGGCTTACCCGCACGGACTGCCCGCGGCTCCAGAATGGACGTGCTTCGGGCAATCACTCCCGCGATCGCTTCTTCACTCGTCGAGTACGGACCTGAAGCGGCCTTACGCCAAGGCGATGCGCTCCACGGGCATCTCGGCGGCTTAGAGCAGATCTGGCGTACCCAACAAAGCCGTCTGTAGCCTTGACGGTATAGCAGGCAAGATAGCTGCCGAAAAGAGGGCCAACAATACATTCCACGCGCTCGTCGAATTTGCCAAGCCCCCGGGCTGCCTCGACGCTTGCTCATTGGGAGGTTGGTACATGCCGCATATCGTAGCGCTCGGTTACAACTCCAAGAAGGTACT
This sequence comes from Ramlibacter henchirensis, assembly GCF_004682015.1. Classification (NCBI taxonomy): domain Bacteria; kingdom Pseudomonadati; phylum Pseudomonadota; class Betaproteobacteria; order Burkholderiales; family Comamonadaceae; genus Ramlibacter; species Ramlibacter henchirensis. The sequence continues at coordinate 689,089 of NZ_SMLM01000003.1, read as the reverse complement.
AAGTCGCGCCCGAGGGGGCGTTTGCCCGCCCACGGCCGTTCGTCAGCGCAATGATCGGGCTGCTGGAAAACTCAAGGCGCCGAACCGTTTCGCCGCGCAGGTGATGCTCGGCCCCCTCCTACATCAAGGACGGGGCCTACTTACGGGGGCTTCAAACGCAGGACATCGACGGCCAGTTGGAGACCCTCGAGAGCAACTACCTGGGGTGGGGCCAGCAACATGGCTCCCATGGATCCCCCAGGACAGCCCGAGCTCTCCGAGAATCTCGCCAACAGCTTCTGCCGCACCGATCCCGCAATTGCGAAGCATTTCGCGCGCGTGACCCCAAACCAAATTCCAGCACCGCGCCAGGAGTAGCTGGCGTCGCCGCTATGGCGTAGCTTGAACCGGCAGTCTGAGGGATCGCCCGCATCGTGACTTCGAATAGTTGAGGTGCCGCAGCCAATCGTCGGGAGGCAATGACAGCGTGGCCGAACCGAGGACCGCGCCCGGCTTCCGGTGTGTTCCCGAATATGGACATCGAGATCGTCGGCTCCCCGCCCTGCATCTTCTCCCTGGTGAGGGTGCCGGCCATCGCCGCCCGATAGCCCGCGCGTGCCAGGCGAAGCCTTGCCCTCGTGATCACCAGAAAAACAGGGCTAGCGACCCGCTACAAGAACCCGTAGATCGCCGCGGCAATGGAGAGTGCACCCGCGACAAGGAGGAGCGCTGCGATGATCGGGTGCCGGTCGATCCAGAGCTGACCGGGCATCGACGACGTACGGCCATGGCGGTGGACCGGGCCCGAAGGGCGCTCACGCGTTCTGAAGAACATAAGCTAAGAGTATGTGGCGGCAAAGGCGGTGTCAACGTGGAGGCTTCAGCGCGCGAGAAGCCGACCTGAGACTTTTCTGCCTTGACGATTTGGCAGGAGAGCTGGGCAACAGTGCGTCAGGGTGTGGCTGGTAAGTCGATCGCGCGACGGCATACCAACTGCTGGACTGAGTGCCGCCTGAAAGGATCTGGAGCTCAATGCCCGCTGAGGGATTGTTTGCTGCCCGACTTGGGGGGCGAGGGCGCTTCCGGCCAGGAGCAGACCTCGAGGCGCTCGAAGTTCTTGGACCAGAAGATTGCAGCCATCACGCCAAACGCAAGTAGCCTGCATCCATTCACGGGGTCGCCCGCGACACATGAAGGCCCCGGCCTTCTCAGCCCAGGAGGTCGTCCTGGCCGGTGATCAACACGCAGGTGCAACCGGTCTCGCTCCACACCCGCTTGTCCCCTGTGCCGGGCTCGGCGCGATTGAAGTCGCCTGGGTACAGCTTGCGTTCATCGATCCACAGTTCTCCATCCAGGAGGTGCAGTTCCTCGACGCCGGAGTGCGTGTGGGGCGGGTACTCGGCACCCGGCGCGAGCCGCACCAGCATGCTCACGCGGCGCCGTTCGTCGTCGGTGGCAAGCAGCTTGCAGGAGATGCCCGGCGCGACTTCCACCCATTCGGGCTCGGTCCACTGCCGCGCGGCCGGCAGCACGACCTGCCCGCCGGTCTCGGCAGCGAGGCGGCGGGCCAATTGCACCTGCAGCGGAGAGACGGGGCGCAGCACGTCGGTCCGCCAGGACAGCAGCGCGTTGACGGCAGGGCTCAATCGGTCGAGCTCGCGGCGGCAGTGCGGGCACGATCCGATGTGGGCTTCGAATTCGGCCACCTCGTGCGGCGGGAGCATCTGCAGCGCGTAGGCGCTAACGTGCTCGGCTCGCTCGCATGCTGCGGTGTTCGGACGGGAGCTCATGCTGGCCTCGATTCTGCGCCCAGTGCTTCGCGCAACTTGTGCAAACCGGAGCGGATACTCGTCTTGATGGTGTCGACCGGCTGGTTGAGCCGGTCCGCCACCTCGGCGTAGGAGAGCTCGGAGAAGAAGGCGGCTTCGATCGCCTCGCGCTCGCCTTGACCCAACTGGCTCAACGCGCGCTGCAGCGACTCGCTCTGCTGCTCGCGTTCCACGGGGGCCGGCGACTCCGCCGCCTCCGGCACCGGCGCAGGGGCGAGCCCATTCAGAGCGGAGCGATTCCTGAACCGCAGGCGGTCGATCGACCGCGACCGTGCGTGGTTCATGATCCAGCCCAGGACGGTGCCGTTGGCCGGATCGAAGGAAGCCGCGTGCCGCCAGACATCGTGGAAGACGTCCAGCGTCAGCTCCTCCGCAGTTTCGCGGCTGCCGGTGATCCGCATGGCCAGGGTGAACACGACCCTGTGGGCGCGCTCGTACAGCGCGTGCAGTGCCAGCTGGTTGCGCGCCGCGACCGACTCCACGAGATCCACCCAACTCCTTTCCGTGACGAGCGAGTCATGAGGGGCTCCGTAGAGCACATCGCCCAGCGTCGCGGGCGCAAGCCGCGTGGCTTCTTCGTCGTTCCTGTGCGACATTCCATCCATTCTGCCGCAGCAGGTCCGCGCCCGGCATTCAGGGATGCCCCGAGGCCGGTGCGCTCAGGCGTCAGGTGTCTCCCCGGTTCGTGCGCCGGCATCCAGGACGAAGCTCGCAGGGTTGCCACTTCCAAGATAATGTCGACCGTTCGCAGCAGCAACTCCGCTGGCACTTCCTTCTGGCCAAGACATGAGGCGCGCCAGCAGCGCCGGCTGGAAACCAAGGCAGCGGGGCAGGGTGCTCTCGCCACCCAGCAGGACCGCGGCTAACTCGCAGGAGCCGGGCTGCCGTCGACCCGGAAACCCGCGGGGAGTCGGAGAGGAGGGCTCAAATCGGAAGTGCGCGGGCAGTAGCGACTGTCCCTGCAACTCTCCGGGCGTGCAGCGCGCCCGATGCGGGGAACGGCTGGCTCCGGCCAGAGCAGACGTCAATGCGACCGATGGATTGCGAGTTGAGCACCACTTAGCCTTCGGAAGGAGGCCTCACCGGCGTGTTTTCCCCAGCTGCAGCAACTCGTGACGGCTGCGCTCATCGTCTTGCACGCACCTGCGGTAAATCGCCTCAGCAACGCGGCGCATCAGGCTTGCCGGCTCACAAGGTTTTCTGAAGTAGCCGTCGAAGCCCGCGGCCACGCATGAATCTTCCATTCCTTCAGTTCCCCAGCCCGACACCGCGAATACAGCAGACTCACCGCAGCCGGCCTCGGTGCGGATCGACGCCAACACCTTGTAGCCGTCTTCGCCAGGCATAACGAGGTCCAGCAGGATCACAGGAGGCCGTACCTGGTGCGCCACATCCAACGCTGACCGGCCATCAGCCGCGGTGAGGACATCGAATCCTTCGGCCTCGAAGAGCATCGCCAGGGTGTCAGTGAAATCCCGGTCGTCGTCCACCAGCAAGACAGTGCGTGCGCCCATAAACCCCCCACCTCTAGCGCAACAATATGTGACTAGCAGGGTAAGCGCTCTAGGGGAATGCGCGCAGTGTTCGCGCGTCCAGTGTCTCAGTTCCGGGGCGTTGGGCAACGCACATAAGCGTCCATCGACACAGACGGAGGCGGGCTGGGGAGTCCCCGCTCTGCGCCTCGGACTAAAACGCGGCTCTCGCCAGGAGCAGACATGTCACTGTCTGAGCAGTTGGGCACCGTCGGCGCCAGGCTGCCGCCCAGAAGATATGGTTCAAGAGGAGGGCAGGCTTGCGTCCATGCCATTGCAAAGCAAGGTTCGCGTCAGCTGAGCCGCCCGACAATGAGCGCATGGAATCCAAGTTGGCTGAGTGGCAGGCCGCGCAGCAGCGTGTCCGAGAGCTTGAACAACAGCTTGCCATAGCGATGCTTCCTCGGATGGCGAGCAGAGAGAGCATCGACATCCGACAGGTTGAGGAAGATCTCGCTTCAGCGAGGCTCATGGCAGACGGTGCATTACAAGCGTGCCTCTCGGAAGCGAGACGCGCTCGTCGGGTGCACAAGAGTATCGGCATAGACACCGGAACATCGTCCTTCGGGCGTTCGACCAAGTAGCGCGCAGCGTCCTTAGAAGCCTAAAGCGCCGGATAGCTGAGGCCGGCAGATCCGCACAGACATCTCCTCTTCGCTCCTGGGCTGTTTTCGGCCAGAGGCCGACGTGGTCGACACGACGGGCGGTCTGCTTGTGAGGCCGCGATGCGTGAGGGGGGCGGGGGGCAGCAGATGGCGACCCACAACGAAGAGCGAGGCAATCGTGAACTCGGCGGCCTGCGGGTGGGCCGACCGCACACGCGTGCGCAAGCCGTGCTCCACCCGCAGCTCGCCGTCGCCTGGTACCAGCGTGAATTCGGAAGGTCGTGGAGAAGGCTTGCGCGTGACGGCCGGCTGCGCAGCGGTGAATAAGTAGTTGGCGTGACCGCTCAGGCTGTCCACCTGCCCGTGTGCCAAGTCGACGGCGTGCCGGGCTCAGGACTTCGATCACAAGAATGCGTCAGCCTCGGCCGCGACTTCATAATCGCTGTAGCCCATAGCTGCAATCATCTTCAAACTCACCGTCTCCGCTCCTGGTCCTTGGGTCAGGGTTTTTTTGTCGTTGGAGCTGTAAGGTTCGCAATGTTTGATCCTAGCCGAGCCTGGCGTCGCGTTGAGCCAGCCTGCTGTTTAGAGGCGCAGTGGTTCACCCTCGCGCTTGTCGCCTGCGCTCACCCAAGGAGCACGCCCCGGACCACAATGCCTGTGCGTACCGCAGTCTCTCCTTGATGCCCTCGGCCATCTACCCACTTGGCTCCGCACGCTCTGGAGTGCGAATTCGACGCGTGGCTAATCGTCAACAATTCGGCTCTCCAGGCTGAATCAGAGCTGCTGCGTTGGCAGCTAGAGGGCGCATCTGGAGGACGAGCTCCTACTGAGGCCCGGATCCAGGCGGCCCATCAACTTCGCGCGGCAGCTGCACGGCTATTCTTTCCCGCGCTCGAAGAGATGGGGGGACTTGCGCGGTCAAGCTCGTGGTCAGACTACATAGCCCGTCAGGCATCGATCTCAGCTAGTCCAGCGCCGGCCTTCTTGCCGCCGCGCGGGCGCTTGCATCGGTCGGCCAGCAACAGCTAGCTCGGCCGTGCGCTTGTCGATTTCGTCCGCCCGCAACTCGCTGAAGGCGATCCATGCGGCGTAGGTGCGGGCGACGGTTTTTTCCACACGGGCGGGAGCCCCCGCGCGGCCGCAGAAGCTATGCGAGCCAGGTTCACGACGTGACGCCGCTCTCCGGCGTGGGCGAGAATCCCGGCCTTGATGCACCAGCCCCAAGCAACGCGCGACGACCTGTCGGATTTCTTCGATAACGCTCCGGTCGGGCTTCATTTCCAGACGGAAGACGGTCGCATCCGTCAGTCGAACCATGCCCTTGCTGAGCTTCTGGGCAGCACCCGCGAGCAACTGGCCGGCCAGAGCTTCACCGCCTTCTACGCCGATTCGGTCTTGGCTGCGGACCACCTGGAACGCTTGCGCAAGGGTGAGGACCTCAACAGCGCGGAGGTCACTCTGCGCTCTCGCGAGGGGGCAGAGCGGCATGTACTTGTCTCAGCCTCAGTCCTCCGCAATGACGGCAGGTTCATCCATGCGCGTGTCTTCACCCGCGAGATCCCGGCCCTGCGGCGGGCCATCGACGCACTGGCGCAAGCCGATGCGCGCAAAGCGGCGATCCTCGACGCGTCCCTCGACGCGATCATCACGATGGACGCGGAAGGTCGGCTGCTGGACTTCAACCGCGCGGCCGAATCCATCTTCGGTTACCGGCGACACGAGGCCATTGATCGTCGCCTGAGCGAGTTGATCATCCCGCCCCGCCTCCGAGCAGCGCACGAGGCCGGTCTGAGGCGTTTTCTCGACAGCGGAATCGGGCCCGTCATCGGTCGCCGCATCGAGGTGGAAGCCATGCGGGCCGACGGGCAGGAGTTTCCAGTCGAACTCTCGATAGCGGTCGTGCACGGTGCACCGCCCATGTTCACCGCGACGCTGCGGGATGTCACGGAGCGCCTCAGGGCGGAACGGGAACTGCAGGAGGCGCTGCAAGCGCTGCAGCAGAGTGAATCGGCGTTGCGTGCAGCAGACCGCCGGAAGGATGAGTTCATCGCGACGCTGGCACACGAGCTGCGGAATCCCTTGTCGCCGGTGCGCACTGCGGCCGAAATCCTCGCCCGCCGCGGTCTTCGGCCCGAGAAGATCGACTTGGCCGTCGACGTGATACGGCGGCAAGTTTCGGTGATGTCCCGCTTGCTGGACGACCTACTCGACGTCGCCCGTGTCGCACGGGGGAAAGTCGAGCTGCGGAAAGAGTTGATTGCGGTCGGCGACGTACTGCGGCTTGCGATGCAGACGGCGCAATCGATGCTCGACGCCAAGTCACAACGCCTGGAACTGCAGTCGCACGTGGATCTTGACCTTCGCCTGTCGGCTGATCCTGTCCGGCTCGCCCAGGTACTCGTCAATCTGTTGACCAACGCTTCGAAGTACAGCGATCCGGGTCAAGTGATCACGCTTCGCTGTTGCAGCACCGGGGAAAGCGTTCTCTTCGAAGTAGAGGATCGGGGAATCGGATTCAGCTCGGCGGAAGCCGAACGGCTTTTCAGCCTGTTCACTCAGTTGCCGGGATCGGCAGGCCGCGCACAAGGCGGCTTGGGCGTGGGCTTGGCCCTTGCTCGATCCCTTATGCAGTTGCACGGAGGCACGCTGCAGGCACACAGCCGCGGTCCCGGGCAGGGCGCGACATTCAGGGCAACACTACCGCTGCCAGCGGACCTCCATTGAGCAGCATTCCGGTGCTCAGCAGACTGAACGGCCGCTAAGCGCGCGAAAGGTCTCGGCAACAGGAGAGGCGCGCATCAATCCCGCGGATCCGGACGGGCCGCCGGTTCTTCTTTGGACTGCTTTGGACGTAAATCTCGCAGACCGTCAGGAGCAGGCTGGCGGTTTTGCCGCAAGTAAGGCAACACACTGCTCAGTTCTACAGCAGGCATGACAAGGCAAGCGCCGCCGGGAACTCGCCGGCGCGGGCGCGTAGTGCGGCAAGTTGCACCGAAGGCCAAATGAGGGCGGGGGAGTCCACGGCATCGGCGACCAGAATTTCGCACGCTGCTTTCCTCCCGCGTGTATGAAGCTGCGGCTGCCCGACGCCTCGCACTGCCACCGACTCTCTTCGTCGGCTCATAGGTAGAGCGCGTCTTCGGCCAGATCGCGACGAATACGTCATCGACGTACGGCGAGCCATTCAGCGCCCGCGGCGAGCGCGTTCGCGTCGGGAGACCTCAAGACGGCACGTATGATCGGAGCCAAAGTGGCGAAAGCGCTGGCGTGCGTGCCATGCGCAGAAGCAAGTGGAGGTCGCGATGATCGCGAGGAGTTTTGCCCCCGATTGGCTGCTGAAACGAACGTCAGTGGGCGGCCAGCGAGATGCTGGCCGCGGGACGAAGCCCGGCCTTTAAGCGGCCTTGTAGAAGATGTAGTCGGCTTGGTACTTCACCACCTGCTTCGCCCCAACATTCGCCTGGGTGCAGGAAGCTGCGGGCGCGACGCCGCCCTGGGTGGCCACTCGTTGGATGTACGTTGTGCCGTTCAGGGCGCCATTGCCGCCGGCCGGGTCGGCCTTGACGAGTTGCAACGGGATGCTCCCCGCCGCCGCCGGATACACGGCGATCTGCGTTGCCGTCACCCTCGACCCATCCACGTTCTCCCAAGTGGCGGGCGGGCCGAAGTAGCGGCCGACGACCTTGCCGCTGCGATCGGTGAGGCGCGCATCCGGGCCCTCGAAGGCCCAGTCGAACTGACCCGGCATACCGGCCTTGGCCCGGCACGCGTAGGTGATCTCTCCGGCGCCCACGGTCTCCATCGCGACCTTGTGGCCGGCAGGCACCTGCACTGCCATCGGCAGGCTGCCCTGGTCGAAGGCTGCCGGTGACGCCCCCATGGCGCGTGTCGAGGCTGCGCGCAGCGCCGGGTCGTTGGGATCGCGGTTCGGCTGGCCGTTGACCACCGTACTCGCCTCGCCGGCCGCGACGGGCACGCTGCTGGTAGCCGGAGCGGCCCGTGCGGCCGACATCTCGGGCCGCGCGTCCGTGCCGGCGGATTCGGTGACGCCGATGAAGCCCGTGCCGCCATTGGTGATCCTGGGAACGTCTTCTGTACGCAGGGGTGTGGCCTGGGCTGCGGACGCAAACACGGCGGCGACGCCGCAGAGCTGGATTCGGGTGGAGAGTCGCATGTGCATTTCCTTCGAGGGGTTGGTGAAGTGAATACGCGTGTGGTGACTCCGTGGATCGCCATCCAATGGGTCCGTGTCGATCTTTTTCGTTTGCACGCGCAGCGCTGCCGGCGCGAAAACGTCGGCGCACCTCACCGACGCAGCAGTGCGAGGGCCAGCATCAGCAAACCCAAAGCCGTCAGCCAGGCGGCTATTACGCGCGGGGCCAGCCGCCGCAGAGGCGATTCCGGCCATCTTCCACTCGCGACCTGCCAGCTCGCGTGAAGCGCGAGCAAGATCAAGCCGGCGGTGGACAGTGCGCCGAATGCTTCCGCAGCAGTCGCGAATGGCACTCCTGCACCGAAGCCTAGAGCGAAGCCTGCCGTCGCGCAAAGCGCCAGCATCACGAGAAGTGACGGCTGGATGGCGGCAGCGCAGACGGCGCCGAACACCACGAGGCATCCCGCCACGAACGTTGCATGCCAGCCGGCGGATTGGAGCGCGAGCGTGACAGTGGCCGCCGACACGAACAAAGCCGCCGCCGGAACCACGCGCTCTCGCCGCACGTCCCGGATCACCAGCGCCACGGATGTGAGCACGCCCAAAGCCATCGGCTGCTGAAGCAAATGAAGCGCGCCGTCGGCGGCTTCTGCGGCACGGTCAGCGAACATGCACCAGAAGCGTCGCGAAGCGGCTGCGCCACGGACTCGCGTCCTGCTCCGGCGGCTCCACTCGTGTTGCACGCAGAAGCCATCCACCGCCGAAGGGCAGGGCTTGGCGTACCTGCCCTTGCGCGTCCGTCTGGCGCCACACACCAAGCGTATGGCGTTCGTTGACGAACTCGAGCCACTGCTTCGCGAGGGGCGCTCCATCCCGCAGCAACTGATAGGTGAACGGCTGGCCAGCGCGGATGGATTCGCCGCCCACCGGAACGATTTCCATCCCCAGCCCTTGTGGCCGACGCAAGTCAGGGGGCACCGGCGCGTCGCCAGCGGGCGGCACTTCGATCCTGATGGACTTGCGGTAGCTCTCGCGCCACCCGATGCCGCCGGCCTGCTGCTGCTTCCACCGTTCCACGGCCTGCGCCTGGGGGCGGATTTCGGAGAAGTAGGTGGCGACCAGTTCAGGCGTCATTTCCACGTCCTGCGCCTTGAGTTCGACCCAGCAGGCGGCGCCACCCGAAGCGTCGGCCCGGGCACGCAGCTCAAGGTATCGGGCATGCTGCTGCCGTGGGGTCAACGGGACCTGGCCCGAAGTCGCGGCGCTGCGGCAGCCTGCTTGCGCGATGCTCGAGGCGGACGGCGCCGATTCGCGCAGCGGAAAGCGTGACCCGGTCGCGAGCTGCAGGCGGAGCAATCTCGTGTCCGCTTCGCTGGAAGCATGCGCGAGCCAGCTGTCGTGGGCTCGCACCGGCAGCACTGCCATCAACAACCAGACGGCGAGCAGGACTCTCACGACCAGACCCTCGCGAGCATCCAGGTACCGGCCAACGCCATGGCCGCGCCGGTCCCCCGCAGCAACGCCCTTCCTCGCGGAAGGCAATCCAGCCGCCCGAGTGCGATGCCCGCGACGTGCAGCAGGCCGGTGGCGATGACGAATCCCGCGGAATAGGCAGCAGGCGATGCAGCCTCCGGCAACTCCGTACCGTGCGCATGGCCGTGCAAAACCCCGAACACGGCGACCAACGCCAGCGCCGCCGCAACAGGGGCGCGCCAGCCCGTCAGGATGACCGACCCGAGCAGCACCACGGAGATTGCGATCCCCGCCTCCACGGAGGCCACCGGCACTCCGGCGATTCCCAGCACCGCGCCGATGACCATCAACAGGGGAAAGACCACCGGCAGAGCCCAGACGAGAGGCGCCCCCAGGAACGCGCCCCAGATGCCGACCGCCACCATGGCGAGCAGGTGGTCCAGGCCTTGAACTGGGTGGAGCAGGCCGGACATCAACCCGCCTGTGGCGGACTGCTCCGTGTGCGCGAGTGCGGTTCCGCAGAGCAAGCAGAGAGCCGTCGAGAAGACCGCTCCCCGGCGCAGCGGACCGTGTGCCGACTGCACGGCCGAGGCATGGGCAGTCGGCACGGACTGCTCACAAGGCGGCCGATTCCGCGGTGTCGTCGACAGGGAGCGTGATGTCACCCAGCGTGAGCGGCTCGGCGGAGTCGCTGCTGTTGCCGATCAGCCGCGTCATGTAGGCGACGAGGGCGCTGCTGCTGCCTAGCGCGGACTGCGGCACGCTGCCGCCACTGTTCGAGCCGAGGTTCTCGCCTGCCACAGTTCCGTTGCCGCCGCCACCGCCACCGCAGGCGGCCACCACGACGGCCGCAGCAGCCACGGTGAGCGCATTTTTCAGGTTCATGGCCGCATCTCCTGCTCAGGGGAAGGTGGTACCCGCCGCGGCCGGAGGATTGAAGTTGCCCGGGATCGGCGTGGTTAGGTACGGGAATGCATTGCCGTAATCGGCCGTCGTCTTGCGCACGCCGTCCGTCAGGGCCAACCCGCCGGCGGGTGCGTCGGAGGGCGCGCAACCCACCTGCAGCGTGTCGTTCGCTCCGGTCAGCACGCACAGCGCACCCATCGCCACGCGCAGCGAGAGGTCCACCGTGTCATCGGCGGGACGGCGACCATTGGGGAAGCCAGCGTTGTCACCGCCGGCGACGCCCAGCGGGTTCTGCGCACCGGCCGCGGTCGGGGCGATGGAGGTGTTCAGCCGGAGCATCTCGCTGGGCACCACGTTCTGCGGTCGATTCAGCCCCGTGATGCCGGTGAGAAACGCCGCCACGAGGTCGCTTCGCGGGAACTTCGTGGGCGCCACGGCGCTCGGGAACAGCGTCTGGATCAGCGCCGGCAAGGTGGGGTTCGTCACGTAGTCGAGGAACCTCGCGTCATCGCGCGGCTTGGACGCGTTGAAGCGGTCCTTGTCGTCCAGCCCGACCACCAGCTCGTTGACCAATGGCATGCCCAGGCGCGAGACCTGCGCCCATGCACCGCCCGACTTCGCCGCGCCGCCCAGACCGCTGGGCGGATTGCCGTCCACCAGCTTCGCCTGTCGTACGCTTGCCGTCGTGAAGGCGCCGATCACGGGATCGCTGCCGTTCGTCAGGCATTCGATCGGCAGTTCCATCGCGATGGTGCTGACGTTCTTGGATTCCAGGTCGTTGTTGTTGCCGCCGTCCTCCGGCCCCAGCGGGTTCAGGTTGAAGAGGTCGAAGCTCTTGCCCACCGCGATGTAGAAGGGCTCCTTGCGCTGTCCGACGAAGACCTTGCCTGGCGCGTTGCAGCCCGGCACGTTCACCGTGTAGATGTGCTGTGCCGCATAGGCTGCATAGCCGCCGCCGCCGAACGTCTTCTCGCCGATGTTGTCCACGGGCTTATCGAAGCTGCTGCCGCCGCCGCTCGCATTGGCCACGCTCGATCGGGTGCCACCACGCCGGTCGCCGCGGACCACGTTCATCGAGTAGGTCTCGCGCACGAGCAGGGTGTCCGGGTTCACGCCCGAGACCGGGCCGTTGATGATCAGCGGGATCTTGACCTGCTTGCCGCCCACGGTGAGGGGCGTGCCTTTGGACGTGTTCTGGAAGCTGAACTGGAAGGAGATGTCTTCCTTCCCGTCGCCGTTGTTGTCGACGTGGATCTCGTACAGCGCGTCCGGGTCGAACATGTAGTAGTTGGGCCCGCCCTGCGGGTCCTGAAACGGCATGTAGTTGGCAAGGATCGTCACGTAGCCCTGCCGTCCGCTTTCGTAGCTGCGGAATATGTACAGGTCGGTGGCGTCCACCTTCGGCATTCCGGTGAGCGCCGGTGCTTCGCGGTGGCTGGACGCGAAGCTTGCCGATGCGGCGCAAAGCGCGAGGGCAGCCCCGGCTGCGGGCAATGGGAATTTCATGAAGGCTCCTGACGCTGCTGCTGCGAGAGCGGTTGGGGTATGGAGGGATGAACGGCCACGCATCCTGGAAATGGGCATGGAGAGTCTGGTACGCAGGCGCCGGAACGCCGGTTTGTAGGACCGCGCCGCATCGTGCTGAACAGGCACGGCTGGCCCTCCAGCCGGCGGGGCTCGTGATCCAATTGCATCCCCGAGGCGTAGAGAGCCCATGAACCTTGTCGTGGAACCGACGCAGGCGTGGGCTCGCAGTCCCAACAGCCCGCGCGCGGCGCGCGTCGGCGACCGGACGGACAGGCCCGCTCGCAGCTGTATGCCGACGAACGACGACTTCAATGCATGGATCTGCGCGGTGGCCACGAACGGCGACCGCGAGGCGTTCGCCGCCTTGTTCAGGCATTTTGCGCCGCGCATCAAGGGCTATCTCGTCCGGTCGGGCGTTCGTACGCAGGTTGCCGAAGACCTCGCCCAGGAGGCGATGGTGATCCTCTGGCGGCGCGCCGCAACCTTCGACCCCCGGCGGGCCGCGCTGTCCACCTGGCTCTTCACGATCACGCGCAACCTGCGCATCGACCATTACCGCCGGGCGACCCAGGATGCTGCCGAGGCCCGGGTCGACCACGACATTGACGTCTGGGATGTCGATCAGGAGACCGCGGACGTCCGGGCGGGCCCGGACGAACTTGCGCTCACAGCACAACGCGAGCGCAGCGTGCACCTTGCGCTCGCAGAACTGCGTCCCGAGCACGCCCTGTTGCTGCAACTGTCGTTCTTCGAGGAACGGCCGCACGCCACGATAGCGCGCGAGCTGGGTATCCCGCTGGGGACGGTGAAGTCGCGCATCCGCCTCGCCATCGCTCAGCTGCGGCGCAAACTGGATCAATGCGGACCATGATCGTTCACCATCCCGAGGATGAGTTCCTTCTCTCACTTGCCGCGGGGCGCCTGCCTGCCGGCCAAGCCGTGGTCGTGCAGGCCCACGTGGAAAGCTGCGGCCACTGCACCGAGCGGCTGAGCACCTTGGAAGCGGTCGGCGGCGCGCTGTTGGAACGCGCCGAGCCGCACCCGCTCTCCCCGGACTTGCTGGCCGCTACGCTGCAGCGCATAGCCGGTGTTCCTCCGGAACCTGCCAGCACCTCGCCAACTCCCGCGACCGCCCCGGCGGGCACGTGGCTGCCGACGGGAGTGACTTGGCCAACGAGCCTGAGGGGCAGCAAGGTCACGCCGTGGCGCTGGATCGGCCCCGGCAGGCGCTTCTCCCGTGTGCAGCTTCCACATGATCCCGAGGCGACGCTGTTCTTGCTCAGCATTTCACCGGGGCGCAGCCTGCCGCGACACAGGCACGAGCAGCTGGAGCTCACCCAGGTCCTGTGCGGCGCGTTCGTCGATGAAAGGGCGGTCTTCGGCCCGGGCGACTTCGACCAGGCGGGCCCCGACGTGCACCACGAGCCCATGGTTCAACCGGGCCAGGTGTGCGTATGTCTGACGTGGGTCGAGGGCCGCTTGCGCTTCGACGGGCACATCGCGACAGCGATCGCGCGCTGGACGGGCGTCTAATTGGCGGCTTGCCTGACGCAAAACCGCAAGAGCCGCTTATGGTTGAGCCGACGGCGTGAGCGGACATCCCAACCGAATGATGGACGCCCTCGCCGCCAACACGGCTTCACCGGCGGATTGTTCATCCGCCGGTTCCGCTTCGAGCTGCGCCGCTCGAGGAGAATGGTTGGCATGAAGGAGGCTGGCCCGTTGACAGCCTTTCTCCGCCCACTCCTTATGTCAGGCCAGCGCGGTCGCCTCGTCTCCAGCTGAAAGCCAGCGACGTCACATCCTGAGCCTTCGCAATACGCGCGTCGAAGCGCAAGCTCCCCTCGACCCAGGTCAGGCACACGCACACGCCTCCCGATCGGACAACGGGCTCGTGGTGCACGTACCGCTCGGCCGCGTCGAAGTCGCCCGGTCCGAACACCGCCCTTTCATCGACGAAGGACTTGGGTGAGCTCCAGCTGGCTGTGCCTGTGCCGCGGTAAGTTGCGCCCCCTGAGCAGGAACAGTGCCGCTTCGGGATCCTGCGGAAGTTGCACACGGGAGAAGCGCCTGCCGGGTCCGATCCGGCGCCACGGTGTGACCTTGCAGCCCCGCAGGCTCGCCGGCCAGATCACGCCGGCCGGCAGCCAGGTCGCGGCCGGCGGGGGCGCCGGAGTCGCAGGCGCACGCGCGGGTTCAGGCGGCACATCTGCGATGCGGTGCAGGGTCGCCGCCAGCGAGTCCGGGGAGAGCGGGTGGGGCTCGGCGTTCTGCAGCAGCGCGCCGCCGACCGCCTGCAACGTGCGCAGGCGCGCGCCGCACTGCGCGCACTCTTCCACGTGAGCCGCGACGACCACGGCTTGGCCGGCAGGCAGGTGCCCCGCCGCCAACAACAGGAGGAACTCGTCCTCGGGGTGGTGGAGGATCATCATCGGCTTGGATCCACCGTTCCCAGCGGGCGGGATGCCCAGCTCCCGCGCGATCGTGACGTGCGGCCGTTCCTCGAAGAACAAAACCTGCAGCAAAAGGGCTTGCTCCGGCGGCAGTTCCTTCAGCGCGCGGTGCACGCTGCGCTCGCGCTGCGCGTCCTGCACGAGTTCGTCCGGTCCCTCGCGCACATCCGGCGCCTGTGGTCGGCATTCCACACGTCGATGCCGTGATCGACCGGGCTGCCGGCGGCATCCACCGACGCGCGGCGGTAGTGATCGGTTCGCAAGTTGCGCGCGATCGTGAAGAGTCAAGTCGACAGTGCCGCCGCTGTGGGTCGAACGTTCCGGCGCGCCGCCACATGGTCACCATGAGCTCTGACGCGCAGGCGCGACGCTGTCCTACTGCTGTGCGTCTGCGGCTGACTACTATGCGGCTCAGGATTGGCTTCACACGTCAATTGCTGGGAGACCATGATGGCCGACGACAAGAGCAAGTCCCAAGGTCAAGACCGGGAGCGCATCAACGTCAATCAGGACTACGAGGCCCGCGGTTGGGCCAAGAGTCTGAAGACCACGCCGCAGCGTCTCAAGGAGGCCGTTCACGCTGTCGGTGACCGGGTCTCGAAGGTCCGCGAGTACCTGAAGAAGAGCGACAAGCCGCACTGAGGACGCCTGCCAAGGTCACGGCTGCGCATAGCTCGTTCTCGTCTGTGTAATTCACGAGCGAACACCCGAGTGGAAACCCGCCTACATCCGCTCGTTTTGGTACCACATACGTTTCGGTCGTGAACACGGAACCAAAGCAACGCCAGCAAGAGGGCGGAGACCTGACCGTGCCGGGCCAGCGCTCCGGTCACGGAGCAGCCAGCGTGTTGCCTTACCTTCAGGAATCACTTTCGGTGAGGCCCAGCACCGAACTGGAGCCACTTACAAGTTTTGAGGGTAAGACAGCGCCCCCGACGGACCCAGATGGGATTGACCCTTCCAATGGCTGCAACGGACCTACAGAAGCTGTTCGACAACTGGCGTGAAGCTGATGCTGCCGCCCGTGAAGCCGAGCGGGAGGTCCAAGCCGCTTACATGAAATTCATGGATGGGAAAGGCGAGCCGCCAAGCCGCGAGCTCCAGCTCAGGGTGCGCGTGTTGCGGCGTGCGGCAACCGATCGTCTGACTTGCGCGCTTACCGCCGCGGACAAATCCGTCGGAAAGACACCGCCCTTCTGAGCCTCAGCCCGTCCAGACGCGCCCCTCTTGCCACCCGGGCCGCTTGATCTTCACCCAGTCGGAACTCCTCACGCCCGGCTGGTAGGTGCTCTGGCGGCGCTTGGCCATCACGCCCTCAATCTCCAGGCCTGCTCCGAGCATCGCCTTGAACAAGGCGGCATCCGCGGGCAGGTCCTTGACGATCAGCAGCGGACCCTTAAGTGCCCCCGCCAGGACCTCCTCAAGCTGCCTCTTGCGCTCGACCAGCGGCAGCCGCATGACGTTCCGGCCATCTCGCACCAGCAGGTCGATGACGCAGTAGGTGACTGCCGGGGCCCCTCAATACCACTGCCTGCGCCGCGCGCGCTCCTACAAGGTGTTGAAGTCGCTCGTCCGTCAGGGCGCAACACGCAGACCTCTCCGTCCAGAACATGCGGGCCACCTGAGAGCTTGCCCAAGGCCTCCAGCACCTCAGGAAACACGTGGAGCAGTCAGCCCCGCTCTTGGTCTGGAGGCGGACGCGTGGGGCCGCGCCGGCTCGCTCTGTGCCCTCCGCCTCAATTCCAGTCATGCAGCGATAGCCATCGAACTTCAGCTCGTAGCCCACTCGGGGTCCTTGAAGGCAGCTCGACGCTGCGCCGGGGCATGCATGGGGGCGGGGATGGTCACGGGCACGGAAGGGACTGTGCCACCGAGTTGCGCCTTCGGCACAGAGGCGTTCTGTTCTGGTCCGCGCCTCTTGACCCCATGGCGGGTGAAGTGTTCAATCGCGCTGGGGAGTTACAGCACGGAAAGTGCGCAGTAGGTCGAAGTCGCACGGGAGGCGACTCCAGATGTTCAAGTGGTTCAAGCGCCGAGAATCAGTAGAGCGCCCACTGACGACGCCCCGCGTACCGGAAAGCAGGCCAGTCCGTGCTCAGGCTGCTCCGGTCCATTCAGAGCCACCGCCGCTGCCCGAGGTCCGCGAGGAACAAGACGAGGCAGCTTGGGACCTATGGGAACAGTCGCAGTTCCAGCTTGACAGCCAGTTTGGCAGCCTCACACCAGCTGCTTCGGTGCGAGTGCGGGAGGCTCGGCCCAGTCAATTCGACGAGTTGGACCCGTTCACGCGGGTCGGCAAGAACCACCGCTGAGAGCTCGCTAATCAGCAGCCGGCTTCATGAACATGCGCAGTAGGGACAGGCGCTCCGGCCGGGCCTTTGCGAGCACAGACTTGCTCCTGGTGACGACTGCTTCAAAGGCTTCTTCGCTCGTGGCGTGCGGCCCTGAACTGATCTTGCGCCACGACAAAACACTCCATGGGCAGCTGGGGTGCGAATAGCAAACCTTGGCGTATCCCACAAAGCCGCCTCGCGTCCTCACCGTGTAGCAAGCCAGGTAGTAGCCAGACACGGGACCAACCACGAGCTCCTCGGTTTCTCCGACCGTATCAAGGCCGCCCGAGAGGGTTGTCTTCTGCTCGTCGCCTGTGAACTGTAGGTTCATGAGCTGATCGTAACGATTAGACACAATGGCTCGAAAGGCACTAATTCACACGGATGGCGAATCCCAGAATCGGCGTGGTTTCTTCGCTGCACACCTCTCCCAGAGCCACCATTTGTGACGCCGAGCGTTGCGGCAGCCCCCTACATTCGAGATGGGGGTGGGAAAAGCTTGAGGGCGCATGTCTCCTGCGCTCTGTTCATAGCCTCTGGCCTGCGGGTCAGGGGCTTTTCTCTTTTTCACCGCGCAAGATGATGCAGAAGAGATCATCGGCGGCCCTACGCTTCTTACGCGCCTCGCCTGTGAGCTGATCAAACTCAGGCGCGTTGCCGCCTGCATCCCGTTGACGCGATCTTCTGCTGGTAGCTGCTCTTCGAGGTCGCTCATTGGAGGTCCATTCGAGTGAGGTTCTCATGCCTTATGAGCGCTGAGAACATTGGCCAGACAAGCCGCTCCAGGTTGTCCCCTGAGTTGGCGAGTCCTAGCCTGACACCCGCCGTGGCGCATGACCGGCGGCAATTTTGGCAAGACGGTCGTCAAGCTTTGAGGCCCTGCCGTTGCGATGCTGACAGAACTATGCGGTAAGGCCGCCGAGCTCCTGGGCTTCTGTTCCGACTGGCGCCCCGTCGACGAGCTCTCGCCGAACCTTCCGATGGTGATCTTCGTTGCGCCACCGGTCGACTACTTCACTCCCGGAGGCGAGCCGATCGAGAGTGCAGCCATGGACGTGCGAGCCCGCTTCAAGGGCGCAAAGTGATTGTCAACGCTCAGGTGCCTGCTGACGTTTTCTCGAGTTCGAGCCACGTCTAGGACCTTGAACACGCGGCAGCGCCACTTGGGCCGAGGCCAGGTAAGCAGCGTGAGCTGCTATCTGGTTCCCCCACCTGTTCCCCGGGGCACTAGGCAAAGCGCGCTTCTGCGCATCTCGTACTGCTCAACCCGCCGAGGGAAGGTGGGCTCATCGATGGGTAAACTGGCGGGTGCTCCCCGGCGCTTTGCCACGACTGAACTTTTGCGGACGCCCTCTCCGCCACATCACCCCATCCGCGCCCTCTGAACGTCAAGGGCGCGGCCCAGGAAGGCCATCGTCTGCATCGGCGGACTGCTCCTCGTCACCGGCTCGCTCGTCGGCTGGCACGCGGCGCGGACGCCGGTCATGGCCATGAGCAAGCGGCCGGCCGCAGCCGGATCCGCTCCCTCCTGGGCGGGCACTTTGACGCCGGTGTGATCTCCGGAGCAAGGCTGGGATTGGCGAAGGCGCGCTTTCGGCGTTGCGGCTGCGGGCAGCGGCTGAACAGGGCTGCGCCCCCAATCACGCTGCTTTCGATCGCAACTTCCAGAGCCATTCCGATGTCAGCTATGGGTGGCGGAAGCGGACATCAACCGGCGGATTGTTCATCCGGCGTTCCGTTTTCAGCGGACCAAAGAGACCTTGGGAGACCTCACGCCACCGCGCCTCCAAGGGACGCTTTCCCCCGGTGGCTTCAGCTGATAGAGGCACTCATTCGAGTTGATTGCCGTCAGCCAGTCTTTGGCTTTCATCTGCGCGAGTGCTCGGCGAAAGCCCTGCTCTGTCAAGCGTGCCCGATGCAGCAAGTCCAGAGTCGCCTCAACGTAAACATATCCCTCGTCATCAGCACTGTCCCCAAGTGCAAGGGCAAGCTTGAAATCTCCACCTCCTCCAGGGTATTTCATCAGCACAAGTCCGAAACACTGTCCGCTCATCCTCCGCCTCTTTGTCAACTGTCAAGTAATTCGAAATTCCAGGCACTAGCGAAACGTCGGGGGTCGAATCACCCGCAAGACAGTTCTGGCAGAAGGACCCATACGGGGGGTGGGGCACGGCTCGCCAGAACACTTAGGGCGAGGACTTGACGAAGTTGACGTGGAGACCATCGAGTTGCGCAACGAGGCTAGGCTTTCTCGCTCCTCAACAGTCGGGCTGCGCGTAGTCGGCTGAAGTGAAAGCGCCTGGAGCGGCTTCTGTATGTCGTCTTGCCAGCCGTTCCGAAATTCCCTGTCAAGCCGCCACTCCCATGCTTTCTGGTGCTGAAGGTAGCTACCAGTGCGCAGTTCGTGCTCAAAGCCGCAGGCCGCTCTGTACACGGCGGGATGTGACCACTCCCCTGTGTGCCCTGCCGCGCGCTGACCGATGCCGGCGTATGCCTCGTGCCATGCGAAATTCGGATCGAGTGCCGGCCTACAAAGGCGCCGGAATTCGCCTAGTGTCGGGGCGAAGACACGGCTTTGACAGGACCTCAGGCCCCGGCGAATCTCGGCTGCACGAAACCCCGCAAGAGCTGCCGCCCATTCGGCTTTGACGGTAGCGGCAGGCACCCCGGCGAAAAGGTCTGCGACCTTTGTGCCGAACTGCGCGTGCAGGTGAGTGAAGATCTGCTCCACCAATTGCAGTGGCATCGGGGGCTGCTCACCGAAGGAATTTGGCGTCCACGTCGATAGTGCTTTTATCCCGGACTTCATCGTCGAACCTTTCACCAGTTTGGCCGGTCAGCTCAGCGGTCGTTTGGGAGCGGCGCTCGACGAGCGTCGGCGCGCGGGCAGATGGGCTGGGTCTCGGGCTCATTGCAATCTGTGCGGCTTCGGCGAGCTGCCCCTTTACCGTGCCGAGGGCGTACGCGAACGGGTTGTGCTTGCGCATCGATCCTTCGACTGCGGCAGTGAAGTGCTGGAGCGTGGCGCCGCCTTGTAGCAGCGAGAGCAACGTAGGGTCTGCGGGGTTCACCCGGTCGATGCCTGCTTCCTTCAGCGCTTCGCACACCCGCTCTGCGTGTTCACGCACGTCAACGGCTGGAGAGTGTGTGGCATCCGCCGGGCTTGGAGATTGGGGGTTGGGGGCTGGTGTGTGGTGAGCATCGCGTTCAGTGTGCGTTCGGATTGCGCCTGCGCTGCGCACATCAGATGCGTTCGCATCGCCTTCCTGCGGATTGCGTGTACCCCATCTTGCAAATGCGCTGCGCTGCGCCTTCACTCGTTTTTCCTTGTAGTGCGCGATTTCGGACTCGCAGCGTGTATGAAGCCAACCTTGCGAGGTCTCGTGGAAGAACCTTCCGAGGACGATGCAGACCGCGTCGCGCTCGCGCTTGGACGTTGCGCGCGCCACGCGGCAAGCATCCTTGAACGCTCGTGGGATCGGCTGCTCGGTCATATAGTAGGCATCCAGCAGGCGTCGATATGCACCTTCCTCGACCATGGTTAACTGCATGGTTTTGCGTATGTGATCGCCGAGGTGATGCTCAAAAAAAATCATACGTGTGCTGGTTATGTAGTTGCCGTGTGCCGCTGTCTAACGAGTTCCGCCACCAACTTGCGGATCTCGCCCTCGCTAGAGCCGGCGATCCGCGCCTGCTGAACGGCAGCTACTTCCCTGGCAATCCAGCCTGAAGAACGGCGGCCAAGCTTTACTGGAGGTGGGAGAAGACCCGCCTTCACATCGGCGTATGCGGTTGATTGTGCGCAGCCTGTGTGCTTCGGCATTTCGGCAGGTCGAATGAATTGTTCAAGTCGCATGATGATCGGTGAAGAGAGACGGCATTGCATCCGATCAATGGGCCGCCGTCTAGAGGCAAAGAAGGCGTTCATTGCCCGCAACGCACGAGATATCTGCAGCTAGAAGCAGACGATCACACCTACTTGTAGACGGCCCTTATTTAGCGGTGCTAAATAGCTGTGGTGTCAGAACAAACGGTATGAGTGACACCGTGGTAAGAGCTTCGGACCACAGAGGGCGGGAAGTGACGGCTTTATAGAAGGCTCAATAGCTAGCTGTCTCCGGCGCGCACTCGGCTTCTTGATTTAGCGTTGCTAAACGCCCGTGGAGTGCCCAAGTGCGGAATCTTTCCGGTGAAGCTCGCCAGCCGCGAAATTGCAAGAATATGAAAGCTCGCCTCAAACCGCCAACCACGAAGACACTGCAAGCGGCGCTGGCGATCGGATGCGCTTGTGCGGCGACCTGAGTGTCTTCAACAGAGCGCCTCATCGGAGTTGCGTATCGCTCGCTGGCCTCGCTTTGCCGCTGTACCGCGCACCTGGTACCTGTGGTCGCTCAGGCGGCGCGCTTCCTTGCAATCCGTGACCAGTTCTTTGCCGGCTCCCGCTCGAGCAGCCGGTACAGAGCGTCAAGCGCCTCGCACTTCTCGGGCAGGTAGGTGTGAGCGTCGTAGTGCACCGCCTGCACGCCGCTGATGCCGTGCGACTGCAGGTGCCCGCGGATCTCACGCGAGACGCCGGCCTCGGCCAGGAGGGTCTCGATCCCGCTGCGCACCCGCTTCAGCTGGAAGCCCTCGATCCTGGCCGCGGCGCCGATCTCGGATGCCCACGCGGACAGGCTTGTCGCGTGCATCGGAGTCGTGCCCCCGTCAGTCGACAGCTTGAAGCCGGTGGCCGGCAATCGGTCCAGCTCCGTCCGCATCGGCCTGGTGATCGGCAGGAAGTGCTCGCGGGGCTCGTCGCGCTTGCCCTTCGGATCCAGCAGGCGCAGGGTGTCGCCCGCGATGTCGTTGGCGGTGAGACGGGCGAGCTGGAGCGGCCGCTGGCCACCGCTCACAACCTGCAGCCGCAGCGCCGCACCGACCGGCCCGTCGACCTCCTGCAGCGCCTTCCAGTACCGCCGCAGCTCCGCGGCCGAGAGCGGATTTTTGTCCGCCTGGCTCTTGATGGCCGCCATCCCCTCGACAGGGTTGGTCGTGACCCGATAGGCGATGAAGGAGGAGGGCAGGGCAGGGTCCGAATCGGCCCGCACGGCGCACGAGTACGCGGCCCGGACGTAGGCGCGGAGCTTCCGGGCAGTGGTCGCCTTGTCCGCCTCGGTCAGCCGGCGCACGGCCTCGACGATCTCCCGCCGCTCGACCTGCGCCGCTGGCTTGGCGGCAAGCTCCGGAAAGGCCGCCTGCAGGTGGTTCTGGAAGATGTTCTCGGCATCCCGCCAGGAGGCCTTCTGCTTGCCCTTCAGGTAGGCGACGTAGTCGGCGCACAGGGCCTTCAAGGTGTAGCGCTCGCGTGAGGCCTTCTCGTGGGCCGCAGCAGCCTGGGCAGCCGCTTCTCGCTCTCGCTGGGCGCGCAGGCCCCCGGGTGTCTCTGCGTCCTCCTTGGCCATTCCACGGGCTGCGACTGTCGCGGCAGTGATGGAGTAGCCGCGGGGAGTGGGATCGGTCGACTTCGGCGGCGCGGCGGAGTCCCATGGGCCGATCGGGGTTCGCTCGGTACGGCCCTCCCGCGTATGTCGCCAGTACAACATGACGTTGCCCGAGTTCAGGCGCCGCGCCTCAAGTGAGCCGCCATGCTCGATCTTTACCAGACGCGCCGATTGGCCGGCCTGGAGCTCCTTGATCATCTGTCCCGGGGTGACTGTCACCGACTCTCCTCCTAGTCCGTTCCCCGAGACGGTGACAGTTTCCGTGACAGTTTTCTGGCCGATGCTGTTGTCCGTCCGTGGACAACTATGGACGGTTTTAAGAGTAGAGCAAGGTCGGGAGGTTGTCTACGGATGTCCACAACTGCCTAGGGGAAGCGGACTTTTAATCCGTTGGTCGCAGGTTCGAATCCTGCACGTCCTACCACCCAAGAAGAAAAAGCCCGCCTTGAGCGGGCTTTCTTTTTGCCGCGTCAACCCGGCTGGATCGGCCGCGTCGGGCGTCACTGCGGAGGGGCGCTATTCGGAGTTCGCTGGTGCCGGAACAGCTTGACGAAGCGCGCAAGAAGCTCGGAGCTCGGCACGGGCCGGCGCGCCGGGCAGCGTCGGCCCTGTTCGCAGTTGTGATTGCAGGGACCGCACGCAGGCTTGGCGTTCGGCATGGCACTCTCCTGTGAACGACAGGTCCATGCTGCAGCGGCCGGAGTGACTGAGCTGTAGGACGCAGGCTCAACCCAGCGCACGAGCGGCGGGCAGCAGCGACTGGCGCGTCTTCCAGAAGCTCGCCCAAGGGTCCTGCTTCAGGCCGGCGAGGCGTTCGAGGGCGCTGACGATGTTCCATTCGCCGGGGCCGGAGACGCGATCCAGTTCCTCCCAGCGCACGGGCATCGACACCGAAAGCCCGGGCCGCGCACGCGCGGAGAACGCCGCCGCGGTCGTCTGCGATTGCCCGTTGCGCAGATAGTCGACGAAGACGCGGCCCACGCGGTTGCGCGGTCCCGACTTGGCCACGAACAGCTGAGGGAGCGTGCGCGCCAGGTGCTCCACCGCGCGGCGGCAGAAGGCCTTGGCCGCCGGGAAATCCGCTTCGGGGACGATCGGCACGACGACGTGGAGCCCCTTGCCCCCCGTCGTCTTGACCCAGCTGCGCAGGCCCAGCTCCCCCAGCAGGGTGCGCGTCAGCATCGCGGCCTGGCGCACCTGGTCCCACGCAACGTTCTCGCCGGGGTCGACGTCGAACACGAGCCGGTCGGGCTGCAGGACGGCGGCCGCCGTCGAATTCCAGGTGTGGATCTCGATCATCCCCAGCTGCACGGCCGCGACCAGGTCTTCGGCGGTCTCGAAAGTGATCGCCGGCGCGTGCCCCGGCCACAGCGCGGGGTCGGTTCCCTTCAGTCCCGGCAGGCCCTCGGGATGTTCCTGGAAGAAGGAAGGGCGCTTGAGGCCCTCCGGCGCCCTGCGGATGAACGCATGGCGGCCGCGCAGGTGCGGCAGCGCCCACCGGGCGACGGTCGCGTAGTAGCGCGCCAGGTCGAGTTTGGTGAACCCCGTGGAGGGATCGATCACACGGCTCGCGTGCGTGACGGTAAACGCATCGCCTCCGGCCGCCCGCGTCCGCGGCGGGGCGGCGGTGCTGCGGCGTGCGGCCGCCTTCATCGCTCGCTGCGGTCGACCGGGCGCCAAGCGCGGCGGCCCATCCGCCGGCTTACTTGTTCTTGAGGTACTCGCGAACCTTCTCGGCGCGGTCGCCGACGGCCTGCACCGCTTCCTTGACGCGCTCGGGCGTGGTGTTCAGGCTCCTGGCCCAGTCGCGCAGTTCGTAGTCCTGGTGGACGTTGATGCGCTCGCGGTCCTGGCCTTGCGATTTGCTCTTGTCGTCTGCCATGTGGATCTCCCAAGTGGATCGGAACACGGTAGCCAGACGCCCGGCGCGGCCGTGTAGGTCCGGCTCATCGGACCGCGAAGGAAAGCGGCGCACTCGGTCGGCGGCGCGGCATGCGAGTAACGCGCGTTGCGAAGATGCCGCACCCGTGTCCCAGAAGTAACCAGGCTCATCCATTGCGACACTTGTGGCGCAGCGCCTTGACAGGGCCCGTTTCCGCTCGGAAGCGGCACGTGGCGCGGGCCTCCTGCCTCATCCATATTGTTGCCGCCCGCGTGCCGGCTGTTACGCGGCGGCACACCACCCAAAAGTCGGATGGGTAGGATTCCCATGTCGCTTTCGAACGCCATGCTGATCTCTTCCGCTGCCTCCCGTTCCCATTCGTCCCCGACCTCCGTCCCGGGGCAGGAGGAGGCGATCCGGGTGGTGCTGGGGATGCTGCGCGAACACGGCATGGACGTGGTCTTCGTCGGCCAGTTCACCGAAGGCTCGCGGCGGTTCCGCGTCGTGGAGACGATCGCGCATGGGCTCGCGGCCGCAGCGGCCACCGGCGTCGACGCGGGTGACGGGCGCTCGCTCCTGGAATCGACGGTGGTCCTGCGCGACGGCCGCGTGCTGGGCAAGCTCTGCTGCGTGAGTGCGGTGACCGACCCCGCCACTTCCGAGCGCGACCTGCGCTGGCTGCGCCAGGGGGCGCTGCTGGTGGCCCGCCTGCTGGACAACGAGCAGGTGCTGCGCGAGCTCTCAGCTCAGTCGCTCAACCATTGACAGCGGCGCGGGCGGCAGCGCCAGCCCCGCTTCGCGCACGACGCGCACGCAATCCTTGATGTGCTCTTCGCCGAGGTACCGGATGGCGGCGTACCCCATCAGCGCCGCCACCGCTTGGCCCGCCACCGGAACGTAGCGCGCCGCCTGCTTGCCGCTCATGCGCACGCCCACGGCGCGGGCGAGCCGGATCACCAGGTCGCGCGTGACCACCTTGCCGACCACGAGCGAGCCGACCACCGAGATCGCCTTTTGCGCCTGTTCGCGCTGATGGCGCGGGAGCCTGTCGAGCTGCTCCGGCGTCAGCCCGAATTGCGCGTTGATCTCGGGCAGCAGGCGGCTGAGCAGCGCGGCGTCCACCGCCCAGTCCAGGCCCGGAACGGGAACGGCGCTCGCTGCCGCACCGACCACGGCACGGCGGTTGAGCAGCCGGCGGCAGGCGCGCACGCGCTCCAGCAGGAGCGGATCGCCTGCGGCCATTTGCAGCGATGTCGCCATGGCCACCGATTCTGCGGCAGGCGTGCGCGCAGCGGGACCTTCAGGCCGAAGCCTCGAGCGCCTCGAGTTCGCCGGACAGCGCCAGCCAGCGCTCTTCGGCCGCTTCCAGTTCCTGCGTGACGGTCTTCAGCCGCCGGCCCGTTTCCGCCATCTCGGCCGGCGCAAGGCCGCCCGAGAGGCGCTGCTCGAGCGCGTCCTTGTCGGCCTGCAGGCCGGCCATGCGCTGCTCGGCCTGCGCCAGCTCCTTCCTCAGCTGCTTCGCGCGAGCGGTCGCCTGCTGGCGGGCCGCGGCATCCGCGCGGCGCTGCTCTTGCGGAGCCGGCGCTTCGACCACGCTGGCCGCCGCCGACTCCAGCCGGGCCGCTTCGCGCAGCCGCTTCGCTTCGTCGAGCAGGTAGCGCTGGTAGTCGTCCAGGTCGCCGTCGAACGGCCCCACCTTGCCGCCGCCGACCAGCCAGAACTCGTCGCACACGGCGCGCAGCAGGGCCCGGTCGTGGCTGACCAGCAGCACCGTGCCTTCGAATTCGTTCAGCGCGACCGACAGCGCTTCGCGCGTGGCCAGGTCCAGGTGGTTGGTCGGCTCGTCCAGCAGCAGCAGGTTGGGGCGCTGCCAGACGATCATCGCCAGCACCAGTCGGGCCTTCTCGCCGCCGCTCATGGTGCCCACGGCATGCGCGACCATGTCGCCGGAGAAGTTGAAGCTGCCCAGGAAGTTGCGCAACTCCTGCTCGCGCGCCTGCGGGCCGACGTCACGCGCCAGCCGCACCATGTGTTCCAGCGGATTGCTGTCGGGCGTGAGCACGTCCAGCTCCTGCTGCGCGAAGTAGCCGATGTGCAGGCCCTTGCCTTCGGTGAGCGTGCCGCCCAGTGCGGGGATCTGCCGTGCGATGGTCTTGACCAGCGTGGACTTGCCCTGGCCATTGGCGCCGAGGATGCCGATGCGCTGGCCCGCCAGCACGGAGCGGTTGACGTTGCGCAGGACGACCTTCTCGCCGTAACCCAGCTGCGCATCGCCGATCACCAGCATCGGGTTCGGCAGGTTCGCCGGCTCCTTGAACTCGAAGCCGAACTCCGCCTCGGCCAGCACGGGCGCGATCTTCTCCATGCGCTCCAGCGCCTTGACGCGGCTTTGCGCCTGGCGCGCCTTCGTGGCCTTGGCCTTGAAGCGGTCGATGAACTTCTGCAGGTGCGCGATGCGCTCCTGCTGCCGCGTGAACGCCGACTGCTGCTGCTCGAGCTGCTGCGCGCGCAGCGTCTCGAACGAGCTGTAGTTGCCGCCGTAGCGAGTGAGCTTGTTGTTCTCGATGTGCAGCGTCACGTTCGTCACCGCATCCAGGAACTCGCGGTCGTGGCTGATCACCACCAGCGTGCCGGCGTAGCGCTGCAGCCAGCTTTCCAGCCAGACCAGGGCGTCCAGGTCCAGGTGGTTGGTGGGCTCGTCCAGCAGCAGCAGGTCCGACGGACACATCAGCGCCCGCGCAAGCTGCAGCCGCATGCGCCAGCCGCCGGAGAAGCTGTTCACCGGCAGGCCGAGTTCGGCCACCTTGAAGCCGAGGCCGAGGATCAGCGCCTGCGCGCGCGGCACGGCGTCGTGCTCGCCCGCGTCGCCCAGGTCGGAGTGGGCGTGCGCGATCCGCATGCCGTCTCCCGAAACCTCGGCCTGCGCCAGCTCGTCGCGGAGTTCCATCAGGCGCGTGTCGCCGCCCAGCACGAAGGCGGTGGCGCTCTCGTCCGTTTCGGGCATGTGCTGCGCGACCTGCGACAAACGCCACTGCGCCGGAATGGAGAACTCGCCGGCATCCTCGTGCAGGCTGCCGTTGAAGAGGGCGAACAGGCTGGACTTGCCGGCGCCGTTGCGGCCGACCAAACCGACTTTTTCGCCGGGGTTGAGGGTCACCGACACCTTGTCCAGCAGCACCTTGGCGCCGCGGCGCAGGGTCAGGTTGCGCAGCGTGATCATGAAGAAGGAAAACTCAAATGAAGTCGGGACTGTCGGGAACGCCCGCCGCGCGGCGGATCGAGCGCCACTGCGACTCGAACATCTCGGTGCCGGAGACGCCGGCCATCGGCTGCTCCTTTTCCAGGCGCAGCAGGGCGCCGCCGGCGCCGATGGCCTCGACCAGGATGCGGCCTCGCTCGTAGCCGGGCACCGCCACCAGCCGCGCATGGCACGCGTCCAGGCCGGTGGTGGCCAGCGCGCACGTCACCATCGTGTTGACGTTGCGCGGGAACAGGTCGGCGATGCCGCGCACCGGGCCGTCGTACACCACGGTCTCGCCGCGGATCATGGACGGGTCCAGCCCCGACTCGCTGAAGTCGATGTGGGCCGGGTTCTTCCAGAAGGTGATGGACACGCGCTTCCAGCGGCCCTCGGCAAGGTTGTCGGTGCCCATGAGCGCGCCGTGCGGCACGAGCAGGCGCGTGCCGTGCCCGCGCGCCGTCGCCAGCAGGCGTTCACGAAGCTCGTCATCCGCCAGTGCGGTCACCGAAAGCGGCAGGTAGTCGGAGTGCCGCAGCAGCGATTCGCCCCAACGGCGGGTGTACTCGGGGTGCGCCATCTCCACCACCAGGTCGGGCGTGCGCGACGCCGCATCGGCCAGGTCGTCCAATCGCAAACCGGAGGGCACTTCGGCGACCGCGGGCGTGCTGCGGTTGTGCACGAACGCGACTGCGAAGTGCGGATCGGACCGCAGCCGCTCGAAGACCTGCCGGCCGATGAAGCCGAAGCCGATCAGCCCGACGCGCCGCGGGGCCGCGGCCGGCCGTGTCATTGCGGCACCCAGCCGGACGACTTGATGATCGGGTCCCAGTAGCGCGTGTCCGCGGCGATGCGCTCCGCCAGCGCGGCGGGCGTGCCGGTGGTGGGCTCGAACACCAGCTTGACCATGCGCTCGCGCACGTCTGGCTGCGCGAGCACCTTGGCCACGGCGGCGTTGATGCGCTGGACTGCGGGCGTGGGCGTTCCGGCCGGCGCGAACAGGCCCAGCCAGAAGTTGAAGTCCAGCTTCATGCCCTGTTCGTTGAAGGTCGGCACGTCGGGCAGCTGCGGCGCGCGGCGCGTGTCGATGGTGGCGATCACGCGCAGCTTGTCGGTGGCGTGGAACTCCAGGAAGTCGCCCAGCGCGGTGATGCCCGCCGGCACCTGCCCCGCGGCGAGGTCGGCCACCAGAGGTTGCGAACCGCGGTAGGGAACGGCCGCCACCGGCACTCCGGCGGCGCGCGAGATCGTCGCCAGGCTGAATTGCTGCAGGCTGCCCGGCGCGGGCACGCCGACGCTCGCGCGCGCGGGGTTCGCCTTCAGCCAAGCGAGGTACTCGGCCAGGTTCTTCACGCCCGTGTTGGAGGCGACCGCGAGCGCGCCGAGGTAGCGGGCGACCTGCGCGACCGGAACGAAGTCCTTGGCGACGTCGAAGCCCGGATTGCGCACGGTCAGCGGGATGGTGACCATCGTGTGGTCGGGCGACAGCAGCAAGGTGCGGCCATCCGGTGCGGCCTGCTTCAGCGCCTGGGCCGCGATCTGCCCGCCGGCCCCGGCGCGCACCTCGACCACCACGGGCACGCCCAGCTCGTCCTTGAGCTTGTCGGCCAGCACGCGGCCGACCACGTCGATCGTGCCACCGGCCGGGAAGCCGACGAGGATGCGGATCGGCCCCGCGAGCGCCTGCGCGAACAGCGGCCCCGCGCCGGCGGCAGCCAGGGCGGCGAGAGTGGTGCGGCGGGTGATGGCGGACATCAGCGTTCCTGGCGGGGCGAGGGCAGCGATTTTCGCACCAGCGCCTCACGCGTCAGCAGCAGGACCTGGTCCGCTCCCGCGCTCGTTTCGAGCCAGACGGCTTCGAGGCGCGGGAAGGCGCGCTCGAAGTTGTCGCGCTCGTTGCCGATCTCGAGCACGAGGACGGCTTGTTCGCTCATCTTCGCGGGCGCGTCGCGGAGCAGGTCGCGCACGAAGTCCATCCCGTCCTCGCCGCCGGCCAGCGCGAGCTTGGGCTCGGCGCGGTACTCCGGCGGCAGCTGCGACAGGCTCGTGCTGTTGACGTAGGGCGGGTTGCAGAGGATCAGGTCGTAGGGTCCGTCTACGTCCTGCAGTCCGTCCGAGCGCAATAGCCGGATGCGGTCCTGCAACCCGTGCCGCTCGACGTTGAGGCGGGCGACCTCGAGCGCCTCCGCCGAGAGGTCGGCGCCGTCGACCACCACGTCCGGGTAAGTCATCGCCGCCAGCACGGCCAGGCTGCCGTTGCCGGTGCACAGGTCCAGCACGCGGCGGGTGTGCTCGCCCAGCCATGAGTCAACGGTGCCGTCGGCCAGCAGTTCGGCGATGAAGCTGCGCGGCACGATCGTCCGCTCATCGACGTGGAAGGGCACGCCCTGCAGCCAGGCTTCGCCGGTGAGATAGGCGGCAGGCTTGCGGGTCGTGATGCGCTCTTCGATGAGGGCTCGCACCCTCGCGGCCGCCTCCTCGTCCACCTCGTCGTGTTCGTGGTCTTCCAGGGCGTCCAGCGGCAGGCCAAGCTTCCAGAGAACCAGCCAGGCCGCTTCGTCGAAGGCGTTGGTGGTGCCGTGGCCGAAGGCGACGCCGGCCTGCCGCAGCCGGTCGGCGCAGGAGTCGATGAGCTGCAGAAGGGTCATGCGGGAAGTTTGCGTCATCCCGCGACGCAAGCGGAGGTCAGGCCCCGAGCAGCTCCAGCGTGCGCCGGTAGATGTCCTTCAGCGGTTCGATGTCGGCCACCGCCACGTGCTCGTCGATCTTGTGGATCGTGGCGTTGACCGGGCCGAGTTCCACCACCTGCGGACAGATCTGCGAGATGAAGCGCCCGTCGCTGGTGCCGCCGGTGGTCGAGAGCTGCGTTTCCACGCCGGCAACATCGCGGATGGCCTGCCGGGCAGCGTCGACCAACTTGCCGGGACGGGTCAGGAAGGGCTGACCGCCCAGCGTCCAGTCCAGCCGGTACTCCAGTCCGTGCCGGTCGAGCACCTCGTGCACGCGCTGGCGCAGCCCGTCGGGCGTCGACTCGGTGGAGAAGCGGAAGTTGAAGTCCACCACGACTTCGCCCGGGATGATGTTGGTGGCGCCGGTGCCGCCGTGGATGTTGCTCACCTGGAAGCTGGTGGACGGGAAGAACTCGTTGCCGCGGTCCCATTCGATCGCCGCCAGTTCGGCCACCGCCGGCATGGCTTGGTGGATCGGGTTGCGGGCCAGCTGCGGGTAGGCGATGTGGCCCTGCACGCCTTTCACGGCCAGCTTGCCCGAGAGGCTGCCTCGGCGCCCGTTCTTGATCATGTCGCCCAGGCGGCTAACCGAGCTGGGTTCGCCGACGATGCAGAAGTCCAGGCGTTCGCCGCGCGACTTGAGCCGTTCGCAGACGACCACCGTGCCGTCGAGCGCCGGGCCTTCCTCGTCGCTGGTGATCAGCAGGGCGATCGACAGGTCCGGATCGGGCCGCGCCGCCAGGAATTCCTCCACCGCGACGACGAAGGCGGCGATGGACGTCTTCATGTCCGCCGCGCCGCGGCCGTACAGCTTGCCGTCGCGGTGCGCGGGGACGAAAGGATCGCTGCTCCATTGCTCCAGCGGGCCGGTGGGCACGACATCGGTGTGGCCGGCGAACACCAGCGTCGGCGCGTCGGGCCTGGAGGAGGGCCGCTTGGCCCAGAGATTGGTGACGCGAAAGCTCTCCGGGCCGCTCGTGATGGTCTCGCAGTCGAAGCCCAGGGGCTCGAGACGCGCGCGCAGCAACTGCTGGCAGCCGCCGTCCTCGGGCGTGACGGAGCGGCGCGAGATCAGCTGCTCGGTGAGGTGGAGGGTCTTCATGGGATGCACGTCATTCCCGCCTCCGCGGGAACGACGATTTTCAGTGTTTCACGTCGAGCGTGATCTCGGTGAACGAGGGCTCGTCCGACAGGTCCTCTTCGCTCGCGCCTTCCTCGGCCCGGTCCGCCGCGGCGCCCTGGCCGAAGTCGTTCTGCAGGCGCCATTGCAGGTTGGTGGGCGAGTCGGCGTTGGCGATGCCTTCCTTCTTGTCCACCACACCGTCGACGATCAGCTTGGCGATGGCCTGCTCGAAGGTCTGCGAGCCCTCGGCCATGGACTTCTCCATCGCTTCCTTCACGCCGGAGAAGTCGCCCTTCTCGATCAGTTCCGACACCAGCTTGGTGTTGAGCATCACCTCCACCGCAGGCACGCGCCCGCCGTGGACGGTGCGCAGCAGCCGCTGCGAGACGATGCCCTTCATGGCCGCCGCGAGGTCGCCCAGCATCGTGGGGCGCACCTCGACGGGGTAGAACGAGAGGACGCGGTTGAGCGCCTGGTAGCTGTTGTTGGCGTGCATGGTGGCCAGGCACAGGTGGCCGGACTGCGCGTAGGCGATGGCGGCCGACATCGTCTCTCGATCGCGGATTTCGCCGATCAGGATCACGTCGGGCGCCTGGCGCAGCGCGTTCTTCAGCGCGGTCTGCATCGACTGGGTGTCGCTGCCGACCTCGCGCTGGTTGACCACCGACTTCTTGTTCTTGAACAGGAATTCGACCGGGTCCTCGATCGTCAGGATGTGGCCGGCCGCCTTCTCGTTGCGGTAGTCCATCATCGCCGCCAGCGTGGTGCTCTTGCCGGCGCCGGTGGCGCCCACCATCAGCAGCAGGCCGCGCTTGGCCATGATCAGGTCGCCCAGGATCATGGGGACGTTGAGTGATTCCAGCGGCGGGATCTCGGTGGTGATGTAGCGGATCACCGCGGCATAGGTGCCGCGCTGGCGCATTGCCGAGAAGCGGAAGTTGCCCACGCCCTCGATGGCGTGCGCCATGTTCAATTCGCCCGTCTCCTCCAGCTCCGTCATGCGGCGCGCCGGCAGCACTTCGGCCAGCAGCGCCTTGGGCGCGTCGGCCGGCAGCAGCTGGTTGTTGATCGGCACGCACTGGCCGTTGATCTTGATCAGGGCGGGCGCGTTGGCGGACAGGTAGACGTCCGACGCCTTCTTCTCGCCCATCAGGCGCAGGATGCGCTCCATCGTGCTCATGTTCCCCTCCGGTTGTTCAGGACAGCTGTACGCAAGACACGTACGCAGAAAACGCTGAGGTTACGCAGAAAGCGCTGAAAAAGAACGAAGTCTTCAGACTTTCTGCGATTTCTGCGTGATCTCTGCGTTTTCAGCGTACGGGAGTTGCAACGCCCTCAGGGCCGGAGGAGGTCGTTCAGGCTGGTCTTGGCGCGGGTCTGGGCGTCCACCCGCTTGACGATGATGGCGGCGTACAGGCTGTACTTGCCGCCGTCCTTCGGCAGGCTGCCGGAGATCACCACCGAGCCGGCCGGGATGCGGCCGTAGCTCACCTCGCCGGTGGCGCGGTCGTAGATGGGGGTGCTCTGGCCGATGTACACGCCCATGGAGACGACCGAGTTCTCCTCGACGATCACGCCTTCCACGATCTCGGAGCGGGCGCCGATGAAGCAGTTGTCCTCGATGATGGTCGGGTTGGCCTGCAGCGGCTCCAGCACGCCGCCCAAGCCGACGCCGCCGGACAGGTGCACGTTCTTGCCCACCTGCGCGCAGGAACCGACCGTGGCCCAGGTGTCCACCATCGTGCCTTCGTCGACATAGGCGCCGATGTTGACGTAGCTGGGCATCAGCACTGCGCCTTTGGCGATGAAGCTGCCGCGGCGTGCCACGGCGGGCGGCACCACGCGAACGCCAGTGGCCGCCATCTCCTCGGGCGAGAGGTGGGCGAACTTGGTCTGCACCTTGTCGAAGAAGGCCAGCTCGCCGGACTTCATCAGCTCGTTGTCCTTGAGGCGGAACGACAGCAGCACCGCCTTCTTGATCCACTGGTGCACGGTCCATTTGCCCACGGCCTCGCGGGTGGCCACGCGCAGGCGGCCATGGTTCAACTCGGCGATGACGTGCTCGACCGCCTCGGTCACTTCCCTGGGCGCGCCCTTGGGGGAGAGGCTCGCGCGGTTCTCCCAGGCGGCGTCGATGGTCTGTTGCAGTTGTGCGGTCATGGATGGTTCAGGCGGAATGTTGTTGGATGAATCGGGCGATGCGCTGCGCGGCTTCGAGGCATTCGGCGGTCTGGGCCACCAGCGCCATGCGCACCCGGCCGGCGCCGGGGTTGCGGCCGCCGCTCTCGCGGGCCAGGAAGCTCCCGGGCAGGACCGTCACATTGTATTGAGCCAGCAGCTCGCGGGCGAAAGCCTGGTCGTCGCCGCCGGGCACGCCGGCCCAGAGGTAGAAGCTCGCATCGGGCAGGCGCACGTCCAGCACGTCCGTGAGCACCGGCGTGACTTCGGCGAACTTGCGGCGGTACTGCGCGCGGTTCTCTTCGACGTGCCGCTCATCGCCCCACGCGACGATGCTGGCGGCCTGCACCGGCGGCGCCATCGCGCTGCCGTGGTAGGTACGGTACAGCGCGAAGGCTTTCAGCAGTTGCGCATCGCCGGCCACGAAGCCGCTGCGCATGCCGGGCACGTTGCTGCGCTTGGACAGGCTGGTGAACGAGACCAGCCGCCGGAAATCGGCGCGCCCCAGTTTGGCCGCCGCTTCCATGCCGCCCAGCGGCGGTTCGTCGCGGAAGTAGATCTCGCTGTAGCACTCGTCCGAGGCGATCACGAAACCATGGCGGTCCGAGAGCTCGAACAGCTTGCGCCACTCCTCCAGCGGCATCACCGCGCCCGTGGGATTGCCGGGCGAGCAGACGTACAGCAGCTGTGTCCGGGCCCAGACGCCCGCAGGCACGCTGTCCCAGTCGACCGCGAAGTTGCGCGCCGGGTCCGAGGGCGCGTAGTACGGCTGCGCGCCCGCGAGAAGGGCTGCGCCTTCGTAGATTTGATAGAACGGATTCGGGCAGACCACGACCGGCCGCCTGGTCGGATCGATCACCGTTTGCGCGAACGCGAACAGGGCCTCGCGCGAGCCGTTCACCGGCAGCACCTGCGTGGCCGGGTCCACCTTCAGGCCGTAGCGGCGGCCCAGCCAGCCGCTGAAGGCTTCGCGCAGCGCGGGTGTTCCGATCGTGGGCGGGTAGGCGGCGAAGTCCGTGCCGGGGGTTTCGATGGCTTGGGCGAAGGCCTGCTTGATGAAGGCGGGCGTCGCGTGCTTCGGTTCGCCGATGCCCAGGCTGATCGGGCGGTACGCGGGATTCGGGGTCACGCCCGCGAACAGTTGCCGCAGCCGCTCGAAGGGGTAGGGCTGCAGGCGGGCCAGGAGGGGATTCATGGGTGCGGATTATCGGTTGCGTTGCCATGCCGACTTCGCCACGGCCGGGCTCGGCAGCTTGAAACGCCGCACCCGCCCACTATCCTTGACGCCACATTTCGCAAGGAGACCCGCCATGCTGTCCGAAAGCGCCGTGACCACCATGCTGCCCGTCGTCGACATGCAGCGCGCGAGGGCCTTCTACGAGGGCAAGCTGGGCCTGCGCGCCGATGGCTCGCTGCCCGACGGGAAAGTGCTCTACCACGTCGGCGGGTCGACGGTCGCCCTGTTCCCTCGCGAGCAGGCCACCAAGGCCGAGCACACGGCGCTGAGCTTCGAGGTACGCGACATCGCCTCCGAAATCCGCCAGCTGGAAAAAGCCGGCGTGAAGTTCGAGGACTACGACATGCCGGGGCTGAAGACGGAGAACCATGTGTGCGTCCTCGGGTCGGAGAAGGCGGCGTGGTTCTACGACACGGAGGGGAATTGCCTTTGCCTGCACGAGGAGGTGGCCTGAGAGCTGTCTTTGCTCCCTCTCCCTCTGGGAGAGGAAGTTGAAACGGACTTCTCACCCCGCTCGTCCCACAAATCGCCCGGGCCAGGCACGGCCTGCCGCGTGGAAGCCGTGTGCTTGATCGAGCAGTTGAAGAACCCCCCGCGCCAT
The DNA here is from genome assembly GCF_004682015.1 of Ramlibacter henchirensis. Classification (NCBI taxonomy): domain Bacteria; kingdom Pseudomonadati; phylum Pseudomonadota; class Betaproteobacteria; order Burkholderiales; family Comamonadaceae; genus Ramlibacter; species Ramlibacter henchirensis. Next base: position 653,828 of record NZ_SMLM01000003.1, on the reverse strand, counting down.
CTTCGTCATCCCCGCGAAGGCGGGGATCCAGTGCTTCCCGAACAGTCCGCGAAAGCGGACGCACTGGATTCCCGCCTTCGCGGGAATGACGGTCAATGGCGGGGATCTGCGGGCCGAATGAGCCACCGCGTCTGAAGCGGCAGGCGGGGCTCGCCTGCCGCCGCCCCGGACGCCGAAGGACCCACGATTCACCCTGCCCACCGCCCCGTCGGCGAAACCTCCAGCGGCAACCCCAACGCCACCATCAACTCCCGCGCGTTGTCCGGCGCGTGCAGCTTGTCCGTGTTGTCGAAATAGCAGTACACGTCCCGCGCCTCACGCTTCCCGGGTGCCTTCCGCGAGATCAGCCGCGCATCCTTCGGCTGCCCGCCATTCCTCCACGCATCGATGCGCCGCGCCCAGTCCTCGATCTGCTCCGGCGTGTAACGGCTCTTGTACAACTCGGTCGACCCGTGCAGCCGCATGTAGACGAAATCGGCCGTCACGTCCTCGTAGAGCGGCCAGGGGTTGGGCGTGTCCGCCACCACCCAGGCGATGCCGTACCGACGCAGGAGGTCGATGAAGGCCGTGTCCACGAAGGACTCGTGCCGCACCTCGACGCAATGCCGCAGCCGCTGCCGGTGAACGGGCTCCAGCAGCTCGTGGCCCTTCAGCCGGTAGTCGTGCTGCATCGCCACCTTCGCCGCGGTCGCGGTCGTCTTCGGGAGGGACGCGAAGAACTGCTCGAACAGCTCCAGGTTCAGCCGCATCTGCGGCGGGAACTGCCACAGGATCGGCCCCAGCTTGTCGCCAAGTGCAAACAGCCCCGAAGCGAAGAAGTTGCCCATGGCCGCCTCGATGTTGCGCAGCTTCAGCATGTGCGTGATGAATCGCCCACCCTTGACGGCGAAGACGAATCCCGGCGGCGTCTGCTCCGCCCACATGGCGTAGCTGGAAGGGCGCTGCAGCGAATAGAACGAGCCATTGAGCTCGATGCTGTTGAAGTGCCGGGCGGCGTGCCACAGCTCCTTCGACTGGGCCAGGCCACGGGGATAGAAGTTGCCCCGCCACGGTTCGTAACGCCAGCCTGAAACACCGATGAACACCTTGCCCGCCATGCCGGTTTCTTAGCAAGGCGGCCCGTCTGCGCCGTGTCGGCGCTTACCGCTTGTTGCAGGCGGAGGCGGGCGTTTCCGGGTGTCGGGCCCTGCAACTCAACGGGTATCATCCGACCCACTTTTCCGAGGGGCCGCCCACGCGGCCCGCGCTGTCGAATCCTCCACCGGGCTTGCCGCCGTGCGTCTCACCTCCATCAAGCTTTCCGGATTCAAGTCCTTCGCCGAACCCACCAACTTCATGCTGCCCGGCCAGCTGGTCGGCGTGGTCGGCCCCAACGGCTGCGGCAAGTCCAACATCATGGACGCCGTGCGCTGGGTGCTCGGCGAATCCAAGGCCAGCGAACTGCGTGGCGAGTCCATGCAGGACGTCATCTTCAACGGCACCACGACGCGCAAGCCGGCCTCGCGGTCCTCGGTGGAACTGGTCTTCGACAACGCGGACCACCGCGCAGGCGGCCAGTGGAGCCAGTTTGCGGAGATCGCGGTCAAGCGGGTGCTGACGCGGGACGGCACCAGCAGCTACTACATCAACAACCAGCCGGTGCGCCGGCGCGACGTGCAGGACGTGTTCCTCGGCACAGGCCTGGGCCCGCGCGCCTACGCCATCATCGGCCAGGGCACGATCAGCCGCATCATCGAATCCAAGCCCGAGGAGCTGCGCCTGTTCCTGGAGGAAGCGGCGGGCGTCTCCAAGTACAAGGAGCGCCGCCGCGAGACCGAGAACCGGCTCTCGGACACGCGGGAGAACCTCACCCGGGTCGAAGACATCCTGCGCGAGCTCAACGCCAACCTCGACAAGCTGGAGAAGCAGGCCGAGGTGGCGCAGAAGTACAACTCGCTGCAGGCCGAGGTCACGCTCAAGCAGCACCAGCAGTGGTTCCTCAAGCGCGCCGAGGCCGAGGCCGACCAGGGCCGCCTCAAGGCCGATGCCGCCAAGGCGGTCAACGACCTCGAGTCGCGTGTCGCCGACCTGCGGCATGTGGAGAGCGAGCTGGAGACCATCCGCCAGGCCCACTACGCGGCCGGCGACCAGGTCAACCAGGCGCAGGGCCTGCTGTACGAAGCCAGCGCGGAAGTCGGCCGGCTCGAGGCGGAGATCCGCTTCGTGGTCGAAGGCCGGCAGCGCGTCGAACAGCGCCTGCAGCAGCTGAAAGAACAGACGGCGCAGTGGGCCGCGCGCAAGGACGACGCGGCCGCGGAGATCGAGACCCTCGCCGGCCAGGCCGTCGACGCCGAGGAGAAGGCGGCGCTGCTGTCGGCCCAGGTCGAGGAACAGTCGATGGCGCTGCCCGACATGGAAGATGCGCTGCGGCAGGCCCAGGCCAAGTCGGCCGAGCAGCGCACGGGCGTCGCCCAGGTGCAGCAGCAGATCCAGGTGCTGGCGGCGGACCAGCGCAACATCGAGGAACAGAGCCGCCAGCTCAACCAGCGGCGAGAGCGCCTGGTCGTCGATCGCAACGCGCTGGCGGCCCCCGACGAAGCGCGCTTGGCCAACCTGCAGCAGCAGCTCGCTTCGGCGCAGGAAACCGCCGAAGCCGCCGATGCCCGCCTGCATGAACTGCAGGAGCAGGTGCCCGCGCTCGACGAGGACCGGCGCGCGAAACAGCAGGCGGTCAACAGCGAGAGCCACAAGCAGGCCGACCTGTCCGCCCGCATGGAGGCGCTCAAGGCCCTTCAGGAAAAAGTCCAGACCGACGACAAGCTCAAGCCCTGGCTGGCCCGGCACGGCCTCGACGGCCTGCAGGCGCTGTGGAGCCGCATCCACATCGAGCAAGGCTGGGAGAACGCGCTCGAATCGGTGCTGCGCGAGCGCCTGTCCTCGCTGGAGATCTCGCGCCTGGAGATGGTGAAGGCCTTCGCCGCCGACGCGCCGCCGGCCAAGCTGGCCTTCTACACGCCGCCGGCAGCCGCAGTGCCCGAAGCCGCCGGCGCGCTGCCGCGTCTGTCGGACCTGCTGCGGCTGAACGACGCCGGCCAGAAGGCGCTGCTGGCCGACTGGCTGACTGGCTGCTACACCGCCGCGAGCTTCGACGAGGCGCTGGCGGCGCGCGACAGGCTCAAGCCGGGCGAGGCCATCTTCGTGCGCAGCGGCCACTGCGTGACGGCGCACAGCGTGAGCTTCTATGCGCAGGATTCCGAGCGCGCCGGCCTGCTCGCGCGGCAGCAGGAGATCGAGAACCTGGAGAAGCAACTGCGCGCCCAGGCCCTGATCACCGAGGAGACGCGTTCGGCCCTGGTGCGGGCCGAGGCCGCGTACACCGATGCTTCCCAGCGCCTGGTGACGGCGCGCCGCGAGGCCGCCGAGACCCAGAGCCGCGCCCACGAACTGCAGGTGGAAACGCTGCGCCTGACGCAGCTGGCCGAACAGACCCGGGCCCGCAGCGAGCAGATCGCCGGCGATCTGGCCGAGGTCGATGCGCTGCTGGAGGAACTGCAGGAGCGCCGCGTCGCCGCCGAAGGCCGCTTCGAGGAACTGGACATGCAGCTTGCCGACAGCCAGGAGCGGCATGCCCAGCTGGACGAGCGCGTGATCGAGGCGGAGCGCAAGCTGGCCCAGGCGCGCGAGCAGCAGCGCAGCCTGGAGCGGCAGGCCCAGGAGGCGCAGTTCTCGCAGCGATCGCTCGAGGCCAGGCGCGGCGAACTGCAGCGCGCCATCGAAACCGCCAGCCAGCAGGCCGGTTCCATCGCCGAAGAGGAGGAGCGCGCTCGCAACGAACTCTCCCGCCTCACGGACGCGGCGGCCCAGGCAGGCCTGCAAAGCGCCCTGCAGCTGAAGTCCGAGCGCGAGCAGGCCCTCGGCGCCAAGCGCAGCGAGTACGACGACCTGACCGCCAAGCTACGCGCCAGCGACGAGCGCCGACTGCAGCTCGAACGCGAGCTGGACCCGCTGCGCCAGCGCATCACCGACCTGCAGCTCAAGGAACAGGCCGCCCGCCTGGGCCTCGAGCAGTACACGCAGCAACTGACCGATGCCAACGCCGACCTGGAGGCCGTGGTCAAGTCCGTCGAGGAAGGCAACGTGCGCCTCTCGGGCATGCAGGGGGACATCGACCGGCTGCACCGCGAGATCGCGGCGCTGGGCGCGGTCAACCTCGCGGCGCTGGACGAGCTGTCCACCGCGCGCGAGCGCAAGCAGTTCCTGGACGCGCAGTCGGCCGACCTGAACGAGGCCATCACCACGCTGGAAGACGCGATCCGCAAGATCGACGGCGAGACGCGCGAGCTGCTGGCCGGCACCTTCAAGGTCGTCAACGACCACTTCGGCCGCATGTTCCCGGAGCTGTTCGGCGGCGGCAATGCAAAGCTGGTGATGACCGGCGAGGAGATCCTCGATTCCGGCGTGCAGGTGATGGCGCAGCCGCCCGGCAAGAAGAACCAGACCATCCATCTGCTCTCGGGCGGCGAGAAGGCGCTCACGGCCATCGCGCTGGTGTTCGCGATCTTCCAGCTCAACCCCGCGCCGTTCTGCCTGCTGGACGAGGTGGACGCGCCGCTGGACGACGCCAACACCGAGCGCTACGCCAAGCTGGTGACCAGCATGAGCAAAGAAACCCAGTTCCTGTTCATCAGCCACAACAAGATCGCGATGGAGATGGCCGAGCAGTTGATCGGCGTCACGATGCAGGAGCAGGGCGTCTCGCGCATCGTCGCGGTGGACATGGAATCCGCCGTGTCCATGGCTGAAGCCGCGTGAGCGCCATGCGCGACACGCGCCGTTCCCACCCTCTCCCGCTTGCGGGAGAGGGACGGGGTGAGGGCCCGACCCCGTGAGCGGCTTCACCCTCGGCCTCGCCATCCTCGGCGGCCTGGTGCTCGCGCTGCTCGTGGCCTGGAACGCCTGGACCACGCGCAAGCTGGCCCCGCGCCAAGCGCAGCAGCCGCCGCAACGCAGCGAGCCCGTCGATCCCGACCTCGCCATCGAGCCGGTGTTCGACTCCGAAACCGCGCCGCCGTTGCCCGTACCGGAGCGAAAACCCGGCCTCGACGCCTTGATCGACGTGCTCGCGCCGATCGCCGTCGAATCGCCCGTCTCCGGCGAAGCCGCGCTCGGGGCGCTGCCGGCCACGCGGCGCGCGGGCAGCAAGCCTTTCGCCATCGAAGGATTGAACGAAGCCAGCCAGCACTGGGAAACGCCGCACGCCGGGCAGCGCTACATCGCCTTCCAGGCCGGCGTGCAACTGGCCAATCGCATGGGCGCGCTCAACGAGATCGAGTTCTCCGAGTTCGTGGTCAAGGCCCAGGCCTTCGCGGATGCCGTCAACGGCGCGCCCGAATTCCCGGAAATGCTGCATGAGGTGGCGCGCGCGCGGGAGCTCGACCAGTTCGCCAGCCAGCATGACGCGCAACTGGGCTTCACGCTGCGCGCGCGCAATGCGGCCTGGAGCCCCGGCTACGTGCAGCAGAATGCGGGCCGCTTCGGTTTCGTGGCCGGCGCCATCCCCGGCCGGCTGGTCATGCCCGCGTCGCAGCCGGGCCATCCGCCCCTGCTGGTGCTGTCCTTCGACACGCAGGCGGCCCTGTCCGAAGACCCGGCGCAGTCGGCCATCCGCGACGTCACGCTCAGCCTGGACGTGCCGCAGGTGCACCGCGCCGAGCAGCCGTTCGCGCGCATGTGCGAGGCCGCCATCGGCCTGGCCAAGGCGATGGACGGGGCGATCACCGACGACAACGGCCAGCCGATCCAGTCCGAAGCCATGGACGTGATCGCCGCCGACCTGGAGCAGCTGTACGACACGCTCGAGGCGCGCGACCTGGCTGCCGGCTCGACGCAGGCACGCCGGCTTTTCAGTTAACTTCGCCGCCATGGCCGCATCCCCCAAGGTGCAGGAGCGCATCGACGCCTTGCGCGAACTGCTGCACCACCACGCCCACCGCTACTACGTGCTCGACGAGCCGGAGATCCCGGACGCCGAGTACGACAAGCTGTTCCAGGAACTGCAGGCGCTGGAGGAATCCCATCCCGAGCTGAGGTCGCCGGACTCGCCCACGCAGCGTGTCGGCGGCGCGGTGCTCGAGGGATTCGCCAAGGTGCGCCACAAGGTGCCGATGCTCTCCATCCGCACGGAAACCGACATCGAGGCCAGCGGCGCGCGCAGCTTCGACGCACGCGTGCGCCGGGAGCTGGGCCTCGCGGAAAGCGCTCCGCCCATCGAGTACGTGGCCGAACTCAAGTTCGACGGCCTGGCCATCAGCCTGCGCTACGAGAACGGGGTGCTGGTGCAGGCGGCCACGCGCGGCGACGGGGAGGTGGGCGAAGACGTCACGCAGAACATCCGTACCATCGGGCAGATCCCGTTGCGGCTTTCCGGCAAGTCGGTGCCGCCGGTGCTCGAAGTCCGCGGCGAGGTCTACATGCGCCGAGACGATTTCGAGCGCATGAACGACCAGCAGCGCGAAAAGATCGCGCGCGGCGCGAAGAACGAGAAGACGTTCGTCAATCCGCGCAATGCGGCGGCCGGTGCCGTGCGGCAGCTCGATCCCAACATCGCGCGGCAGCGGCCGCTGAGTTTCTATGCCTACGGCTGGGGCGAGATCACGGGCGGGCCGGCCTTCGAGACGCAGTACGAGCTGCTGGAAGCGCTGCGTGGCTGGGGCCTGCCGGTGTCGCGGCAAACGCGCGTGGCGCGCGGCGCCGACGAACTCGTCGCCTTCCACCAGGAGATCGGCGCGAAGCGCGACCAGCTGCCGTTCGACATCGACGGCGTGGTCTACAAGGTGAACAGCCTGGCGCTGCAGAAGCGCCTGGGTTTCGTCACCCGGGAGCCGCGCTGGGCCGTGGCGCACAAGTTCCCGGCGCAGGAGCAGCTCACCACCGTGGAGTCGATCGACGTGTACGTCGGCCGCACCGGCAAGCTCACGCCGGTGGCGCGGCTGGTGCCGGTGTTCGTCGGCGGCGTGACGGTTACCAATGCCACGCTGCACAACGAGGACGAAGCGCGGCGCAAGGACGTGCGCGTGGGCGACACGGTCATCGTGCGGCGCGCGGGCGACGTCATTCCCGAAGTGGTGGCCGTCGTGCCCGACAAGCGCGTTGCGGGCGCACAGCCCTTCGCCATGCCCCAGCGCTGCCCGGTATGCGGCAGCGACGCCGTGCGCGAGGAGGGCGAGGTCGACCACCGCTGCACCGGCGGCCTGTTCTGCGGCGCGCAGCGCAAGCAGGCGATCCTGCATTTCGCCCAGCGCCGCGCGATGGACATCGAAGGCCTGGGCGAGAAGCTGGTCGACCAGCTGGTGGAATCCGGCGCCGTCAAGACGCTGCCCGACCTGTACCGGATGGGGCTGGCCAGCCTGATCGCACTGGACCGCATGGGCGACAAGTCGGCGCAGAACGTGCTCGCCGGCCTGGAGCAATCGAAGAACACGACGCTGCCGCGTTTCCTCTATGCGCTGGGCATCCGCCATGTCGGCGAGGCCACGGCGCGCGACCTCGCGCACCACTTCGGAAACCTCGACGCGATCCTCAACGCGAGCGCCGAACAGCTGCTCGAAGTGCCTGACGTGGGTCCCATCGTTGCCGAGAGCATCCACACCTTCTTCGCGCAGCCGCACAACCGCGAGGTGGTGGAGCAGCTGCGCGCCTGCGGACTGCACTGGGCAGAAGGCGAGCCGGCGGCGCAGGCGCCCAAGCCGCTGGCGGGCAAGACGGTGGTGCTGACAGGCACGCTGCCGACCCTCAGCCGCGACGAGGCCAAGGACATGCTCGAAGCGGCCGGCGCCAAGGTGGCCGGCTCGGTGAGCAAGAAGACCAGCTATGTCGTGGCCGGCGCCGAAGCGGGAAGCAAGCTGGACAAGGCTCAGGAGCTGGGCGTGCCGGTGCTCGACGAGGACGGGCTGCGGCGGCTGCTGGCAGGCGAGGTGTCCTGACCGGGCGCGGACTCCGGCCGGCGCCAGAGCCACAGCAGCACGACGGCCATCACGGCCGCGACCGCCAGCACGTACCAGCGCGGTCCGATCCACAGCAGCATGCCGGCGGCGCTGGCCGCCATCACCAGGCTCGCGAGCCACTTCGCGCGCCTCCGCACCACGCCGCCGTTGCGCCAGTCGCGCAGGGGCGGCCCGAAGTGCGGATGCGATTCCAGCCAGCGCAGCAGACGCGGCGAACTGCGGGCCGCGGCCCAGGCGGAGAGCAGCAGGAAGGGCACGGTCGGCACGACCGGCAGGAACAGGCCGATGATCCCGAGCGCCAGGCTGGCCACCGCCAGCAGCAGGAACAGCCAGCGGGCCGGGCCGGTGAGGGGGCGGGGTTCCGCAGGCGAGTGGGCCATGCGGCATTCTCGCTTGCGGCTATGCTCGTCCCATGGCGATTCGAGAGATCCTGAAGATGGGCGATGCGCGGCTGCTGCGCGTGGCGCAGCCGGTGAAGCGGTTCGACACCCACGAGGTCCACGCGCTGGTGTCGGACATGTTCGAGACCATGCGCGCGGTCAACGGCGCGGGCCTGGCCGCGCCGCAGATCGGCGTGGACCTGCAGCTGGTCATCTTCGGGACGGACGCGCCGAACCCGCGCTATCCCGATGCTCCCGTCGTGCCCCGCACCGTCCTGCTCAACCCGGTGATCACGCCGGTCGGCAGCGAGGAGGAGGAGGGCTGGGAAGGCTGCCTGTCCGTTCCCGGCCTGCGCGGCGTCGTGCCGCGCTGGAAGACGATCCGCTACACGGGCGTCGATCAATTCGGCAAGCCGATCGACCGCACCGTCGAGGGTTTCCATGCGCGCGTGGTGCAGCACGAGTGCGACCACCTGGTCGGCAAGCTCTATCCGATGCGGGTGCGCGACTTCACCAAGTTCGGCTTCACCGAGGTGCTGTTCCCGGAGATCGACGCTGCGGAGGACGACTAGCCCGGGCTTACGCCGCCGCCAGCGCTTCCAGCAGCTCGGTCTCGATCTCGATCTGCCGCCGGTTCTGCTGCAGCTCGGCGCCGTCGATCAGGAAGGTGTCCTCGACCCGCTCACCGAGCGTCGAAACCTTGGCGAGCTGCAGGTTGATCTTGTGCCTGGCGAGCACGCGCGCCACCGAATACAGCAGCCCCACCCGATCGCTCGCGGAGATGCTCAGCAGCCAGCGCTGCGCGCGCTCGTCGGGCGTGAGCTGCACGCGCGGCGTGAGGGGGAAGCTCTTGACGCGCCGCGACACGCGGCCGCGGCTGGGCGGCGGCAGCGGGCCCGCACGCTCGAGCGTCTGCTCCAGTTCCGACTCCACCATGCTGATCAGCTCGCGGTAGTGCTCCGGCAGCATCGACGTGACGACCTGGAAGGTGTCGAGCGCGTATCCGTTCCTGGCCGTGTGGATGCGCGCGTCCAGGATCGAGAAGCCGGCCTGGTCGAAGTAGCCGCAGATTCGCGCGAACAGGTCCGGCTGGTCGGGCGTGTACACCACGACCTGCAGGCCTTCGCCGACAGGTGAAAGCCGCGCCCGCACCACTGGCTTCGCCGCGCCGACATGGCGCGAGAGGTGCCGCGTGTGCCACGCGATCTCGCCCGCGTCGTGGCGCATGAAGTAGCCCACGTCGAGCGTGTCCCAGAGCTTCTTGTGCGCCTCGAAGGGCAGGGCGTGGAGCTGCAGCTGAACCAGTGCATCCCGCTTGCGGGCCTCGATCTCGGCCGCCTTGTCCGGCGCATGGCCGCCCAGGGCGCGCAGCGTGGCGCGGTACAGGTCTTCCAGCAGCTTGCCCTTCCACGCGTTCCACACTTTGGGACTGGTGCCGCGGATGTCGGCCACCGTCAGCAGGTACAGCGCGGTGAGCGTCCGTTCGTTGCCCACCTTCTTCGCGAACGCGGAGATCACGGCCGGGTCGCTCAGGTCTTCCTTCTGCGCGATGCGGCTCATGGTGAGGTGCTCGCGGACGAGGAACTCGATCAGGCCGCAGTCTTCTGCGCCGATGGAGTGCTGGCGGCAGAAGTGCCTCACCTCGGCGGCACCCAGCTCGGAGTGGTCGCCGCCGCGGCCCTTGGCGATGTCGTGGAAGAGGGCCGCCACGTAGAGCACGTACGGCCTGTCGTAGCCGGCGGCCAGTTGCGAGCAGAACGGGTATTCGTGCGCGTGCTCGGCGATGAAGAAACGGCGCACGTTGCGCAGCACCATCAGGATGTGCTGGTCCACGGTGTAGGCGTGGAACAGGTCGTGCTGCATCTGCCCGACGATGCGGCGGAACACCCACAGGTAGCGCCCGAGCACCGACGTCTGGTTCATCAGCCGCAGCGAATGCGTGATGCCCGAAGGGTGCAGCAGCATCGCCTTGAACGTGGCGTGGTTGACCGGGTCGTTGCGGAACTTGGAGTCCATCAGGCCGCGCGCGTTGTACAGCGCCCGCAGCGTGCGGGCCGACAGGCCCTTGATGCCGACCGTGGTCTGATAGACGAGGAAGGTTTCCAGGATCGCGTGCGGGTTCTTCTCGTAGAGGTCGTCGCTCGCGACCTCCAGCATCCCGTCCTTGATCGAGAAGCGCGGGTTGATCGGGACCAGCTCGTGGCCGCTGGGGTTGAGACGGTCCTCGATATTCAGCAGCAGGATCTGGTTGAGCTGCGACACCGCTTTGGCGGCCCAGTAGAAGCGCTTCATGAGCGCCTCGCTGGCGCGCTGCAGCAGCCGGCCCTCGGTGCTGAACTGCGTGCGGTAGCCGAAAGCCTCGGCCACCGCCGTCTGCAGGTCGAAGACCAGGCGGTCCTCTCGCCGCCCGGCGATGGCGTGCAGCCGCGCGCGGATCAGGCTCAGAAGCGCCTCGTTGCGCTGGATCTGCTGCGCTTCCAGCGGCGTCGCCAGGCCATTGGCCGCCAGTTCGTCCCAGCTGCCACCGAAGCCCGCCGCCTTGGCCACCCAAAGGATCACCTGCAGATCGCGCAGGCCGCCGGGCGACTCCTTGCAGTTCGGTTCCAGCGAGTACGGCGTGTTCTCGAACTTGGTGTGCCGCTGCCGCATCTCCAGCGTCTTGGCGATGTAGAAGGCGCGCGGGTCCAGGGTTTCGCGGAAGCGCTGCTGGAAGCGGGCGAACAGCGGGCGGTCGCCGGCCAGGGGGCGCGACTCGAGCAGCGAGGTCTGGATGGTGACGTCGGCCTGCGCGGCGGCCACGCATTCACTGACCGTGCGCACGCTGGAGCCGATCTCCAGGCCGGTGTCCCAGCAGCGGCCGATGAAGGCTTCCAGCTGCTGCTTGAGCTGCGCGTCACCATCTGCGTGCACGCCGTCGGGTAGCAGCACCAGCACGTCGACGTCGGAATGCGGAAACAGCTCGCCGCGCCCGTAGCCGCCCACCGCGACGAGGGCGATTCCCTCCGGAAAGCCGCCGGCCTGCCACAGGCTCTTGATCGCCGCGTCGACATGGCGGGCAAGCCGCCGCAGCAGGGCGCCAATGGAGCGGGTGGGGTTGCCTTCCTTCAGCAGCGCGGCGTTGATGGCCGCCTTCTGCGCCTTGAGCTGCTCGCGCAGCACGGCGGTCGGCGCTTCTTCGATGGGCTGCAGGACGGCCGAGGCCATGGCCGCAAGCTCCGGTCAGGCCGCGTGGACGAAGGGCGGCGGCGGCGGGCTGCCAGCCGACAGCGTCATCACTTCGTAGCCGGTCTCGGTGACCAGCACCGTGTGCTCCCACTGGGCCGACAGCGAATGGTCCTTGGTGACGATGGTCCAGCCGTCGTTGCCGAACTCCTTCACCTCCTTGCGGCCGGCGTTGATCATCGGCTCGATCGTGAAGGTCATGCCGGGCTCCAGCTTCTCCAGCGTGCCCGGCTTGCCGTAGTGGAGCACCTGCGGCTCCTCGTGGAAGTTGCGGCCGATGCCATGGCCGCAGAACTCGCGCACCACCGAGAAGCCGTTCTTCTCCGCGAACTGCTGGATGGCCCAGCCGATGTCACCCAGGTGCACGCCGGGACGCACCTTCACGATGCCGTGCCACATGGCTTCGTACGTGAAGTTCACCAGCCGCTTGGCTGCGATGGACACCTCGCCCACCATGAACATGCGGCTGGTGTCGCCGTACCAGCCGTCCTTGATGACGGTGACGTCGACGTTGACGATGTCGCCCTTCTTCAGCGGCTTGTCGTTGGGGATGCCGTGGCACACCACGTGGTTGACCGAGGTGCACAGCGAGGCCGGGTAGGGCGGATAGCCCGGCGGCTGGTAGCCCAGCGTGGCGGAGGTGGTGCCCTGCTTCCTCATGCACTCGGCCGCGAGCCGGTCGATCTCACGCGTGGTGATGCCCGGCTTGATGTGGGGCGTGAGGAAGTCCAGCACCTCGGCCGCCAGCCGGCCCGCGGTGCGCATTCCCTGGACTCCCTGCGCGTCCTTGTACGTGATGCTCATGGCATCGAATTATCCCAGAGCGATCCGTGCACCGCAGTGGAGCAGGACCGTGCCCGGTAAAATCGTGGGCTCACCACGCCGGCCCAGTCAGCGTCGGCGCATCCGCTTCCCACACAGGCTTCACAGTGACCCTGCACATCACCGAGTTCGAGGGTGGCCGCGCCCTCAGCGAGTTCCGCGTCCGCCAAATGCTCCCCCGGCTCCAGGAAGTGCACGACAGGGTCAGCGGCCTTTCGGCGCGCTTCGTCCACCTCGCGGCCTGGGACCATGCACCCTCGGGCGCCGAGCGGGAGCGGCTGGGCGCACTGCTGACCTACGGCGAGCCGTTCGAGGGCGGCATGCAAGGCGAGATGTTCCTGGTGACGCCGCGTCTGGGCACCGTGTCGCCCTGGGCCTCGAAGGCCACCGACATCGCGCACAACTGCGGCATCGCGGTGCGCCGCGTCGAACGCGCCGTCGAGTACAGGGTGACGCTCAAGGCGCCGCTGCTGGGCAATGCGCAGCTTACGGCCACGCAGCGCGAGGCGATCGCCGCGCTGCTGCACGACCGCATGACAGAGAGCGTGATGGCCGAGCGTGGCAATGCGCACCGCCTGTTCAGCGAACTCGCTCCGGCGCCGATGGAAGAGGTCGACGTGCTGGGCGGCGGGCGCAGCGCCCTGGAGAAGGCCAACGTGCAATTCGGCCTCGCGCTGGCCGAAGACGAGATCGACTACCTGCTCGAGGCTTTCCGCGGCCTGGGTCGCAACCCGACCGACGTCGAGCTGATGATGTTCGCGCAGGCCAACAGCGAGCACTGCCGGCACAAGATCTTCAACGCCGACTTCACCATCGACGGCGTGCAGCAGGAGCACAGCCTGTTCGGGATGATCCGCCACACGCACAAGGCGCACCCCGCGCACACGGTGGTCGCGTACTCGGACAACGCGGCGGTGATGGAAGGCGTTCATGTCGAATCGTTCCTGCCCGTGCGCGGGGACGGGCCTGCCGCATACACCCGCCGCCAAGCGCTGAACCACGTGCTGATGAAGGTCGAGACGCACAACCACCCGACGGCGATCTCGCCTTTCCCCGGCGCTTCCACCGGCGCCGGCGGCGAGATCCGCGACGAGGGCGCCACCGGCCGCGGCGCGCGGCCCAAGGCGGGGTTGACGGGGTTCTCGGTCTCGCGCCTCTGGGACAACCCGAACGGCCGGCCCGCTCACATCGCCAGCCCGCTGCAGATCATGACGGAGGGCCCGCTGGGCGGCGCCGCGTTCAACAACGAATTCGGCCGGCCCAACCTGCTGGGCTATTTCCGCGAGTACGAGCAGACCGTCGCCGGCGTGGTGCGCGGCTATCACAAGCCGATCATGATCGCCGGCGGCCTGGGCAGCATCGAGGCCGGACAGACGCACAAGGAGCGCTTTCCCGCGGGGACGCTGCTGGTGCAGCTGGGCGGGCCCGGCATGCGCATCGGCATGGGCGGCGGCGCCGCGAGTTCCATGGCCACCGGCGCCAATGCGGCGGAGCTGGACTTCGATTCGGTGCAGCGCGGCAACCCCGAGATCGAGCGGCGAGCGCAGGAGGTCATCAACCACTGCTGGTCCCTGGGCGACGCGAACCCGATCCTGGCCATCCACGACGTGGGCGCCGGCGGGCTGTCGAATGCATTCCCGGAGCTGACGAATGACGCGGGCCGCGGTGCGCGGTTCGACCTGAGCAAGATCCCGCTGGAGGAATCGGGGCTGGCGCCGAAGGAGATCTGGTGCAATGAGAGCCAGGAGCGGTATGTGCTGGCGATCGCGCCGCAGTCACTGGAGCAGTTCCGGGCGTTTTGCGAGCGGGAGAGGTGTCCGTTCGCGGTGGTGGGCGTCGCGACGCAGGAGCGGCACTTGATCGTGGGTGAGCCGGGCACGAAGGCGGTCGACATGCCCCTGGATGTCCTCCTCGGCAAGCCGCCCAGGATGCACCGCGACGTAAAGCGCGTGCCGCGCGAAGCCGCGCCGGTCGACCTCACGGGTGTCGACCTCCAGGACGCCGTCATCAAGGTGCTGTCGCATCCCACCGTCGCCTCCAAGCGCTTCCTCATCACGATCGGCGATCGCACGGTGGGCGGCCTGTCGCACCGCGACCAGATGGTGGGGCCGTGGCAGGTGCCGGTGGCCGATTGCGCCGTCACGCTGGCCGACTTCAAGGGGTTCGCGGGCGAGGCCATGAGCATGGGCGAGCGCACGCCATTGGCTGCGACCGACGCGGCGGTCTCGGGCCGCATGGCGGTGGCCGAGGCGATCACCAACCTGCTCGCCGCGCCGATCGAACTGCCGAGGGTGAAGCTGTCGGCCAATTGGATGGCCGCGTGCGGCGAGGCGGGTGAGGACGCCGCCCTCTATGACACGGTGAAGGCGGTGGGCCTCGAACTGTGTCCCAGCCTCGGCGTGTCCATCCCGGTCGGCAAGGACAGCCTGTCGATGCGCACGCAGTGGCAGGAGAGCGGTGCGGCCAGGAAGGTGGTTTCGCCCGTGAGCTTGGTCGTGAGCGCCTTCGCCAGCATCGACGACGTGCGCCCCACGCTGACGCCGCAGCTCGAGGCGAGCGAGGACACGACGCTGGTGCTGGTCGACCTGGGCAAGGGCCGCCGCCGCATGGGCGGCAGCATCCTGGCGCAGGTGCTGGAGCAGCCCGGCGGCAAGGTGCCGGACCTCGACGATCCGAAGGACCTGGTGAACCTGGTGGACGCGGTCAATGCGTTGCGGGGGCAGGGGCGCGTGCTGGCCTACCACGACCGGAGCGACGGCGGCCTGGTCGCTGCGGCCTGCGAGATGGCCTTCGCAGGCCACGTGGGCGTGAGCCTCAACGTCGACCTGCTGGTCACCGAAGGCGACGGCATCAGCGACAGTCGGGCCGAGTACGGCGATGCCAAGAACTGGGCGGCGCAGGTCAGCGCACGGCGCGAGGAACTGACACTGCAGGCGCTCTTCAACGAGGAACTCGGCGTGCTGCTGCAGGTGCGCACCGCGGAGCGCAACGAGGTCATGCAGGTGCTGCGCGAGCATGGCCTGTCCAGGTTCAGCCACTTCATCGGCAAGACGCGGCCGGCCTCTTCCGGCATCGAAATCGGCAAGGGCGAGTTCCAGGTCTGGCGCGACACCAAGGCGGTGTTCAGCGCCAAACTGTCGGACCTGCACCAGGTGTGGGACAGCGTAAGCTGGAAGATCTGCCGGCAACGCGACAACCCCGCCGGCGCCGACCAGGAGCATGCGGCCGCCGGCGATGCGGCGGACCCGGGCCTGCAGTTCGCGCCCAGCTTCGATCCGCGGGAGGACGTGGCGGCACCGTTCCTGAACCTGTCCCGCCCCAAGGTCGCGATCCTGCGCGAGCAGGGCGTGAACTCGCACGTGGAGATGGCCTACTGCTTCGACACGGCGGGCTTCGAGGCGGTGGACGTGCACATGACCGACCTGCAGTCCGGCCGCGCCGATCTGCCGCAGTTCAAGGGCTTCGTCGCCTGCGGGGGCTTCAGCTATGGCGACACGCTCGGCGCGGGCATCGGCTGGGCGCGCAGCATCACGTTCAACCCGAAGCTCTCGGAGCAGTTCCAGGCCTTCTTCGCCCGCACGGACACATTCGCGCTGGGCGTGTGCAACGGCTGCCAGATGCTGGCGGAACTGGCCGACATCGTCCCGGGCGCGCAGGCGTGGCCCCGCTTCACGACGAATCGCAGCGAGCGCTACGAGGCGCGCCTGTCGCAGGTGGAGGTGCTCGACTCGCCCAGCCTGTTCTTCGACGGCATGGCGGGCAGCCGGCTGCCGATCGTGGTGGCGCACGGGGAGGGCTATGCCAACTTCGCGCACCGCGGCGATCGCGCCAAGGTGATCGCGTCGATGCGCTTCATCGACCACCACGGGAACCCGTCCGAGGACTATCCGCTGAACCCGAACGGCAGTCCGGGCGGGCTGACGGCCGTGACCACGGCGGACGGCCGCTTCACGGCCATGATGCCGCACGCCGAGCGGGTGTTCCGCAACGTGCAGATGTCCTGGACCGGCGGCGACACGGGCGAATTCAGCCCCTGGCTGCGGATGTGGCGCAATGCGAGGAGGTGGGTGGGCTAGTCCCGCATCGGCGCACGCCCGTGTCTCGGACGAGACACTGAAAACGGCACCGCGCGCTGGGACACACCACCTTGGGGGTTGCGCCCCTTGACCCGCTTCATCGGCAGAGGTTCAATGTAACGGTGGGTTACTTCGGTCCTTGCTGCAGATGGCGAGGTCGGATAGCCCGACGGAGACCCGAGATGTTCAAGCTGTTCCGACGCGCCGAGGCGCCCGCCGCTCCCCGAAAACCGGAGGCCCAGGCCCCGCGTTTCGCGAAGCGCTCCCGGCCCGCGCCTCTGGTCCCGGAACTGCCGCCCCTGCCGGAGGTGAGGGAGGACAATGACGAGTCCGCCTGGGATTTGTGGCAGGAATCGTCGTTCCAGCTGGACAGTCAGCTGGGCGCGCTGACGCCGGAAAAGTCCGTTCGCGTCAGGCAAGAGCGCCCCAGCCAGTTTGGCGACCCCGAGGACCCGGATCCCTTCACACGCGTCGGCAAGAACGGCACCTAGGCGGCGCCCCCGGCTCCCCGACAAATCGCCGGCCTAAACTCGGCCGCGATGGCCAGCGCCCGCTACGACCGACTCGATGCCCTGCGGGGCGCCGCGATCGTCTGGATGACGGTCTACCACTTCTGCTTCGACCTCAACCATTTCCGCTGGATCCGGCAGAACTTCTACGCAGACCCGTTCTGGACCTGGCAGCGGACGGCCATCGTCAGCCTGTTCCTGTTCTGCGCGGGGTTGTCCCAGGCCGTCGCCTGGTCGCAGGGGCAGTCGTGGCCCCGCTTCTGGCGGCGCTGGGCGCAGATCGCCGGCTGCGCGCTGCTGGTCACGGTGGGCTCGTGGTTCATGTTCCCGCGCAGCTACATCTTCTTCGGCGTGCTGCACGGCATCGCGGTGATGCTCATCGTGGTGCGGCTGACGGCCGGCTGGGGGCGATGGCTGTGGCCTGCCGGAGCGGTGGCGATCGGCTTGTGGGCGTTGGCGCCGGCCGCGCATGCCGCCTGGCCATCGCTGGAATTCCTCAACCGCCCGCCGTTCCATTGGCTGGGCCTGATCAGCCGCAAGCCCGTGACCGAGGACTACGTGCCCATCGTCCCTTGGCTGGGCGCGATGTGGTGGGGGATGGCCGCGGGGCGGGAGGCGATTGCGCGCCGGCCGGCGTTGCTCCAGGGACGGCTGCCGAACCGCGCGGGTGCGCTGGCGTGGATGGGGCGCTGGAGCCTGTCCTGGTACATGCTGCACCAGCCGGTGCTGATCGGGGTGCTGACGGTGGTGGCGGCGCTGGTGCGCTGATCAAAAGAAAAGCGGCCTCGTGGACCGCTTCCCGGAATTTCGCCTTCGCGGCAAAAACGGTGATTACTCGATCTTCGCGCCCGTGCGCAGGTCCTGCTGGAACTTCGCCAGCTTCTGCTGCTGCAGCGCCTGGGCGATCTGCGGCTTGACTTCGTCCAGCTTGGGCAGCTGTGCTTCACGCACGTCGTCCAGCCGGATCACGTGGTAGCCGAATTGCGTCTTCACCGGCGTATCGGTGGTCTGGCCCTTGTTCAGCTTGATCATGGCCTGCGAGAACTCGGGGACGTAGCTCGCCGCATTCGCCCAGTCGAGGTCGCCTCCGTTGGAACCGGACCCGGGGTCCTTGGACTGCTTCTTGGCGATGTCCTCGAACTTCCCGCCCTTCTTGAGGCTGGCGATGATGGTCTTGGCCTCGTCTTCCTTCTCCACGAGGATGTGGCGGGCCTTGTACTCCTTGCCGCCGTTGGTCGCGACGAACTTGTCGTACTCTGCCTTGATGTCGGCGTCGGTCACCGGGTTCTTCTTCTGGTAGTCGGCGAACAGCTCGCGGATCAACAGGGTCTGCCGGGCCAGTTCCATCTGCGCGCGGAAATCGTCGGTGCCGTCCAGGCCGCGCTTCTGCGCTTCCTGCATGAACACCTCGCGGGCGATGACTTCCTCCTTCAGCTGGTCGGACATCTCCGGCGTGATCGGGCGGCCCGACTTGGCGATCTGGGAAGCCAGCGCGTCGACACGGGCCTTGGGCACCGGCTTGCCGTTGACGATGGCGACGTTCTGCGCCGAGGCCGGCAGGGCGGCGCACACGAGGGCGGCGGCCAGCGCCGCGACGATTTGCTGTTTCATGGGGAGGTCCCTAGGGTCGAACGGGAGCGGGAAGCGGGAAAGGAGGGGGAGTCAGGGAGTTTCGATGGCCAGCGCGTGCAGCCCGGCGTCGAGGTAATCCTGCAACGCATCATACACAAGCCGATGCTGCGCCACCCGGGGCTTCCCGGCGAACAGGGGCGAGTCGATCCGCACCCGGAAATGGGTGCCGAAGCCCGTGCCGTCCGCGCCGGCGTGGCCGGCGTGCGCGAAGCTTTCATCGATCACTTCGAGCCTGCTGGGCGCCAGCTTTTCGGTGAGCCGCCGGTGCAAGGCCTCGGCCGTGATGCCGGTGGGCATGGCTACTCCGCCTCGGGCTTCATGAATCGTGACAGGTAGACCGCCTGCGCGAGCACAAAGGCGAGCATCAGCCCGAGCCCGCCGAACAGCTTGAAATTGACCCAGGTGTCGGTCTCGAAGCTGTAGGCGACCCAGAGGTTCACCAGGCCCATGGCGGCGAAGAACGTGACCCAGCTCCAGTTCATGACCCGCCAGGCTGCGTCCGGCAACGTCATCTGCGCGCCCATCAGCGATTTCAGCAGGTTGCGGCGGAACACCAGCTGGCCGATGGCGAGCGCGCCGCCCATCAGCCAGTAGAGCACCGTGGGCTTCCATTTGATGAACGTCTCGTTGTGCGACAGCAGCGTGGCCCCGCCGAACAGCACGATGACCGCCAGGCTGAGCCACTGCATCGGCTCCACCTTGCCGGTGGACCAGCGCAGCCAGGCGATCTGCGCCACGGTCGCGGCGATCGCCACGCCGGTGGCGATCCAGATGTCGAACAGCTTGAAGGCGACGAAGAAGACGACGATGGGCAGGAAATCGATCAGCAGTTTCATTCGTTCTTGTGGAAGTCCAGCGAGGCGGAGTTCATGCAGTAGCGAAGCCCCGTGGGGGCGGGTCCGTCCGGGAACACGTGGCCCAGGTGCGCGCCGCACTGCGCGCAGACGGTTTCGGTGCGGATCATGCCGTGGCTGGCGTCGCGGATCTCCTTGATCGCGCCGGGCACCGCCTCGGAGAAGCTGGGCCAGCCGCAGCCGGCGTCGAACTTGGTGCCGGAGTCGAAGAGTTTGTTCCCGCAGCAGATGCAGTGGTAGCTGCCGTCCGCCCAGACGCGCTCGTACTTGCCCGTGAACGGGCGCTCGGTGCTCGCATGTCGCGTGACCTCGAAGGCACCGCGCTCGGCACCTTTCTGGCTCAGCAACGCTTTCCATTCGGCGTCGGTCTTCTGGATGGGATAGTTCATGGGGAGCACCCGTTTCGAGGTGGGAAGCCGGCCGGCCCAGCGCTGGGCCGCTACTGAATCAAGACCCGGATTGTCCGCCGAACCCCGGAGTCCCTTGCCAATTAAGGCATTGACTTATGGCGTGCGTTTTGGCTCAGCCCAATAATGAACGCGCAGATTGCGCGGCCGCAAGGGCCGCCCGGGGAGATTCACTTACGCTACCTGAGGAGGGGCCCCTTCATGTTCAACACCAGCGTCGTTTCCGTGCCGATGCCCCATGCGGGGCTGCAGGCTTTTCCTTTTCCCGCCGATGAGCCCGAGGCCGCCGGCAGCCGCGACATCGCGGTCGAGGACCTGACCATCCGGTGCCTGCGCAAGGCGACCGACATCCGCGATCTGGCCCAGCTTCGCGGTCAGATCGACCTGAAGGCGGCCGCTTCGGCGGACCCGCAATTCGCCACCCGCGAAAAAAAAGAGACGAGTTGGGTCGCGTCTTCGCTTTCGAGCTCCATAACCGCCTGATCGGCACCATCCGGCTGGTCCCGCTCGGACACGGCCTCACGTTGACCGAGCAATTGCTCCAGATTTCGCACCCGCAGGCGCTCTCCCATTGGCCCAAGGCCTGGGACGCCGGACGGCTGGTGATCGCGCCCGAGTACCGGGTCGGCCAAGACGTCCTGAAGCGCTGCCTGCACCTCACCCTGACCGACCTGCTCGAGCACGCCGACGTCGAGAACCTAGTGGGTTCCTGCACGCACATCCTCAGCCGCCTCTATCGCCGCTTCGGCTTCAACCTGGTCGCGCGCGACGTGCTCCTGCCCGGCACCGAGAAGACGTACTGCCTGATCCACGGCGAGGTCGAACGCGTGCGCGACGCCCTGGCGCCATCCGCCATCGAGGCTTGAAATGACTGCCCTGCGGCAACTCTGGACCCGGCACCTCTGGTCCCATTACGTGGCGCATGCCGAGTACATGCGCCACATCCCCAAGGCCGTCGGGGTGGTGGGCGCGATCGCTTTCCCGCTTTTCTTCCTGTTGCACGAGCTGCGCTCCACCAAGGGCTACGACAGCGCCTGGCTGCGCGGCACGGCAGCGGTGCTGTGCCTCGGGCTGGCGCTGCGCGACCACTGGCCCGAGCGCTTCAAGTCCTGGTACGTGCCCTGGTCGTACGTGACCTACCTGTTCTGCCTGCCCTTCCTCATGGTCTTCCTGGCCCTGAAGAACGGCGGCGGCTCGGTGTCGGTCGCCAACACCTTCATGGGCGTGTTCTTCCTGGTCTTGCTTACGGACTGGCGCAACACCGTGGTGATGATGGTCGCGGGAGCGGGCGCCGCCGCGCTGCTCTACATCGCCACCACGCCGCAAGCTGCGATGCCGGTGGACTACCTGGGCCGGCTGCCCACGCTCATCCTGGTGATCATCGGGGGCAACGCTTTCAAGCTCTCTGAAAAGCAGATCCAGGCCGAGCGCCTGGACGCCGCGACGGCGCTGGCCGGCACGATCGCGCACGAAATGCGCAATCCTCTCGGCCAGCTGCGCCACAGCCTCTCGGGCATCCAGCAAAGCCTTTCGGGGCCGGGCGTGCAGGACCAGCTGACCGCGGTGGCGCACCATGAGCTCGACAACCTGCACGGTCAGCTCGCGAAGGGCGAGCGCGCGATCGAGCGCGGCCTGCAGGTCATCACGATGACGCTGGACGCCCTGAGCGCCAAGCCGCTGGACCCGGGGAAGTTCGACGTGCTTTCGGCCGCGGAGGTGGTGCGCAAGGCGGTCGACGAATACGGCTACGACGGCGACGCCGCCCGCGAGAGCGTCAGCGTCGACGTGCGGGAGGACTTCCAGTTCCGCGGCGATGAGACGGCTTACCTCTACGTCCTCTTCAACCTCATCAAGAACGCGCTGTACTACCTGGGGCCGTACCCCGGCACCCGCGTGACGATCACGGTCGGCGGCCACCAGATCGCGGTGCGGGACACCGGCCCCGGCATCCCGCCCGAAGTACTGCCCACCTTGTTCGAGCCGTTCCATTCGTTCGGCAAGTCGGGCGGCACCGGCCTGGGCCTGGCCTATTGCCAGCGGGTGATGAAGGCGTTCGGCGGCGAGATCCGGTGCCGGTCGGTCGCAGGCTCCTACACCGAGTTCACGATGCAGTTCCCGCCGGTGGGCGAGGAGGCGCGCCAGGCGCACCACGAAAAGGTGCTGCAGGCCGCCCGGGCCGTCCTGGCGCAAAAACGGCTTTTGCTGGTGGAAGACGACGCGGCCCAGCGGATGACCGCCCGCCACAAGCTTAGGCCGCTGGGCATGGTCATCGACGACGCTGCGGACGGAAACCGCGCGATGGAACTGCTGGCCCGCCATGCCTACGACCTGGTGCTGCTGGACCTGAACATGCCGGGGCCCGACGGCTACCACGTGGCGCAGAAGGTGCGCCAGGGGCAGGTACCGGCCAACCGCTATGTCCGCATCGTGGCCCACACCAGCGAGCCAGCCCACCTCGCCCGCGCGAAGACCCAGCGCGCCGGCATGGATGGCTTCGTGTCCAAGCCTTCCGCCCAGCTGCCGCTGGTGCAGGCGCTGCAGAAGGCGATGGAGCGCCGCAGCAGCGCTTCGCCGGCCGGCAGCCGCCCGCTCGAGCAGCGCCGCGTGCTGCTGGCGGACGACAGCGCGTACAACCGCCGTGCCGTTGCCGCGTACCTGCGCGAAGCGGGCGCCGTGGTGGTGGAGGCCGACCACGGCGAGGCCGTGCTGCAGGCCCTGCGCCGCGGCCCGGCCTTCGACGCGGTGCTGATGGACCTGAACATGCCGGGCATGGGCGGCCTGGACACGTCGCGCGCCATCCGCGCCAGCAAGGAGACGTGGTCGGCGATCCCCATCATCGCGCTCACGGCACATTCCGACTCGGCGGCGGTGGAGGGCGCGCGCGAGGCGGGCATGAACGGCTTCCTGGTCAAACCGGTCGAAGCCGGCCAGCTCTGCGAAGTCGTGGCGGAACTCACCGCCGGCCGCGACACCCCGGCGCCGCGACTGGACCAGCCGACCGTCGCGGCCGCGCCGCAGCGAGAGGAGGGCCCGCTGCTCAACGTCACCCGGCTGGAGAGCTACCAGCGGCTTGGGTTGCTCGAAGAGTTGCTGGCCGACTACCTGCCCGAGATCGCCCGCCTGGTGGGCGTGCTGGAGCAGGCCATGGCCGAGCAGGACCTGAAGCGCGCGCAGGAGGCCATGCACTCGCTGCTCGGCATGAGCGGCGAGGCCGGCGCGCTGGCCCTGTACCAGTGGGTGCGCGGTGTTTATGTTCCCGTGCTGGAACAGGGCCGCTGGCCGGCGCCCGAGGAGTGGCTGCCCAAGGTGCAGGAACTCGCCGCCGCGACGGAAAAGGCGTTGCGGGATTACGGCGCCAGCCACTCGGGCGCGGCCGCCACCGAGGGATAGGGCAGACCATGCCGAACGTTGCACGCGCCATCCTGTTCGTCGACGACGAGGCGCCCTCGCGCAAGTGGTTCGCGCGCTGCTTCGGCGGCGAATTCGACGTCGCCACCGCGGCCAGCGCCGACGACGCCCTGGCCATCCTCGCGGAGCGCGGCGATGAGTTCGCGGCGCTGGTGACCGACTACCGCATGCCGGAGCAGGACGGCATGAAGCTGCTGCGCCGGGTCCAGCGCGACCACCGGTACATCGTGCGCCTGCTGGCCACGGCCTATGCGGAGAAGGACGTCGCCATCGCGGCCGTCAACCAGGGCAAGGTGCTGCGCATCCTCGAAAAGCCCCTGGAAGACGAGCCCACGCGCGAGGCGTTGCGAGAGGCGCTCGCGCTGTACCGCGAGCAGGCGCTGGAGCGCGCCCTGAACGAGAGCCGCGCGGCGACGCTGCGAGAGACACTCGGCTTCCTGGCGCACGAGCTGAACACGCCGCTGACGACGGTGCGCGGTTGCGTGGGCACCGTCGCCGCCCGCGTGCGGCCGCCCGGAGCGCAATCGCGTCCCGGCGTCGTCGAATTCGAGGAGCACGAGCCCGGCGAGCTGCTGGCGGCGCTCGAACGCGCGGAGCGGCGCGCCCAGTACTGCCAGTCGCTGGTGGCGACTTTCCTGCAATCGGCGCGCGATGCCTACCCGGGCGCCGCGCCGCAAACCGTCAGCGCCTCGGCGCTGCTGGCCGCGCTGGACGAGTTCCCGTTCGAGGAGCAGGAGCGCCTCTGGGTCACTCGCCAGGTGGTGCGCGACTTCCGCCTGCCGGGCCGGCGCGACCTGCTGTACCTGGTGCTGTGCACCCTGACCAAGAACGCGCTGCAGGCGCTGCGCGGCCGCGACCAGCCCAGCCTGCGCGTCGAGGCCGGCTGCGAGGGCGGCGCAGACACTGCCCGCGGTTGGCTCCGGTTCACCGACAACGGACCCGGCATCCCGCCCGAAGTGCTGGCCCGGCTCACCCGGGAGCCGGTCACGACCCGCGCCGCCGGCGGCGGCAACGGCATGGGCCTGATGTTCTGCCAGCGCGTGATGCAGGCGGCCGGCGGCTCGGTGCGGATCGAGTCCACGCCGGGCGCGGGCACCACGGTGCTGCTGCAGTTCGAGCGGGCCGTGCAGCCGGTCGCAGCGCCCGCCGCGTCCTGAAACCCAGGGCTCCCTGCCACCGTCCCGCACGGGTTCGGTTGGACTTAGCATGTGCGCTTTCGAACACAAGAAAGCGCACAAGGAGACGCCACCATGCTGGGCCTGATGCAAAACCAACCCCTGTTGATCTCGTCGCTGATCGACTTCGCCGAGCGCCACCACGGCGACGGGGAGATCGTCTCGCGCCGCATCGAGGGCGACATCCACCGCTACACCTGGCGCGACGTCGGCGCACGCGCACGCCAGGTGGCGAACGCACTCGACGGGTTGAACCTGCTGTTCTCCGACCGCGTGGCCACGCTGGCCTGGAACGGCTACCGGCACCTGGAGCTGTACTTCGGCGTCTCGGGTTCGGGCCGCGTGCTGCACACCATCAATCCGCGCCTGCATCCCGACCAGATCGCCTGGATCGCCAACCATGCCGAGGACCAGGTGCTCTGCTTCGACGCCACCTTCCTGCCGCTGGTCCAGGCGATCCACGCCAGGTGCCCGACGATCCGCCAGTACGTGATGCTTTGCGACGCGGGCAAACTGCCCAGGGACAGTGGCGTGCCCAACCTGATCGGCTATGAAGACTGGATCGGCGGCAAGCCCACCGCCTACACCTGGCCGAGCTTCGACGAGAACTCCGCGTCGAGCATGTGCTACACGAGCGGAACGACCGGCAACCCCAAGGCCGCCCTCTACAGCCACCGCTCGACACTGCTGCACGCATATGCCGCGGCGCTGCCCGACGTGATGGGCATCTCGGCCCGCGATTCGGTGCTGCCGGTCGTGCCCATGTTCCACGTCAACGCCTGGGGCATCCCGTATTCGGCGGCGCTCACCGGCTGCAAGCTGGTGTTTCCGGGGCCGGCGCTGGACGGCAAGTCGGTGTACGAACTGATCGAGGCCGAGAAGGTGACGTACGCGGCAGGCGTGCCCACCGTCTGGCAGATGCTGCTCGGGCACCTGAAGCCGAACAACCTGCGCTTCTCGACCCTCAGGCGCACCGTCATCGGCGGCTCGGCCTGCCCGCCCGCGATGATCCACGCCTTCCGCGAGGAGTACGGCGTCGACGTGCTGCACGCATGGGGCATGACCGAGATGAGCCCGCTGGGCACCTTGTGCACGCTGAAGAACAAGCACCTGACGATGCCGCCCGAGGAGCAGATGAAGATCCGCCTCAAGCAGGGCCGGGCGATCTTCGGCGTGGACATGAAGATCGTGGGCGAGGACGGCAGCGAACTGCCCTGGGACGGCAAGACGTTCGGCGACCTGTACGTGAAGGGCCCGTGGATCGTGCGCGAGTACTTCAAGGGCGAAGGCGGCGATCCGCTGGTGGACGGCTGGTTCCCCACGGGCGACGTGGGCACCATCGATCCCGAGGGCTACCTGCAGATCACCGACCGCAGCAAAGACGTGATCAAGTCCGGCGGGGAGTGGATCAGTTCGATCGACATCGAGAACATCGCGATGTCCCATCCCGCGGTGCAGATGGCGGCCTGCGTCGGCATGCCGCATCCCAAGTGGGACGAGCGGCCGATCGTCGCGGTGGTGAAGAAGCCCGGCGCCGACATCACGCGCGAGGATCTGCTCGAGTTCTACGAGGGCAAGATCGCGAAGTGGCAGGTCCCCGACGACGTGGTGTTCGTCGAATCGATCCCGCTGGGCGCCACCGGCAAGATGCTCAAGACGCGCCTGCGCGAGACGCTCAAGGATTACAAGCTGCCCACGGCCTGAGTTCCTTCTGAGCGGGCAGGGTCTCGCAGCCGCTGCGCACGGTGGTGCTGCGCACACTGCATGTCGCTTGCGCGATAGCAGCGCACCAGCTTACGGGCATTCCCTGACCATTGCGCTGCACGATTACTTGTACCCTGCGCGCATTCGAGACCTACCCAGGAGACAGAAGATGAGTTCCGCGCGCAGACACGTCACGATCGCCGCCGTCCTAGCCCTGAGCGGCGCAGGGTTCGCCATCGCGCAGCAGGCGCCCGCCCGGCCGGCGGCAGCTCCGGCGGCGCAGGGCAACCAGGCCGCGGCTCCTTCCGGCGGCGGCGCGCTCAAGGGCCAGACCGTCCGCATCGCGTTCATGGACCCGCTCTCCGGCGCCTTCGCCAACGTCGGCCAGAACCAGCTGAAGAGCTGGCAGTTCGCCGCCGAGCAGCTGTCGGGCAAGACGCCCTCCGGCGTGAAGTTCGAGGTGGTCGGCTTCGACAACAAGGGCTCGCCGCAGGAAAGCCTCAACACGCTGAAGGCCGCCATCGACCAGGGCTTCCGCTACGTCACCCAGGGCAACGGCTCCGGCGCCGCCGCGGCCATCCTGGACGCCGTCTCCAAGCACAACGAGCGCAACCCCGGCAAGGAGATCGTGTATCTCAACTACGCCGCGGTCGACCCGGCCCTGACCAACGAGAAGTGCGACTACTGGCATTTCCGCCTGGACGCGGACACCTCCATGAAGATGGAAGCGCTGACCACCTTCATGAAGGACCAGCAGAACATCAAGAAGGTGTACCTGATCAACCAGAACTACGCCCACGGCCACCAGGTCAACAAGTACTTCAAGGACGCGATGAAGCGCAAGCGTCCGGACGTGCAGATCGTCGGCGAGGAGCTCCATCCGCTGGGCCAGGTCAAGGACTTCGCCCCGTACGTCGCCAAGATCAAGCAGGCCGGCGCCGACACCGTCGTCACCGGCAACTGGGGGCAGGACCTGACGCTGCTGGTCAAGGCCATGAACGATGCGGGCCTGAAGGTGCCGATGTACACCTACTACGCCGGCGTCACCGGCACGCCGACCGCGCTCGCCGCCGGCGGTGACAGCGAGGTGTACGTGGTGGCGTACGGCCACTCCAACCAGAAGGGCGACATCGGCCAGATGGCCGCCGAGTTCAAGAAGAAGTTCAACGACGACTACTACACCTTCGCCACCTACAACGGCATCCAGCTGCTGGGCGCGGCCTTCGCCAAGGCTGGCAGCACGGACCCGATCCGGGTGGCCAAGGCGCTGGAAGGGCTGACGGTCAAGAGCTTCGCGGGCGACGTGCAGATGCGCGCGGCCGACCACCAGCTGCAGCAGTCGATGTTCATCACCAAGTGGCAGAAGGCCAAGCAGGGCGAGTACAACGTGGAGAACACGGGCTACACCTTCGTGCCCATCAAGCAGATGGACCCGTACGTGTCCAGCACGCCCACCAGCTGCCAGATGAAGCGTCCGGCGGGCTGAACGCCGGCCTCCCGACGAAGCCGGGTTCCGCCAGCGGTCCCGGCTTTTTTGTGCCCGCACCTGTCGAGGGTCCATGGAGTTCTTCACGATCTCTCTGCTGAACGGCATCAGCTACGGGCTGCTGCTGTTCATGCTGAGTTCCGGCCTGACGCTGATCTTCAGCATGATGGGCGTGCTCAATTTCGCCCACGCCAGCTTCTACATGCTGGGCGCGTACTTCGCGTTCACGACGTCGCAACTGGTCGGCTACTGGCCTGCACTGGTCGTCGCACCGCTGCTCGTCGCACTGATCGGTGCGCTGTTCGAGAAGTACTGCCTGCGACGCGTGCACAAGTTCGGCCACGTGCCGGAACTGCTCATCACCTTCGGGTTGTCGTTCATCATCCTCGAGATGGTCCAGCTGGTCTGGGGCACGAGTTCGGCGGACTACCGCGTCCCCCAGGCCCTCGGCGGGCCGCTGTTCACCCTGTACGGGACGCAGTTCCCGATGTACCGCGGCTTCATGATGCTGGTGGCGGTGCTGATGCTCATCGCCATCTGGCTGCTGCTGACGCGCACACGCATCGGCCTGGTCATCCAGGCGGCGCTCACGCATCCGGAGACGGTGGAGGCGCTCGGCCACAACGTGCCGCGGGTGTTCATGCTGGTTTTCGGCGGCGGCGCCGCGCTCGCAGGGCTGGCCGGGGTGATCGGCGGCAACGCGTTCGTCACGGAGCCGGGCATGGCGGCCACGGTCGGATCGGTGATCTTCGTGGTGGTCGTGGTGGGCGGCATGGGCTCGCTGACCGGCGCCTTCGTCGCGTCGCTGCTGATCGGCGTGATCCAGACCTTCGCGGTCGGTGTCGACGCCTCGATCATGGGCGCGCTCAATGCAGTCGGCGCCCCGATCACGTCCGACACCTTCGGCTATCCGCTGTGGAGGCTCAAGATCAGCCAGATCGCCCCGATCCTGCCGTACTTGTTTCTCGTGCTGATGCTGATCTTCCGGCCCAAGGGCCTGCTCGGCACGCGGGAGGGATGACGTCCATGAGCACACTCACCGACACCCAGTCGCCCGAGGCGCGCCAGGAAAACTCGCGCATGGGCGTGCCGATGCCGGTGCCCGGCGCCACATCGGCGCCGATTCCGGCGAGCGCACCCGCGGCGGGCTACTACGAATTCAAGCCGTTCAACATCGGCCGCTGGATCGTCTGGAGCCTCTTCGCGGTGGTCCTGTTCGTCGCGCCCCTGCTGTTCACGAGTTCGCTGTCGCAAACGATGCTCAGCCAGATGGGCATCGCCATCATCGTCTGCCTCTCGTACAACATGCTGCTGGGGCAGGGCGGCATGCTCAGCTTCGGCCACGCCGTGTACTCGGGCATGGGCTCCTTCCTGGCCATCCACACGTTGAACATGGTCGGTAAGGGCCTGCCGATTCCCGTGAGCCTGATCCCCATCGTGGGCGGCCTCGCCGGCATGCTGTTCGCGGTGCTGTTCGGCTGGGTGACGACCAAGAAGGCCGCCACGCCGTTCGCGATGATCACGCTCGGCGTCGGTGAACTGGTGTGGGCCTCGTCCCTGATGTTCCCGGAGTTCTTCGGCGGCGAGGGCGGCATCTCCAGCAACCGCGTGACCGGCCCCAAGCCCCTGGGCATCACCTTCGGTCCGCAGATCCAGCTTTACTACCTGATCGCGGTCTATACCTTCGTCTGCACGGCCCTGATGTTCGCTTTCACGCGGACCCCGCTGGGCCGCATGCTCAACGCCGTGAGAGACAACCCCGAGCGCGTGGAGTTCGTCGGCTACGACACACGCAAGGTGCGCTACATCGCCTTCATCATCGCGGCCTTCTTTGCCGGCATCTCCGGCGGCCTGGCGGCCCTCAACTTCGAGATCGTCACCTCCGAGGTGGTGAGCGGCCCGCGATCCGGCGCCTACCTGCTGTTCACGTTCCTCGGCGGCGCCACCTTCTTCTTCGGCCCCATCATCGGCGCCGTGCTGATGGTGCTCGCCTTCGTGCTGCTGTCCGAGCTCACCAAGGCCTGGCTGCTGTACCTGGGGCTGGTGTTCCTCTTCATGGTGATGTACGCGCCCGGCGGCATCGCCAGCCTGGTCATGATGAACCTGCGCGTGGCGGCCTTCGGGCGGTTGCGCGAGCTGTGGGTCAGCTACCTGGCCCTCGGCGCCACCGCGCTCATCGTGCTGCTCGGCGCGGCCGGCATGATCGAGATGGTCTACCACCTCAAGCTCAATCCCGCGCTCGGGCCCGAGCTCAAGTTCCTGGGCGCGCCGCTGAATGCGCACGGCGTCAACAGCTGGTTCGGCTGCGCGTTCGTGATGCTCACCGGCATCGGCCTGTTCGAGCTCACTCGCCGCCACTTCGTGCACCAGTGGGGCGAGATCCAGGAGTACATCGAAAAAGAGGTCAAGCGGCGGGAGGCGCTGGCATGAGCGACTCGTCGTCCTTCGCGCTGGAGTTGCGCGACCTGCGCAAGAGCTTCGGCAAGACCGAGATCATCCGCGGCGCCAACCTGGCCGTGCGGCCCGGCGAACGCGTGGCGGTCATCGGCCCCAATGGCGCGGGCAAGTCCACGCTGTTCAACCTCATCAGCGGCCGCTTCGAGCCCACCAGCGGCGAGGTGCTGCTGAACGGAAAGCGCATCGACGGCAAGAAGCCGTTCGAGATCAACCGCCTGGGCCTCTCGCGCAGCTTCCAGATCACC
Organism: Ramlibacter henchirensis; assembly: GCF_004682015.1. Taxonomy (NCBI): domain Bacteria; kingdom Pseudomonadati; phylum Pseudomonadota; class Betaproteobacteria; order Burkholderiales; family Comamonadaceae; genus Ramlibacter; species Ramlibacter henchirensis. The sequence goes on along the minus strand of NZ_SMLM01000003.1, from coordinate 623,469 downwards.
AACATCTTCCCCAAGCTCAGTGTCTTCGAGAACCTGCGCTGCGGCGTGCTGTGGAGCCTGGGCTACCGCTACACCTTCCTGAAGTTCCTGGCCGACCTGGACGACGCCAACGACCGCGCCGAGGAACTGATGAAGATGATCCGCCTGGAGAGGAAGCGCGACGTGCTGGCCGTGAACCTCACGTACGCCGAGCAGCGCGCGCTGGAGATCGGCGTCACCATCGGCGGCGGCGCCGGCGTGATCCTGCTGGACGAGCCCACCGCCGGCATGAGCAAAAGCGAGACGCGCCGCTTCATCGAGCTGATCAAGGAAGTCACGGTGGGCAAGACGCTGCTGACGGTGGAGCACGACATGGGCGTGGTGTTCGGCCTGGCCGACAAGATCGCGGTGGTGGTCTACGGCGAGGTCATCGCCTTCGACTCGCCCGAGAAGGTTCGTGCGAACCAGCGCGTGCAGGAGGCCTATCTGGGCTCCCATGTAGCGGATGCCCAGGTTGGGGCGCATTGAGATGCTGAAGGTCGAAAACCTCCACGCCTTCTACGGCAAGAGCCACGTGCTTCACGGCGTGCATTTCGACGTGCAGCCAGGCGAGATCGTGGCGCTGCTGGGCCGCAACGGCTCGGGGCGCTCCACCACGGCCAAGGCCATCATGGGCATGGTCGACTGCACGGGCACCGTGGACTGGAAGGGGCAGCAAGCGCTCGGCCGCAAGCCCTACGAGATCGCGCACCTGGGCATCGGCTACGTGCCGGAGAACCGCGACATCTTCCCCAAGCTCACGGTGCACCAGAACCTGATGCTGGGCCAGAAGCGCGCCAACCAGAAGGCGCGCTGGTCGTTCGACGACATGTACGAGATGTTCCCGCGCCTGAAGGAACGCCAGCACACGGAGGCCGGCGTGCTTTCGGGCGGCGAGCAGCAGATGCTGACGCTGTGCCGCACGCTCATGGGCGACCCCGACCTGATCATCATCGACGAGCCGACTGAGGGCCTCGCGCCCAAGATCGTGGAACTGGTGGCCGAGTACCTGAAGAAACTCAAGGATCGCGGCGTGTCGGTGCTGCTCATAGAGCAGAAGCTGACCATCGCGATGGCCATTTCCGACCGCGCCCTGGTCATGGGGCACGGCAGCATCGTGTTCCAGGGGACGCCCGAAAGCCTCCGGGCCGACGCCTACACGCGCAAGGAGTGGCTGGAGGTCTGAGCGGCCGCAGCAGGCGCCACGCCGTACTGCCGCAGCATGGCTTCTTCGGTCGACGCGAGCAGCGCCCGGGCTTCGTCGATCCAGCCGGTGTCCTGCGGCGCGCGGCCTTCCAGCAGGTCGCTGTAACGAGCGCGCAGCATCAGATGGAGCGCCTGTGCGCCGGCTTCGCCGCTCAGCCCCACCAGCGTGTGCAGCGCGGTCTTCACGCCCTCGGCATCAGCGGAAGCAGCACACGCCTGCAGCTCCTGGATCAGGCGGCGCATGCCGGTCAGCGATTCGGGCACCAGTTCGTCCAGCAGCCCCATCCGGCGGAAGTCGTCGATGCGACCCGCGTCCAGCAGCGCCGCGGGCGAGTCCGGGGGCACGGGCGACGACGTCAGTTCGCCGGCCAGGGGCGCGAGAACGCGCGAGAGCGTGCGCCCCAGCGCAGCCGCGTCCACCGGCTTTGCCAGCACGGCCTGCAGGCCCGCTGCCGAGGCCGTCTCCTGCACGGCGGGTGAATCGTTGGCCGTGACGGCCACGACCGGCACGCGGCCCGCTCGGCCGGGCAGGGCGCGCATCGCCCGGGTGGTCTGCAGTCCGTCGAGCCCCGGCATGTTCACGTCCATCAGGATCGCATCCGGGACGGTGCCACCGCGCAGCAGGTCCAGCACTTGCTGGCCATGCTCGGCCTCGATCACGTGCAGGTCCAAGGTAAGGCACAGGGCGCGCAGGATGGAACGGTTCAGGGCCTGGTCGTCGACGACGAGCAGGGTCTTGCCGGTCAGGACGGCCTGCGGCCCCGTGCTCGCGCGCGCGGCGGCGCTGGCGTCCATTGGCGGAAAGGTCAGCGTGAACTCGGTGAACGATCCGAGCTCTGTCCGGCAGCCGATCTCGCCGCCCATCGCGCGCATGGCGCGGCGGCAGAACGTCAGGCCGAGCCCTGTCCCTTCTGCCTTGCCCGCAGTCTCGAACTCGTCGAAAAGGCGCGGCAGCAAGGCGGGGGCGATGCCCGGGCCCGTGTCGCGCACGACGATGCGCGGCGTGGGGTCGGCGGCCACCGTGATCGTGACGGCCATCACGGGGTGCAGGGGAACGTAGTAGAGCGCGTTCTTCAGCAGGTTGAAGAGCACGAGTTCCAGCGCCGTCGGGTCGCCGCGGAAGACAAAGTCCCCGCGGTCTTCCACGAGGACGCGCGCGCGCTGGCCCTCGTCCTGGTAGGCATAGGCCTGCACAGCCTGCTGCACACAAGCGAGGGCGCGGACGGGCTGGACGCGGCCGGGTTCCAGCGGCGCGGGCTGCAACTGCTGCAGCGTGAGGTCGATGGCCTGCAGGCCGCGGCTGACCGCATCCCGGCCTTGCTGGACGGTGGCGAGCACCACCCGCAGCTGTTCAGGAGCCAATCGCGTCCCGCTCGCCGACTGCGACTGCGTCAGCGCGCCGGCGATGTTGTCCAGCGCATGGCGGACCTGGGCGAGCGGACTGCGCATCTCGTGGGCCACCGAACCTGCGAGCCCGGAGTAGACGCGACGCATGCGCTGCAGCTCGACCCGTTTCTGGCCTTGGTGCGAAAGCGCCCCGCCGACCACTAGCAGCACCGAGCCCGCTGCGGCGAACACGAAGTCCCGCGGGATGTGAGCGGCCGGCTCCGTGAGCCACAGGGCCAGCATGGCGAGCAGGTAGCCGCCCACCAGCATGACGATGGTGTTGCGCCAGTCGGCCAGCAGGATGATCAGCACCGCCCCGATCACCATGTTCACGACGTAGGGCGTGCCGCCCAGGTTCTTCAGCATGCTGAAGGACAGCAGGAAGGACAGGCAGTAGAACACCACGCCATACGAGTAGCCGATGTAGTACGGCGCCAAGGTGGCAGGCCACCAGCGTCGCACGGCCAGACCCAGGCAGAGCACCGCGGCCACGGCCCGGAACGGCAGGTCGTCCCAGCCCGGCGAGCCGGTTGCGAGCCGGATCGCATAGAACAGCGGGAAGGCAATGCAGCCCACGACACCGATCCACTGGAGCAGCGGCCGGTCCATGTCGTGGTGCTCGCGGTAGCGGTCGAGCAGCCTGCGCAGGTACGACTTCATGCGGAGTTCCTGGCGCGAAGGGGAAGGCTGCCGACGCGGCGCCCGCTGCCGCCGGAGCGGCCCCGCGGCCTGCCCATCCTCCCTCGCTTTGTCTTTGTTCTTGCGGCAGAGCTCACTGTAGCAGGTGAGCCTCTTCGTACGACGCAACGGTGCGGGCACGAACCGGGATCGACACTTTCAGGGCCTTCGCCACTTCGGCGACCGTGCCATGGATCAGCGCGCAGTGCTTGCCGCCCTTGCTGCGGACGGCGTGCGTGCCGAAGCCGAAGCGGCGGTACAGCCGCGTCATCGCCGTGAGGCAGGACGCGTGCATGTGGTCCACCTTCACCAGCTGCAGCAATTCGACCAGAGCCATCGACATGCATCGAGGCAGCAGGTCGGCCCGGCGGTGTTCCGGGGCCATGACCAGGCGCCCCACCTCCCAGCTGGTCGAGCCGAGGATGGCCGGCTGCGTGATCAGGTCGGGCCAGAAGCGCTCGGTGAGCGTCACGCCGTGCCCTGTGGGAATGAAACGGATCGTGGCGATCACCTCGTCGTCGAGGCTGATCGCCATCACGATGCCCAGCGCATCCTTCACCGACTCAAAGGCCGCGAGCCCGGGATCGAGTTCGTACTCGGAACGGAAATCGGCGTGCTGGCGCAGGTGCGCAATCTCCATCCGCTCCTCGGGCGTGTGCAGCACGCGAATGCTCAGCTGCGCCGCGGCCGGCCTCGGCGGCTCGAGCGGGATGACCTGCTGGCGCGCTGCGACGGTGGAGACGGTCTGGATGGCCTGCATTGAAATTCCCTCCTCGATAGTGATTGATTTGTCTTGCGCAACTGCGGTAGAGCTGCTACCGCCGAGCCAGGTCGCAAGGATGACACGATTGCGGCTCCTGCGGGGCAAAATCGTGAAGGCTCGCAGGGCCCCGAGCGGTTGTCCCTGCCGTGACAAGCCTCTCGCCGGGCCCCATCCGCCCCCCTAGAATCGAATCGAACGATCGTTCTTTTCTTATCCGAAGGAAGCTTCATGACCGCTGAATACAAGGTGCATGGCGACGTCGCCGTCATCACGCTGAACAACCCGCCGGTCAACGGGCTGGGCCTGGCCACCCGGCAGGGCATCACCGCCGGCCTGGAGAAGGCGCAGGCCGATGCGGCCGTGAAAGCCATCGTCATCACCGGCGCCGGCAAGGCGTTCTCGGGCGGCGCGGACATCCGGGAGTTCGGGTCGCCCAAGGCGATCGCCGAACCCAACCTGCTGTCGGTGATCCTGGCGGTCGAGAACTCAACAAAGCCGGTCGTGGCCGCGGTGCATTCGATCGCCATGGGCGGCGGGCTGGAGCTCTCGCTGGGCTGCCACTACCGCATCGCCGCGCCCGACTGCAACGTGGCGCTGCCCGAGGTGAAGCTGGGCCTGATCCCCGGCGCCGGCGGCACGATGCGCCTGCCGCGGGTGATGGGCGTGGAGACGGCGCTCAACATGATCGTCTCGGGCGAGGCCGTCAAGAGCGAGCTCCTGTTCGCCCAGCCGGGCCAGAAGCTGTTCGACCGCCTGGCCAAGTCGGCCGACTCGCTGCTGGACGAGGCCCTGGCCTTCGCCCGCGAAGTGGCCGGCAAGCGCCCGCTGCCGCGCGTGCGAGACCTGCCTTGCAAGCACCCGATGGGCGACGCGTACTTCCAGTTCGCGCGCAACATGGTCAAGGGCATGGCCAAGAACTTCCCGGCGCCCGTCAAGTGCGTCGACGCCGTCGAAGCGGCGACCAAGAAGAAGTTCGACGAGGGCATGCTGGCCGAACGCGAGACGTTCATGAACCTGATGCTCACGCCCGAGAGCCGCGCCCTGCGGCACATCTTCATGGCCGAGCGCGCCGCCTCGAAGATCCCCGACGTCCCCGAGGACACGCCCAAGCGCGAGATCAGGAAGGTGGCGGTCATCGGCGCGGGCACCATGGGGGGCGGCATCTCGATGAACTTCCTCAACGCCGGCATCCCGGTGACCATCCTCGAGATGAAGCAGGAAGCGCTGGACCGCGGCACCGCCACCATGCGCAAGAACTACGAGGCCCAGGTCAAGAAGGGCAAGCTCAAACAGGACAAGTACGACCAGCGCATGTCCCTGCTGTCCACCACGCTCAAGTACGAGGACCTGAAGGACGCGGACCTGGTGATCGAGGCGGTGTTCGAGGACATGGGCGTCAAGCAGACGGTCTTCGAGACGCTGGACAAGGTGATGAAGCCCGGCGCGATCCTGGCCAGCAACACCTCCACGCTGGACGTCAACAAGATCGCCTCGTTCACCAAGCGGCCCCAGGACGTGGTCGGCATGCACTTCTTCAGCCCGGCCAACGTGATGAAGCTGCTGGAGGTGGTGCGCGGCGAGAAGACGGCCAAGGACGTGCTCGCCACCGTGATGGCCATCGCCAAGAAGATCAAGAAGACCGCCGTGGTCTCCGGCGTCTGCGACGGCTTCATCGGCAACCGCATGATCGAGCAGTACAGCCGCCAGGCCGGCTTCCTGCTGGACGAAGGCGCCACGCCGCAGCAGGTGGACAGGGCGATCGAGAAGTTCGGTTTCGCCATGGGCCCCTTCCGCATGGGCGACCTGGCCGGCAACGACATCGGCTGGGCGATCCGCAAGCGTCGGGCGCAGGAGCGGCCGGACATGAAGTACAGCAGGACCGCCGACAAGCTGTGCGAGCTCGGGCGCTTCGGCCAGAAGACCGGTGCCGGCTGGTACGACTACCAGCAAGGCAAGCGCGACGCCATCCCGTCCAGGCTGGTCGAGGACATGGTGGCGGCGCACCGCAAGGAGCAGGGCATCGAGCCGCGCAAGATCTCCGACGACGAGATCGTGCAGCGCCTGGTGTTCTCGCTGGTCAACGAAGGCGCGCACATCCTGGAGGAGGGCATCGCGTCCAAGGCCAGCGACATCGACATGGTCTACCTCACGGGTTACGGCTTCCCGGTGCACCGCGGCGGCCCGATGCTGTACGCCGACCAGGTGGGCCTGTTCAACGTGATGCAGGCCATGAAGCGCTTCCAGCAGAACCCGCGCGACGACGCGAAGTTCTGGGAGCCGGCGCCGCTGATCAGGAAGCTGGTCGCCGAAGGCAAGGGGTTCAACGGCTGATGCCGTCTGCGGGCCGCGCCATGCGGCCCGCTTCCCTCCGATGATCAAGCGCATCGTCCTCGTCGTCCTGGGCCTCGTCCTGCTGCTCGCGGCCGTGGTGGCCGTGAACACGCTGCGCCAGGGCTCGCGGCAGATCGATGTCGCCGCCGCGCGGCCGCTCGCCGTCGACGAGAAGGCGGTTGCCGACAAGCTGTCGGGGGCCGTGCGTTTCCGGACGATCGCCAGTCGGGAGGATGCCGATGCGAGCGGGGCCGAGTTCCGCAAGCTCCATGCCTTCCTGCGCGAGCGCTTCCCGCTCGTGCACGAGCGGCTGCAGCTCGAGACGGTCGGCGGCTACAGCCTGCTCTACACCTGGCGCGGCAGCGATCCCAAGGCGCGTCCGATCCTGCTGATGGCGCACCAGGACGTGGTGCCGGTCTCGCCGGGCACCGAAGACAAATGGGAGGCGCCGCCGTTCGCGGGAGCCGTGCAGGGCGGTTACGTGTGGGGCCGGGGCGCGTGGGACGACAAGAGCCGGGTGATCGCGCAGCTCGAGGCGGTGGAGATGCTGCTTGCGGCCAACTTCCAGCCGCGGCAGACCGTGTACCTCGCCTTCGGCCATGACGAGGAAGTCAACGGCTTGCGAGGGGCGCTGGAGATCGTCAAGCTGTTCCAGCAGCGGCAGGTGCGCTTCGAGTTCGTGCTGGATGAAGGATCGGTGCTCACCGAGGGCGTGATCCCCAACCTGGCCAAGCCGGTTGCGCTGATCGGCCTCGCCGAAAAGGGCTACCTGTCGGTGCTGCTGAAGGCGTCCGGCGCCCCGGGGCACGCGTCGATGCCGCCCGCGGCGGGCACCAGCGCCATCGGCCAGATCGCCTCGGCGCTGCACCGCCTGGACGTGGAGCAGCGTCCCGCGTCGCTGCGCGGCGTGGGACGGGAGATGTTCGAGACGCTGGCCCCGGAGTTCGGCGGCTTCCAGCGGGTGGCGCTCTCCAACCTCTGGCTGTTCGAGCCGGTCGTGCGGCCGCAGCTGGAAAAGGCCAACTCGACCAATGCGCTCCTGCGCACGACCACCGCGTTGACGGTGGTCAACGCGGGCAACAAGGACAACGTGCTTCCCGGCACCGCCGAGGCCGTGGTCAATTTCCGCCTGCTGCCCGGCGACACGGTCCAGGGCATGCTGGAGCACGTTCGCTCCAAGGCCGGCCCCGGCGTGCAGGTGTCCATGGTTCCGGGCGCCGTCGATCCGTCGCCGATCTCGCGCACCGACACGCCGGCCTACCAGGTCCTGCAGCGCACGTTGCGCTCGCAGTTCCCCGGCGTCGTGGTGTCGCCCGCACTCGTGCTCACCGGGACCGACTCGCACCACTTCCAGCCGGTCGCCGAGCAGATCTACCGCTTCGCTCCGGTCCGCGTGAAGCCGCAGGACATTCCCCGGCTGCACGGCATCAATGAACGGATCTCCGTTGCCAACCTGGCCGAGCTGGTGCGGTTCTACCACCTGCTGCTGTCCAACCTGAATTCCCCCGCCGTCTGATTTCCTCCTGAAAGGCCTCCCATGACCAACGCTGTCATCGTCTCCACCGCCCGTACGCCCCTGACCAAGAGCTGGAAGGGCGCGTTCAACATGACGCACGGCGCCACGCTGGGCGGCCACGCCGTCAAGAACGCCGTGCAGCGCGCCGGCATCGAGCCCGGCGCCATCGAGGATGTGCTCATGGGCTGCGCCAATCCGGAAGGCGCGACCGGCGCCAACATCGCGCGCCAGATCGCGTTGATGGCCGATCTGCCCATCACCGTCTCCGGCGCGACGGTCAACCGCTTCTGCTCCTCCGGCCTGCAGACGATCGCCATGGCGAGCCAGCGGATCATCGCGGGCGAGGGCGACGTCTATGTCGCCGGCGGCGTGGAGAGCATCTCCTGCGTGCAGCAGGAGATGAACCAGCACATGCTGAGCGACCCCGCTCTCGAGAAGAAGAAGCCCGAGATCTACTGGAGCATGCTGCAGACCGCGGAGCAGGTCGCCAAGCGCTACGAGATCAGCCGCGACCGCATGGACGAATACGGCGCAGCCAGCCAGCAGAAGGCCTGCGCGGCCCAGGAAGCGGGCAAGTTCAAGGACGAGATCGCGCCCATCACCGTCAAGGCCGGCATCGTCGACCCGGTGTTCGGCCTGCGCACCAAGGAAGTCACGGTGAGCCAGGACGAAGGCCTGCGACCGGGCACCACCAAGGAGGGCATCAGCGGCATCAAGCCGGCGCTGCCGGGTGGCGTCATTACGGCCGGCAATGCCAGCCAGTTCTCCGACGGCGCGGGCGCCTGCGTCGTGGTGAGCGAGGAGTACGCGAGCCGCCACAACCTCAAGCCCATGGGCCGTTTCCTCGGCTTCGCGGTCGCGGGCTGCGAACCCGACGAAATGGGCATCGGCCCGGTGTTCGCCGTGCCCAAGGTGCTCAAGAAGCTGGGCCTGAAGGTCGACGACATCGACCTCTGGGAGCTGAACGAAGCCTTCGCCGTGCAGGTGATGTACTGCCGCGACAAGCTGGGCATCCCGAACGATCGCCTCAACGTCAACGGCGGAGCCATCGCCGTGGGCCATCCGTACGGGGTATCCGGCCAGCGCCTGACCGGCCATGCGCTCATCGAAGGCAAGCGCCGCGGCGCCAAGCGCGTGGTGGTGACGATGTGCATCGGCGGCGGCATGGGCGCGGCCGGCGTGTTCGAGGTGCTCTGAAATCGGACATCAGTACGCAGAAAACGCAGAAAGGACGCAGAGAGACGCAGAAAAAACCGGTCTAAGGTTTCTGCGCTTTCTGCGTCCTTTCCGCGCATTCTGCGTACGGGAGTTCATCCCTTCTGCCCAACCCAAAAAGCCCGCGTAGAAGATGTCCTCGCTCCGCCCCGTCGTCGACTTCCTGCTGTACGACTGGCTCAAGGTCGACCAGCTCTCGCAGCGTTCGCGCTTCTCCGACCACTCGCGCGACACCTTCGACGCGGTGCTGGACACCTGCGAGAGGATCGCGCGGGAGAAGTACGCGCCGCACAACCGGCTGGTCGACACCGAGGAGCCGCGCTTCGACGGCGAGAAGGTGGTGCTGCCGGCCGCCACCAAACAGGCCTGGGAGGCCTACGCCGAGTCCGGCATGCTCAGCGCCGCGCAGGACTACGACATCGGCGGCATGCAGCTTCCCTACACGGTGGAAGCGGCGGCCGGTGCGTTCTTCGCGGTCGCCTCGGTCAGCATCGGCGGCGGCCTGCTCACGGTGGGCAATGCCAACCTGCTGATGGCGCACGGCACCGACCTGCAGAAACAGGTGTTTGCGCTGAACGAGTTCAACGGGCGGTTCTCCGGGACCATGTGCCTATCCGAGCCGCAGGCCGGCTCGTCGCTCTCCGACGTGGCCACGCGCGCCACGCCCGACGGCCCGGATTTCGAGAGCGACCCGCTCGGACCGCGCTACCGCGTTCGCGGCAACAAGATGTGGATCTCGGCCGGCGAACATGAACTCACCGAGAACATCGTCCACCTCGTGCTCGCCAAGATCCCGGGTCCGGACGGCAAGCTGGTGGCCGGCACCCGCGGCATCTCGCTCTTCCTCGTGCCCAAGAAACTGGTCGGCCCCGACGGCCAGCTCACCGGCGAGCGCAACGACATCGCGCTGGCCGGCCTGAACCACAAGCTGGGCTGGCGCGGCACCACCAACACGCTGCTGAATTTCGGCGAAGGCAAGTTCCCGGTGCGAGGCGGGGCGGGCGCGATCGGCTACTTGGTCGGCAAACCCGGCGAAGGCCTTCGCTGCATGTTCCACATGATGAACGAGGCGCGCATCGGCATCGGCATGGCCGCCACGGCCCTCGGGCTGGCGGGCTACTACGCCTCGCTCGATTACGCGAAGCAGCGTCCGCAAGGGCGGCCCGTGGGGCCCGCCGGCAAGGACCCTGGGCAGCCGCAGGTGCGCATCATCGAGCACGCCGACGTCAAGCGGATGCTGCTCGCGCAGAAGTCGTACGGCGAAGGCGCATTGGCGCTGATGCTGTACTGCGCCCGCCTGGTCGACGAACAGCACACCGGCGCGCCGGAGGCGGCGGACGAAGCGCGCCTGCTGCTGGAAGTGCTGACGCCCATCGCCAAGAGCTGGCCGAGCGAGTTCTGCCTGGAGGCCAATTCGCTCGCCATCCAGGTGCACGGCGGCTACGGCTACACGCGCGACTTCCCGGTCGAGCAGTACTGGCGCGACCAGCGCCTGAACATGATCCACGAGGGCACGCACGGCATCCAGGCGGCCGACCTGCTCGGGCGCAAGGTGGTGATGGAAGGCGGCCGCGGCCTGCAGCTGCTGGCCGGCCGCATCAACGCGACGATCGAAGCGGCCCTGCAGCGCCCGCACCTCGCAGAGCACGCCAATGCGCTGGCCAAGGCCTTGCAGCGTGTGGGCGCCGCCACCAAGGCAGCTTGGGCGACGGGTGACCCCTCGGCGGCGCTCGCGAACGCCGTGCCCTACATGCAGGCCTTCGGGCACCTGGTCATCGCGTGGATGTGGCTGGACGTGCTGCTCACCGTCCCCGCGCAAGAGCAGGCGCGAACGCCGGCGCACGTCGGGCGCGTCCACGCCGCCCGCTACTTCTTCCACTACGAGCTGCCCAAGGTCCCGGCCTGGCTGGCCGTGGTCGAGACCCGCGATCCCACCTGCGCCCAGATGCCGGAAGAGGCGTTCTGAGAATGGCGTCCGCGCGCGCCCTGGCCTGGGTCGAGCGGCTCGTCTGGCTGCTCATCTATGGCGGCCTCTTCGCCGTGATCCTCGGCCTGGCCACCGGCGGGGCGCATCTGATCGCGGGCTGGTCGCTCGGGGTGCTCGGCGGCATCGCCGTCGCCGCCGGCGTCGTGCTGATCTGGGTCCGCTCGCGGCTGCGCGAGACACCGCCCGGCGGCGCACAATCATCGGACGAACGACAACCAAGAGACACGCGATGACCCGAACGATCCAGCAGCTGTTCGACCTGACGGGCAAGACTGCGCTCGTGACCGGAGGCTCGCGCGGCCTCGGCCTGCAACTGGCCCATGCGCTGGGCGAGGCGGGCGCGAAGATCATGCTGAGCTCGCGCAAGGCCGGCGACCTGGAAGAAGCGGCCGCCGAGCTGCAGGCCGCGGGCATCGACACCCGCTGGATCGCGGCCGACGCCTCGAAGGAAGAGGACATCCGCCGCCTCGCCGACGAGACGATGCAGCGCATGGGCGACGTCCACATCCTGGTGAACAACGCCGGCGCTGCCTGGGGCGCCCCCGCGGAGGATCATCCGGTCGAAGCCTGGGACAAGCTGATGAACCTGAACGTGCGGGGCTACTTCATCCTCAGCCAGCACATCGCGAAGAAGAGCATGATCCCGCGCCGCTACGGCCGCATCATCAACATCGCCTCGATCGCCGGCCTGGGCGGCAACCCGCCGGAGATGCAGACCCTGGCCTACAACACGTCCAAGGGCGCCGTCATCAACTTCACCCGCGCGCTGGGCTGCGAATGGGGCAAGTACAACATCACCGTCAACGCCATCTGCCCGGGCTTCTTCCCCAGCAAGATGACGCGCGGAACGCTCGAGCGTCTCGGCGAGGAGAAGCTGGCCGCTCACGCGCCGTTGCAAAGATTGGGCGACGACGAGGACCTCAAGGGCACGGCGCTGCTCTTCGCTTCGGACGCGGGCAAGCACATCACCGGCCAGTGGCTGGCGGTGGATGGCGGCGTCAGCGTGGTCACGGGGGGCTAGATGCGCGGTTTCGGCGTCAACATCCCGTTCGTCTCGCATCTCGGCTTCGAGCTCACCCGCTTCGAGGGCGGCGAGTCGGAGATCGTGTTCGACGCGCGGCCGGAGCACCTGAACTCCTTCGGCGTCGTGCACGGCGGCGCGTCCATGACCCTGCACGATGTGTCGATGGCCACCGCCGCCCGCAGCGTGCAGCCGGACATGGGCGTGGTGACGATCGAAATGAAGACCACCTTCATGCAGGCCGCGCGCGGCCGCCTCACCGCCAGGGGGCGCCTGATCCACCGCACGGCCACCATGGCCTTCGCCGAATCCACGATCTACGACGAGTCGGGCCGCGCCTGCGCCCACGCCACCGGCACCTTCAAGTACGTTGCGCGGCTGCCGGTCGGGCCCAGGAGCACGCAGAGCCTCGACCCGATCCGCACCGACTGAAGGAGTCCGCACCATGCCCCGCAACCGCCAGATCCTGCTGGACAACCGCCCGCACGGCGAAGCCAGCACCACCAACTTCCGGCTGATCGCCGAGGACACGCCGCCCTTGCGCGACGGCCAGGTGCTGGTCCGCCACCATTTCCTGAGCCTCGATCCCTACATGCGCGGGCGGATGAACGAGGGCAAGAGCTATGCGCAGCCGCAGCCGCTGGGGCAGGTGATGATCGGCGGCACCGTCGGCGAAGTCGTGGAGAGCCGGCATCCCAAGTACCAGCCCGGCGACAAGGTGCAGGGGATGGGCGGGTGGCAGGAGTACAGCGTGGTCGACGCCGGCCAGCCCGGCGCGCTGCGCAAGGTCGACACGACGCATGTGCCGATCTCGCACTACCTCGGCGCGGTCGGCATGCCGGGCGTCACCGCCTGGTACGGCCTGGTGAAGATCATCGATCCCAAGCCGGGCCAGACGGTGGTCGTCAGCGCGGCCAGCGGCGCCGTCGGCAGCGCGGTCGGCGTGCTCGCGAAGGCGCGCGGCGCCCGCGCCGTGGGCGTGGCGGGCGGCCCCGCGAAATGCCGCTACGTCACCGACGAACTCGGCTTCGACGCTTGCGTCGACTACAAGCAGCACCGCGATGCAACCTCGCTCGCCGGTGCCCTGAAGGAAGCGTGCCCCGGCGGCGTCGACGGCTACTTCGAGAACGTCGGCGGCCTGGTGCTGGATGCGGTGATGCTTCGCGCCAATGCATTCGCCCGCATCGCCATGTGCGGGATGATCGCCGGCTACGAAGGCCATCCCATCCCGATGCAGCATCCGCAGCTGATCCTGACCAACCGGATGCGGGTCGAAGGCTTCATCGTCAGCGAGCACCTGGAGGTCTGGCCCGACGCCCTGAAGGAACTGGGCGAGCTGGTCGGCAGCGGCAAGCTGCGGCCGCGCGAGACGATCGCCAGGGGCCTGGAGTCTGCGCCCGAGGCCTTCCTCGGCATGCTGCGCGGCCGCAACTTCGGCAAGCAGCTCGTCCAGCTGGTCTGAGGCGGCCGTGCAAGCGCGCCAGGGCGAGGAGTTCCGCGACGACCACCGCGCGCCGGGCTCGCGCAACGCCCAGGCGCGGCGGCTGCTGCGGCCAGAGGAACTGGCGCCGCTCACGCGCCTGTCCACCTGGCGGTCGCTGCTCTCCATCGTCCACACGTTCGGGCTGATCGCACTGGCGATCTGGCTCGCGATCGCCACCTGGCCAAGCGTCTGGATGCTGCTGTCCATCGTGGTGATCGGCATCGCGCAGCACGGCCTGTTCGTCCTGGCGCACGAGGCGGCGCACTACCGGCTGTTCACCGGCCGCATCGCCAACGACCTGGCCGGGCGCTTCATCGGCATGATCGGCGGCGTCTCCATGTGCACCTACCGCGTCACGCACCGGCTGCACCACAACAACCTCTACACCGACGAAGACCCGGACACGGCCATCCACGGTGGCTATCCGAGAGGCAGGGCCTACCTGCTCAACAAGCTGGTGCAGGACCTGTTCGGGCTGAACGCTTGGAAGACCTACAAGTACTTCTTCGGTGCGCCGGCGATCAACGCGGAGACGAATCGCGAGATCCGCCCGCTGGACGACACCTCGCCGCAGCTTCGCGCCGCCGCGCGGGCTGATCGGTTGTGGGTCGTGGGGTTCCATCTGGCCGCGCCGCTGCTGGCGTTCGCGGTGGGCGGGTCGCGCGGATTGCTGATGTACCTGGTCCTGTGGGTCGTGCCGCTCGTGACGGTCCTGCAGCCCATCCTGCGGCTGCGCGCGATCTGCGAGCACGGCGCGGCGCAGGACCTGAGCTCGCCGCTTACCGCCGCACGCACGAACCGCACTGCCGGGTCGTTCGGGAACTGGCTCGGGCGGCTGGTGCTGTTCCCGCACCACGTCAACTACCACGTGGAGCACCACCTGTACCCGGCCGTGCCGCACTACTCCCTGCCGGCGCTGCACCGGTTGCTGGTGGAGAAGGGCGCGCTCGAATCCGCCGAGGTGCGCGATTTCGCGGACACCTGGCGCCAGGTGTTCGCACCGAGGAGGTCCCGTGCCTGACATGCTCGCCACCCACGAGGTCTTCAACCAGCCGGAGCCGCTGGTCGGCTACGACCTGTTCGCAGACAACGCCGCGCTGCGCGACGCGCTGAAGTTCAACGCGCCCGGCCTGGACACCGCGCCGCTGTCCGCACTCGGCGCGCGTCTGGGCACCGCTGAGATGCAGACCCATGCCCGGCTCGCGAACGTCCACGCGCCGCAGCTGCGCACGCACGACCGCTTCGGCCGCCGCGTCGATGTCGTGGAGTTCCATCCCAGCTACCACGCGCTGATGTCCGCCGCGGTCGAGGCGGGCCTGCACGGCACGCCGTGGGCCGGCGCCCCAGTCCCTCCTGCCGCCGGTGAAGGGACGGGTGCTGGCTCCCCGCACGTCCTTCGCGCCGCCGGCTTCATGCTCTTCACCGAGCTCGAGCCCTCGGTCCTGTGCCCCATCTCCATGACCTACGCGGTCACCCCCGCCCTGCGCAGCAACGCCGCGATCTACCGGGACTGGGCGCCGAAGCTCACCAGCCGTCTCTACAACCCGCAACTGAAGCCGTGGCGCGACAAGCCCGGCGTCACCATGGGTATGGGCATGACGGAGAAGCAGGGCGGCTCCGACGTGCGGGCCAACACCACGCGCGCCGAGCCGGCCGGCAGTGACGACTGGGGCCAGCGCATGCGCGTCACCGGCCACAAGTGGTTCTTCTCCGCCCCCATGTGCGACGCGTTCCTGATCCTCGCGCAGACGAACTCGGGCCTTTCTTGCCTCTTCCTGCCGCGCGTGCTGCCGGACGGCAGCCTCAATGCCATCCGCATCCAGCGCCTCAAGGACAAGCTGGGCAACAAGGCCAACGCCAGTTCCGAGGTGGAGTTCGAAGGCGCTACCGCCTGGCTGGTGGGCGACGAAGGCCGCGGCGTGCCCCAGATCCTGGAGATGGGCACGATGACGCGCCTGGATTGCGCGCTGGGCACCGGCGGCCTGATGCGCCACGCGCTCGCGCTGGCGCTGAACCACACCTCGCAGCGTCAGGCCTTCGGCAAGCGCCTGATCGAGCAACCGCTGATGCGCAACGTGCTGGCCGACCTGGCGCTGGAAAGCGAAGCTGCGACCGCCCTGGCCATCCGCCTCGCCCGCGCGTTCGATCGCCGGGGCGACGCGCACGAGGCCGCGATGGCGCGCCTGCTCACGCCCGTGGCCAAGTTCTGGATCTGCAAGCGCGGCAGCCATTTCGCCCAGGAAGCGATGGAATGCCTGGGCGGCAACGGCTACGTGGAGGAGGGCGGCGAAGGCGTGATGGCGCGCATCTACCGCGAGATGCCGCTCAACTCGATCTGGGAAGGCGCCGGCAACATCATGGCGCTGGACCTGCTGCGCGCGTTGCGTAAGGCCGACGCCGCCGCGGCGCTGGCGCAGGAACTCGCCCCGGCGCGCGGTGCGCATGCGGCGCTCGACCGGATGGCGGCGGCCCTGCCGACCCGCGTCGAGGAGATGGCCACCGAGACCGAGGCCCGCCGGCTGGCACAGGACGTGGCGCTGGCCGTGCAGGCCGCGCTGCTGTACCAATCCGCGCCGTCGGCGGTGTTCGCGGCCTTCTGCGACTCGCGCCTCGGCGGCGACTGGGGTCAGGCCTTCGGCACCCTGGGCGGCCGCACCGACTTCGACACCCTGCTCGCGCGGGCCATGCCGCGCTGAAGACAAGGACCTGCATGACGGAACTGATCCTGCACCACTACCCGGAGTCCCCGTTCTCGGAAAAGGTGCGCCTGATCCTCGGCCACAAGAAGCTGCCCTGGGAATCGGTCCGCGTCCCGGCCGTCATGCCCAAGCCCGATCTCGTGACGCTGACCGGCGGCTACCGCCGCGCGCCCGTGCTGCAGGTCGGCGCCGACATCTATTGCGACACGGCGCTGATCTGCGACGTGCTGGAGCACGTGCAGCCCGAGCCTGCGCTGTACCCGCCGCACATCAAGGGCGTGGCGCGCATCTTCGCGCAGTGGGCCGACACCACGCTGTTCTGGGCCGCGATGACGTACAGCAGCCAGCCCCGCGGCGCCGCGCAGCTGTTCCCGACCCCGGAGATCGGGCAGGCGTTCTTCGCCGACCGCAAGGCGATGCGGACCAACATGACGCAGCTGCGCCTGGGCGACGCCACTTCGGCCTATCGCTCCTACCTGCGGCGCGTCGCCCACATGGCCGACGAGCACGACTTCCTGTTCGGCGCCGAACCCTGCGTGGCCGACTTCGCGGCGTACCACCCGCTGTGGTTCACCCGCATGCGCACGCCCGTGCTGGCCGACATCCTGCAGGCCACGCCTTCGCTGCTGGAGTGGATGGAGCGCATGTCGGCGCTCGGGCACGGCCGTTTCGAGAAGCTGTCGCCCGAGGATGCGCTCACCGTGGCCGAGCGCGCCGAGCCGCTGCCGCCGGGCCAGAACCTGCTGGTGGACAGCGCATTCCAGGACGACCACGGCATCCCGCTGGGCACGCGGGTGACCATCACTGCGGAGGCCTTCGGTCCCGAGCCCACCGAAGGCGTGTTGATGGCGGCGACGCGCACGCACTACAGCATCCGCCGCGAAGACCCTCGCATCGGCGCCATCCACGTCCATTTCCCCCGCATCGGCTACGTGCTCAGAAAGGCAGACCCGACATGATCTCGGATTTCAAAGGCAAGACCGCCGTCCTCACCGGCGGCGGCTCGGGCTTCGGCCTGGAATGCGCCCGCATCGGCGCCCGGCTGGGCATGAACCTGGTGCTGGTGGACGTGCAGCAGGACGCGCTGGACAAGGCCGAGGCCGAGATGCGCCAGGCCGGTGCCCAGGTGCTTGCGCGCCGTGTCGACGTGTCCAAGGCCGCGGAGATGGAGGCGCTGGCGAAGGCCGTGCAGGAGCGTTTCGGTGCGCCGCATTTCGTCTTCAACAACGCGGGCGTCGGTGCCGGCGGCCTGGTCTGGGAGAACAGCATCGCCGACTGGGAGTGGGTGCTGGGCGTCAACGTCTGGGGCGTGGTGCACGGGGTGCGCCTGTTCACGCCGATGATGCTGGCCGCGGCCAAGGCCGACCCGAAGTGGCAGGGCCACATCGTGAACACCGCCAGCATGGCCGGCCTGCTCACGCCGCCGAACATGGGCATCTACAACGTGAGCAAGCATGCCGTCGTGAGCCTGACCGAGACGCTGTACCAGGACCTGCGCCTGGTCACCGACCAGATCGGCGCGAGCGTGCTGTGCCCGTACTTCGTGCCGACCGGCATCCACCAGAGCCAGCGCAACCGGCCGGGCGAGCTGCCGGCCGCGAAGCCGACGAAGAGCCAGCTGATCGGCCAGGCCATGAGCGACAAGGCGGTGAGCTCGGGCAAGGTCACGGCGCCGGAAGTGGCGCAGAAGGTGTTCGACGCCATCGCCGCCGACCAGTTCTACATCTTCAGCCACCCCAAGGCACTGGGCAACGTGCGCAGCCGGATGGAGGCGATCGTCGACATCCGCAATCCGCCCGACCCCTTCCTCGAGCGGCCCGAGGTCGGCACGCAGCTGCGCGCGGCCTTGCGCGAAAGCTGATCTCGATGGCCAGTGCGGTTGGCTGCTGCCTGTTCGACACCGCGATCGGCCGCTGCGGTATCGCGTGGACGGCGGCGGGAGCGGTGCAGGCCGTGCAGTTGCCGGAGAGCACTGACGAGAAGACGCTGGCGAGGCTGCGCCGCCGCGGCGGCGACGTGCCGGAGTCCGCACCACCTCCGGTCATCGCCGCCGTGATCGGGCGTGTGCACAAGCTCCTGCAGGGCGAGCGCGATCCGATGCTGGACGTCGAGCTGGACTACGAAGGCGTGCCGCCGTTCCAGCAGCGTGTGTACGAAGCGGCCCGCGCGATTGCGCCGGGCAAGGTGAAGACGTACGGCGAACTGGCGCGTGAGCTCGGGGATGCCGGAGCGTCACGCGCCGTCGGCCAAGCCTTGGGGCACAACCCATTTGCGCCGGTCGTGCCGTGCCACCGCATCCTCGCCGCGCACGGCGCGAGCGGTGGCTTCTCGGCCGAAGGTGGGGCTGTGACGAAGCTGCGGCTGCTCGAGATCGAGAGGGCCGTGCTCAGTCCGCAGGGCCCCGGCTTGTTCGACGAGGCCTAGACCCGCTCGCGCCCCTGCTGCGGCGAGTGCATGGCAGGCGCCGGCTCGACGACGCGCGTCGGCTGAACCTCCTCGACCCGCTCCACCCGGCCCGGGCGCGAGTCGAGCCGCCGCTCCAGCTCGCTGAGCCGGGACGTGAGCAGGTGGTACATCTGCTCCAGCTGGTTGCGAAGTTCGCGCTGGTGCTGCGCCATGCTGCGCTCCAGCTCCGAATGGGCGACGCTCTCGCGCTGCTTCTCGTCGCGAAGGTGGCTGTCCAGCATCTGCCGCAGGTCGGTGAAGCGCGAGACTTCGGCCTTCTCCGCCAGCTCGCGCTGCACGTGGATGTCCTTGGCGTACTGGCGCGATTCGACCAGGTTGCGGCTGCGCATGGTGGCCGCCGTCGCCAGGAACACCAGTAGCGTCAGCCCGAGCAGCGTCAGCAGGATCAGGCCCATCGGGGCATCGGCTTGCACGACGCCGAAGTTCAGCGTCGAGGTCCGGTTGATTTCCGGCCAGTTCTGTGCCGCGAATCCAGCCACGGCCAGGATCACGAGCACCAGGATGATCATTCGGGCGCGCATGGGGTTCTCCAGGAAAAATGCAACAACGGGATGAAACGATTCTTGGAATGCGCAAGTTCTCCCGATGTCAGCCACAGTCCCGTTTTGCTGTGCGTTCCCTGTGGCAAACTCGCGCGCTTCGTTGGCAGCCCAGCAGTACCCATGAACAAGATCACCCGCCAGATCGCCGCCGAGATCCGCGTCGGCGAACAGCAGGTGCGGGCGGCCGTCGACCTGCTCGACGGCGGCGCCACGGTCCCCTTCATCGCCCGCTACCGCAAGGAAGCCACTGGCGGCCTCGACGACGTGCAGCTGCGTGAACTGCAGTTCCGGCTGGGCTACCTGCGCGAGCTGGAAGAGCGCCGCGAGGCGGTGATCCGAAGCGTCGAGGAACAGGGAAAGCTCACGCCCGAGCTGCGCGCCGCCTTCGAGGCCGCGCCGACCAAGCAGGAGCTGGAAGACCTCTACCTGCCCTTCAAGCCCAAGCGCCGCACCAAGGGCCAGATCGCGCGAGAAGCCGGCATCGAACCGCTGGCGGACAAGCTGTTCGCCGATCCAGGGCTGGACACTGCGGCCCAAGCCCAGGCATTCGTCAAGGCCGAGAAGGGCGAGGGCGGCGAGGACTTCACCACCGTCGCGGCTGTCCTCGACGGCGTGCGCGACATCCTGTCCGAGCGCTGGGCCGAAGAGCCCGCGCTCGTGCAGTCCCTGCGCGAATGGCTGTGGCAGGAAGGACTCTTTCGCAGCAAGCTGGCCGCGGGCAAGGACGAGAACAACCCGGACGTCGCCAAGTTCCGCGACTACTTCGACTACGACGAGCCGATCGGCCGAGTGCCTTCGCATCGCGCCCTGGCGGTGTTCCGCGGCCGCCAGCTCGAGATCCTCGATGCCAAGCTCGCCCTGCCGGTCGAGCCGGAGCCCGGCAAGCCTTCGATCGCGGAAGGGAAGATCGCGCTGCAGCTGGGCTGGTCGCACCAGGGCCGGCCCGCCGACGATCTGCTGCGCAAGTGCGTGGCCTGGACCTGGCGCGTGAAGCTGTCGCTGTCGCTCGAACGCGACCTGTTCACGCGGCTGCGCGAAGAAGCGGAGAAGGTCGCGATCAAGGTCTTCGCCGACAACCTGCGCGACCTGCTGCTCGCCGCGCCGGCGGGGCCGAAGGTGGTGATGGGCCTGGACCCGGGCATCCGCACCGGCGTGAAGGTCGCGGTGGTCGACGCCACCGGCAAGCTGGTGGACACGGCCACCGTCTATCCGCACGAGCCGCGCCGCGACTGGGACGGCTCCCTCCACACGCTGGAGCGCCTGTGCCGCAAGCACGGCGTGAACCTGGTCGCCATCGGCAACGGCACGGCCAGCCGTGAGACGGACAAGCTCGCGGCCGACCTCGGCAAGCGGGTCGAAGGCCTGCAGCGGATCGTGGTCAGCGAAGCCGGCGCCTCCGTCTATTCGGCCAGCGAGTTCGCCTCGCAGGAGATGCCGGACGTGGACGTCAGCCTGCGCGGCGCGGCCAGCATCGCGCGGCGGCTGCAGGACCCGCTGGCCGAGCTGGTGAAGATCGATCCCAAGTCCATCGGCGTCGGGCAGTACCAGCACGACGTCAACCAGACGGAACTGGCGCGCACGCTGGACGCGGTGGTCGAGGACTGCGTGAACTCGGTGGGCGTGGACCTCAACACGGCCAGCGTGCCGCTGCTCACGCGCGTGTCGGGGCTGACATCGTCCGTGGCCAAGTCGCTCGTGCGCTGGCGCGAAGCCAACGGCGCGTTCCGCAGCCGCCAGCAGCTGCTGGAAGTGAGCGGGCTGGGCGCCAAGACCTTCGAACAGAGCGCCGGCTTCCTGCGGATCCGCGAGGGCCAGAACCCGCTGGACATGACCGGCGTGCACCCCGAGACCTATCCGGTGGTGGAGAAGATGATCGCCGCGACCGGCAAGCCCGTCGCCGAGCTCATGGGTCGCGCCGAGATGCTCAAGACGCTCAAGCCGGAGCTGTTCGCCAACGAGCGCTTCGGCGTCATCACGGTGCGCGACATCCTCACCGAACTCGAGAAACCCGGCCGCGACCCGCGCCCCGACTTCAGGGTCGCCCGCTTCAACGACGGCGTGGAAGACATCGCCGACCTGAAGGAAGGCATGGTGCTGGAGGGCACGGTGAGCAACGTGGCGCAGTTCGGCGCCTTCGTCGACCTCGGCGTGCACCAGGACGGCCTCGTGCACGTGAGCCAGCTGTCCAACCGCTTCGTCAATGACGCGCGCGAGGTGGTCAAGACCGGCGACATCGTCAAGGTCAAGGTGCTGGAAGTGGACGCCGCCCGCAAGCGCATCAGCCTGACCATGAAGATGGACGCCAAGGGCACGCCGCGGCGCGATGGCCCGCGCGACAACCGCTTCGAAGGCGCGGGCCGGGGCCAGCGCGCACCCAGCAACCAGCAGTTGAACACCGCGATGGCGGGCGCCTTCGCGAAACTGCAGCAGGTTCGCAAGTAGGGCCCATGGCCGCGGCGCGCGCGCTCAGGATCCACGCCGGGCCGCGCGCGCGACGCCACATCGAGCAGCACGGGCTGCGTCCGCAGGACATCAGCGTCATCCCGGGCGCTGCGGGCGGGCCCAAGGGCCTGGTGCTGGGGCCGCTCGACCGCTTCATCTTCGGCGAATGGCTGCCTCGCTCGCAGCAGCCGGTGCACCTGGTCGGCGCTTCGATCGGCGCGTGGCGGATGGCCACGGCCTGCCTCGACGAGGCGATCCCCGCCTTCGAACGGCTCGAGCGCGACTACATCGCGCAGGACTACGAGCTGGAGCCCGGACGTAAGACGCCGACGGCCCGGCACGTGAGCCAGCGATTTTCGGAGAACCTCGCGTCCTTCTACGGCGGCCGCGTGCGGCAGGTGCTGGACCATCCGCGGTACCGGCTGCACATCGTCACCTCGCGCGGCCGCCACCTGCTGTCGCGCGAACACCGCTTCGGCACGCCGGTGGGCTACCTGGGCGCCTACCTTTCCAACAGCCTGCACCGCCGGGCGCTGTGCGCCTGGCTGGAGCGGGTGGTGTTTTCGTCAGGACCGGACCCGGAGGCGCTCAGCCTGCCATTCGACGAGCAGGACTTCAGCACGCGCCAGGTGCACCTGACCGAAGAGAACTTCCATCCGGCCTTGCAGGCGAGCTGCTCGATTCCTTTCGTGCTACAGGCGATCCACGACATCCCCGGCGCGCCGCGCGGCGCCTACTGGGACGGCGGCATCACCGACTACCACCTGCACCTCAATTACGCGGCGGCACATCCGCAGGGGCTCGTGCTGTACCCGCATTTCCAGAAAGCGGTCGTGCCGGGCTGGCTGGACAAGGCCTGGCGCTGGCGGCACGGCGCGACGGCGTTCCTGGAGAACACGGTAGTGCTGGCGCCTGATCCCGAGTGGGTTCGCGGGCTGCCAAATGGCAGGCTGCCGGACCGCAGGGACTTCGCGCGGTACGGCACCGACCTCGCCTCGCGCATGAAGGTGTGGCAGGCCGCGGCCTCGGCCAGCGCGCAGCTGGCCGAAGAGTTCTCGCAGTGGCTGGAGCGGCCGGACCCGGGCCGCGTGGAAGCGCTCTAGATCAGAGCGACTCGGCGAGCATCCGCTCGTAGTCCTTCGCATCCGCGATGCGCGGATTGGTCTTGTGGCAGTGGTCGGCCAGCGCGTTCTTGATGATCTTGTCGAACCAATCGCGCTGCACGCCCATCTCGGCCAGGCCCTTGGGCAGACCCAGGCGGGCGTTCATGTCGCGGATCGCATCGGGGATGTCGCCTGCGGAGGACAGCCCCATCGCATGCGCCATGCGCTCCAGGCGGCGCTCCTTCTGAACCGACTCGGCCTGCGCGTTGAAGCGCACGACGGCCGGCAGGAACATGGCGTTGAGCGTGCCGTGGTGCAGCTGCGGGTTGACGCCGCCCAGGCTGTGGCTGAGCGAATGCACGCAGCCCAGGCCCTTCTGGAACGCCATGGCGCCCTGCATCGAAGCGCTCATCAGCTGGGAGCGCGCCTCGCGGTCGCTGCCGTTGCGGGTGGCGCGCTCGATGTTGGCCCAGCCGCGCTCCAGGCCGTCCAGCGCGATGCCGTCGGCGGGCGGGTTGAAGGCGGCCGACATGAAGGTCTCCATGCAGTGGGCGATGGCGTCCATGCCGGTGGCGGCCGTCAGCTTTGGCGGCAGGCCGAGCGTGAGCTCGGGGTCGCAGATCGCGGTGCGCGGGATCAGGTGCGGCGAGTGGAAGCCGAGCTTGCGGCCGTCGTCGACGATGATGATCGCGCCCCGGGCCACTTCGCTGCCGGTGCCGCTCGTGGTGGGCACGGCGATCAGCGGCGCGGTTTTCTCGCTGATGCGCGGCGAGCCGCCCTCGATGGTGGCGTAGTGGGTGAGGGGACCTTCATGCGTCGCGGCGATCGCCACGCCCTTGGCGCAGTCGATGGACGAGCCGCCGCCCACGGCGATGAGGCCGTCGCAACGCTGCTCCTGGTAGATCCTGGCGGCCGCGCGCACCGCCGCTTCGGTGGGGTTGGAAGGCGTCTGGTCGAACACTGCATACGGCAGCGGCCCGAGCGCGTCCAGCGCCTTCTGCAGCACGCCCGCGGCCTTGACGCCGGGATCGGTGACCACCAGGGGGCGGGTGATGCCCACGCGCTTGCATTCGTCCTGCAGCAGGCGCACGGCGCCGAAGTCGAACTGGATCTGGGTGACGTAGTTGATGAGGGCCATGGTGCGGTCGCTGTCCTAAGATGCCGTTCGACTGTATCCGAGCCGCAAACCGACGTCAGCGTGACCTACCTCCCGGAAATCCCGGAACTGGCCCCCAGGATGCGCTCGCTGCTCGAGCGCATGTCCCGGGTGCGGCAGCAGCCTCTTCACGAGCTATCGCCGCAGGCGGCGCGGGCGGCCTACGAGGTTTCGGCCGAAGTGCTGGAGCTGCCGCGCCGCGCCTTGCCGCACGTGCAGGACCTCGAAATTCCGGCGGGCGACGGCGCTCGATTGCCGGCCAGGCTGTACCAGCTCGACGGTGCGCCTCCTGGCGTGCTGCTGTACCTGCATGGAGGGGGCTTCACCATCGGCAGCGTCGCCACCCACGACATCCTCTGCCGCGAGCTCACGGCGCTCTCGGGTTGCGCCGTGCTCTCGCTGGGCTACCGGCTCGCGCCGGAGCACCGGTTCCCCGTCGCGGTGGAGGACGCGTGGGCCGGCCTGTGCTGGCTGGCGGAGCAGCGCCCGGTGTTGGGTTTCGGTGGCGCGCGCATAGCCGTCGGCGGTGACAGCGCAGGCGGCACGCTGGCGGCCGTGAACGCGATCCGCGCGCGGGACGCAGGGCTGCCGCTGGCCCTGCAGCTGCTGTTCTATCCCGGCACGGCGGCGCGGCAGGACAGCGGCTCGCACCGGCGGTATGGGCGCGGCCTCGTGCTCGAGCAGGCCCACATCGACTACTTCTTCGGCCAGTACATCGAGCCGGCGCAGCGCGACGACTGGCGATTCGCGCCGCTGAACGCGTCCGACGTCGAGGGTGTCGCGCCGACGTGGATAGGCCTGGCCGAATGCGATCCGTTGTTCGACGAAGGCATCGCCTACGCGGATAAACTGCGCGGCGCGGGGGTGGCCGTCGAGCTGGAGGTCTGGCGCGGCGTCACCCACGAGTTCATCAAGATGGGCCGCGCGCTCCCTGAAGCCCGCGAGGCCCATGCCGCCGCCGCCCGGGCCCTCGCCAACGCCTTGCGCACACCATGAAACGAAACGAATTCCGCTTCTTCCACCGCCTGCGCGTGCGCTGGGCCGAGGTGGACATGCAAAAGATCGTCTTCAACGCGCACTACCTGATGTACTTCGACACCGCGGTGGCCGACTACTGGCGCGCGCTGGCCTTGCCGTACGAGGAAGCCATGCACCAGCTGGACGGCGACCTCTACGTCAAGAAGGCGACGGTGGAATTCAACGCCTCGGCCCGCATGGACGACATGCTCGACGTGGGGCTGCGCTGCGGCCGCATCGGCAATTCGTCCATGGCATTCCAGGGCGCGATCTTCCGTGGCGAGCAACTCCTCATCACCTGCGAGCTGGTCTATGTCTTCGCCGACCCCGCGACGCAGACGTCGCGGCCGGTGCCGCAGGCGCTGCGGGCGATCCTGACCGGCTTCGAGGCCGGCGAACCGGTGGTGGAGGTGCGCACGGGCCGCTGGGCCGATCTGGGCAAGGATGCATCCGCGATCCGCACCAGCGTCTTCGTCGAAGAACAGCGCATCCCCGCCGAGATGGAATGGGACGAGGCGGATGAGGACGCGGTGCATGCCGTCGCCTACAACCGGCTCGGCCAACCCGTGGCTACCGGCCGGTTGCTGCAGGCGCGTCCCGGCGAAGCCAAGGTCGGCCGCATGGCCGTGCACCAGGTGCTGCGCGGAAGCGGGCTGGGGCGGCAGGTGCTGCAGGCGCTGTCGGACGCGGCCGCGGCTCACGGTGACACGCGCGTCGTGCTGCATGCGCAGAGGACCGCCGAGGACTTCTACCGCCGGCTCGGGTTCCAGCCCCAGGGGGAGCCCTTCGACGAAGCCGGCATCCCGCACATCGAGATGTCCGCGCCGCTGCCGCTTCAGGCGCGCTGAGCGGCGGCCGCAATGGCCAGGAAGAAGCCGCGCGTCGCTGCAGCCGCAACGATGGCGGCGCCCGGGCCTGCGGCGGCAGCGCCACCCCTGGCGGCTCGCAGCCAAGGAGGATCGGGCACGGTCGCGTTGCTGCTCGCGGCCATCATGCTGCTCGCGCCCGCGTTGGGCGTGCCCAACGAGCTGATGCTGCAGGACACGCTCAAGTCCATCATCGTTTCCTTCGGCGCGCTGATCGCCTCACTGGTCTTCTTCTTCGAGCGGCGCCGGCGGCCGCAGCCGGTGCTGTGGCATCCCGTGATCTGGTTGCCCCTGCTGCTGATGGCCTGCGCGATCGGCAGCATGGCCTGGTCGCACACCTACCTGGCGGGTGTCGAAGCGATCCGCTGGTTCGTGTTCGCGCTGCTGGTGTGGCTCGGACTGAACACGTTCACGCAATCGCGGCTGCCTTTGGTTGCTTGGGGCATCCACGGCGGTGCGGTGCTGTGTTCCCTGTGGGCGGCGCTGCAGTTCTGGGTGGACTGGCGCTTCTTCCCGCAGGGCCCGCCGCCGGCGTCGACCTTCGTCAACCGCAACTTCTTCGCCGAGTTCGTGGTGTGCACCTTGCCTTTCTCGGCGCTGCTGCTCGCACGGGCCCGGCAGAGCGCGGCCATCGCGCTGCTGTCGGCCAGCACGGCGCTGGTGATCGTGACCGTGCTCATGACCGGCACGCGCGCAGCGCTGCTCGCGTTGTGGCTGCAGTTGCTGGTCGTGCTGCCCTTCATGCTGTGGCGATACCGGGACGGGTTTGCGATGGCCGGGTGGGACACCGCCCGGCGCGCGCTGGCCGCGGGCGTCCTGCTCGCCGGTGTGCTCGGCCTGGGCATGATCCCGAGCGGCAACGACCGCCTGCTGGCGGAGGGCCGCGGCGACACGCCGCTGGTGCGGGGCCTGCAACGCACCGCCTCCATCGCGCCCGGCGATGAATCGCTGGGCATACGGATGGTGATGTGGAAGGCGACGCTGGGCATGATCGCCGACCGGCCGGTCACGGGTGTGGGCGCCGGGGCGTGGGAGGTGCAGATCCCGCTGTACCTCCCCCGCGGCACGCAGGTGGAGACCGACTATTACGTGCACAACGAGGTGCTGCAGGCGCTCGCCGAATACGGGCTGGCGGGCCTGGTGTTCCTGGCCGGACTGTTCGGCTGGCTGCTGCAGGCGGCGTGGCGCACCTGGCACGCCGGCGATGCCGAGTCGCGCGAGGAGGGGCCTTGGCGCGCCACCGCGCTGTGCACCCTGCTCGCAATGCTGGTCGTCAGCAATGTGGGATTTCCGTGGCGGATGGCTGCGACGGGCGCGCTGTTCGCGCTGGCCTTGGGCGTGGTGGCAGCATCGGACGCGCGCTTGCGCGTGCAAGGGCGGACTGCTCCGGTCGCCTTCCCGTGGACACGCGGCTGGTCGACAGCCGCCCTGGCGGGCGCAGGCGCCTGCACCGTGCTGGCCGCCTACATCACGCACCAGGCCGCCGAGTGCGAGCGCAAGATCGTGCAGGCCGCCAGCATCGCGCTGCAGATCACCGCGTCCGGCCGCCCGGGCGCGCCCCAATGGGAGCCGTCCAAGGCGCGGATGCTGCAGCTGACCCGCGAGGCGATCGCGATCAATCCGCACTACCGCAAGATCACGCCGCTGGTCGCGGACGAACTGGCCGGCTGGGGCGACTGGAAGAACGCCGCCTGGATCTGGGAATCGGTGCTCGAATCGCGGCCGCACGTGGTGGCCATCCTCACGAACGTGGCGCGCGCACATGCACAGCTGGGCCGGCCGAAAGAAGCGATGCAGACGCTCGAGCACGCGAAGGCGATCTCGCCGGATGCGCCTTCGGTGCGCTCGCTCGAGGTGATCATGCTTTCGCGCCAGGGCCAGGACGCTCGGGCCATCGAGCTCGCACGCACTGCGATCCGCGAAGGCTTCCACGACGTGGACCTGCTGCGAAACGCCTTCCTGATCGGCTGGCGCACGGGCGACGCTTCGCTGCTCGGCGAAGCAATGGACGTCCTGCTGAAGGACTACCCGGCGGCGCGCGCCGACAGCCTGCTGCTGCTGGCCGACTTCCAGTTCCGGGCTTTGAGGGACGAGGCGAAGGCGGTGGACAGCTGGCGCGAGGCACTGGCCCTCGCGCCCGCGGCGCGCCGGGGCGCGATCCTGGCGCAAGTGCCGCCGGCGCTGCGGCCCCGCGTCGAGCGCTGATCAGACGTCCGCGAGCAGCGGGTAGGGGAGGGGCAGCCGATCGAGGATCGGGCCGTCGGGGCTGCCCACGTTCAGGCGCCCGCCTTCCGCAGCCGTCGTCTGCATGGAGACGATCGCGTCCCAGCCGCCTTGCGGCGCCGGCGCCGCTTCGGCCACCGTGCCGACCGGCTGCGACGGGTCGCTCTCGTGGAACACCTCCTGGCCGGCCTGCATCGGGGCCGGCCCGTGCACCACGTAGCCGCGCCGCTTGAGGGTGCCGCGGAACTGGCTGCGCGCGACGATTTCCTGGCCGGGGTAGCAGCCCTTCTTGAAGTTCACGCCGCCGACGGATTCGTAGTTGAGCATCTGCG
Source organism: Ramlibacter henchirensis (assembly GCF_004682015.1). Lineage (NCBI taxonomy): Bacteria > Pseudomonadati > Pseudomonadota > Betaproteobacteria > Burkholderiales > Comamonadaceae > Ramlibacter > Ramlibacter henchirensis. The sequence continues at coordinate 595,019 of NZ_SMLM01000003.1, read as the reverse complement.
GCACGAAGGCCTCGGTCACCGGTGCGGTGATCGTGGCGATGCCGCTGCGCACCTCGCCCCACTGCCAGGTTTCGAAGGGCAGATCGGCGCCCGGCGGGGCCGGCTCACCCGCGGGGGCGATCCAGAGCGCTCGCGGCTGGCCGTCCGCGGGGTACAGCGACACGACCTGGGCGGCGCCGGACTGGCGCACGGTCCACGGCTCCCCCGGGCCCTGCAGCGCCTCGACCGCCGCATCCCCCGCAAGGCCGAACAGCGAGAAGTCCGCCGATGCGTCGCTGAGCTTCGCCTTGGACCGGAGAACGAACATCGAGAGCCGCTTGAGCGTGGGCGCGAGCAGGTCACGCGAGGTGACCAGCAGGATCTGCTCGGGACCCGAGGGCACGCCCACGAAACTGGCCAGCATGCGGCCCTTGGCGCTGCAGAAAGCCGCCAGCCGCGCCTGGCCCGGCGGCAGCAGCGCGAAATCCTGGGTGAGCTGGTTGTGCAGGAAGCGCGCGGCGTCCTCGCCTTGCGCCCGGATCACGCCTAGATGCGACAGTGCGCAGCGGCCTTCGAGAGGGTGGACCATCGCTCCATTATCATGGCCGCTCGAATTCCATTCGGGTGATCAGGGACAGTGGCACGCTTGCTCAAGACGGTCTTCCTGCTCGGCGTGCTGGCCCTGCTGGCCGCCGCCGGCGCGGGCTGGTGGTGGGTCCACCAGCCGCTGCGGCTTCCGGCGCCATCCGTCGACCTTTCCATCGAGCCCGGCACGCTGCCGCGCGGCGTCGCGCAGGCGGTGAGCGATGCGGGCGTGAAGGTCAACCCGGAGCTGCTCTATGCCTTCTTCCGCCTCTCGGGGCAGGCGCGTCAGATCAAGGCCGGCAGCTACGAGCTGGAGGCGGGCATCACGCCTCGCCGGCTGCTCTCGAAACTGGCGCGCGGCGAGGAAAGCCTGCGCGCGATCACGCTGGTCGAAGGCTGGAACATCCGCCAGCTGCGCGCCGCGCTGGCCAAGGAGGAGAGCCTGCGGCAGGAAGCGGGAAAGCTGGATGACACGGCGATGATGGCGCTGCTGGGCCGGGCGGGCCAGCATCCGGAAGGGCGCTTCTTCCCCGATACCTACACCTACGCGAAGGGCAGCACCGACACGGCGCTGCTGCGTCGTGCGATGCGTGCCATGGACCGCCGCCTGCAGGACGCCTGGGCACAGCGCTCGCCGCAGGCCGTGGTCAAGTCGCCCGAGGAGGCGTTGATCCTGGCCAGCATCGTCGAGAAGGAAACCGGCCGCGGCGCGGACCGGCCGCTGATCTCGGCCGTGTTCAACAACCGGCTGCGCATCGGCATGGCGCTGCAGACCGATCCCACGGTGATCTACGGCATGGGCGCGGCGTTCAACGGCAACCTGCGCAAGGTCGACCTGCAGACCGACACGCCCTGGAACACCTACACGCGAGCCGGCCTGCCGCCCACGCCGATCGCGATGCCGGGCAAGGCCGCGCTGATCGCGGCGGTGCAGCCGGCGCCGAGCAAGGCGCTGTACTTCGTGGCGCGGGGGGACGGCAGCAGCCAATTCAGCGAGACGCTCGACGAGCACAACCGCGCCGTGAACCGTTACCAGAGGGGCCAGTGACGGCCGGCCTCTTCATCAGCTTCGAAGGCATCGATGGCGCCGGCAAGTCGACCCACGTGGAGGCGCTCGCGCAAGCCTTCCGCGACGCAGGCCGCAGCGTGACGCTCACGCGCGAGCCCGGCGGCACACCCTTGGCCGAGCAGCTTCGCGTTCTGGCCTTGAACACCGCGATGGACCCGCTCACCGAGGCGCTGCTGATGTTCGCCGCGCGCCGCGACCACCTGCAGCAGGTGATCGAGCCGGCGCTCGCGCGCGGCGAGGTGGTGCTGTGCGACCGATTTACCGATGCCACCTTCGCCTACCAGGGCGGCGGTCGCGGCTTCGACCTCGCGGTGCTGGCTCAACTGGAGCGTTGGGTCCAGGCGGTGGACGCATTGCCGGCAGGGCAGCTGCGGCAGCCGCAGCTCACGATGTGGTTCGAGCTGTCGCCGGAGGCGGCCGCGCAGCGGCTCGCAGGGGCGAGGGCGCCGGACCGGTTCGAGTCGCAGCCGGTGGAGTTCTTCCGCAAGGTCGCCGACGGCTACGCCCGGCGTGCCGCGGGTGATCCGGGGCGCTTCGCACGCATCGACGGCAGCCTTCCGCGTGAGCAGGTCTGGCAGCAGGTGCTGGATGCGGTTCGGCGAAAGGGGTGGCTGGCATGAGCGCGACCGCCCCCTGGATCACGCAGCAAGCCGAGGTCTTGCTGGCGCAGCGCGGACACGCTTGGCTGCTGCAGGGTCCCTCGGGATTGGGCCAGTACGCGCTGGCGCTGGAGCTCGCGCGGGCCTGGCTCTGTGAGCAGCCGACACCGCAAGGCGCTTGCGGCGCCTGCGGGAGCTGCCACGCCGTCGAAGTCCGGACCCATGCCGACCTGAGCGTGCTGATGCCGGAGACGGCGATGCAGGCGCTGGGCTGGCCGCTGCCGGAGAAGGCGCAGCAGGAACTGGACGACAAGAAGCGCAAGCCGAGCCGCGAGATCCGCGTCGAGGCGATGCGCGATGCCATCGAGTTCGCCCAGCGCACCAGCGCTCGCGGGCGCGGCAAGGCCGTGCTGGTCTATCCGGCCGAGCGGATGAACACGGTCACCGCCAACGCGTTGCTCAAGACGCTGGAGGAGCCGCCGGGCGACGTGCGCTTCGTGCTGGCCAGCGAGGCGGCCCACCAGCTGCTGCCCACGATCCGCAGCCGCTGCCTGGGACACACGATGCGCTGGCCCGAGCCGGCGCAGAGCGAGGCCTGGCTGGCGGAGCAGGGCGTGCCGGCGGCCGACGTGCCCGTGCTGTTGCGCGCTGCCGGCGGCCGCCCGGAACAGGCGCTGGCGCTCGCGCAAGCCGGTCGCAGTGCGAAGGCCTGGGCCCAGCTGCCGAAGGCGATCTCGCGCGGCGATGTTGCCGCCCTGGGCGACTGCACGCCGGCCGAGGCCATCGACGTCCTGCAGAAGGTTTGCCACGACATGCTCGCCGCTCGCGCCGGCGCAGCCCCGCGCTTCTTCGATCCCACCGACCTGCCCCGCACGGGCAGCTACGAGTCGCTCACCGCGTGGTGGCGTGAACTCGCGCAGGAACAAAAAACAGCGGAACACCCGTTCAACGCCGGCCTGATGCTCGAATCGCTTGTGAGCCGGGCGCGGTCGGCCCTACACTCGGCAAGCTGATCCGTTCAGCCTTGCCCATGAGCACCCCCTCCACGCCCCGCCCCAGCGTCATCCAGCTCGCCATCAAGGAGAAGGCGGCGCTGTACGCGGCGTACATCCCGCTCTTCGCGGACGGCGGCGTGTTCATTCCCACCACGCGCGACTACAAGCTGGGCGACGACGTCTACGTGCTGCTCTCGCTGCCGGACGACCCGCAGCGCTACCCCGTGGCCGGCAAGGTGGCCTGGGTGACACCGCCTCGGGCGGCGGCCAACCGCACCCAGGGCGTCGGCGTCCGGTTCCCGGCCGACGAAAAGTCCAAGCTGCTCAAGCTCAAGATCGAGGAGATCCTGGGCGGGCACCTGGCCTCCGAGCGGCCCACCCAGACCATCTGATCCCGCCCGCGGACCGCGCGGGCGCTGGTGCATCATCGACGGATGTTCGTCGATTCGCACTGTCACCTGAGCTTTCCTGAACTGTCCAACCGCTTGGCCGAGATCCGCGCCGCCATGGCGCAGGCGCAGGTGGACACAGCCCTTTGCATCTGTACGACGCTCGAGGAGTTCGAGACTGTCCACGCGCTCGCGATGGACTACGGCAACTTCTGGGCCACGGTGGGCGTTCATCCGGACAACGAGGGAGTCACGGAGCCGAGCCTGGACGACCTTCTGGACCGTGCCGCGCGGCCGAAGGTGGTCGCGATCGGCGAGACCGGCCTGGACTATTACCAGATGGATGAGCGCAAGGGCGGACGCAGCGTGGCCGATCTGGAATGGCAGCGGAAGCGCTTCCGCACGCACATCCGGGCCGCTCGGCAATGCCGCAAGCCGCTGGTGATCCACACCCGCGCGGCGTCGCAGGACACCATCGCGATCCTGAAGGAGGAGGGCGAAGACGGGTCCCCTGGCAGCGCGGGGGGCGTGTTCCATTGCTTCACCGAAACCGCCGAAGTGGCGCGCGCTGCGCTGGACCTCGGCTTCTACGTTTCGTTTTCCGGGATCGTGACCTTCAAGAATGCGGCCGACCTGCGGGAAGTCGCCGCCTTTGTGCCCGAGGACCGGCTGCTGATCGAAACCGACAGCCCGTACCTGGCGCCGGTGCCGTACCGGGGAAAGACCAATGATCCGTCGCTGGTTCCCTATGTGGCGCGGCAGATCGCGGAGGTCCGGGGGGTGCCGCTGGAAGCCATCGCGGAGCTGACGAGCCGCAATTTCGAGCGGCTTTTCGCGGGGGTGCGAACATGAGAAAGTACTTCAGGTTCGCCGTTTACCTCTATGTTTCCGCTTGGGTTTCTCTGGCCCATGCCGGTTCCTACGAAGACTTCTTCGCGGCCATCAAGCAGGACGACGGCCCGGCGATCACCCAGCTCCTGCAGCGTGGATTCGACCCCAACACGCCCAGCCCGGACGGACAGCACGGCCTCTACCTGGCGCTGCGGGAAGGCTCGCTGAAGGCGGCGCAGGCGCTGATCGACTGGCCCAAGACCAATGTCGAAGCCCGAAATGCCAACGACGAAAGCCCGCTGATGATTGCGGCGCTGAAGGGCCACATGGCCATGGTCAAGAAGCTTGTCGAGCGCGATGCCGACATCAACAAGCCTGGCTGGGCGCCGCTGCATTACGCGGCGACCGGCGGGCACCTGGAGATCATGGAATTCCTGCTGGAGCACCATGCGTTCATCGACGCGGAGTCGCCCAACGGGACCACGCCGCTGATGATGGCGGCGCACTACGGCACGACCGCGGCGGTCAAGCTGCTGCTCGAGGCCGGCGCGGACACGGCCATGAAGAACAAGCTCGGGATGACGGCGATTGATTTCGCCCGGCGCGGGAACCGGCCGGATGCGGCGGAGCTGATCGCGGCGCACATCCGGGGCCAGCAGCCCAAGGGCAAGTGGTGAGCGGCTTTTTGCTGTCGTTCTGAGTTGATACGATGTGCATTATGTCAAATTGCGCGGGGACCGCAGCTGGATGCGGGCCGCCCGCTTGCACCTAGACGGCAATACCAACGTACTACTTGGCAGAAACACCCTGCAAAGCCTCCATGTTTGGTTACCAACTGCCGGGCTAGCCCTTCGAAAGCTTGTGAAGTAGTTCACTTTCTGGCCTTGCTTCCTGAAGAGCCCGGACCTACCTTGTCAGCCCGCTGTCGATTTACGGCACATCAGGGACCAAAAGTGGCAGTCATGAGCTGGATCACACCAAGTCTTCGCAACAGCCTTTACGGGCTTCTGGGTCACTCGCAACCGAGCGAATCGCTCCTGGACAACCGCCTGGAGGACATCCGGGAGCAGATGCTCGAGTTGATTGACGGCGACGATGGCCCGCGCCATCCGCACGTCATCCGGCGGATCCGCTACGCCACGGACCTGCAGGCGCTCTGGTACTTGCGCGGGGATCTGATGGCGGTGCTGGCCGGCATGCACGGCGAGGCGCAGGCCCGGCGCCAGGTCCGCGGCATCACCGACATGTTCCGGGGCCTGCTGCCCGGGAGCCTGACGTCGCGCCCCAGCCCGCTTTTCGGCTGAACTCCGGGCCGGCTAGTGCCGGTGCCCCCAGAGTAGGAAAGCGTCGCGCCCCTCCACCGCCAGGTGGACTTCGGCGCCCACCGGAAGCGCCACCTTCGTCGGCACATGCCCGAAAGGCAGGCCGGTGAACACAGGCGCCTTGACCTGCGTCCGCAGCCATTCGACGACGGTCTTCATGCGAAAGCCCTTGTCGTGCGGCACCAGCTTGTAGTTGTTGAACTGGCCGAACACGATGGCCTTCTGCTGCTGCAAAACGCCGGCATAGAGCATCTGCGTGAGCATGCGCTCGACGCGGTACGGGTGCTCCGAAACGTCCTCGATGAACAGGATGCCGCCGCGGACCTTCGGCAGCCATGGCGTACCGACCAGGGTCGCCAGGATCGCGAGATTGCCGCCCCAGAGCAGACCCTTGAAAGGACGGAATCCCTCCACCCGCTCAGATGCCGGCAACTGCCAGCCCGCGCCCTCGCCTTGCCCGCTGGACAGGTCCTCGAAGCAGGCCTGCATGATGTCGTCGGGCTCGCCTTCGACGCCGAAATCCTCGCCGACGGCGGGGCCCGCCCAGGTGACGCTGCCGGTTTTCGCCAGCACCGCACACTGGAATGCAGTGAAGTCGCTCAGGCCCACGAAGCGCGTTCCACCGCGAACCGCCTTCGCGATCGCCTTGTACGGCAGACGCGGCAAAAGCCGCGTGAGGCCGTAGCCGCCGCGTGTGATCAGCGCGATGTCCGCGCCGCTCGCCGCCGCGCGGCCGATCGCCGCCAGCCGCGTATCGTCGTCACCCGCAAAGCGCATGTGGGTGGCGAACGTAGCCGGATCGAGTTCGACTTCATGGCCCAGTGCCCGCAGGCGGGCGATGCCGCGCCGGACGGCGGGTTTGTCTCGAACGGCACTGGAGGGGGAAAAGATGTAGATGCGCGAGCGGTCGGTCACGGCCGGAAGTATCCCACTGCCCGGCGCGCGATCTCCTCGCCATGCTCCGGCACGAAGTGGCCGGCCTGCTGCAGCACCATCGGTTCGGGGCAGCCGCGGATCTGCGCTCGCAGCGCATGCATCACCGGCGGCCCGAGCACCGGGTCCTGCGCGCCGATCGCCATGAAGCTGCGGCCCTGCCAGTCGTCGCGCCAGAAGTCGCGCGCGCGCCGCGAGACCTCCGCGCCTTCCGAATGCGGGAACTCCGGCACCATGGGCGGAAAGGCCCGCAGCGCCGCGCGATGGCCGCGGTCCGGGAAAGGCGCGTTGTAGGCCGCGCATTCCTGCGGGCTCAGGTGCGGATTGCCGCGCGCGAACAGCCTGGCCACGTCGAACTCCGGATTGCGCGCGCACATCTCGCGCCAGGCCAGGAAGCCTTCGCTGAGCGGCACCTCGCCGGTGGCCAGCACCGTGTTCATCACCAGCAGCCCGCGGTAGCGGCCGGGCGCTTCCATCGGCAGCGTCAGCCCGAGCAGGCCGCCCCAGTCCTGCACCACGAGCACGATGTCGTGGAGGTCCAGGCGCTCGACGAACTCCAGCAGCATCTGCCGGTGGAACCCGAAACCGTGGGCCGAATCCTTCTTCGGCTTGTCGCTCTTGCCGAAGCCGATCATGTCGGGTGCGACCACGCGATGCCCCTCGGCGAGAAACACCGGCATCATCTTGCGGTACAGGTAGCTCCAGGCCGGGTTGCCGTGCAGGCACAGCCAGGTGATCGGCGCCTCCTTCGGGCCTTCGTCCAGGTAGTGCATCCGCAGCCCGCGCAGCGACGGCAGGTCGCTCAGGTACTGCGGCGCCCACGGATAACCGGGCAGGCCGGCGAACCGCTCCTGCGGCGTGCGCACGGCGTCCTCGCGCAAGGGATGTTGGGTGCTCCGCGCCTCCTGCCGCCGCGAGGCGAAAAAGCGGGTGATCGGCTCCCCGCATTCGGCCGCCAGCACGCCTCCCGTCGATTGCGTGCGGTGATTGAGGCGGCGCTCCTCGAACAGGTTCAGCACCGAGCCCGCAGCGCCGGTCTTGGGATCGGGCGCGCCGAAGACCACCCGCTTGAGCCGGGCGTGCAGCATCGCTCCGGAGCACATGGCGCACGGCTCCAGCGTGACGAAGAGTTCGCAGCCGTCCAGGCGGTAGTTGCCGAGCGCGGCCGCGGCCTCGCGCAGCGCCATGATCTCGGCGTGAGCCGTGGGATCGTGCCCCGCCACCGGGCGGTTGTGGCCTCGTCCGACCACGCGATCGCCCTGCACCACCACCGCGCCGACCGGCACTTCGCCCGCTGCGAGCGCCAGGCCGGCCTGCGCCAGCGCTTCGCGCATGAAGCCTTCGTCGCGGGCGGCGGCGCTCACTTGTCGTCGCTGGGCATGGCCCGCGCCGGCTGAATCGCCCCCTGCACGGCCTGTTCGAACTGCTTGACCTGCTGCTGGGGCGTTGCCGGGCGAGCCGCCGCCGAATCAGTGCCTGCCGCTGCCGCGGGAGCGACTCCCGCCGAAAGCTGCTTCTTCGCGAGCACGCCCACGATGGCGACCACCACGACAAGACTGAGGATTCCAAACACCGCGCGCATCACCTGCCCTCCATTCCAAGCCGCTTCATCCATGCAGCAAGTTCCCGTTCGTCCTCGTTGCCGGCCCCGTAAGCCTCGCGCAGGTTCGCGTGCGATTCGGGCCGGTGCTGGTTGATCTTGAGCTTGCAGGACCACTGTTCCACGTGCAGCTCGAAGCCCACGATCCCCGCCAGCATCTTCTGGGCGAACTCGTCGCCCAGGCTGCGCCACTGCTCGGCGTAGGCGGGCTCATGGTCGCCGATCAGCTTTTTCAGGAGCGCGTCCTTCGCCGCCGGCTCCTCCACCATCTGGGCCCGCACGCGGCAATGGACGGTCAGGTAATTCCAGGACGGCACGCGCTGCCGGTCCGGGTAGACCTTGGGACTGAGGTAGGCATGCGGCCCCATGAAGACCGCCAGCGCCTGCGGCCTTTCCTTCAGGTAGCGCCAGTGCGGATTGGGCTTGGCGCAGTGTCCGAACAGCACGAACCGCCCTTCCCTTTCCTCCAGATGGAGCGGCAGGTGGGTCACGAACGGGAAGCCGGTGTCGTCCACCGAGACCAGGCTGGCGAACGGATACGCGCGCATCAGGTCCGCGGCGATCGCGGGGTCCTCCGAGCGGAAGTGCGGTGGCTGGTACATGCGAGGTCCTCCTCGGCGCAAATGTAGCGACAACTCCAGCCGCACGCACCGCCGATTCCGCATCAGTGCGATGCGAAACCGGCGATCACTCCCATTCGATGGTGGCGGGCGGCTTGCTCGAGACGTCGTAGGTGACGCGGTTGATGCCGCGCACCTCGTTGATGATGCGGCCCGACACCCGCTTGAGCAGCGCGTACGGCAGCTCGGCCCAGTCGGCCGTCATGAAGTCGCTGGTCTGCACGGCGCGCAGCGCCACCACGTAGTCGTAGGTGCGGCCGTCGCCCATCACGCCGACGCTCTTGACGGGCAGGAACACCGTGAAGGCCTGGCTCGTCAGGTCGTACCAGCTCTTGCCCGTGGACTCGTCGCGGAAGTTGCGCAGTTCCTGGATGAAGATGTCGTCGGCGCGGCGCAGCAGCTCGGCGTACTCCTTCTTCACCTCGCCCAGGATGCGCACGCCCAGGCCGGGCCCGGGGAACGGATGCCGGTAGACCATCTCGGGCGGCAAGCCCAGGGCCACTCCCAGCTCACGCACCTCGTCCTTGAACAGGTCGCGCAGCGGCTCCAGCAGCTTGAGCCCGAGCTGCTCGGGCAGGCCGCCGACGTTGTGGTGGCTCTTGATCGTGACGGCCTTCTTGCTCTTGGCGCCGCCGGACTCGATCACGTCCGGATAGATGGTCCCCTGCGCCAGCCACGCCACGTGGCGCGAATGGCTCTGCTTGATCTTCTCGGCCTGCGCCTTGAACACGTCGACGAACAGGCCGCCGATGATCTTGCGCTTGGCCTCGGGGTCGCTCACTCCGGCGAGCTTGCCCAGGAACAGGTCGGCGGCATCGACGCGCACCACCTTCGCGTGCAGCTTGCCGGCGAACATCTCCATCACCTTGTCGCCCTCGTTCAGGCGCAGCAGGCCGTGGTCGACGAAAACGCAGGTGAGCTGGTCACCGATGGCGCGGTGGATCAGCGCCGCGGCAACGGATGAATCGACGCCGCCCGAAAGTCCGAGGATCACCTCCTCGTTGCCCACCTGCTTGCGGATTGCCGCCACCGCCTCGGCGACGTGGTCGCGCATCACCCAATCGGGCCGCGCCTTGCAGATGCCCAGCACGAACCGTTCGAGGATGGCCCTGCCCTGCACCGTGTGCGTGACCTCGGCGTGGAACTGGATGGCGTAGAAACGCCGGGCCTCGTCCGCCATGCCCGCGATCGGACAGCTCTCTGTCGAGGCCATCAGCTTGAAGCCGGGCGGCATCTCCACGACCTTGTCGCCGTGCGACATCCAGACGTTGAGCATGCCGTGGCCTTCCGGCGTGGTGTAGTCGGCGATGTCGCGCAGCAGCTCGGTGTGGCCGCGCGCGCGCACGGCCGCGAAGCCGAACTCGCGCTTGTGGCCGCCCTCCACCTTGCCCCCGAGCTGGTGCGCCATGGTCTGCATGCCGTAGCAGATGCCCAGCACCGGCACGCCCAGCTCGAAGACGGCTTGCGGCGCCTTGTCGGTGGTCTCCTCGTACACACTGGCATGGCTGCCCGAGAGGATCACGCCGCGCAGCTTGCCGTCCGCCGCGTACTGCCGGATCCACTCGTCCGAGACGTCGCAGGGATGGACTTCGGAATAGACGTGCGCCTCGCGCACGCGCCGCGCGATCAGCTGCGTGACCTGGGAGCCGAAGTCGAGGATGAGGATCTTGTCGTGTTGCATGAGGTCAGAGGGAAGCGATGTCCAGCAGGCGCACGCCGCAGGCGGGCGCGGCCTCGGAAAGTCGGCGGTCGAACGTCAGCAGCGGCAGGTTGAGCGATCGCGCGAGCCACATGTAGCCCGCGTCGTAGGCCGAAAGCCCGGCATCGAGCGCCACGGCGAGCGATGCCTTGTGCTGCGCAGGAGCGAGTTCGTGCAGTTCGACCCGATGGCGCACCGCCTCCAGCACGCTCCAAAGGCCCTCCACGCTGGAGGTCGGGATCCGGCCGCGCCGCACGCCGTTGGCGATGATGTTGGCGCACTCCCATTGCCAGAGGTTGGGGGCCTGCGGGTCCACTTCGTCCCGCCGGATCAAGGCGTACAGGCGCCTCGTGTGCTCGCTGGCCTCGTCGGGAAGGAGCCATGCGGCGGTGACCGAGGCGTCCAGGACGAAGGCGGTCATTCCTGCCGGCCTTCGTCGCGCAGTTCCCGCCAGCCGGGGCCGGGGGCGATCGTGCGGTGCAGGGCGTCAATCTGCTCCAGTTCACGGCTGATCTGCTCGTCCGTGATCACGGGCCGGCGACGGACCGGCACCATGCGCACCACCTCCTTGCCGTGGCGGGTGATGCGGACCTCCTCGCCCTTCTCGACCATCTCGATCAGGGCGGAGAAGTTGTTCTTGGCTTCGTAGATGCCGGTACGCTGCATGGCTGGCCAGAAATGTGGAAGTCTGGCCATTCTAGCCGTTCAGGCCAGACTTCACAACTCTGGCCAGAGTGGTCACTCAGCCCGGTAGTTCGGCGCTTCCTTGGTGATCTGCACGTCGTGCACGTGGCTCTCGCGCATGCCCGCCGCGGTGATCTGGACGAACTCGGCCTTGCTGCGCATCTCGTCGATGCCGGCGCAGCCGCAATACCCCATGGCGGCCCGCACGCCGCCGGACAACTGGTACACGATGGAGACGAGCGACCCCTTGTACGGCACCCGGCCTTCGATGCCTTCGGGCACCAGCTTGTCGGCGTTCGGGTTCGTGCTGGTCGCTTCCTGGAAGTAGCGGTCGGCGCTGCCCTGCTGCATCGCGCCGATGGAGCCCATGCCGCGGTAGCTCTTGTAGCTGCGGCCCTGGTACAGGACGATCTCGCCGGGCGCTTCCTCGGTGCCGGCGAACATGCCGCCCATCATCACCGTGTTCGCGCCCGCGGCGATGGCCTTGGCGATGTCGCCGGAGTAGCGGATGCCGCCGTCGGCGATCAGCGGCACGCCGCTGCCCTGCAACGCGGTGGCCACGTTGTCGATCGCCGTGATCTGCGGGACGCCCACGCCGGCCACGATGCGGGTCGTGCAGATCGAGCCCGGCCCGATGCCGACCTTGACCGCGTCGGCGCCTGCTTCCACCAGGGCGCGCGCGGCGCCTCCCGTGGCGATGTTGCCGCCGATCACGTCCACGTCCGGGTAGTTCTGCTTCACCCAGCGCACGCGGTCGATCACGCCCTTGCTGTGGCCGTGCGCGGTGTCCACCACGATCACGTCCACGCCGGCTTTCGCAAGGGCCTCGACACGCTCTTCGGTGCCCTCGCCCACCCCGACCGCGGCGCCCACGCGCAGGCGGCCGGAGGCATCGCGTGCGGCATTCGGGAAGCTGGTCTGCTTGGTGATGTCCTTGACGGTGATCAGGCCCTTGAGCTCGAACGCGTCGTTGATGACCAGCAGGCGCTCCAGCTTGTACTTGTTGAGCAGGGCCTTGGCCTCGGCGGCGCTGGTGCCCTCGCGCACGGTCACCAGGCGCTCGCGCGGCGTCATGATCTGGCTCACCGGCACGTCGTAGCGGGTCTCGAAGCGCAGGTCGCGGCCCGTGACGATGCCGACCACCCTGCCCCCGTCGATCACCGGGAAGCCCGAGATGCCCAGCTGTTCCTGCATGGCCACGACCTGGCGCACCGTGTGCTGCGGCGTGATCACGACCGGATCGCGCAAGACGCCCGACTCATAGCGCTTGACGCGGGACACCTCGGCCGCCTGCTGCTGGGGCGTGAGGTTCTTGTGGACGATGCCGATGCCGCCTTCCTGCGCGATCGCGATCGCCAGCCGCGCCTCGGTCACCGTGTCCATGGCCGCCGAGACGAGCGGCAGGTTCAGCGGGATGTTCCGCGACAGGCGCGTGGCCAGCGAGGTGTCCTTGGGGAGGACCTGGGAGAACGCCGGGACCAGCAACACGTCGTCGAAGGTCAGCGCTTTGCCGAGAAGGCGCATGTCAGTGCTCCAAAAAAAGGATTGTACTCAGGCACTTGGTACTAACCCCAGTGCCCGGCTGTGGCCCCGGCGTGACGCAGTGCTCGTGCGGATGCGCGCGCGGCTTTCAACGGCTGAGCCGCCCCACTACACTGGCCCCATGACCGCCCTTCGCGCCCTCGCCCTCGCCGGCCTCTGTGCCCTCCCGGTCCTCGCCTCCGCGCAGTGGATGTACCTCGACCAGCACGGCCGCAAGGTCTTCAGCGACAAGGCGCCGCCGCCGGAGACGCCTCCCGGCAAGATCCTGCGTCAGCCGGGCATGAAGTCGTCCGCATCCGCGACCGCGGAGCCGCAGGCCACGCCGGTGGCTGCCCAAACCGCGGCGGCGGCCAGCGCGCCGAAAATCATCGGCAAGGACAAGGCGCTGGAAGACCGCCGTAAGCAGGCCGAGGCCGCCGAGGCCGAGAAGACCAAGGCGGCCGCCGAAGCCCAGGCCAAGGTGCAAGCCGACAACTGCGCCCGCGCCCGCCAGGCGAAGGCCACTTACGACTCGGGGCAGCGCATCGCCCGCATCAACGCGAAGGGCGAGCGCGAGGTCGTCGACGACAGCCAGCGCCAGAGCGAGCTCAAGCGCATCGAGGGCATCATCGCGAGCGACTGCAAGCCGGCCTAGTAGCCAGGCTTCGCGCCCGGGCGGCGTCCCGAGAACAGGCCCGCGGCGCGGCTGCCCTGCCGCCGGAATCGCTCCCGGCGCGCCACCTTCGGGTCCACCTGCAGCGGCCGGACCAGCTCCACGCGATCACCGTCTCGAAGCACCTGGGCATCGTCGGCCCGCCGGCCCCAGATCCCCACGATTTCACCCTCGGCCGGCGAGAGGCCGCAGCAACGCAAGGCATCCGCGACCGTGGCGCCGTCCGCAAGGTCCAGAACCTGCTCGCGAACCTGGCGCGGCCCGGGCGAATGACAGACGGTGACGCGCGGCATCAGCCGTAGACGTGTTCGGCGCGCTTGACGAAAGCATCGACCAGGCTGCCCGCGATGCGATCGAAGACCGGCCCCACCATCGCCGCGAGCGCGCCGCTCTTGAAGCCGTAGTTCAGGTCCAGTTCCACCTTGCAGGCGCGCTGGCCGTCGCTGCCCACGGGCACGAAATTCCAGCGGCCATCGAGATTCGAGAACGGCCCGTCCACGAGCTTCATCGCCACGCGGCGCCCCGGCACGTGTTCGTTGCGCGTGACGAAGCTTTGGCGGATGCCGCTGAACGCGATGCCGATCTCCGCCTTCATCCCGTGATCGTCCTGCTCCAGAACCTTGGCGTGGTCGCACCAGGGCAGGAACTTCGGGTATTGCGCCACGTCGGTGACCAGCCTGTACATCTCTTCCGCGCTGAACCAGATGAGAACTGAGCGGTGGACGGTTTTCATACAGAATGCGGGGCCCTGCGGGCCTGCGCGGGATTGTAGAGAGGGCCCGCGTCCCCCATCTGTCAGTCCATGGCCACCAAGCAAGACGGCGCCGCACGCATCGCCGAGAACAAGAAAGCTGCCTACAACTACTTCTTCGAGGAGCGGTTCGAGGCCGGCATGGTGCTGCAGGGCTGGGAGGTGAAGGCGCTGCGCGAAGGCAAGGTCCAGCTCACCGACGGCTACGTGGTCATCAGGAACGGCGAGCTCTTCATCATCGGCTGCCAGATCAACCCGCTCAAGACCGCCTCCACCCACGTCAATCCGGAGAGCTTGCGCAGCCGCAAGCTGCTGATGCACAAGGACCAGATCCGGCGGCTCGTCGGCAAGGTCGAGCAGAAGGGCTACACGCTGGTGCCGATCAACCTGCACTGGAAAGACGGCCGGGTGAAGTGCGAGATCGCGCTGGCCAAGGGCAAGGCCGAACACGACAAGCGCGACACCATCAAGGATCGCGAAGGCAAGCGCGAGGTCGAGCGCGCAATGAAGAGCCGCCACCGCTGACTTTTTGGCGGGCGCGGAATAAACGGCGCGGCGGCTTCGTTCATCCGGGCAGGAACAACACCGGAGAAACCCAATGGTCCTGTCCTCGCTTCCCACCCGCATGGCCGCCATCGTGCTTGGCGCCGGCCTCGTCGCCTGCGCCTCCATGGCCAACGGCACGGCGCCCGCCAAGGTGTCGGACGGCGTGCTCGTCGGTCCGAACGGCATGACGCTGTACACCTTCGACCGCGACTCGTCCGGCAGCGGCAAGTCCGTCTGCAACGGCCAATGCGCCACTGCCTGGCCGCCGCTGATGGCCCAGGGCAGCGCGAGCAACTCCGGCGACTGGACCGTGGTGACGCGCGACGACGGCGCCAAGCAGTGGGCCTACAAGGGCAAGCCGCTCTACTACTGGGTCAAGGACACCAAGCCCGGCGACAAGACCGGCGACAACGTCAACAACGTCTGGCGTCTCGCCCGCCCCTGAAGCCGAGCCTGGCCGGCGCTGGTTGGGATAGCCTCTGGCCGATGCAGCCCGCCGACCTCGAAGGACAGATCCCGCACCTGCGCCGCTACGCGCGGGCGCTGACGGGCGACCCGTGGGCGGCCGACGACCTGGTGCAGGACACGCTGGAGCGGGCCTGCGGCCGCTGGCAGCTGTGGCGCGCCGGCAGCGACCTGCGCGCCTGGCTGTTCACGGTGATGCACAACCTGTTCGTGGACGGCGTGCGGCGCGCCGTGCGGCAGGCGGGCCACCGCCTGGACATCGAGGAGGCCGATTCCGAGCTGGTGGCCCCGTCCTCGGCGCCCGACCAGCTGCTGGACCTGCAGCGCTGCCTGATGCGGCTGCCCGAGGAGCAGCGCGAGGTGCTGCTGCTCGTGACCTTGCAGGACCTGGGCTATGAGGACGTCGCGCGCATCACCGGCACGCCGGTGGGCACGGTGATGTCGCGGTTGTCCCGGGCGCGCACCCGGCTGCGCGAATTGATGGATGCCGGCCCGCGTTCGAGCGCCGCGATCGTGCCGCTCAAGCGCATGAAATGAACTGGATGAAAAAGGACCCCTCTTCTCCCGACGAAGCCCGGCTGCACGCGCTGGTCGACGGCCAGCTCGACCCGCACGCCGCCGCCGAACTGCGGGCGCAGCTCGCCACGGATCCAGCCGCGGCGCAGGCGCTGCAGGACTGGCAGGAGCAGCGCGAGCTGCTCCGCGCCCTGCACGACGACGTGCTGCAGGAACCGGTGCCCCCGGCCCTGGCGCAAGCCGCGGGCCGGATGGGACAGCGAGGCATACAGGTCCACCGGTGGCAGCAGTGGGGCGGGGTGGCCGCTTCGGTGCTGGTTGCGTTCGGCGCCGGTTGGCTCGCCCACGGAGAGTGGGGCAGTCAGGGATCCAGCTCTGTCGCGCGTGCAAGGCCCCTGGCCGACTTCGGCCGGCAGGCGGTCGTCGCGCACAGGGTCTATGCGCCGGAGGTGCGGCATCCGGTTGAAGTGTCGGTGGCCGAACAGGAGCACCTGGTCCAGTGGCTGTCCAAGCGCCTGGGCCGGCCGTTGAAGATCCCGGACCTCACGGCGCAGGGCTATGAACTCGTGGGCGGCCGTCTGCTCCCCGGCGAACAGGGCGCCCGCGCGCAGTTCATGTATCAGAACGCGCGCGCCGAGCGCATCACGCTGTACGTCGGCGCCGTCACGCCGGGCAGGAACGGCGCCCCCGCGACGGGCGAAACCGCGTTCCGGTTCACCACTGAAGGCGAAGCCTCCAGCTTCTACTGGGTGGACCAGGGTTTCGGGTATGCGCTGGCCGGCCGGCTCGCCCGCGCGGAGCTGCTGCCACTGGCGAACAGCGTCTACCGCCAGCTCTGATCCGTCAGTCCAGCCGGCGCAGCGGATGCTCGTTCGCGGGCCAGGGGCTGCGGAAGAACGGCGCGACCATTTCCGGCGTCACGTCCTCGATGCGGGGCGGATTCCAGCGGGGCACGTGGTCCTTGTCGATGGCCAGCGCGCGGATCCCCTCCACCGTCTCGCCGGCCGCGCCGGGCCGCAGGTGGAAGCAGTGGTGCACCAGGTCGCGCTCCATGCGCAGGTCGTCGGCCAGGTTCATGCTGCGCGCGCGGCGCACCTGTTCCAGCACGACGTGCAGCATCAGCGGGGAGCGTTTGCGCAGGGCGGCAGCGGTGTGCCGGCTCCAGTCGGTCGCGCCTGTCTCGAGTTCGGCCACGATCGCTCGGACGGTCGGCAATGCGAACACGCGGTCGATCTCCGGCCGGTGATCGGCCAGCTTCGAGCCCTCGACGCGGTGCGGCGTCGGCACGGCCGCGGCGCCCTCGGTCGACAGCCGTTCCCACAATCCCGGCAATCCATCCGAGTCCACCACCACGTCCGCCAGCCGCGCGTCCACCGCGTCGGCCGCGCCGATCACCTCGCCCGTGAGCGCCAGGTACTCGCCCAGGCGGCCGGGGCATCGCGACAGGAAATAGCCGCCGCCCACGTCCGGGAACAGGCCGATGTTGGTCTCGGGCATGGCCATCTTCGTGCGCTCGGTGACGATGCGGCAGCGGGCCCCTTGCGAGATCCCCATGCCGCCGCCCATCACGATGCCGTCCATGAAAGCCGCGTACGGCTTGGGGTAGTGATGCACGAGGTGGTTGAGCGTGTATTCCTCGGTGAAGAAGTCGCCCAGCTGCGGGTCGCCGGCCAGCGCGGCCGAGTGGAAGAAACGGATGTCGCCGCCCGCGCAGAAGGCGCCGAACGGGCCTTCCTTGCCGACGCCGCGGACCGTGACCACCTCCACCCGCGGATCATCGCGCCAGGCCCGCAGCGTGGCCGTGAGCTCGCGGATCATCGCCAGCGAGAGCGCGTTCAGCGCCCTGGGCCGGTTCAGCGTGATGCGGCCGGCCTTGCCCGCGATTTCCGCGATGACATCGCTCATGCGCGTCGCCTCCACCCCACCACTTCGTTCATCACCAGCGCGCCGATCACCAGCGCGCCGCCCGCCAGCACGGTCTGCGTCGGCACCTCGTCCGCGCCTACCCAGGCGAGCAGGATTCCGAAGATCACCTCCAGCAGCGCCAGCAGGGCGATCTCCGGCGCCTTGAGCACGCGGGCGCAGACCACGGACAGCGCACAGGGAATCGCGAGTTGCACCAGGCCCAGCAGCGCCAGCAGCCCGATGTCGTGCCAGGAGGCCGCGAACGGCATCGCGAGCGGCAACGTGGCCAGCGAGGAGATCACCGCGCCCACCAGCACGGCCGGCACCAAGTCGACATCGGCCCCATGCGCGTGCGAACGCTGCGTGATCGTCCAGTTCACAGCGCCTGCGAGCGGCACGCACAGCGCCACCAGCGTGCCGGCCAGCTGCCCGCCGGACACCTGCGCGCCATACATCCAGGCGATGCCGGCGCCGGCCACCAGGATGGCCAGCCAGGTGCGCCCCGGGATGCGGTGGCCGATGAAGATGCGGGCGACCAATGCCGTCAGGAACGGGCCGACCGCCATCGTCACCAGCACATTGGCCACGCTGGTAAGGGTGAGCGCGACCATGAAGGCCGTGAACATCACGCTCCAGCACAGGCCCGACAGCCACAGGGCCGCCCCGCCGGAGCGGATCTTCCCGAACACGGCACGGCCCTGGAAGAACGGCAGGATCACCAGCAGCGACAGCACGGTGAAGAAGCTGCGCCAGAAGGTGATCTCGAAGCTGCGGGCCTGCTCCAGGTGGCGCGTGATGACGCCGGCGATGGACCACATCAGGGTCACCGCGACCATCAGGAACACCGCTTGCGTGTGGGAGAGCTTGAGCTTCATTCTTGTTGTTGGAGGAAGCGCCGGTCCAGGGCTTTCAGGCCGCTTCGCGCAAGGCACGTTTTCGTTCGTGCTCCTTCAGGAACCGCTTGCGCAGCCGGATCGACTTGGGCGTGATCTCCACCAGCTCGTCGTCATCGATGAACTCGACGCCGTACTCAAGCGTCAGCTCGATCGGCGGCGTGACCTTGATCGCGTCTTCCTTGCCCGACACGCGGAAGTTGGTCAGCTGCTTGGTCCGGGTGGCGTTGACCACCAGGTCGTTGTCGCGGCTGTGGATGCCCACGATCATGCCCTCGTAGACCGGGTCGTTCGGCTTGACGAACATGCGGCCGCGGTCGTCCAGCTTGCCCAGGGCGTAGGTGAAGATCTCGCCGTCGTCCATGGAGATCAGCACGCCGTTCTTGCGGCCGCCGATCTCGCCGCGGAACGGCTCGTACTTGTCGAAGATGTTGGAGATCAGCCCCGAGCCGCGGGTGAGGTTCAGGAACTCGTTGGAAAAGCCGATCAACCCGCGCGCCGGGATGCGGTACTCCAGCCGCACGCGGCCGCGGCCGTCCGGTTCCATGTTCACTAGGTCGCCCTTGCGCTCGCCCAGCGCCTGCATCACGCCGCCCTGGTGCTGCTCTTCCACGTCGACCGTGACCAGTTCGATCGGCTCGCAGCGATCTCCAGCGATGTCCTTGAACACCACGCGCGGCTTGGAGACCGCCAGCTCGTAGCCTTCACGGCGCATGTTCTCCAGCAGGATGGTCAGGTGCAGTTCGCCCCGGCCGGAGACCTCGAACACGCCCTCCTCGTCGGTTTCCTTCACGCGCAGCGCGACGTTCGACTGCAGTTCCTTCTGCAGCCGGTCCCAGATCTGGCGGCTGGTGACGTACTTGCCCTCGCGGCCGGCCAGCGGGCTGGTGTTGACGCAGAAGTTCATCGTCAGCGTCGGCTCGTCGACCTTGAGCATGGGCAGCGGCGCCGGATCCAGCGGGTCCGTGACCGTCACGCCGATGCCGATTTCGGGGATGCCGTTGATCAGCACGATGTCGCCCGGGCCGGCCTCCGTCACCTGCACGCGATCCAGCCCCTGGAACGTCAGCACCTGGTTGACCCGGCCCTTGAGCGACTTGCCGTCGGCGCCCTCCATCACCAGCACGTCCATCATCGGCCTGAGCGTGCCGGCGTTGATGCGGCCCACGCCGATTCGGCCGACGAAAGTGGAGAAGTCCAGCGCCGAGATCTGCAGCTGCAGCGGCGCCTGCGGGTCGCCCTCGTGCGCCGGCACGTGCTCCAGGATGGTGTCGAACAGCGCCGACATGTCCGGGCCCCACTGCTGGCCGGCCTCACCCGCTTCCATCGAGCTCCAGCCGTTGATGCCGGAGGCGTAGACCACGGGGAAGTCCAGCTGTTCATCCGTCGCGCCCAGCTTGTCGAACAGGTCGAACGCGGCGTTGATCACCTTGTCGGGGTTGGCGCCGGGCTTGTCGACCTTGTTCACCACCACGATGGGCCGCAGGCCCAGGGCCAGCGCCTTCTTGGTCACGAAGCGCGTCTGCGGCATCGGGCCCTCCTGGGCGTCGATCAGCAGCAGCACGCCGTCGACCATCGAAAGGGCGCGCTCCACCTCGCCGCCGAAGTCGGCGTGGCCGGGCGTGTCGACGATGTTGATGTGCGTGCCCTTCCAGCTCACGGCGCAGTTCTTGGCCAGGATGGTGATGCCGCGCTCGCGCTCGATGGCGTTGTTGTCCATCACGGTGTCGACCACCTTCTCGTGCTCGGCGAAGGTGCCGGACTGCCGCAGCAGCTGGTCGACCATGGTGGTCTTGCCGTGGTCGACGTGGGCGATGATGGCGATGTTGCGGATCTGCTTGTTGTTGCTCATGGGGTCGTGGTCGCGGTTGGCGACTGCAGGATTTGCTGGATTTCGATCGGGCTCAGCAGACGCCCGGGGATCAGTTCACCGGCGCGCACGTGGGCGGTGCCCAGGAGCGCCGGCGGGTTCCGGCCGAAGACGGCCACGGCGGACATGTCGGGCCATGCGCCCCGCCGGCGCAGGCCGGACAGGAACCGGCCCGCATCTTCGGCGTCGAGCGTGACGCGCGAGTGACCTTCGAGAAGGGCTTCGGGCGGCAGCAGCGCCGCTTCGCGCTCGTCCTCGTCCGAGGCCTCGAAGGCTTCAAGCGTGACGCAGCGGGCGACGCCGAAAGGACCGGTCGCCGTGCGCCGCAGCAGCGAAAGGTGCGCCCCGCAGCCGAGGGCCTCGCCGATCTCCTCGCCGAGCGTGCGGATGTAGGTGCCCTTGCTCACCCTCGCGATCAACCGGACCGCCGGGCGGCCGGCGTCCTCGGCCAGCGAGAGCTCTAGGGCATGGATGGTGACGTCGCGCGGCTCGCGGGCGACCTCCTCGCCGGCGCGCGCGTATTCGTACAAGGCCTTGCCGTCCTTCTTCAACGCGCTGTGCATCGGCGGGAGCTGGCGGATGCGGCCGGTGAATTGCCGCTGAACGGCCCCCAGCTGCTCGGCGCTGATCCCCCAGACCGGACGCTCGGCAACCACTTGCCCTTCCGCGTCGCCGGTGCTGGTCTTCACGCCAAGCACGGCCACGGCTTCATAGGTCTTGTCCGCTTCCAAGTGAAGCTGGCTGAACTTGGTCGCTGCGCCGAAGCACAGGGGGAGCACCCCGGTCGCCAGCGGGTCGAGCGTGCCCGTGTGGCCGCCCTTCTCCGCCCGCAGCAGCCACTTGCATTTCTGCAGCGCGTCGTTGCTGGACAGACCCTTGGGCTTGTCGAGCAGCAGCACCCCATGCACAGGGCGCCGCTGCACCCTGGTGCGTGGCGCTTTCAAACCTAGTCGTCCTTGCTGCGGGAAGAGACCGCCTTGGCGATCAGCGCGTTCATGTCGGCGGCACGCTCGGTGGTGCGGTCGAACTGGAAGTGCAGCGTGGGGACGGTGTGGATGTGCAGGCGCTTGAAGAGGCCGTTGCGCAGGAAGCCGGCGGCGTGGTTGAGGGCGTCCTCGCATTCCTGCGGGTTGCCCACGAGCACGCTGAAGAACACCTTGGCGTGGGCGTAATCGGGCGTGACCTCCACCGAGTTGATCGTGACCATGCCCAGCCGCGGATCCTTTATCTCGCGGATGAGCTCGGCCAGATCGCGCTGGATCTGGTCGGCCACCTGGTAGCTGCGGTTGGGCTTGGTGCTCTTCTTCGGCATGGGGAAACGGGGCAGGAACGCAGAAAACGCTGAAATCACGGGCAGAAAGCGCAGGAGAGCCGCGAATCCTTCGGGATCTCTTTTCGTGCTTTCTGCGGCCTTTCTGCGCTTTCCGCGATCGGCTATCCGCCTTACAGCGTCCGAGCCACTTCCTTGATCTCGAAGACTTCCAGCTGGTCGCCTTCCTTGATGTCGTTGTAGTTCTTCAGCTTGATGCCGCACTCGAAGCCTTCCTTGACTTCGCGCACGTCGTCCTTCATCCGCTTGAGCGACTCGATCTCGCCGGTGTAGACCACCACGTTGTCGCGCAGCAGGCGGAAATGCGCGCTGCGCGTGACCACGCCCGACGTGACGTACGAGCCGGCCACCGTGCCGATCTTGGACGCCACGAAGACGGTGCGGATCTCGGCGGTGCCGATGACCTCTTCCCTCTTCTCGGGCGCCAGCATCCCGGACATGGCGGCCTTCAGGTCGTCCACCGCGTCGTAGATGATGTTGTAGTAGCGGATGTCGATGCCGTTGCCCTCGGCCAGCTTGCGCGCGCCGGCGTCGGCACGCACGTTGAAGCCGATGATCACCGCCTTGGAAGCGATGGCCAGGTTGATGTCGGACTCGCTGATGCCGCCCACGGCCGCGTAGACCAGCTGCACCTTGACCTCCTCGGTCGACAGCTTGACCAGCGACTGCGACAGCGCTTCCTGCGAACCCTGCACGTCGGCCTTGACGATGATCGGCAGCGTCTTCACCTCGCCGGCCGTCATGTCCGAGAACATGTTCTCCAGCTTGGCGGCCTGCTGCTTGGCCAGCTTGGTGTTGCGGAACTTGCCCGCGCGGTAGGTCGCGATCTCGCGCGCGCGGCGCTCGTCGGTCAGCACCATGAACTCGTCGCCCGCCTGCGGCACCTCGGTCAGGCCCTGGATCTCCACCGGGATGGACGGGCCGGCCGATTTGATGGTCTTGCCGTTCTCGTCGAGCATGGCGCGCACGCGGCCGTAGGTCTGGCCCGCGAGCACCACGTCGCCCACCTTCAGCGTTCCGGACTGCACCAGCACCGTGGCCACGGGACCGCGGCCCTTGTCCAGCTGCGCTTCGATGACCAGGCCCTTGGCGGCGGCATCCACCGGCGCCTTGAGTTCCAGCACTTCGGCCTGCAGCAGCACCTGCTCGAGCAGGTCGTCGATGCCCTGGCCGGTGATGGCCGAGACGCTGACGAAGGGCGAATCGCCGCCGTATTCCTCGGGCACGACCTCCTCGGCCACCAGCTCCTGCTTGACGCGGTCGGGGTTGGCGCCGGGCTTGTCGATCTTGTTGACCGCCACGACGATGGGAACGCCCGCCGCCTTGGCGTGCTTGACCGCTTCCTTCGTCTGCGGCATCACGCCGTCGTCGGCCGCCACCACCAGGATGACGATGTCGGTGGCCTGCGCGCCGCGGGCACGCATGGCGGTGAACGCCTCGTGGCCCGGGGTGTCCAGGAACGAGATCGTGCCGCGCGGCGTTTCCACGTGGTACGCGCCGATGTGCTGGGTGATGCCGCCGGCTTCGCCCGCCGCCACCTTGGCGCGGCGGATGTAGTCCAGCAGCGAGGTCTTGCCGTGGTCGACGTGGCCCATGACGGTGACCACCGGGGCGCGCGAAAGCGCCTCGGCGTTGGCCTGGCCGACTTCCTCTTCGGTGAACGCCTCGGGGTCGTCCAGGGCGGCCGTGACCGCCTTGTGGCCCATTTCCTCGACCACGATCATGGCCGTGTCCTGGTCCAGCGGCTGGTTGATGGTGACCATCTGGCCCATCTTCATCAGCGCCTTGATCACTTCCGAAGCCTTGACGGCCATCTTGTGGGCCAGCTCGGCGACCGTGATGGTTTCCGGCACGTGCACTTCGATGACGCGCTGCTCGAGCTGGATCTGCGGCGAGTCGTCGCGCTGGTCGCGGTCATTGCCGCGGCGGCCGCGCGGGCCCCCGCGCCAGCTGTTGCGGCCCACGCCGCCCGAGGAGTCGCCGCGGGTCGGGATGCCCTTCTTCTTGGCCGGATCGGCGGCCCAGCTGGAGGACAGCTTGGCCGACTTGACTTCCTTGCCGGCACCGGGGCCGGCGGGCGCGGCGCCCGGGGTGGCGCGCGCGGTGACGGCGGGCTTGTGCAGCGTGCCCTTGGCGGCCGGCTTGGCCGCGTCGCCGGGCTTGGCGACCGGCTTGGCTTCCTCGGGCTTCTTGGCGACCAGCACCTTCTTGGGCGCGGCCATCATGGCGCGGATGGCCTCGGCTTCCGCCAACGCCTTGCGGCGGCGTTCCTCGAGGTCCTTGGCGCGCGCGGCTTCCTCGTCGGCGCGGGCCTTGGATTCGGCATCCGCGCGCGCACGGGCTTCCGCCGCCGCCGCGGCGCGGGCCGCAGCGGCAGCCGCAGCCTCGGCGCTGGCTTCGGCCTCCGCCTGGGTCTGGGCGGCCTTCTTCTGTTCTTCGTTGGCGGCGTACGCGGCGGCGCGTTCCTCGGCCTCGCGCTCGCGGCGCTCCTGCTCCTCGCGCAGGCGCCGCTTCTCGGCCAGGTCTTCCTCCTGGCGGCGGATCAGTTCGGCCTGGCGGCGCGCTTCTTCCTCGCGGCGGGCGAGTTCGGCGTCGTCGGCACGGGGCGACGGCGGCTCACGCAGCTCGGCCTCGGGCGCTTCGACGACGGCGGTGTCGCCGCCCTCTTCGCGCTTGACGAAGGTGCGCTTCTTGCGGACTTCCACCTGGATGGTGCGGGCCTTGCCGCTGGCGTCGGCCTGCTTGATCTCGCTGGTCGACTTCTTGACCAGGGTGATCTTCTTGCGCTCGGGCGAGGCCGTGCCGTGGCTGGCCTGCAGGAAGCCGAGCAGCTTCTGCTTGTCGGCCTCGGACAACGCGTCGGTCGGCGCGGACTTGGCCACGCCTGCGCTGCGCAGCTGTTCAAGCAGCGTCTGGGGTGATTTCTTGAGTTCGCTGGCGAACTCGGCGACGGTGGTACTGGACATATGTTCTTGAACCCTCCATCACGTCACGCTTGCGCGGTCGCACCGGTGAACCAGTGTTCGCGCGCTTTCATGATCAGGGCTTTGGCCTCGTCCGCGGACTGGCCGGTAATCTCGGTCAACTCGTCGACGGCCAGATCGGCCAGCTCGTCGCGGGTCTGCACGCCGGCCTCGGCCAGCCTGGCGATCAGCTGCGGGTTCAGGCCGTCGAGGTCGCGCAAATCCTGCGACACCTCCTCGACGCTCTCCTCGCGGGCGATCTCCATGGTGAGCAGCGCGTCCTTCGCGCGGGCGCGCAGCTCGTTGACGGTTTCCTCGTCGAAGGACTCGATCTCCAGCATCTCCTGGATCGGCACATAGGCCACTTCTTCCAGGCTGGTGAAGCCCTCGACGATCAGGATGTCGGCGATTTCCTCGTCGACATCGAGCTTTTCCATGAACAGCGTGCGCAGGCCGCTCTGCTCCTCGGCCTGCTTCTGGGCCGACTCGTTGGCGTCCATGATGTTGATCTTCCAGCCCGTGAGCTCGGAAGCCAGGCGCACGTTCTGCCCGCCGCGGCCGATGGCGATGGCGAGGTTCTCCTCGTCGACCACCACGTCCATCGCGTGCTTCTCCTCGTCGACGACGATGGAGGTGACGTTGGCAGGCGCCAGCGCGCCGATGACGAACTGCGCCGGGTCCTCCGACCACAGCACGATGTCGACACGCTCGCCGGCCAGCTCGTTCGTGACCGCGTTCACGCGGGTGCCGCGCACGCCGACGCAGGTGCCGATCGGGTCGACGCGCTTGTCGTGCGACAGGACGGCGATCTTGGCGCGCGAGCCGGGGTCGCGGGCGCAGCTCTTGATCTCCAGCAGGCCCTGCTCGATCTCGGGCACTTCCTGGCGGAACAGCTCGATCATGAACTCCGGGGCCGCCCGCGACAGGATGATGGGCGCGCCGCGCAGCGTCAGGTCCACCTCCATGATCATGGCGCGCACGCGGTCGCCGTTGCGCAGGTTCTCCTTGGGGATCATCTCGCCGCGGCGCAGCCGGCCTTCGACGCGGCCGCTCTCCACGATGATGTCGCCCTTGTCCATGCGCTTGACCGTGCCGACGAAGATCTTGTCGCCGCGCGACATGAAGTCGTTCAGCAGCATCTCGCGCTCGGCGTCGCGGATCTTCTGCAGGATCACCTGCTTGGCGGCCATGGCGCCGATGCGGCCGATGGGCAGCGAGTCGACCGGCTCCTCGATGTAGTCGCCCTCATCGACGTCGTCCACGCGCTCGCGGGCGTCCATGAGGAGTTCCTCGGCGTCGGGGTTCTGCAGGCCCTGGCTGTCGGGCACCACCAGCCAGCGGCGGAAAGTCTCGTACTCGCCGCTGTCGCGGTCGATCGCCACGCGGATGTCCACGTCGCCCTCGTACAGCTTCTTGGTGGCCTGGGCCAGCGCCGACTCCACGGCGCCGAACACCACGTCACGCTCCACGTTCTTCTCGCGCGAGATCGCTTCGACCAGCATCAACAATTCGCGATTCATCACGACTCTCCTGTCTGCCTGGGCCTGCGGCCCTTGAAATCCACTACCGGCGCGAGCCGCGCCTCCTTCAATTCGTCCAGCATGAAGCCGATCGCCTGCAGCGGCGCCGGCTCCTTCTTGCGGCTGACGCGCTGGCCCGGCTTGGGCTCGGGCTCGTCGCTCCACACCAGTTGCCAGGCGCCGTTCTCGCCGCGCCCCAGCTGGCCCCGGAACTTCTTGCGGTTGGCCGCGACCTGGCCCGCGCCGGCCGCACCCACCGGCGACTTCAGGGTGATGTCCACCACCTCGCCGGCGAAGCGCTCGAAGTCGCGCTCGCTGCGCAACGGCCGGTCCAGCCCCGGCGAGGACACCTCCAGCCGCTTGTAGTCGATGCCCTCGACTTCCAGCGCGTACTGCAGCTGCCGCGTGACCTTCTCGCAGTCCTCGACGTTCACGAAATTTTCCTGCCCCGGCTTCCAGGGCAGGTCGATCGTCACGCGCAGCAGGCCGCCGGCGGAGCGTTCTATCTCCACCAGCTCGTATCCCAGGCCGGTCACGGTTTGCTGGGCGATGTCCTGCAGCGCCACGTTCGCGTCTATCCCTTGCAAGCCTCGCGACCAGGTCCGGACGCCAAAAGGCGACGGGCAAAAAAAAAGGGCCGGTGAGTACCCGCCCGTCCTGGTCGTGAAGCAAAGATTGTACCGCGAGGGGACCGCCTGCGCAACCGGAAAGGAGCGGTTCAGCCGAGCGGGTCGCGCCCAGAACGCATGAGCTTCACGTCGGCCCGCCGACGTTTGTCCGCCAAGCGCCGGCGGCCTGCCGAAGCTGGGAGCCGCGTCGGCTTTCTCAAGTGCGGCGGCTCGGCCACGCTGTCCACCAGCTCCTGCAGGCGCTCCCAGGCTTCGGCCCGGTTCATGTCCTGGCTGCGATGCGTCTGGGCCTTGAGCACCAGCACGCCCCAGCGGCTGATCCGCTTGTCCTGCAGAGCCAGCAAGCGGGCCTTGTGGTCGGGCGGCAGCGACGACGCGCGGATGTCGTAGCGCAGGTGGATCGCGCTGGAGACCTTGTTGACGTTCTGGCCGCCCGCGCCCTGCGACCGGACCGCGGTGATCTCCACCTCTTCCGGCGGGATGACCGTTCGCCTGCGCTCGAGCACCATGCTCAGGAAGCGGCGGCCACGAGCGCGCGGGTGTAGTCGTGCGACGGACGACCCAGCACCTGGTCGACGGGGCCCGATTCCAGCACCTGGCCGTCCTTCATCACGAGCACTTCATGCGCCATCGCGCGGATCACGTCGACGTCGTGCGTGATCAGCAGGTAGGCCAGCCCTTTCTCGCGCTGGAGTCTCTGCAACAGCCCGAGCACCTGCTTCTGGATCGTGACGTCCAGCGCGCTCGTAGGCTCATCGAGGACGAGCAGCCGCGGCCCGACGATCAGGGCACGGGCGATGGCCAGCCGCTGGCGCTGGCCGCCGGAGAACTCGTGCGGGTACCGGTCCAGCAGCCCGGGGAATTGCTTTTCGGTAAGCCCCACGTCGGCCAGCGCGGACAGCACGCGTTCGCGCCGGCCGGGAGTGCCCAGCTCCGGCTCGTGTACCAGCAGGCCTTCGCCGACGATCTCTTCGACCGTCATGCGGGGCGAGAGCGACGAGAACGGATCCTGGAACACGACCTGCACCTGCCGCCGCGCGGCCTTGTTGGCCGCGGAGTGCGGGCCCCACTGGTGGCCGACGACGTCCAGCTCTCCCCGGTGCGGGATGAGGCCCAGCGCCGCCAAAGCCAGCGTGGACTTGCCCGAGCCGGATTCGCCCACCACACCCAGGGTGCGGCGCGCCGGGATGCCGAAGCTCGCCCCTTGCACGGCGATGAACTGGCCGCGACGGAACCAGCCGCGCACCCCTGGCACCGGCACCGGGTACGAGACCCGCAGGCCGTCGGCCCTCATCACCTCGTCATCACCGTTCGCGCCTTCATGGACTTCGCGGCGAGGCCGGCTGTCGATCAGCTTCTTCGTATACGCGTGCTGCGGATGCGAGAAGACGACGTTGACGCCGCCCTCCTCCACCAGGTGGCCGTTCTCCATCACGGCCACACGGTCCGCGAACTTGCGGACCAGGTTCAGGTCGTGAGTGATCAGCAGGACTGCCATGCCGGTCTGCCGCTGCAGCTCGGCGAGCAAGGCCAGGATCTGCCCGCGCAGCGTGACGTCGAGGGCGGTGGTCGGTTCGTCCGCCAGCAGCAGGCGCGGCCTGCTGGCGAGGGCCATCGCGATCATCGCCCGCTGGCGCTGACCGCCGGACAGCTGATGCGGATACGCCAGGGCGCGGCGTTCGGGCTCCGGGATGCCGGTGGCGGCCAGGGCTTCGACCGCCGCCTGCCAGGCCTGCCGGCGGGTCAGGGCCTGTTTGAGTTCCAGCACCTCGGCCACCTGGTCGCCCACCGTGTAGAGCGGGTTCAGCGCCGTCATCGGCTCCTGGAAGATCATGGCGATGTCGTCGCCGCGGATGCCCAGCAGCTCGCGCTCGGGCAAAGCCAGGAGGTCCTTCGGCGCTTGCCCGGGCGTGCGGGGCTGCAACACGGCGGAGCCCGTCACCGTGGCGTTCTGCACCAGGCCGAGGAGCGACAGCGCGGTGACGGTCTTGCCTGATCC
The DNA here is from genome assembly GCF_004682015.1 of Ramlibacter henchirensis. NCBI lineage: Bacteria > Pseudomonadati > Pseudomonadota > Betaproteobacteria > Burkholderiales > Comamonadaceae > Ramlibacter > Ramlibacter henchirensis. The sequence continues at coordinate 566,133 of NZ_SMLM01000003.1, read as the reverse complement.
CGACTCGCCGACGAGCGCGAGCTTTTCGCCCTGGCGGATGCGGAAGTCGACGCCGTGGACGACTTCCTTGCCGCCGAAGGCGACGCGCAGGCCGGCGACGTCCAGGAGGGGTTCGTGGCTCACGAGGAGTCCTTCCTGGGATCCAGCGCATCGCGCAGCGCGTCGCCCATGAACGTCAGGAGCAGCAGCGTGATCGACAGCACCGCGAACGTGGAGATCGAGATCCACCAGGCGTCCAGGTTGGCCTTGCCCTGATTGAGCAATTCACCGAGCGACGGTGTTCCGGGCGGCACGCCCAGCCCCAGGAAATCGAGCGAAGTGAGCGCCAGGATGGCGGCGCTCATGCGGAACGGCAGGAAGGTGACCACCGGGGTCATGCTGTTGGGCAGGATGTGCCGCCACATGATCCGGCCGTTGCCCACGCCCAGCGCCCGCGCGGCGCGCACGTAGTCCATCTGGCGATTGCGCAGGAACTCGGCGCGCACGTAATCGGACAGCCCCATCCAGCCGAACAGCGACAGCAGGATCAGCAGCAGCGCCACGCTGGGGGCGAACACTGCCGAAAAGATGATGAGGAGGTACAGCTCCGGCATCGAGCCCCATATCTCGATGAAGCGCTGGAACGCCAGGTCGGTCTTGCCGCCGAAAAAGCCCTGGATCGCGCCGGTCAGCACGCCCAGCACCACGCCGATGGCCGTCAGCGCCAGCCCGAACAGCACGCTGACCCGAAAGCCGTAGATCAATTGCGCCAGCAGGTCGCGCCCGCGGTCGTCGCTGCCCAGCAGGTTCTCGCGCGACGGCGCCGCCGGATTCGGGCTGCTGGCGAAATAGTTCAGCGTCTTCGGTCCGTACCGGTTGGGCGGGTAGATCGCCCAGTTGCCGCCCTGGGCCAGCTTGTTCTGGATGAACGGGTCCAGGTAGTCCGTGGGCGTATGGAAGTCGCCACCGAAAGTCGTTTCCGGGTAGTCGCGCACCAGCGGGAAGTACAGGCTGCCCTCGTAGCGCACCAGCAGCGGCTTGTCGTTGGACAGCACCTCGGCGAACAGGCTCAGGACCACCAGCACCGAGAAGATCACCAGGCTGAAGAAACCAAGGCGGTTGCGGCGGAAGCGCTGCCACGCGCGCTGGCCCGGAGACACAGATACTGCAGGACGGCTACCAGGGCCACCGCGGAACCGGCTTTGCCGGGCCGCTGGTGGCGCCCCCCCGGGGGGGAGGCGGCCGATGGCCGCTTCGGGGGGGTTAGTCGAATTTGACACGGGGATCCACCAGCACGTAGGAAAGGTCGCTGATCAGCTTGGTCACCAGCCCGATCAGGGTGAAGAGATAGAGCGTGCCCAGCACCACCGGGTAGTCGCGCCGGATCACGCTCTCGTAACTCAGCAGGCCCAGGCCGTCGAGCGAGAACAGCGTCTCGATCAGGAGCGATCCGGTGAAGAACGCGCCGATGAAGGCCGCCGGAAAGCCCGTGATGATCGGGATCAGCGCATTGCGGAACACGTGCTTCCACAGCACCCGCCGCTCGTCCAGCCCCTTGGCGCGCGCGGTCAGGACGTACTGCTTGCGGATCTCCTCCAGGAAGGCGTTCTTGGTCAGCATGGCCGTCACGGCGAAGCTGCCGAACACCATGGCGGTGACCGGCAAGGCGATGTGCCACAGGTAGTCCACGATCCTGCCGCCCCAGCTGAGCTGGTCCCAGTTGGCCGACGTCAGGCCCCGCAGAGGGAACCACTGCAGCTGCCCGCCGAACACCACCAGCAGCGCCACGCCCAGCACGAAGCCCGGGATCGCGTAGCCCACCAGCACGATCAGCGTGGTGACGAAATCGAAGCGCGTGCCGGCCCTCACCGCCTTGGCCACGCCGAGCGGCACCGCTATCAGGTAACTGAGAAAGAAGGTCCACAGCCCCAGGCTGATGGACACCGGCAGCTTCTCCTTCACCAGCTCCCACACGTCCTTGTGCTGGTAGAAGCTGCGCCCCAGGTCGAAGCGGGCGAACTGCCCGAGCATCTGGAAGAAGCGCTCGTGGGCCGGCTTGTCGAAGCCGTACAGCTGCCGGATCTCGGCGATGCGCTTGTCGTCGATGCCTTGCCGTCCGCGATACCCGGCGCCGACGGCCGCCGCCCGCTCGCCGCCCGAATCGCGGCCCTGCAGCTGCGCGACCATCTGCTCCACCGGCCCGCCCGGCACGAACTGCACGATGGCAAACGTGACCAGCAGCACGCCCAGCAGGGTGGGCACCATGAGCAGCAGCCGCTTGAGGATGTAGGCGGTCATGGGTCAGCGGTTCTCCGGCGAAGCCCACCAGGTGGACATCGCCCAGGCGTCGGCCTCGTAGTAAGGCGGGATCACCGGCGGCAGCACGAAGCGGCGCGCGCGGTAGCCGATGAAGAACGCGCCGCTGTAGTAGTGGGGGATCGAATAGTGGCCGTGCGAGAGCACGCGATTGAGCGCGCGCATCGCGGCGCTCAGCTCCGCCCGGGTCTTGGCCTGCACCACCTTCTGCAGCAGTTCGTCCACCGCCGCATCGGCGATGCCCCAGTAGTTGGCCGACCCCGGTGTCGTGGCCGCGCGCGAGCCGAAGTACTCGAGCAGCTCGCCGCCGGGCGCCACCATGCCGGGGATGCGGCGGCTGGTCAGCTCGAACTCGAACTTGTCCATCCGCTCCTTGCTCAGCGAGAAGTCCACCTGCCGGTAGACCCAGCCGATGCCCAGCTTGGCCAGCGCCTGCTCGAACGGCGCGACGATGCGCACCAGGCCCGGCTGGTCGTTCAGGAACTCGATGACGAAGGGCTCACCCTTCTCGTTGCGCAGCGCGCCTTCGCGATACGTCCATCCCGCGTCCCGCAACAGGGCCTGGGCTTCACGCAGGTTCTCGCGCAGGCTGCGCGGCGGCAAGGTGCTCGGCGAGATCGGCATCGGGCCGAACACCTCCGGACGCACCTTGTCGCGAAGCCGCTCGAGCAGCGCCAGTTCGTCCGGCTTGGGCAGGCCCTCGGCATGGAAGTCGCTGTTCGGGAAATAGCCCTGCACGCGCTTGTACAGGCCGTAGAACAGCTGCCGGTTCATCCACTCGAAGTCCATCGCCAGCGTGAGCGCCTTGCGCACGCGGATGTCCTGGAACTTCGGATTGCGCAGGTTGAACACGTACCCCTGGAAGTCGCCGGGGTTGCTGTTCTCGAAAGTGGCTTTCTTCAGCTCGCCGCTGTCGAACTGCTTGCCCTTGTACTGGCGGGCCCAGTTGCGCGAGGTGAACTCGCGCAGGAAGTCGAATTCGCCGGATTTGAGGCCCTCGAAACGGGCGGTTTCGTCCAGGTAGATCTTGAAGCTGATGCGGTCGAAGTTGTAGTGACCGCGCCGCACCGGCAGGTCCTTCGCCCAGTAGTCCGGGTCGCGCTGGTAGGTGATGTCGCGGCCCATGCGCGGGTTGGCGATGCGGTAGGGGCCGGAGCCGATCGGCACCTCGGACACGATCTGGTCGAACGGCTTGCCTTTGCCCCACTCGCGGCTGAAGACCGGCATGCCGCCCACCACCAGCGGCAGCTCCGGGTTGGGCGACTCGAACTCGAAGCGCACGGTGCGGTCGTCGACCGCCACCGCCTGCCGCACTTCGGCGTAGATGGTGCGGTACTGCGGCGCCGCTTCCTTGCTGATCAGCGTGCGGAACGAATGCACCACGTCCGCCGCCAGCACCGGCTTGCCGTCGTGGAAACGCGCCTGCGGCCGCAGCCGGAAGGTGGCGGAGCGGCCGTCCGGGGCCGCCTCGACGTCCTCGGCCAGCAGGCCGTAGGCGGTGGTGGGCTCGTCGGAGTTGCCGGTCAGCAGGCTGTCGAACATCAGCGCGCCGATGCCGTACGGCGGCGTGCCCTTGAGCGTGAACGGGTTGAACTTGTCGAAGTTGGTCGGCCGCGTGGGCGGCACCATCCGGATCTCGCCGCCCTTGGGCGCCTGCGGATTGACGTAGGAGAAGTGGGTGAAGTCCGGGCCGTACTTGATGTCCCCGAACTGCGCATACGCATGGGCCGCCCAGGCGGGCGCGGCCACCAGGGACGCCAGCAGGACCAGCCAACCTCGCATGAGACAATTCTGCCGATTTTTTCAACACGCAAGACGCATGGGCTTCCTCTCCGGCAAGAAATTGTTGATCACGGGCGTGCTGTCCAACCGCTCGATCGCCTACGGCATCGCCAAGGCCTGCCACGCGCAGGGGGCCGAGCTGGCCTTCAGCTACGTGGGCGAGCGCTTCAAGGACCGCATCACCGAATTCGCCGGGGAGTTCGGCTCGAAGCTGGTGTTCGACTGCGACGTGGGCGACGACGCCCAGATCGCGAAGCTGTTCTCCGACCTGTCGGCCCACTGGCCGAAGTTCGACGGCTTCGTGCACGCCATCGGCTACGCGCCGCGCGAGGCGATCGCCGGCGACTTCCTGGAAGGCCTGTCGCGCGAGGCGTTCCGCATCGCGCACGACATCAGCGCGTACAGCTTCCCCGCGATGGCCAAGGCCGCGGCGCCCATGCTCAACGACAAGGCGTCGCTGCTGACCCTGACCTACCTGGGCGCGATCCGCACCGTCCCGAACTACAACACCATGGGCCTGGCCAAGGCGTCGCTGGAAGCTTCGGTGCGCTACCTGGCCGAGTCGCTCGGCCCCAAGGGCATCCGCGTCAACGGCATCAGCGCCGGCCCGATCAAGACGCTGGCCGCCAGCGGCATCAAGGGTTTCGGCAAGATCCTGTCGGTCGTGGCCGAGACCTCGCCGATCCGCCGCAACGTGACGATCGAGGACGTGGGCAACGTCGCCGCGTTCCTGCTGTCGGACCTGGCGGGCGGCGTCTCCGCCGAGATCACGTATGTCGACGGCGGCTTCAGCCAAGTGGTGGGTGGCATCGCGGAACCCGCCGCCTAGCATCGGCGCCTCCTTTTCAGGAGGTGCACCTTGAACGATCCAACACCCGGCGCGAAGCTGTCGCGCCGCGAAGCCATCGCCTTGCTCGCGGCCGCCGCTTGCCTGCGCGCGGGGGAGGCCCAGGCCGGCCCGCCCGCGCTGATGCTGGCGCAGCCCTACGAACCCGGCGTCGACCTGGCGCAGTTTGGCGTCAGCGAGAAGTACGACGGCCTGCGCGGCTACTGGGACGGGCAGGCGCTGTGGACGCGAGGCGGCGAACCGGTCGTCGCGCCACCCTGGTTCACCGCCGGCTGGCCGGCACAGCCCCTGGATGGCGAGCTCTGGGCCGGGCGCGGCCGCTTCGAATCAGCGGTGGGTACGGCCCGGACCCGCACACCGGACGCCGCGGCCTGGCGCCGCATGCGCTACATGGTGTTCGACTTGCCGGCGCATCCGGGCACGTTTCGGGAACGCCACCGGGCCCTGGGTGCGCTTCCATTCGGAGGCGGCGAGCGGCTGCAGCTGGTGCAGCAGGCCACGTTGGGTGATCCTGCCGCACTGCGGGCGCGGCTGGAGCGCACCGTGCGTGACGGCGGCGAAGGCCTGATGCTGCACCGCTGGGATTCCCTCTACCGCCCGGGCCGCAGCCCCGACCTCCTCAAATACAAGACTTCGCTGGATGCCGACGCGCGGGTGCTCGGGCACCTGCCCGGCAACGGCCGGCACGAGGGCGTCCTGGGCGCGTTGCTGGTCGAATCGGCGGAAGGTGTGCGCTTCCGACTCGGCTCCGGGTTCAGCGACGCGCAGCGGCAGCGTCCGCCGTCCGTGGGCAGCTGGGTGACGTACCGCTATCGCGGATTGACCGAGGCCGGCGTCCCCCGCTTCCCCACCTTCCTGCGCGCGCGTCCGGACCTGGGCAGCTGACGGCAGCGCCTCTCAGCGCTTCACGCAGTCCGCGAAGAAGCGCGTCTTGCCGTCCGCCCCGGCCTCCTCCACCAGCCCGTGGATGTCGGTCTCGAAGCCCGGGCAGCTGGCGTTGAACTCGCGCGAGAACTTCAGGTAGTCGACGATCTTGCGGTTGAAGACCTCGCCCGGGATCAGCAGGGGGATGCCCGGCGGGTAAGGCGTCACGAGGGAAGTCGTCACCCTGCCCTCCAGTTCGTCGATCTCCACCCGCTCGGTCTTGCGGTGGGCGATGTGGGCGTAGGCGTCGCTGGGCTTCATCGCGGGCGTCAGGTCCGACAGGTACATGTCGGTGGTGAGCCGGGCGATGTCGTACTTGGCGTAGAGCTCGTGCACGTGCTGGCACAGGTCGGCAAGGCCCATGCGTTCATAGCGCGGGTACTGGGCGCAGAACTCCGGCAGGATCCGCCACATCGGCTGGTTGCGCGCGTAGTCGTCCTTGAACTGCTGCAGCGCCGTCAGCAGCGTGTTCCACCGGCCCTTGGTGATGCCGATGGTGAACATGATGAAGAAGCTGTAGAGGCCGGTCTTCTCCACGATGATCCCGTGCTCGGCCAGGAAGCGGGTGACGATCGAGGCCGGGATGCCGGTCTTGGCGAACTTGCCGTTCAGGTCCAGGCCGGGCGTGACCACGGTGGACTTGATCGGGTCCAGCATGTTGAAGCCCTCGGCCAGGTTGCCGAAGCCGTGCCACTTGGCGGTGCGCGCCTCGCCCTTGATGATCCAGTCGTCGGCACGGCCGATGCCATCCTCGGCCAGGCGGTCCGGGCCCCAGACCTTGAACCACCAGTCCTTGCCGTACTCCTGGTCCACCTTGCGCATGGCCCGGCGGAAGTCCAGCGCCTCCTGGATGCTTTCTTCGACCAGCGCCGTGCCGCCGGGCGGCTCCATCATCGCGGCGGCCACGTCGCAGCTGGCGATGATCGAGTACTGCGGGCTGGTCGAGGTGTGCATCAGGAACGCCTCGTTGAACAGGTGGCGGTCCAGCTTGTTGTTCTTGGCGTCCTGCACCAGCACGTGGCTGGCCTGGCTGATGCCGGCCAGCAGCTTGTGGATGGACTGCGTCGCGTAGACCAGCGACTTCTCCGGCCGCGCCCGCTTCTTGCCCATGGCATGGAACGGCCCGTAGAACGGGTGGAAGGCCGCGTGCGGCAGCCAGGCCTCGTCGAAGTGCAGCGCGTCGACGTAGCCGTCCAGCATGCCCTTGATCGTTTCGGTGTTGTAGAGGACGCCGTCGTAGGTGGACTGGGTCAGCGTCATGATCCGCGGCTTGACCTGGTCCGGGTCGATGCCCGCCAGCAGCGGGTTGGCGCGGATCTTGGCCTTGATCGCCTCGGGCGTGAATTCGCTCTGGGGGATCGGCCCGATGATGCCGAAGTGGTTGCGCGTCGGCTTCATGAACACGGGGATCGCCCCGGTCATGATGATCGAGTGCAGGATCGACTTGTGGCAGTTGCGGTCCACCACCACCACGTCGCCCGGCGCCACGGTGTGGTGCCAGACCATCTTGTTGGACGTGGACGTTCCGTTCGTCACGAAGAAGCAATGGTCGGCGTTGAAGATCCGCGCCGCGTTGCGCTCGCTGGCCGCCACCGGACCGGTGTGGTCCAGCAGCTGCCCGAGTTCGTCCACCGCGTTGCAGACGTCGGCGCGCAGCATGTTCTCGCCGAAGAACTGGTGGAACATCTGGCCGATCGGGCTTTTCAGGAAGGCCACGCCGCCCGAATGCCCAGGGCAGTGCCAGGAATAGGAGCCGTCCTCCGCGTAATCCAGCAGCGCCTTGAAGAACGGCGGCTGGATGCCCTCCAGGTAGGACTTGGCCTCCCGGATGATGTGGCGCGCCATGAACTCCGGCGTGTCTTCGTACATGTGGATGAAGCCATGGAGCTCGCGCAGCACGTCGTTGGGCAGGTGCTGGGAGGTCTTGGTCTCGCCGTAGATGTAGATCGGCACGTCGCTGTTCTTGCGCCGCACCTCCACGATGAAGTTGCGCAGGTTCAGCACCGCCGGGTCCAGGTCCGGGCCCGGCGAGAACTCCTCGTCGTCGATCGACAGGATGAAGGCGCTGGCGCGGCTCTGCTGCTGCGCGAACTGGGCCAGGTCGCCGTAACTGGTGACGCCCAGGACCTCCATGCCCTCGGTCTCGATCGCCTGCGCCAGGGCGCGGATGCCCAGGCCCGACATGTTCTCGGACCGGTAGTCTTCGTCGATGATGACGATGGGAAAGCGGAATTTCATTCAGTGCCTGCTGGAGGGGCGGTCGGAAGGGAAGCCGCGAAGTGTATGAAAAACGCGCGGCATGCCGGGGCCGCCCTCGCGCCGAGCCCACAATGGGTCCAACGTCAACAGGAGGTGGCATGTCGGATTCAACGATTTGGTGGCTGCTGGCGGGCGGCTCGGTGGCCGTCGAGATGATGACCGGCAGCTTCTACCTGCTCATGATCGCCTTCGGCATGGCCGCCGGCGCGCTGGCGGCGCACCTGGGCGCCAGCGTCACCGCCCAGCTCGTGGCGGCGGCCCTGGTGGGCGGCGGCGCAGTCGGCGCCCTGCACTTCTGGCGCAGCCGCCGGCCCCGCGGCCCGGAATCCGGGGCCGACCCTAACGTGAACCTCGACGTCGGCGAAACGGTCGTCGTGGAGGCCTGGCGGCCGGACGGCACGGCGCAGGTTCGCTATCGCGGCGCCACCTGGACGGCCGTGCACGCGGCCGCGGGCACCCTGCCCGCGCCCGGCCCGCATCGCGTCCGCGAGGTGGTCGGCAGCCGTCTGGTGGTCGAAAAGGTCTAGCAACGAGCCTGGAGGGGCAAACACATGGAAATCGCAATCGTCCTGTTGGTCGTGGCCGTGGTGTTCGTGGTGCGGGTGGTCAAGGTCGTCCCGCAGCAGCACGCCTGGGTGGTGGAGCGGCTGGGCAAATACCACGGCACGCTGACGCCGGGCCTGAACTTCCTGATCCCGTTCATCGACCGGGTGGCCTACAAGCACAGCCTCAAGGAGATCCCGCTGGACGTGCCCAGCCAGGTCTGCATCACCCGCGACAACACCCAGCTGCAGGTGGACGGCATCCTGTATTTCCAGGTCACCGACCCAATGCGGGCCAGCTACGGCTCGTCCAACTACATCGTGGCGGTCACCCAGCTGGCCCAGACGTCGCTGCGCAGCGTGATCGGCAAGCTCGAGCTGGACAAGACCTTCGAGGAGCGCGACATCATCAACGCGCAGGTGGTGCAGGCGATCGACGAGGCCGCCCTGAACTGGGGGGTCAAGGTGCTGCGCTACGAGATCAAGGACCTGACGCCGCCCAAGGAGATCCTGCTGGCCATGCAGTCGCAGATCACCGCCGAACGGGAAAAGCGGGCCCTGATCGCCGCTTCGGAAGGCCGCCGGCAGGAGCAGATCAACATCGCCACCGGGGAGCGCGAGGCATTCATCGCCCGCTCCGAAGGCGAGAAGCAGGCCGAGATCAACCAGGCCCAGGGCGAGGCGGCCGCGATCCTGGCCGTGGCCGAAGCCAAGGCCGAAGCCATCCGCAAGGTGGCCGAAGCCATCCGCCAGCCGGGTGGCGAGCAGGCCGTGCAGCTGAACGTGGCGGAACGGGCGGTGGACGCCTTCCGCAACGTGGCCAACGAGTCGCAGACCACCCTGATCATCCCGGGCAACATGAGCGAGGTCTCGGCGCTGATCGCGTCGGCGATGCGGATGGTGCAGGCCGGCAAGCCGGTCGCCTGAGTCACTGTCCAGGCAACTGTCCAAATGCTCGAGATATCTGTCTAGATTGAACTAGACAGTTGCTTGGACAGAGCGCTGTCGTGGCTCTCAAACTACACAGCTGTTTAGTCTGTCTTGACACGTGACCTAAGACAGTTCAAGCTTGTGTCCAACAGTGTTTGGACAAAGGCTGAATGTGTTGAGCAGCAAGGAAGTTCTGGAGCGCACCGGGATCTCCCGGGCGACCCTGAACAACTACATCGGGAGCGGCTTGTTGCCGCGCCCCGAGGTGCTGCCGCCCGGCCCTGAACACGGCGCGGCGCCCCGCATCGGCTACTTCCCGGACGACACCGTCGAACGCATCGAGGAGATCCAGCGCCTCAAGCAGCAGGGCTGGAGCATCTCGCGCATCGCGGCCCACCTGGCGGGCGGCGCCCAAGCGCAGACCGCTGCGCCCGCGCCGCAAGCGCCGGCCCAGGTCCGGGCCGCGCAGACCGCGGCAGCACCGGTCCAGCCGGTGGCCGCCCGTCCCGCCGTCCTGCCCGCGCCTTCCCCCGCAGCCGCGCCGGTCACCGAATCCGCGGCACGCCGCATCCCCGCCCCGATCCTCACGCCCGTCGCTGTCCTGGTCAGTACGCTGCAGGACGCCGGCGAGCTGTGGCTGCAGCTGCCCGCGGGCGAGTACTTCGAGCTGGTCAACGAAGTCTGGCTGGCGCTGGACGGCATCTTCGTTCGCCATGGCGGCCGCCACGGCAAGCACCCGGGTGAAGGCATGGTCTGCCACTTCCTGCCGCAGCCGGCCGTCAGCCACCTGTGGAACGCGCTGGTCGCCGCGCACCAGACGCGCGAGGCCATGCGCCAGATCAGCAGCCGCTGGCAGGCCCGCAAGGGCTGGGACTTCGAACTGTCCATGAACACCGGCGTCGACGAGGGCCAGGAGTGGCTCGGCGCGCTGCGACTGTCCGACCCGCTGGAGCTCACCGTGGTGGGCGGCGCGGCGGACCATGCGGCGCAGCTGTCGCGGTCGGCCCGCGAAGGCGCCATCTGGATCACCCGCAACCTGGTCGGAAAGCTGTCGGCGCAGGAGCGCGGTCGCATCACCTTCGGCGTGCCGCGCGCGGATCGTCGCGTGCTATCCAGCTTCTCGCGCCTGGCCGACCTGGCAGCACTGATCGAAGGCTCGCCCGCAGTGCCCGCGGCGCTGGCCGACCTCCCCGTTACCGAACTGCTGGACCTCTCCACGGTCCCGCCCGCTCCCCACTCTCCGGTCAGGCCCGAGGCCTGAGGACACGACGAAGGACACGACCATGCGTTGGTTCAAGCCCAATCTCCGCAACAGCCTTCATGCGATCTTCAGCGCAGGCCTGACCTCACCCCGCCGCCGCCAGGAGGAAGAGGAGCGGCAGGGCACGATCATCAGCCTCGAGGACATCCGCGACCGGATGGCCGAGCTGCTTTGGGCGCACACCGACGACCGCGCGTCCATGGTGGTCCGCCGCATCCGCTACGCCGACAGCGTCGAGTCGCTGTGGTTCATGCGCGGGGAGCTGATGGCGGTGCTCGCGCACACGCATGGCGAGGCGGTGGCGCTGGAGCTGGTGGCGAGCGTCAGCGAGATGTTCGACGAGCTGCTGCCGGAAGGGCTGCGGTCGCGCCCGAGTCCGCTCGGAAGGTATTGAGCAGGGCTCGCGGCGTCGCCGGGGAGGCTCATCTCAAGCGCGCGGCCGCGAGCCGTGCTGCTTCCAGTGCGCACCAGCCGGCTGCAATGCCGATGAAATCCGCTGCGAGGTCGCGCAGGTCGAAGTAGTGGTCGGGCACGAGCAATTGCAGCAGCTCGATGAACAAGCCATAGCCCAGCAGGCCGGCGAGCACCAGCGGCACCCACCTGGTCCACCCCAGCAGTCCCGAGATCGTCAGCGCGGCGAACGCTGCAATGTGATTTCCCTTGTCCCAGCCGGTCAGCGGCTCCCGATCGCCAACCGGCGCGACCGAGAAATACAGGACGGCGAGCGCGGCGATCCAGAACGCCAGGCGGGCCATGCGATGGACAGGCAGGTTCATTCGTCTGAGTGCGTGTTGGTGGATAGCTCGACTGAGTATTTCTGGATGTAATCCATCTGTTGGGGTTGGTGTCGCCCGCGCGGCTCGTTTCCCATGGATGGGCATGATGCAGATTGCAAAGAAGCGAACGCAAACGCACGCCTTGCTTGCTCTCTGATTCATAGCATCCTTCGCGTGAACCAGAACCTTCCTCAAGTCGATCTCTGCGGCATGACGCTCGACAGCGTCGGTGCCGACAAGCTCCTCGATCACGTCTTCGCGAGTCTGTCGCGCGGCAAGGGATTGTGGGTGGTAACCGCGAACCTGGACTTCGTGCGCCGCTTCGTCAAGGACCCGGCCGCGCGCAGTCTCTATTCGGACGCCGATGTGCGCGTTGCCGATGGCATGCCGCTCGTTTGGGCCAGTCATCTGCAGGGAACGCCCCTCCCCGAGCGCGTCGCCGGTGCGTCGCTGATCCGTCCGCTGTGCCGGCGCGCGGCGGAAGGTGGCTGGCGTGTCTATCTGCTGGGGGGCGAGCCGGTGGCCGCAAAGGCCGCTGCCGACAAGCTGGTGGCGGAATTCCCGAAGCTGCAGCTTGCGGGGTTGAGTTCCCCCTGGGTCGGTGCACCGCCGACGCAGGCCGAGCTGGACGACGTGACCGCGACGCTCGAGCAGTCCCGTCCCGACGTGGTGCTGGTGGCGTTGGGCTCGCCCAAGCAGGAGCTCTTGATCCGCGCTTTGCGCGAGCGGATGCCGCATGTTTGCTGGATCGGCGTGGGCGCGAGCCTGAGTTTCATTTCGGGCCATCTGCGCCGCGCGCCGGTGCTGGTGCAGAAGCTGGGCCTCGAGTGGGTGCACCGCCTCTGGCAGGAGCCCAAGCGCCTGTTCCGGCGCTACGTGCTGGAGGACCTGCCCTTCGCCGCCGTGCTGTTCAGCCGGGCCGTGGCCGCGAGGCTCGCGGCACCTGCCCACCGGCCGGGCACCTGAACACCCGCTCCGCACCAACGAAAGGACCGCCACGCGGTCCTTTTGCTTTTAGAGTCTGGCGAGAGCGCGATCAGGCGGCCCAACAAGGAGCGCAAGATGATTCGAGCATTCACGAACGCCACTCGACTCACCCGCGGCAGCGTCGCCGTGGCGGTGACCGCACTCACCCTCGGCTGCGCGGCGCCGGGGCCCGGCAGCGGCGCCGGGCAAGGCTCGGGAGCCCTGATCACCGCGCTGAAGAACGCGCGCCTCATCGATCTTTCGCACACCTGGGAGATCCAGTCGCCGGTGGCTTCGGTGAACCCGTCCTACTCCTTCGCCCTGAGCGCCACGCACGGCAAGACGCGCGGCTCGTTCAATGACGGCGGCCAGCTTTCCTTCGCCGCCGAAGAAATGCACTGGAGCGGCCAGCACGGCGCGCCGAGCATCGATGCCATCGGGCACATCGGACGCGACGGCAAGCTCTTCGGAGGCGTCGACGCCGCGGGAGCAACCGCGCAGCCGGGCGGCATCGGCGCGGGCGGCGTCGGCGCGAACCTGGCGATCGACCAGTTCCCGCCGGACCTGCTGGTCAACCGCGGCGTCCTGCTCGATGTCGCGACGATGGTCCAGGGCAACGCAGGGCCCTTGCCGGCCAATTTCGAGATCACGGGCGCCCACCTTGCGGAGGCGGCGCGGCGGCAGAACGTGCGGCTGCAGCGCGGCGACACCATCTTCATCCGCACCGGCTGGGGCCCGCACTTCACCCGCGATCCCAAGCTCTATGCCGGCGAGTCCTCGCCCGGGCCGGGCCTCGATGCCGCGGAGTTCCTGATCCAGCAGGGCGCGCGCATCGTCGGCAACGACACGCTCACCTTCGAGAAGCGTCCACCCGTGGTCACGGCGCCGAAGTTCCAGTTGTTCCCGGTGCACATGCGCCTGATCGCCGATTCGGGCATCTACATCGTCGAGAACCTGAACCTGGAGGAGCTCGCGGCCGCCAGGGCCTACGAGTTCGCCGTGATCGTGCCGCCGCTGAAGGTCAAGGGCGGCACCGGTTCGGCGGTGCGCATCTTCGCGCTGGTGCCTCGCTGATCGGCCGCCCCAACGGGCTCGCATCAAGCGGAAGCGTCGCCGGCGGCTTCCCTCGCCCGCAGCTTCAGCGGCTTCTTGTCGATCTTGTTCACCGAGGTCTTGGGCAGCTGCGGCAGGAACTCGAACAGCGCCGGCACCTTGTACTTGGCGAGATGCAGCTTGCAGTGGGCCTGCAGCTCGTCCCCGGTCACCTGCAAGGCTTCCGGCCGCAACGCCACATACGCGCGCAGGATCTCGCCGCGGTAGGCGTCCGGCTGGCCGACGACGGCGGCTTCCAGCACCGCCGGATGCGCGTAGAGCACCTCCTCCACCTCGCGCGGGTAGACGTTGTAGCCGCCGACGATCACCAGGTCCTTCTTGCGGTCACGGATGAAGAGGTAGCCGTCCGCGTCGATCTCGCCGATGTCGCCCGTGTACAGCCAGCCGCCGCGCAGGCTCTCGCGCGTTTCCTCTTCGAGGTTGAGGTAGCCGGACATGACCTGCGGGCCGCGGGCGCGGATCTCGCCGCGTTCGCCCCGCGGCAGCACGTCCGTGCCTTGTTCGACGTCGACGATCTCCACCTGCGTGGCGGGAACGGGGATTCCCACCGAGCCGATCTTGGTCTTGCCTGTCGCCGGGTTGAAGGTGAGGACCGGTCCTGCTTCGGTCTGGCCGTAGCCTTCGAAGATCCTCGATCCGGTGGCGGCTTCCCACTGCTGCAGCGTCTGCTCCGAGAGCGCGGCGGACCCGGAATAGCAGGTGTGCACCCTGCTCCACCGGGTCGAGGCGAAGCGTTCGCAATTCATCAGTCCCACGAAGATCGTCGGGCTGCCCGGGAAGATGGTGATCGCATGGCGCTCCACCGCTTCCAGCAGCCTTTCCGGGTGGTAGCCGGGCAGGATCACGAGCGTGTTCGCCGAGTAGCCGCAGAGGTACAGCCCCATCGCCATCGCGTAGGAATGGAACAGCGGCATCACGCACAGGACGTTTTCCCGGCCGCGCGCGACGGGCAGGAGGGCTTCGCGCTGCGCGATGTTGGTGTTGATCGCGCGGTGCGTGAGCTGCACGCCCTTGGGCCGGCCGGTGGACCCGCCCGTGTACTGCACGAGGGCGATCTCGTCCGGCCGAGGATGGTGCGATTTGTCCGTCAGCCGCTCCGGGGCCGCACGCCAGGCCGGAAACTGTTCGGCGAACCCAGAGGCCGGCAGCAACCCGCATCCCGGAGCGCCGGCCAGCAGCGGCTTCACGAGGGGGACGAGCGCGTCATCGAGGATCACGAGGACCGGCGCGGAGTCGTCCAGCATGTACGCCAGCTCGCGCGGCGTGTAGAGCGGATTCAGCGGCACGTGCACGCAGGCGGCCTCGGCGATGGCGTACGGCGCAACCGCAGCCACCATCGAATTGCCCAGGATCGTCGCGATCCGCCCACCCTTCGGTGCAGCTTCACGCAGGCGCATCGCCAGGCCGGACACGCAGCGCCGCAGTTCGGTGAAGGTCAACGCCTGGTCGTCCTGCACCAGCGCCTGGCGCTCGCCGAAGTCCGCCACCGCGTGGTCCAGCATCGTGACCACGCTGTCGTGCACGGCCGGCAGGGCCGCGACCGTTCCCGCGATGCTAGACGTCCACACGAACCAGGACCGACATGGCGCTGTCGCCCGCCGCGCAGCCGGTGAAGAGCCCCACCCCGCCGCCTTCCATCACCATCTGCTCGATCATCTCGATCACCGCCCGCATGCCGGTCGGCCCCTGGGGATGGCCCCACACGAGCGAGCAGCCGTAGCCGTTCATCTTCTCGACCGGGAAGCCGAGCTCGCGCGACACCACGATGTCGCCCACGGCGAAGGGGTTGTGGGTCTTGACGTGGGTGACGGCGGAAACCGCCAGGGCGGCCCGGGCCAGCGCATCCCGAGCCGCCGGCACGGTGGCCGCGGGCATGTAGCCCTTCTCCACGCGCGCCTGGCCGGTCGCCAGGATGCGGATCTTCACCTCGGGCCGGGTCGAGAGTTCACGCGCCCGCGCCTCGGTCGTCACGAACAGGGCGGCATTGCCGTCCGCGGGATGGGTCTGGCCGCCGTAGGTGATGGTTCCGCCCGGGATCAGCGGCTTGAGTTCGGCCAGTCCCGCCGCGGTGGTCGGGTGGATGCCCTGGTCGCCTTCGAGCGTGGCCTGCACTTTGCGGAACGACTTGTCCGGGATTTCGAAGGGCACGCGCATGTACTTCTTCTGGAACGCGCGGTCCTGCTCGAGCGCCTGCGCGTACTGGGCGTAGCGCATCAGCGTCACCTCGTTCTGTTCCGCGGTGGTGATCCCATGGCGCCGGGCCACGTTCTCGGCCGTCTCGATCATCGACAGCTTCGCGAACGGGTCGCCCTGGAAGTTGTCCATCACCCAGCTCTCGTTCGTGCCGTTGCCGCCGGGGCCGGTGGGATCGGGGTAGTACAGCGACGGGCCGTTGCTCACCCGGTCGGCCGTCAGCAGGAAGGCGCAGTCGGCGCTGCCCGCCACCACGGCATCGGCCGCGAGGGCGATGCAACGTGCGGACGTGGCGCAGGCCTGCGAGATCGTGGGGCCGGAAAGCCGCTCCAGCCCCATCAGCCCCGCCGCCCAGGGCAGGCCATAGAACACGCCCTGCTGCGGAACGGTGGTGCCGAGCACGCCGAAGTCGATCGGCATCTCCTGCAGCCCGCGCGCGGCGAGCTCCCGCCGAGCATGCCACGCCGCGAACTTGAGGCTGTGCAGGTGCGAGAAGGCGCCTTGCCACTTGGCGAACGGGGTGCACCAGTAAGCGCCGTAGGGAATGTGTGCCGCTCTGCTCATCGCCTTGCCTTTCGCGCCTGCCGTGTCAGAACGCCGCGATCCCGGTCTGGGCCCGCCCCAGGATCAGGGCATGGATGTCGTGCGTGCCTTCGTAGGTGTTGACCACTTCGAGGTTGACCAGGTGACGCGCCACGCCGAACTCGTCGCTGATGCCGTTGCCGCCCATCATGTCACGTGCCAGGCGCGCGATGTCCAGCGCCTTGCCGCAGGAGTTGCGCTTCATGATGGACGTGATCTCCACCGAAGCCGTGCCCTCGTCCTTCATGCGCCCCAGGCGCAGGCAGCCCTGCAGCCCCAGCGTGATCTCGGTCTGCATGTCCGCCAGCTTCTTCTGGATCAGCTGGTTGGCCGCGAGCGGCTTGCCGAACTGCTTGCGGTCCAGCACGTACTGGCGTGCGCGGTGCCAGCAGTCTTCGGCGGCGCCGAGCGCGCCCCAGGCGATGCCATAACGGGCGGAGTTGAGGCAGGTGAACGGGCCCTTGAGGCCGCGCACTTCCGGGAAGGCGTTCTCCTCGGGACAGAACACTTCGTCCATCACGATCTCGCCGGTGATCGAGGCGCGAAGGCCCACCTTGCCGTGGATGGCCGGGGCGGAAAGGCCCTTCCAGCCCTTCTCCAGCACGAAGCCGCGGATCGCGCCTTCATCGTCCTTGGCCCAGACCACGAACACGTCGGCCACCGGGCTGTTGGTGATCCACATCTTGGAGCCGGTGAGGCTGTAGCCGCCGGCGACCTTCCGGGCCCGCGTGACCATGCTGCCCGGGTCGGAGCCGTGGTTGGGCTCCGTCAGGCCGAAGCAGCCGATCCACTTGCCAGACGCCAGCTTGGGCAGGTACTTCTGCTTCGTCGCCTCGTTGCCGAATTCGTTGATCGGCACCATCACCAGCGACGACTGCACGCTCATCATCGAGCGGTAGCCGGAGTCGACGCGCTCCACCTCGCGCGCCACGATTCCGTAGCACACGTAGTTGAGGCCGGCGCCGCCGTACTGCTCGGGGATGGTCGGGCCCAGCAGGCCCAACTCGCCCATCTCGGTGAAGATGGACGTGTCGGTCTTCTCGTGGCGGAAGGCTTCCAGCACCCGCGGCGCCAGCCGTTCCTGGCAATACGCGCGCGCGGCGTCCCGCACCTGTCGCTCGTCGGAGCTGAGCTGCTGGTCCAGCAGCAGCGGGTCGTCCCAGTGGAAAGCAGCTTTCGTGGTCTTGGCCATGGCTCTTACTCCGGAATCACCGCGGTGGCTTCGATCTCGACCTTGGCGCGGTCCTCGATCAGCGCCTTGACTTCGACAGCCGTCATCGCGGCGTTGTAGCTGCCGATGATCTCGCGGAACGCGCGCCCGATCTCGCGGCCGGCGGCGAGGTACTCGCGCTTGTCGGTGACGTACCAGGTCATGCGCACGATGTGCTCGGGCTTGCCGCCGGCCTCGCGCAGCACCTCCACGATGTTCTGCAGCGCCTGCTGCACCTGGCCGGCGAAGTCGTCGGTGTGGAACACGCCCTGCGCATCCCAGCCGATCATGCCGGCGATGAAGACCTGGCGGCCGCTGGCGGTCACGCCGTTCGCATAACCCTTCGGACGGGGCCAGCCGGGAGGAAGAAGCACTTTCATGGGGATTCCTTTGGAACGATGGGAGGAGCACGCCGCTGGATGGCCGCCTGCACGTCCGGGGGGATGTCGATCGCCTGGTGCGTCTCCAGCGAAGTGGTGACTATCACCTGCCGCATCTGCATCCGCAGTTGGCCGGCCGCCCCGGTGCAGCGCAGCAGCAGGGTGAAGGAGCGGCGGCCCAGGCGCTCCACGTCCAGGGTCAGGACCACCGGATCGCCGAACCGGCTGACCGCCTTGAATTCCGCTTCCAGCCGCACGGTGGGAAGCCCGACGCGGCGTTCCACCACGAGGTGCTGGTAACCCACGCCCAGCGGGCCGTTGAACCAGTCTTCCACCACGCTGTTGAACATGACGAAATACTGGGGATAGAAGACGATGCCGGCCGGATCGCAGTCCGAGAAGCGGATGCGGCGCTCGACGGCGAAGGCGCTCATTGCATCACCTCGCCGCCGGACACGGAGATGGCTTGGCCCGTGATCGCGGCGGCGCCATCGCTGCACAACCAGCGCACGGCGTCCGCCACTTCCTGCGGCTGCACGATCCTCTGCTGCGGGTTGCCGCTGGCGAACTCCTTGCGGGCGTCCGCCTCGCTGCGCCCGGTCTTGGCCACCACGTTGGCGACGCTCTCGCGCAGGATGTCGGTTTCGGTGTAGCCCGGGCAGACCGCATTGACGGTGATCCCCTTGCGGGCGACTTCCAGTGCCAGCGAACGGGTGAGGCCTAGCACGCCATGTTTGGCGGCGACATACGCGCTGACGTAGGCATAGCCCTTCTGGGCGGCGGTGCTAGCGATGTTCACGATGCGGCCCCGGCCCGCCGCCAGCATGTCCGGCAGGGCGGCCTGGGAACAGAGGAAGGTGCCGGTCAGGTTCACGGCCAGCATCCGCTGCCACAGGTCCAGGCCGGTGCGGGTAAAGGGCGCGCTCTCGGCCTGGCCGGCGTTGTTCACCAGGATGTGGAGCGGGCCCCGTTCGGCCCGCGCCCGCTCGAACGCGGCATGGACTTGCCCGGCGTCCGAGACGTCCGCCACCACGATGCCATGGCGGCCAGGAAGCGAGGACGCGAGTTCCTGCAGCGTGCGCTCGTTGCGTCCGAGCAGCGTGAGCGCCGCGCCCTCTTGCGCCAGCGTGCGCGCGATGGCGGCACCGATGCCGCGGGCGGCGCCGGTGACCAGTGCATGCCTGCCGTGCAGCATCAGACCCCCAGTGCGCGGTTGGCCTGGGCCAGCGGCGACAGGCCGGCGGCCTGGCTGGCGGCAGCGCGTTCACGCTCCAGGTTGCGTTCCAGCTGAACCTTGGCCGAGCGGTACTGCTTCGGCCAGGCCAGGTCGAGATAACCGATGCGGGCCGCTTCCATCAAAGTCCAGGCCGGGTTGGCCAGGTGCGGGCGCGCCACGGCGCACAGGTCGGCGCGGCCGGCCGCGATGATGCTGTTGACGTGGTCGGCCTCCGAGATGGCGCCGACCGCGATCGTCGCGATGCCCGCTTCGTTGCGGACGCGGTCGGAGAACGGCGTCTGGAACATGCGGCCGAACACCGGCTTTTCCTGCTTGCTGACCTGGCCCGAGGAGCAGTCGATCATGTCGGCGCCGGCAGCCTTGAAGGCGCGGGCGATCGCCACTGCGTCGTCCGGCGTGATGCCGCCCTCGACCCAGTCGTGCGCCGAGATCCGCACCGACATCGGCAGGTGGCCCGGCCAGGCCGCCCGAACCGCATGGAACACCTCCAGCGGGAAGCGCAGCCGGTTCTCCAGCGAGCCGCCGTATTCGTCGGTGCGCTGGTTGGTCAGCGGCGAGATGAACGAGGACAGCAGGTAGCCGTGCGCGCAGTGCAGCTCCAGCCAGTCGAACCCGGCCTCCACGGCCCGGTGCGTCGCCGCCACGAAGTCGTCGCGCACGCGGTCCATGTCGGCGCGCGTCATCGCGCGGGACCACTGGCTCACGCCGTCGATGTACTGCTGCGGCGAGGCCGAGATCAGCGGCCAGTTGCCGTCTTCCAGCGGCTGGTCGATGCCTTCCCAGGCCACGCGTGTCGAGCCCTTCGCTCCGGCGTGTCCCAGCTGCAGCGCGATCTTCGCGTCGGAATTTGAATGGACGAAGTCCACGATGCGCTTCCATGCGTCGCGCTGGCCGTCGCTCCACAGCCCAGGGCATCCGGGCGTGATGCGGGCATCGGGCGATACGCAGGTCATCTCCACCATCACCATGCCGGCGCCGCCCATGGCGCGCGCGCCCAAGTGCGTCAGGTGGTAGTCGCCGGGTACGCCGTCGACGCAGGAGTACTGCGCCATCGGCGAGACCACGACGCGGTTCTTCAGCGTGGTGCCGCGCAGCGTGAACGGCGTGAACATGGGCGGGATCGGCATCTTCTCCGGATGGCGCTGCACGCCTGCCTTGACGGCCATCCAGTCCTCGTAGGCTTCCACGTACGCCTTGTCGCGAAGCCGAAGGTTCTCATGGCTGATCCGCTGGCTGCGCGTGAGCAATGAATATGCGAACTGCGCCGGCGGCAGGCTGGCGTAGCGGTCGACGTTCTCGAACCACTCGGTGGAGTTGCGGGCGGCGTTCTGGATGCGCAGCACGTCCACGCTGCGCACCGCCTCGTAGGCCTGCAGCGCGTCGTTCAGCTCGCCCGGCTTGTTGCGGATGCAGCGCGCCAGTTCGATCGCGTCCTCCAGGGCCAGCTTGGTGCCGGAACCGATGGAGAAATGCGCCGTGTGGGCGGCATCGCCCATCAGCACGACCGGCGTGCGGCCGTTGTGGTGCACCCAGCGCTGGCACACCACGCGCGGGAACCGGATCCACTGCGCCGATCCGCGCAGGTGGCTGGCGTTGGACATGAGCCGGTGGCCGTCCAGGTACTTGGCGAACAGGCGCTCGCAGAATTCGATGGACTCTTCCTTCTCCATCCTGTCCAGGCCCGCTGCGCGCCAGACCTCTTCGGGCGTCTCGACGATGAAGGTCGACGTGTCCGCATCGAACTTGTAGGCGTGGGCCTGGAACCAGCCCCATTCGGTCTTCTCGAAAGCGAAGGTGAAGGCGTCGAACAGCTTGTGCGTCCCGAGCCAGACGAAGCGGCAGCGGCGCGTGTCGATGTCCGGTACGAAGGTTTCGGCGTATTTGGTGCGGATGCGGCTGTTCAGGCCGTCGCTGGCGATGATGAGGTCCGCGTCCGCGTACTGCGTGTCGTCCTGCACGTCGGTCTCGAAGACGAGCTTGACGCCCAGTTCCTCGCAGCGCTCCTGCAGGATGTTCAGCAGCCGCTTGCGGCCGATGCCGCAGAAGCCGTGGCCGCCGGATCGCAGCTTGTGGCCGTCGATGTTGATCTCGATGTCGTCCCAGTGGCTGAACGCGTCCAGGATCTTCCCGGCCGTCGGCGCGTCGGCCTGCTGCAAGTTGCCCAGCGTCTGGTCGGAGAAGACCACGCCCCAGCCGAAGGTGTCATAGGGCTTGTTTCGCTCCACGACGCTGATGTCGTGCCGCGGATCCTGCTTCTTCATCAGCAGGGCGAAGTAAAGGCCGGCGGGGCCGCCGCCGATGCAAACGATCTTCAAGGGAGACTCCTGTCCAGCCGTGCGAACCGAGATAGTTGAAATCTCATTTGTTTAGGCCTAAAGCATTTTAGGACGCAGCAACGCCCCTGGCAACTTTCGGGACGCCGTCAGGGTCTTGGCGCCGCGCGATCCCAGCAGCCCGGCGGCACGCCGCGCTCGCGCAGCTTGAACTTCTGCACCTTTCCGTTCTCGGTTCGCGGCAGCTCGGCCACGAGGTCGATGAAACGCGGTATGGCGAATTTTGGGAGGCGCGACTCGCAGAAGGCGGCCAGCTCGGCGGGCTGGAGCGCTCCCGCCTCGCGCGGGATCACGGCGGCCATGACCTCGTCCTCGGCCAGTTCCGACCGGACGGGATAGACCGCCACGGCCGCGACAGAAGGATGGCTCATCAGCACCTGCTCGACTTCCCAGGACGAGATGTTCTCGCCGCGCCGGCGGATCGCGTCCTTGATGCGGTCGACGAAGACGAAGGCACCGTCGGCCTCGCGCACCACCCTGTCGCCCGTGTGGAACCAGAGGTTGCGCCAGGCCTCCACGGTCTTCTCCGGACGGCCGAAGTAGCCGGACGCGAAGACGAAAGGCTGGTCCGCGCGCAGCACCAGTTCGCCGGCCGTTCCCGCGGGCAGCTCGTTGTCAGCTTCGTCGACCACGCGCGCATCGAAGCCGGGGCGCAGCCAGCCCATCACGCCGCGGCGTGGCGAATCCGGTGCCGTCGCGATCACGAAGTTGGTCTCCGTGGACCCGTAGCCTTCCAGCAGCGTCACGCCGGTGCGCTCCAGGAAAGCCGCTCCGGCCGTGGCCGGCACGCCGGGGCCCAGGCCGGTGCGCACGCGGTGTTCGCGTTCCGCGGGTCCCGGCGGTTGCGCCAGCAGGATGGGCACCATGGCGCCGAGCAGGTAGACCACCGTCGCGCCGCAACCCTGCATGGCCGGCCAGAAGCCGGAGGCGGAGAACTTGTCGAGCAATACCGCCCGGCAGCCGGTGACCGCCGCCTGCGCGACGGTATTGAGGGCATTGATGTGGAAGAGGGGCAGCGTCGTGCAGAGCACGTCCGCTTGCGTGATCGACAGCACGTCGGCCGAGTGCACGCCCCACCAGTAGTACTGGGCATGCGGGCACAGCACGCCCTTGGCGGGGCCCGTCGTGCCCGACGTGTAGAGGACCGCGAGCGTGTCGCCCGGCTCGACGGATTCCGGCTCGACAGGTTCGGCAGCCGTGGGCCAACGCTCGCGCGCCGGTGGGCCGGACATCGAACCGCCCTCCCCGATGACCCAGATGCGCTGCAGCGCCGTCTGGCCCAGGTCGGCGGTGGCGAGGCGCTCGACGAAGCGGTCCTCGATCACCAGCAGGCGCGCGCCGCTGTCGGCCAGCAAATACTGCACCTGCGGCCCCATCGACGCACTGTTGATCGGCACGGCCGCTGCGCCGATCCAGCCGCATCCGAGCACCGTCTCGATGAACTCGGCGCGGTTGGAGCACATCACGGCCACGCGGTCGCCCCGGCCCACGCCGGCCGCACGCAAGGCCGCCCCCCGGGATGCCGCGACCTGCGCCGCATCGCGGTGGCGCCATTCCGCGCCGGGGACGGAAAGGAACGGACGGTCGCCGAACTCGCGCGCCTGGCGCGCGAGCATCGCGGGCAGCGTCCGCTCCTGCGGACGCAGCGGCGACTCAGTGTTCATCCGTCGCCCCGCCCAGGTAGGTGGCCTGCACCCGCGGATCGTTCTCGAGTTCCTTGGAAGCGCCGCTGAGCGCGATCTCGCCCGTCTCCAGCACGTAGCCGTAGTCGGAGCTCTCCAGCGCCGCCAGCGCGTTCTGCTCCACCAGCAGGATGGAAACGCCGTCGTTGCGCAGGCCGCGGATGATGCCCAGGATCTCCTGCACGATCAGCGGCGCGAGGCCCAGGCTGGGCTCGTCCAGCATCAAGAGGCGCGGCGCCGACATCAGCGCGCGGCCCAGCGCCAGCATCTGGCGCTCGCCCCCCGAGAGCGTGTCGGCGCGCTGCGAGCGCCGCTCGCCCAGGCGCGGGAAGCGGCCATAGACCTCGTCCAGCCGGCTTCGCAGCGTGCTGCCGTTCATGCGCTTCGAATAGGCGCCCAGCATCAGGTTGTCCAGCACGGTCAGTTCGCCGAACAGCTCGCGCTTTTCCGGCACCAGGCAGAGCCCGCGTTCGACGCGCGACTCCACGTCCAGTCCACCGACGTCCTCGCCTTCGAACCGAAGCGTGCCCTTCGAAGGCAGCAGGCCCATCGCCGCGCCCAGCAGCGTCGTCTTGCCGGCGCCGTTGGGGCCGATCACAGTGACGATCTGGCCGGGCAGCAGCGACAGCGAAACGCCGCGCACCGCATCGACCTGGCCGTACGAGACGTGCAGGTCGCCGATCTCGAGCATCGCGGTCGTCATCGCACGCCTCCTGCGGCCACCTGCCGCGGCTCCTGCGCCGCGGGGATGGTGCCGGGTTTGGCGACTGCGCCGCCAAGGTATGCGGCCTGGACGGCCGGGTCGGCCCGCACGGCAGCCGGCTCGCCCTCCACCAGCTTGGAGCCGAAGTTCATCACCACCAGGCGGTCGACGAGTCTCATGACGAAGTCCATGTCGTGCTCCACGATCAGGATGGTCACGCCTTCCGACCGCAGCTTGCGCAGCAGGTCGCCGAGTTCGTGCTTCTCCTTGCGGCGCAGACCGGCCGCGGGCTCGTCGAGCACCAGCAGCACCGGGTCGGCCGCCAGGGCGCGGGCGATCTCCAGGATGCGCTGCGTGCCCAGGGGCAGGCTGCCCGCCAGTTCGTGCGCGCGCTCGGCCAGGCCGATGCGCCCCAGCTGCTTGTAGGCCTCGGCCACGATCTGCGCCTCTTCGCGCCGGTCCAGGCGCAGGCCGGCCGACACCATGCCGGCGCGCGTGCGGCCATGGGCGCCGAGCGCGACGTTGTCCAGCAGGCTCATGTGCGGCCGAAGCTTCACGTGCTGGAAGGTGCGCGCCATGCCCTTGAGCGCGATGGCGCGTTGCGACAGCCCGGTCACGTCGTGGCCAAGGAACTCCACGTGCCCGCTCGTCATCGGCAGCGTGCCCGTGAGCAGGTTGAACATGGTCGACTTGCCGGCGCCGTTCGGGCCGATCAGGCCGACGATCTCGCCGGCCCGCACGTCGAAGCTCACGTCGTTGACCGCCACCAGCCCGCCGAACCGCTTGACCGCGCCTTTCACCGACAGCAGCAGCTCGCCGCGCGGCGGCAGGCTGCGGTGCGGCAGCGCGCCGGCGGACGCCTCGGGCACGCCGACCGGAACGGCGAACCGCCCCCGCGTCCAGCGCGCGATGAAGCCCATCAAACCGCCGCGCGCGTAGTGCAGCAGGAGGATGAACAGCATCGCGAATGCGACTGCTTCCAGTTGCCCGGCGCGCTGCGTGAGCAGCGGCAGCACGTCCTGCAGCCCGTTCTTCATGACCAGCACCAGTGCCGCGCCGACCAGCGCGCCGCTCAGGTGGCCGAGGCCGCCCGCCACTGCCATCAGCAGGTACTCGATGCTGGCCCGCACGTCGAAGGGCGACGGACTGACGAAGCGGTTCATGTGGGCATAGAGCCAGCCGGCCAGGCCGGCCAGCAACGCCGCCATCACGAACAGCGCCAGGCGCACCCTGAAGGCATCGGCGCCGACGCTGGCCAGCAGCGTGCTGCCGCCGCGCAGGCCGCGGATCGCGCGGCCGCTGCGGGACTGCAGGACGTTGTACGAGAACAGGAAGACCAGGCCGACCAGCACCCAGATCAGGTAGTACATGGAACGCGGGTCCGCGAACGAGAAGCCGCCGATCCTCAGCGCGGGAATGTTGGACATGCCCGTGTGGCGGCCCAGCGCGTCCATGTTGCCGAACAGCAGCGCGATGGACAGGCCCCAGGCGATGGTGGACAGCGGCAGGAAGTGGCCGCCGAGCCGCAGCGTCAAGAGGCCGATCAGCAGCGCCGCCGTTCCGGTGAGGGCCAGCGCGAACAGCAGGCCGATCCAGGGCGACACGCCTTGCGTCGTGGACAGCCAGGCGCTGGCGTAGGCCGCGATGCCGACGAAGGCCGCCTGGCCGAACGACGTGGCGCCGCCCACGCCCGTGAGCAGCACGAGGCCCAGCGCCACCAGCGACGCGATGCCGATGTCGTTGAGCAGGCTCACGCCGAAGTTGCCCAGCACCATCGGCGCGAGCGCCAGCAACGCGACCACGGCCGCGACCAGGGCGAGATGTCGTCTGCGCTGCGTCATTGGTCGATCTCCTCGGCTTCCTCTTCGGGGTGCCGTGTGAAGGCGGAGCGCAGCATCAGCACCGGGATCAGCAGGCTGAACACGATCACGTCCTTCAGCGCGCCGCTCCAGAACGAGCCGAAGCTCTCCACCACGCCGACCGCGAGCGCGCCGAGCGCCGTGAGCGGATAGCTCACCAGCCCGCCGATGATCGCGGCGACGAAGGCCTTCAGGCCGATCAGGAAGCCAGAGTCGTAGTACATGGTCGTGACGGGCGCGACCAGCACGCCGATCAGGCCGGCCAGCAGCGATGCGAAGGTATAAGCCAGCAGCGCGGTGCGCGCCGGCCGGATGCCGACGAGGCGCGCGCCGACGCGGTTGACGGCCGTGGCGCGCAGGGCTTTTCCGACCACGGTCCGCTCGAAGGCCAGGAAGAAGATGGCGCTCAGCACGATGGCGGAAGCCACCATCAGGATCACCTGCCCGCTCACCGAGAACGTCCCCAGCGAAAGCGCGCCGCTGGCCAGCGGCAGCGTGCGCGACCCCTCGGGACCGAAGAACAGCAGCCCCAGGCCGGACAGCAGGAAATGCAGGGCGAGCGAGACGATCAGCAGGACCAGCACCGAAGCGTCGGCGATCGGCTGCAACGCGACGCGGGCCACCAGCGGCGTGATCGGCACCACCAGCAGGATCGCGGTGATGATGAAAACGGCGTGCGGCAACCCTTGCTGGCCGGCAACGGCCCAGGCCAGCGCGCAGGGGATGGCCGGCAACACGCCCCAGCCGAGCACGGCCCGCGGGATGGCCGCCATTTCACCGCGCCGTACCAGCGAGACGATCTCGACGACCATCGCCAGCAACGCCAGCGTCAGCACCAGCCCGATG
This sequence comes from Ramlibacter henchirensis, assembly GCF_004682015.1. NCBI lineage: Bacteria > Pseudomonadati > Pseudomonadota > Betaproteobacteria > Burkholderiales > Comamonadaceae > Ramlibacter > Ramlibacter henchirensis. The sequence goes on along the minus strand of NZ_SMLM01000003.1, from coordinate 539,413 downwards.
GTCGCGGGCTGGCGGCCGGTCTCGAAGGCCGCCAGGCTGAGCGCGGCGAAAGCCGCGACGTCACCGAACGGGACGAACACCACCCGGGTAACGGAAAAGATCAGGACCAGCCCGAGCCCGGCCAACAGGTACACCGCCCCGTTGGCCAGGCCGTCGATGCCCAGGATGAGTGCGACGTCCCAGGTCATTTCAGGGCACCAGCTTCCACTGGCCGTTTTCCAGCTTGACGATCACGCGCGCGCGCTCGTCCACCCCGTACAGCTGGCCCTGCTTGAAGTTGTAGACGCCGTGCGTGCCCACCACTTCCTTGGCGCTCATGATCGCGTCGCGAAGCGCCACGCGGAACTGGGGCGTGCCCGGCTCGGCCTTCGGCATGGCGCGCGCGGCTGCATCGGCGAACACCATGTAGCCGTCGAACGAATACGCGGAGTAGGCATCCGTGGTCGGCGCGTTGTTCACCTTCTGGAAGACGTCGCGGAAGTCGAGCGCGACCTTCTTGGTCGGGTAGTTGTTGGGCAGCTGTTCCGCGACGATGATGGGACCGGTCGGCATCTGGGTGCCGTTGGCTGCCTTGCCGCTGACGCGCACGAAGTCCGCGTTGATCAGGCCGTGCTGGCCGTAGACTGGGCCCTTGAAGCCACGTTCGCTGAGGGCCAGGTACGGCAGCGCGCCGGGCGTACCGGCCCCGCCGGTCATCACGGCATCGGGACGGGCGGCCACGATCTTGAGCACCTGTCCGGTGACCGAAGCGTCGGAACGGGCATAGCGCTCGTTGGTCACGACCTTGATGCCGGCCGGCTCGGCCGCCTTCATCAGCGCGTTGTAGACCAGGTCGCCCCAGGCGTCGGAAAAGCCGATGTAGCCCACCGTCTTCACGCCGTCCTTCTTCATGCGGTCGACCACCGCGGCCACCATCAGGTCGGTCGGCTGGGCCACCGTGACGGTCCACTCCAGGTCGGCGCCCTGCAGCGAGATCGGCGTCAGCCCGATCATCGGGGTCTTGGTCTCGCGGGCCACCTGCGCCATCGCGATCGCCGCCGGCACGCCGGAGGTGCCCATGATGACGTCGACCTTCTCTTCCTCGATCAGCTTGCGCGCGTTGCGGCCGGCGGTCGTGGGATCGGAGCCGTCGTCCAGCACGATGAGCTGCACCTTCTTGCCGTTGATCTCGGGCTTGTAGGCCACGGCCGCCTGCATGCCCTTGGCGTAGGGCACGCCGAGCGACGAGTTCGGGCCGGAGAGCGAGACGCTCAGGCCGACCTTGAGGTCGGCGGCCAGCGCGGCCCCGGCCATTGCGAAGGCAATTGCGGCCCCGAGGGCGCTGCGGACAAGACGTTTCATCGGTGTCTCCTGGTGGGTGAAGCTCAAGGAAAAAGCTGGATCGCCGGCAGGGGCTTGCCCGCGTCCAGAAGGTCGACCCGCTTGAGTCGGATGCGCCAATCGCCGCCCACGCGCGCGAGCCGGTGGGTGTAGCTGCCGGCCAGCAGGACCTGCCGCTCGCCGCGAGATTCGATGTAGAGGAAGGGTGTGCGCCAGGCATTCCCCTCGTCGGCCTGGACCTGCACCGGCGCCTGCAGCAGGTGCTGGCAGCGGCTGGCCGGATGCTGCGAATGCGCACGCGGATTCTTCAGGCGCTCGATGCGCAGCGACAGCAGCAGCCTGTCCTCGTCGGCGAGCGAGTTGTGCAGCGCGCCTTCCGTCTGCGCGGCACCCTGCAGCGGAACCCAGTAGCGGCCGTCCTCGGCGAAGAGGGCCAGCCACTCGTCGTAGCGCTGCGCGTCCAGCAGGTGCGCTTCGTGGGCGATGAATTCCTGGGCGGTCATGCCCCCTCCTCCATCGCCATGTCGGCCGTCATGAACCGGGCCCAGGCGCGGAACTGGTTGCGCATCAGCAGTTCGTTCGTGCCGTTGACCTCCCGCGTGCCGCCTTCCAGCTCCGACGGCTGGAAGTCGCGGTGCAGGCTCACCCATTCGTTGCGGCCGGCGCGCAGGCCCTGCTGGATGCTCTCGAACAGGTGCACGTCGTCGTGCGCCACCACGGACATCGGCGAGAACACCAGCCGGTTGTAGGTCATGGCCCGCTCGAACAGCAGTTCGGGGGCGCCTTCGGCACGGAAGCTCCAGGCCTCGATCAGGGTGCGGTCCGCCGCCAGCGGTCGGATCACGCGGATCGCCTGCGGCGAACCCTTGACCGACAGGCTGGGGAAGCAGACGGAGTTCTGCGGTGAGCGCTGCAGGATCTCGCTGGCCCGCTCCTCGCCGTGCGCCGCCCGCAGCGCGGCCTCGTACTCCGGCACCTGGGCGTAGCCGGAGTGGATGCTGAAGTTCACGCCCAGCATGCTGTGGCCGTTGGGGTAGACGCGGCCGCCCATGCGGTCGAAGAAGTCGTAGCCCGCGCCGAACGGCAGGATCTGCTCCATGGCCATCGGCTTGGCAACGTCGGCGGGCTGTCCCTGCCACAGGATGTTCGCCGCCTGGGTCGCGGACTCGTGCGCCGACTGCGGATGCACGGTATCGTTGATGTTCTCCAGGTACATCTTCCAGTTGCAGTGGATGATGTTGCGGATGACGCCGCCCTCCACGCGCAGCCGCCCCACCGGCGAACGGTCGGCCAGGTTGTCGATGGCGCCCAGCACGTCGCCGAAGTACGCGTGGAAGTCGGGGCCGCCGTCGTTGATCTTCGCGAACACGAAGTCGCGGTACACGGCCACGTTCTGCAGCGCGCCCATGCCCTGCCCCGACTCGCACTCCTTCAGGCGCGTGCCCTCGTAGCCGTTCTTGATCGGCACCGCGAGCGGCGAGCCGTCCAGCTTGTAGGTCCAGGCGTGGTAGGGGCAGCGGAAGAACTTGCCGGTGCTGCCGCATTCGTCGGTGGACAGCGGCATCCCTTTGTGGGCGCAGCGGTTGTTCAGGACCCGGATGCCGCCGTCGGCCTGCCGCACCATCAGCAGCGGCTGGCCGGCGATCTCCACGGTGATGTAGTCGCCCGCGGCCGGCACCTGGCTGGCGTGCCCGACGTAGTTCCACGTGTTGGCGAAGAAGTGGCGCTGCTCCAGTGCGAACAGTTCTTCGCTGAGGTACAGGTCCCGGTGCACCCGGTCTTCCTGCACCAGGGCCAGGATGTCCTTGCGCCGCATGCTCAGCTCCCCGCCTTCACGTGGCGCGCCTCAGGGCGCCAGCTTCCACTGGCCCTTTTCGAGCCGGATCACCACCGCCGAGCGCTTGTCCAGCCCGTAAGGCTCGTTGGGCTTGAAGGTGAACACGCCGTGCGTGCCGGGCAGTTCCTTGGTCTCATGGATCGCGTCGCGCAGCGCGACGCGGAACTCCGGCGTGCCCGGTTCGGCCTTGGCCGCCGCGCGCGCCGCGGCGTCGGCGAACACCAGCCAGGCGTCGAACGTGTAGGCCGAGAAGGCGTCGACGGGCGCGGACCCGTGCACCTTCTGGTAGGCGGCACGGTAGTCGAGCGCGACCTTGCGCACCGGGTTCGTCTCGGGCAGCTGGTCGGCCACCATCACGGGGCCGCTGGGCACCATCAGGCCATTGGCGGCATTGCCGCCGACGCGCACGAAGTCGGCGGTGATGAGGCCGTGCGTGCCGTAGATCTGGCCCTTGTAGCCGCGCTCGGCGAGCGCCAGGTACGGCAGCGCACCCGGGGTGCCGGAGTTGCCGGCGAACACCGCGTCCGGACGGGACGCGACGATCTTGAGGATCTGGCCGGCCACGGAGGAATCGCCGCGGGCATAGCGCTCGTTGGCGGTCACCTTGATGCCGGCCGGCTCGGCCGCTTTCACCAGCGAGTCGTAGGCCAGGTCGCCCAGCGCGTCGGAGAAGCCGATGAAGGCCACCGTCTTGACCCCGCTCGCCTTCATCTTGTCGACCACCGCCGCCACCATCAGCGGGAAGGGTTGCGAGACCGTGACGGTCCAGCCCTGGTCGTCGGCCGGCACGCTCAGCGGCGTGGGCGAGATCAGCGGTGTCTTGCTTTCACGGGCAACGCCCGAGATGGCCAGCGCGCCGGGGACGCCGGAGGTGCCGATCAGCACGTCCACCTTGTCCTCCGTGGCGAGCTTGCGCGCGTTGCGGGCCGCCACCGTGGGGTCGGAGGCGTCGTCCAGCACGATCACCTGCACGTTGTGCTTGCCCACGGTGGACTTGTACGCCTTGGCGGCGTCGATGCCCTTCGCGTACGGGATGCCCAGCGCCGAGACGGGCCCCGACAGCGAGGTGATGACGCCGACCTTGATGTCGGCGGCGAGCACCGGCGCGGCGAGCGCGGCGCCCAGGGCCGCGATGGCGAATCGGGTGAGGGAAGTTTTCATCACGGCACCAGTTTCCATTGACCTTTTTCGAGCTTGACGATCACGCGCGAGCGCTCGTCCGATCCGTACCGGTTGTCCGGCTTGAAGTTGTAGACGCCATGCGTGCCCACCAGCTCCTTGGTGTTGACGATCGCGTCGCGCAGGGCCACGCGGAACTGCGGGGTGCCGGGTTCGGCCTTCGCGGTCGCGCGCTGCGCCGCGTCGGCGAAGAGCAGCCAGGCGTCGAACGAGTAGGCGGAGAAAGCGTCGGTGGGCGCGGCGCCGTTGGCCTTCTGGTAGGCGGCGCGGAAGTCCATCGACACCTTTCGGATCGGGTTGTCGGCCGGCAGCTGCTCGGCCACGATCACCGGGCCGGTGGGCGCCAGCAGGCCTTCGACCGCAGCGCCGCCGACGCGCACGAAGTCGGGGTTGATCAGCGCATGCGTGCCGTAGATCGGGCCCTTGTAGCCGCGCTCGGCCAGCGCGCGGTAAGGCAGCGCACCGGGCGTGCCCGAGGTGCCGGTGATCACCGCGTCGGGACGGGCCGCCACGATCTTGAGCACCTGGCCGGTGACCGAGCTGTCGGCGCGGGCGAATCGCTCGTTGGTCAGCACCTTGATGCCGGCGGCGCCGGCGGCCTGCGTGAGCGAGTCGTAGACCAGGTCGCCCCAGGCGTCGGAGAAGCCGATGTAGCCCACCGTCTTGATGCCGCTCTTCTTCATGCGGTCGACGATGGCGCTGATCATCAGCGGCGCGGGCTGGGGCAGCGTGACCATCCAGGCGCCGTCCTCGCCCGGAAGGTTGGCGTTGGCGATGGAGATCAGCGGCGTCTTCGTTTCGCGAGCGACGGCGGCGATCGCCAGGGCGCCCGGCGAGCCCGCCGTGCCGATGATGACGTCGACCTTGTCCTCGTCGATCAGCTTGCGTGCATTGCGCGCCGCCGTGGACGGATCGGAGCCGTCGTCCAGCTGGATCAGCTGCACCTTGCGGCCGGCGACTTCGGGCTTGTACGCGGCAGCGGCCTGGATGCCCTTCGCATAGGGGATGCCCAGCGACGAGACCGGTCCGGACTGCGAGGTGATGAAGCCCACCTTCAGGTCGGCGGCCAGCGCGTTCAGCGCGAGCCCGGCGCCCAGCAGGGTGGCCGCTATTGTTTTGATTGCTTTCATGGAGTCTCCTGTCAGAGGGAAAGGCTGCCGAGGCTGGCGCCCCCGCACACGTACAGAACCTGGCCGGTGATGAAGCCGGCATCGGGGCTGATGAAGAACGAAACCGCGCGCGAGACGTCCTGCGGCTCGCCGATGCGTCCGACCGGGATGGAGGCCGCGAGCTTCTGCTCGCGCTCGCTGCCGGCGGGGATCACGTCGTAGAACATCTCGGTGTGCACCGGCCCCGGCGCCACCACGTTCACCGTGATCCCGTGCGGCGCCAGCTCCAGCGCCCAGGTGCGGGCCATGCCCAGCATGCCGGCCTTGGTGGCGGAATAGCTGGTGCGTGTCTGCGCGCCCAGCGCGGCGCGCGAGGACAGCAGCAGGATGCGGCCGAAGCGCTGCTGGCGCATCGCGGGCAGCGCCGCCTGCACCAGCTGGATGGCGCAGCCCAGGTGCAGGTTGACCAGCGCGTCGAGGTCCTCGAGCTGCACGTCGGGCAGCAGTGCGGGGCGGATGACGCCCGCGTTGTGGATGAGCGTGTTCACCTCGAACTTGCGGACCAGTTCCTGCGCGGCCTGGGCGGTGGCGGCGCGGTCCATCAGGTCGACCTCGATGCTGTGCAGCCGCGGATGCGAGGCTTCGCTGCGGCGCCGGGCCAGCGAAACGACCTCGTAGTCCTCGGCCAGCAGCTGCTCGCAGATGCTCTTGCCGATGCCGGCGCTGCCGCCGGTGACCGCGGCGATCTTCCGGGGGGTCATCGCGCGTCCTCCACCAGGGCTAGCACGCGCAAGGGACTGCCGCTGCCCTTCTCGATCTTCAGGGGCGGACAGATCAGCAGCGATCCCGTGGGCGGGAGCTTGTCCAGGTTGGCCAGGCACTGCAGGCCATAGCGGCCGGCGCCGTGCATGAAGTAGTGGCACGGGTACGGCGGACGCAGGTGGTAGCCCTGCCCCGCATCCGTGCCGATGGCTTCCGAACCGAAACCGAGCACCTGCCGCTGCTCGACCAGGAACTGCACGGCCTCGGAGCTCGGGCCCGGCGTGTGCTGGCCGGTTTCGTCGAAGTTCTGGTAGGCCTCGGGGTCGGTGCGCTTGGACCAGTCGGTGCGCATCAGCACCCACGCGCCGGCCGGGATGCGGCCATGCGCCTTCTCGAAGCGTTCGATGTCCTCCACCGTCAGCAGGTAGTCGGGATCGGCCTTCACCTGTTCGGAGCAGTCGATCACGCAGGCCGGTGCGACGAAGTGCTCCACCGGGATCGTGTCGACCGAGTTGTGGGCCAGGTCGCGGCCGGAGATCCAGTGGATGGGCGCGTCGAAGTGCGTCCCCGTGTGCTCGCCGCAGGAGAAGTTGTTCCAGTACCAGCCCGGGCCGCGCTCGTCGTACTTGGACACCTCCTCGATGCGGAACGGCCAGCACTGGCCCATCTCGGGCGGCAGCGCGATCTGCGGGAAGTCCGGCGTGAGGGTCTGCGTCAGGTCGACCACGCGGATGCGGCCGGTGGCGAGGCCCAGCGCCACGCCGGCCAGGACATTGCTCGTTGCTTGTTCCATGTCAGCTTCCTCCGGCCGCGAGTTCGCGCTCGAGCACCTTGGGGTTGTCGCGCCAGCGCTCCAGCCACTCCTGCGCCACGTCGCCCGGGTAGACATCCTCGATGCCTTCCTTCAGCGCCTTGACGATGGCGCTGGCCAGCGCGGCGGGCGCCACCTTCGGCGGCGGCAGGTTCTGGTTCCACTCGTCGTCGATCGGGCCGGGGAACACGTTGATCACGCGGATGCCCGCCGGCCGCATCTCCGCGCGCAGGCATTGCGACAGCGAAAGCGCCGCGGCCTTCGAGGCCGAGAACGTCCCGTGCGGCGGGAAATTGCTCAGCGAATAGATCGACAGCAGGTTCACCCAGGCCGCGGCGTGGGTCACGCCGTCGGCCGAGCGGGCACGGAGGGCCGGGCCGAACTCCTGCGCCAGCCGCAGCAGGCCGAAGTAGTTGATGTCCATCTCCATCTTGGCGACGTCGGTGCCGCGGCGGCCGGAGATGCCGAAGGACCGGTGCACCTCGGCGTTGTTGATGACGATGTCGACCTTGCCGCCGATCTCGCCGGCCAATTCGGTGACGGAGCGCCCGTTCGTCAGGTCCAGCGGCACCAGCGTCACTTCCTTCATCGCGCTGATGTCGGAGAAGCCGGGCAGCTTCTTCCACGGCTCGGCGTGGCCGACCCAGACGATGTCGGCCCCGGCCTTGACCAGCGCCTGCACCATCGCCTGGCCGACCGCCGTCTTGCCATCCGTGACCAGCACCTTGCGGTACTTCGGATCGCTGGTCATCTCGCGCAGCATGCTGTCGTCCGACATGTGTTCGCCCCCTTTTTCGGGAAATCCAATCAAGACCGCCTGCCCCGCGCGATCGAGCCGCGCGCCCACGTGCACCCGCGTCGGCGGCTCGCCCACCTCGCCGTGCAGGTGCACGATCACCGACGGTCCGGAATCCAGTTTCACCAGGCCCAGGCGCCACGGCAGGCGTTCGCGGAAGAACAGGTCGTTGCTGTGGTGCAGCGTGGTCGCGCTCAGCAGCTCGCCCTGGCCGGATTGCGGGCGCCACTGCAGGCGCGGCGACAGGCAGCGGTGGCACGCATCGCGCGGCGGGTACTGCACGGCCTGGCAATCCTTGCAGACCTGGAGCTCGAACCGCCCCTCCGCCGCCGCGGCCGTCATGCCCAAGGCGACACGCCCGCGCGCCCACGGCGGCAGGTTCATCTGCCGCGTGCGCAGAACCGGGTTCTTGCGCTTGGGCTTCATCAGCGGCATCGTCATGACGACCTCCCCAGCAGCACCGCCCCGGTGCACAGGCAGCGGTCGTACGTGACCATCCCGAATCCGGTGACGAGACCCAGCTTCGCGTCGCGAACCGCTCGCGAGCCCGCCTGGTCCGTCAGCTGGCGAATCGCCTCGGTCATGCCCAGGAATCCGCCGGCCGCACCGGCCTGGCCGCAAGACAGCTGCCCGCCGGTGGTGTTGTTGGGAAAGCTGCCGTCGAAGGTGAGCGACTGTTCGCGCACGAACGCCGGGCCCTCGCCCTTCTCGCAGAAGCCCAGGTCCTCGAACTGCAGCATCACGATCACGGGGTAGTCGTCGTAGGTCTGGATGAAGTCCACGTCGGCGGGCTTCGCCCCGGCCTGCGCATAGAGGTCGTCGCGGTCCATCCGCCAGCCGCCGCGCACCATGACGGGGTCCTCGGCATAGGCGTTGTGCCGTTCGATCGCGCCGCGCACCAGCACATGAGGCAGGCCGAGGTCTCGCGCCCGCTCCTCGCGCATCACGAGGAAGGCTTCGGCGCCAGCGCAGGGCATCACGCAGTCGAACAGGTGGATCGGGTCCGAGATCGAGCGCGCACCCATGTACTCGTCCATGGTGAGCGGCTTCTTGAACAGCGCATTGGGGTTCTGCAGCGCATTCGTGCGTTGCGCCACGGCGATGCGGCCGAAGTCCTCGCGCGTCGCCCCGTACGTGCGCATGTAGTTGGACGTGATGAACGCGAAGATCGAGTTCGGCCCGCCCGAGCCGTAGGGATAGCTGGCGTCGCGCGCGAAGTTGCTGAAGGCGCCCAGCGTGAGGCGGAAGGACTCGACGTGGTTGGTGTCGGCCGCGATGCAGGCCACGACGTCGGCGTCCCCCGCCTGCACCGCGCGCGCCGCGCGGCGCAGCGACATCACGCCCGAGGCGCCGCCGGTGGGGATGTGGTCCAGCCACCGCGGCGTGACGCCCAGGTGCTGCGTCACGCCCACGGCCGTGTCGGGCGCGAGCGAGAAGCTGCTCACCGTCAGGCCGTCGATCTGGTCCTTGCGCAGCCCCGACGCCTTCACCAGCCGCTCCAGCGCCTGGCCGATGAACCAGTGGGCGGCGCGGGTGGAATAGCGCACGTAGGGCACGGTGACCGGCACGGCCACCGCGACGCCTTCATAGGAGAGCCGCCTGGCCATCACCCCTGCCTTTTCTTCCTGGCGCGCATGTCGATGCAATGCGGCTTCCCTGGCAAGGACCGGGCCAGCTCGCGAAGCTGGCCGCGCTGGATCTTCTGCGACATCGTGAGCGGCACTTCGTCCACGAACGCGACATAGCCGGGCGCCTTGTAGTACGCGAGCTGCGCCAGCGCGTGGTCGACGATGCTCGCCGCGAGCGCCGCGCGCTCGGCCTCCGGCACCGGATGGCGCGTGATGATGCAGGCCAGCACCTCGTCGCCGCGCACCTCGTCCGGCGCCGCGGCGACGGCGGAACTCTTCACCGCCGGGTGCTGGTTGAGGATGCTCTCCACCTCGACCGCGGAGATGTTCTCGCCGCTGCGGCGGATCACGTTCTTCTTGCGGTCGACGAAGTACAGGTGGCCGCCGGCGTCGCGCCGCACCATGTCGCCGGTGTGGAACCAGCCGCCGGCCCACGCCTCCGCGGTGGCGGCTTCGTCCTTCAGGTAGCCGGAGAAGAAATAACGGCGCGGGTCCGGGCCGCTGGAGCGCACCAGCAGCTCGCCCGGCACTCCGGGTTCGACGTCCTGGCCTTCGTCGTCGACCAGACGGATCTGCACGAAGGCTTCGGGATGGCCGAAGCAGCTGGCGCCCACGTGGCGCGGTTCGTGGTTCGCCATCACGCAGGCGGCCGCACCGGTTTCGGTCATGGCCCAGGCCTCCACCAGCGGAAAACCGAAGCGCTGCTCGAACACCGCGTGGTTCTTTCGATCGACGCCGGCGCCGAACCCCCAGCGCACGGCATGCTGGCGGTCGGCCGGCGACGCGGGCGCGGACAGCAGCATCGCGGGCATCACGCCGAGGTAGTGCACGATCGTCGCGCGGCTATCGCGCACGCTCTGCCACCAGCTCTTGGGATGGAAGCGGTCGAGCTGGATGAGGCAACCGCCCGCGGTGATCACCACCATCGCGGAGAACGCCATCGCGTTCACGTGGTTCAGCGGCAGCGGCGTGATGATCCGCTCCTGCCCCGGGCGGACGGAGCAGACGCCGTCCAGCCCCGCATACCACTCACCGGCCCGCAGGAAGTACTCGTTCGAGAGCCGGCAGCCCTTGGGCCGGCCGGTGGTGCCGGAGGTGTAGAGCAGCGCGCACTCGGTCTCCAGCCCGGGCGAACCGGCGGCGGGCGCGGCGTTGGGCGCCCGCTCGGGGGGCGCCGCGCTCGAAGAATCCCAGAGGCGCAGCGTGACGCCGACAGCGGCAGCCGCCGCCCTCAGATCGTCCGCGCGTTGCGGCAGCGTGACCGCCAGGCAGATCTCGCTGTGGCCGATCAGGTATTCCAGTTCGGCCGAGCGCATCTCCGAGTTGATCGGCACCACGCTGACGCCGAGCGCGTTGAGGGCGAGCCAGTGGAACAGGAAGGCCGGCCGGTTCTCCAGCAGCAGGCCGGCGCGATGGCCGTGTCCGTAGCCCGCGGCGGCATAGGCGGCGCGCAGGCGCTCGACCTCCGCGGCGGCCTGCGCCCAGGTGATGGGCGCAGCATCGATGCCATAGACCTGCGCAGTCACCCCATCGATGTACAGGAATTCGCCACCCGGATCCCGCGCGGCGGTGGCGGTGAATCGGTCGTGGACGGTTCTCATGCGGCCTCAGATGAACAGCTGGACGGCGGGCAGCGCGGCGTCGGGATTGAGCAGGTTCACGCGCTTGAGCGTGATTCGCAGCGCCCCGCCCTGCACCGTGAGCTCATGCAGGGTGTGGCCGACGAAGAAGTGCAGCTCGTCGCCCTGCGACTCGGTGTAATGGAATTCGGTGCGCACCACGTAACGGTTCGCGGCCGCGTCGAACGTCTCGACGGTGGGCGTCTGCAGCAGGTGGTGCGGCCGGCTCGGCGGCTGCTGCGAAAAGGCGCGCGGGCTCTTGAGGCGCTCGATGCGCAGGTCGCGCAGCAGCTTGTCCTCGTACATGTGCGAGGTGTGATTGATGCCGTCCGGCTGGTCGGGCACCAGCGGCACCCAGTAGATGCCGTCGTCCGCGAACAGCGCGTTCCACTCCTCGTAGCGCTTGGCGTCCAGCAGGCGCGCTTCGCGCACGACGAAATCGATCAGGTCCTGGCGGGTGATGTCGCTCATGGCCGCCCCTTCACATGTCGAGCGTCATGTACCGCGCCCAGGCCCGGTACTGGTTGCGCATGGAGATCTCGCTGGTGCCGTTGGTGGTCACCTCCGCCTTGCCGATCTCGCTCTCGTGGAAGTTGCGATGCAGGCTGACCCAGTCGTTGCCGCTCGCCTGCAGGCCGGCCTGGATGCCGCGGTAGGCCTGCAGGTCGTCGTGGCCGACGACCGAGAAAGGCGAGTTGATCAGCCGGCTGTACATGGTGGTGCGCTGCAGCAGCTCCGGCGGCGCGCCCTTCAAGCGGAAGGTCCAGCTCTCCACCAGCGTCTTGTCGGCCGCGATCGGCTTGACGACGCGGATGGCCTGGATGGCGCCCTTGATGGTGAGGTTCGGGTAGTAGACGGTGTTGTGGCGCGTCAGGCCCAGGATCTGCGCCGCGCGTTCGTCGCCGTACTTCGCCTTCATCGCCTGCTCGTAGGCCGGGATGCCGGAGTACTTGCTGTGGATGCTGAAGTTGACGCCCGAGAAGCTGTGGCCGTTGTCGAACACCCGCACGCCCATGTCCTCGAAGAACTTGTAGTCGGACATGAAGGGCACGAACTGCTCGATGGCCATGGGCTTGGGCGCATCGGCGGGCTTGTCGGCCCACATCTTCTTGGCGGTGCCGGCGGACGACTCGTGCGCCACCATCGGATGCATGGTGTCGTTCAGGTTCTCGACGAACATCTTCCAGTTGCACTGGTGCATGAAGCGCAGGCACCCGCCCGCGATCTCCAGTTCGCCCTCGGGCGAGCGGTCGGCCATGTTGTCCATGGAGCTGAGCGATTCGCCGAAGTACGCCTCGAAATCGGGGCCGACGTCGTTGATCTTGGCGAAGATGAAGCCGCGGTAGACGCGCACGTTCTTGAGCGTCACCAGGCCCTTGGCGCTCTCGCATTCCGAAAGCCGCGTGCCTTCGTAGCCCAGCTTCAGCGGGATGGCCAGCAGCGAACCGTCCGTCTTGAAGGTCCAGGCGTGGTAGGGGCAGCGGAAGAACTTGCCCGTGTTGCCGCAGCCGTCGTTGACCAGGCGCGATCCCTTGTGGGCGCACCGGTTCATCATCACCTTGACGCTGCCGTCCGTGTGGCGCACGACGATCAGCGGGCGGCCGCCGATTTCGTTCGTCATGTAGTCGCCGGGCTTGGGGACCTGGCTGTCGTGGCCGACGTAGTTCCAGGTGTTGGCGAAGAAGTGTTCCTGCTCCAGTTCGAACACTTCCTGGTTGATGTAGATGTCGCGGTGAACGCGATCCGGTTCGACGAGCGCACGCAGCGCCTCCGGGTTGCCGCGGTAGTTCATTTGCGTGGTCTTCACTGGAATGGCTCCTTCACATGTCCAGGACGAGTCGCGGCCCGCGCACGCGCGAGACGCAGATCTGCATGACCTTCCCGCTCGCCTTCTCGGCATCGCTCAGGAAGTAGTCGCGGTGGTCGATGTCGCCTTCGAGGACGGACGCGGAGCAGACCCCGCATTCGCCTCGCTTGCAATCGAACAGGGGATCGCAGCCATGCTCGATCAGGCAGTCCAGCACCGTCTGCCCGACGGGCACCTGGAAGCTCTGGCCGCTTTGCGACAGCACCACCTCAAAGGGCTGGTCGCCCACTTCGGCGACCGGGGTCGTGAACAGTTCGAAGTGGACCCGGTCATGCGTCCAGCCGCGCGCCTGGGTCCGCTCCAGGACCTTGTCCAGCAGCACCTTCGGGCCGCAGACATAGAGCTGGTCGGCATCGCCGCAGGCATCGAGCACGCGGTCGACGTCCAGCGGACCGCCGGCTTCGGCATCGGCGTGCACCTGGAGGTCTTCGCCGAGCAGGTCCTGCAATTGCGGCAGGAAGGCCATCAGCTCGCGGCTGCGGCCGGCGTACACCATTCGCACCGGCAGCTTGTCGGCGCGGCGCTGCGCGGCCATGCTGGTCATCGGCGTGATGCCGATGCCTCCCGCCAGCAGGACGGCGCAGCCGGGGCCGTCCCGCAGCGGAAATTCGTTGCGCGGCGCTTCGACGACGACGCGGTCCCCCGCCTGCAGCGCCTGGTGCATGAAGCGCGAGCCGCCCCGGCCATCGTCTTCGCGGCGAACGGCGATGGTGTACTCGTGCGGCGTGTGCAGGTCGCCGCCGGCCGAGAGATTGACCAGCGAATAGTGCCGCCAGTCCTCGCTTCCGTCCGGCAGCTTCACCTTGACGCGGATGTGGGAGCCGGCGGTGAACGGGGGCAGCACGGCGCCGTCTTCGGCGCGCAGCCGCAGCATCCGGATCAGCGGCTTCAACGTGCGCGCTTCCTCGACGCGCAGCGTGAGCAGCAGGCCCTCGTCCGTGGTCATTGGACAACCTTCGCCCTGCGGGCTGCGGTGCTATGAGCCTTCGGAGCGGCCGGGCGGCTCATGCGGCCTCTCGCAGCTGGGGTGTCAATGCATGCCGGCCGAGCGCGATGCGCAGCTTGTCGCCGCGTTCATCGGACAGGGCGGCGTCGCGCAGCTCGCGGACCGTGGCCGGTGCCAGGCGGGCGCCGCCTTCACGCACGGCGGCCATCAGCGTCTCGTAGTTGCGCAGGCCGCGCTCGTGCGTCTCGCTGTACCCCTTGACCAGCCGCTGGCACTGCGCCACTTCGGTGGCCAGTTGCGGATTGAGGGAGGCCGCGGCCGCGATGTGCGCCAGCCATTCCTCGATGCGACGGTTCTCCGCGGCATAGCGCAGCGTGCTGCGCCGCCAGCGCTTCATGCCCGACAGGAGGTACAGCGTCATGAAACCGCCGAGCGAGCTGGTGCGGACCACGCGCCCTTCGCGGGTAAAGCGCTCGACCAGGCGACGCGGCCAGCCCGAGCGCAGCAGCCAGTTGCCCAGCCCCGCGGGCAGCGTCTCGGCAATCTCCTGCAAGCGCGGGTGCATGAATTCGTTGATGGCCAGCAGCTGGTCGGGCTTGAGGCGCACTTCGGCTTCCACGCGTTCGAACCGCGAGGAGCGCGTCTTGAGTTCGGCCACGCGGATCGTGTCCTCGTACGACATCCAGAGCGCGAGGTGGCGCGCCGTCTCGAACAGCAGCTGGGGATCGCCGCCGGCGGGCAGGTCGCGCACCTTCTGCAGCCGGTCGAGGTAGAGGCCGGCATAGGCGGGATCCTGGAAGTCGACGAGACGACGCACGCCTTCCACGAGCACCGGGTGAGCCTGCGCGGGGAAGTCGCGCGCGATGCGGTCGACCAGCGCCTTGAGCTTCGGGTCGGCCGGAGCGGGCATCGAGAACGGCTCGTCCACCTGCTTGAGCTCGACCGGCACGTTGGCGCGATCGAAGGCGGCGCCGAAGGCCTTCAGGCTCGTCTTGACGCCCACGCCGCCGCGCTCGATGGTCGCCTCGAACTGCGCGCGGCTGAACGGCAGCACGCCGGTGCCGGCGAGAGCGCCGAACAGGACGGCACTGATCACGCTGCCGGCCTCGTCGGCGGCCTTCTCCATGTCGAAGTGCACGAAACGCTTGGCGGCGGCTTGCGCGTGCGCGAGCAGATTGGAAGGGTCCACGCGGCCGTCGCCCATCGCGGTCTTCTCGACGATGGAATAGACGCGGTGGGTCGACGCGATCAGCGTGGTGCGGTCCGGCGTGACCAGTCCGCGCGCCACCGCCCGGCCCGCTTCCATCAGCTCGGAAGCGATCACCACGTCCACATCGCCCGGCAGCGGCATCAGCGCCAGCACGGGCGTGCCGCCGTCGGCCTCGGCCTGCGCCTTCGGGTACAGCTCGACGTAATAGATGGTCGCGCCGGTGCGTTGCGCGACCCCGGGCACGGAAGTGCTCTGGCCCATGAAGCCGTTGAACTCCGCCAGGTCGACGATCCAGTCGGCCAGCACGCCGCCGCCCTCGCCGCCCATGGCGAGGATCGCGATCTTGATCGGCTGCACTCTGCTCATGGCGCGCTCAGAACGCGTACTGGCGGCGGGCGCGCGCGTCGCGGCGCTGGAGGTAGCCGATCACCGCGCCCGACACCTTGCGGCGGAACTTGTCCCAGCCCGTGGGGTTGGTGACGATCTGGGCCTTGTAGAAGGACGGGCACAGCACGGCGGCATGCGCGACCTCGCCGCAAAGTCCACAGCCGACGCAGGAATCGATCACGGTCGCGATCGGGTCGGTGCGCAGCGGGTCGGGGTTGGGCTTGATCGACAGCGAGGGGCAGCCGTTCAGGCGGATGCAGGAGTGGTCGCCCGTGCAGGTGTCGGGATCGATGCCGAAACGCTCGCGCACGACCCGCTTGCCCTCGGCCACGGCCTTGCGCACCAAAGGCTTCTCGCGGCGCTGCTTGTTCAGCATGCACTCGGACTGCGCGATCAGGACCTTGGGGCCCTTGTCCCTGGTCGTGAGCGCCTCGCGCAGCGCGTCGCGCATGCCCTTCACGTCGTACGTGCGCCGCATCGTGCGGACCCACTTGACGCCGACGCCTCGCACGGCCTGTTCGATCTCGTGGCGGGTGCTGCGCGTCGGGTTGCTGGCCTGCGACGACAGGATGTCCTGGCCGCCGGTGGCCGAGGTGTAGTTGTTGTCGACGACGATCGTCAGGTTGTCGTTGCGGTTGAAGACCGCGTTCGCGATGCCGCTGGTCAGGCCGTTGTGCCAGAAGCCGCCGTCACCCATCACGCTGATGGCGCGCTTGTGGTCCGGCGCGTTCAGCGCCGCGGCGCCCGCCGTGCCGAGGCCGTAGCCCATCGTCGTGTTGCCGAGGTTGAAGGGCGGCAGGATGGAGAACAGGTGGCAGCCGATGTCGGCGCTGACGTGGTGCGGCCCGAGCTCGCGCTCGACCAGCTTCATGGCCGAGAAGATGGGGCGCTCCGGGCAGCCGGTGCAAAAGCCCGGCGGCCGGGCCTGCACGTCCTCGGCCAGCGGCTTGAGCGGGATCACCTTGGGAACCTTCACCGGCGCCGGTTCAGGCTGGAGGCGGCCGTAGCGCTCGAGGAACGCGCGCACGCCCTTGAGCGTCTCGGCGGCCGTGTATTCGCCCGCGACCGGCAGCATGTCCTTGCCGTGCAGCGCGGTCGCGGCACCGGACTGGCGCAGGATGGAAGCCACGTTCTGCTCGACGAAGTTGGGCTGGCCTTCCTCGACCATGAGCACCGCGCGCTTGCCTTCGCAGAAGCGCCGCACTTCGGAGTCGATCACCGGATAGGCCACGTTCATCACGTACAGCGGCACCCGGCTGTTGCCGTAGATGTCGGCGAAGCCCAGCCGCTCGAGCACGCGGACCAGCGTGTTGTAGCAGCCGCCCTGCACGACGATGCCGATGTCGTCCGTGCCTTCGGCGAAGAATTCGTTGAGCCCGTGCGACTCGATGTAGCGCACGGCGGCGGGCCAGCGGTCGCGCACCTTCTCCTGCTCGTGCTGGAAGCTCGCGGGCGGCAGGACGATGCGGCTGACGTCGCGCTGCGGGTTGTCCAGCGCGTCGCCGATGGTGAAGGCCGGGCGCTTGTTGTCGGAGGCGGTGAACTCGCCGTGCACGTGGCAGGCGCGGATGCGCAGCTGCAGCATCACCGGCGTGTTGCTGGCTTCCGAAAGCTCGAAGCCCTGCTTGACCGCGGCGACGATGGACGGGAGGTTGGGACGCGGGTCGAGCATCCAGATCTGCGACTTCATCGCGAAGGCGTGGCTGCGCTCCTGCATGATCGAAGAGCCTTCGCCGTAGTCCTCGCCCACCACGATCAGCGCGCCGCCGGTGACGCCGCCCGAGGCCAGGTTGGCCAGCGCGTCCGAGGCCACGTTGGTGCCGACGGTCGCCTTGAAGGTCACGGCGCCGCGCAACGGATAGTTCACCGACGCGGCCAGCGTGGCTGCGGCCGTGGCCTCGCTCGCGCTGTTCTCGAACCGGATGCCGTGCTCGGCCAGGATGTCCTGCGCGTCGGCCAGCACATCCATCAGGTGCGAGATCGGCGCGCCCTGGTAGCCGGCGACGTACGCCACGCCCGATTCCAGCAGCGCCTTGGTCACGGCCAGGATGCCCTCGCCGCGGAACGTTTCCCCGGCGCCCAGCCGCAGCTTCTTCACTTCCTCGACGAACGATCTCTCAGCCATGGCCTTCCTGTTTCCCGGGTAAGCAACGCCTCGCACTGCCTGCGTGCGGATTTAGTTTAAGCTGGAACATATGAAAAGTCATGCGATTTCTGAACCCCGTGATTTCCCTAGGTCGGGAAGCTCGGGCGCGCACCATCGCGGCTCATCCAGCCAGGCCGATTCGATGGGCGGGGACTTCGTCGCTGACTACCTGCCGGCCCTGCTCGCGCAGGCCCATCAGGTGATCGCGGGCGAGTTCCACGACGTGGTCGGCGCGCGCGGTTTCTCGCCGTCGGAGTGGCGTGTGCTGGCCACGCTGGCCGACGGGCAGCCCTTGAGCATCACTCGCCTCGCGCAGATCGTGGTGATGAAGCAGCCCACGCTGACCAAGGTTCTCGATCGCATGGAAGGCTGCGGGCATGTGCGCCGCCTGCCTTATCAGGGAGACCGGCGCATCACGCTGGTAAGCATTACCCCTCAGGGAGCAAGGCTGCTTCGCAGCTGATCCCGCTGGCGCGCGAGCACGAGCGTCGCGTGCTCGCACCCTTCGGTGCATCACGCGCAGCAGAGCTGAAGAACACGCTGGCGCGGCTGATCGAACAGGCCCAGCGCGGCAGCTAGAGCACCAGCACCGCCCGGCCGCGGTGACCGCGGCGGGTGATCCACTCGAGCGCAGCGCCCGCCTGCTCGAACGGAAACTCCGTGACCTCGAGCTGTAATCGGCCTTGCGCAAGCCGCTCCAGCAATGCCGGCGCGGCGGCGCGGCCGGAAGCCTCGCGTCGGAACATGTTCAGCGGCAGCAGCGCGATGTCGCGCTGCAATAGCTCGGGCAAGTCCAGCCTGGTTTCGGTGCCGCCGGCATAGCCCACGAGCACCGCGCGGCCGCCGGGCGCGACACCGCGAAGTGCGGCAGGCAGCGCGTCGCCGCCCACGGTGTCGAGCAGCAGGTCGGCCTCCGGCGCCAGCGCGTCCGCAGACACCGCATCGAAGTGCGCCGGCAGGCGCGAGCGCTGCTCTTCATCGAAGTACACCGCACGGACCTGCGCACCCGCGTCGCGTGCCAGTTGCAAGACGAGCGAGCCCACCGCGCCGGTCGCGCCTGTCACCAGCACACGCTGGCCTTCGCGGACCTGGCCCACGTCGTGCAGCGCGACCCAGGCCGAGGTCGACGGCGAAAAGAAGGCCGAGCCGAGCGCCATCGGCACCTGCTCGGGCAAGGCGCCGAGTGCATGGTCGGGCGCGTCGACCAGTTCGCACCAGGTTCCGTTGCGAACCGTGCCGAGCCCGGCGCCGCGCAGCCAGACGCGCTGGCCGGCGGCGAAGCGCTCGCTGTGCACGACCACGCCCGCGCCTTCCACTCCCGGGATGTACGGCAGCGGCGGATGGCGCAGGAAGGCGCCGCTCCAGATCGTGCGGTCGATGTGCCCGACCGTCGCCGCGTGCATGCGGACGATGGAGCGGCCGGGCGACGGCGCCGGATCGGGGAGCTCTTCGACGCGAGGCGGTTCGCCCCAGGCGTGCACGCGCAGCGCCTTCACGGCTGCTCGTCCAGAAAGCGCAGGACCGCGTCCGCGAAGGCGGCCGGCAGCTGGTCGGGCAAGGGCACCATGCCGCCGGGGATCTCCTCGATGCGGGCCTGCGGCAGCCGTTCGTGCAGCTCCTGCGCGTGAGGCGCCGCGAAGGGATCGTCCATGGCCTTGATCAGCAGCGTGGGTTGCCGCACCTGCGCGATGCAGTCCTCCATGCGATACGAAGCGACCGCCCGATGGCCCCCTTCCACGTCGCCGCGCACCTTCATTGCGTCCTGCACGAAGGCAAGGAGCAGTTCGGGCCGGCCGGGCGGATAGAACGACTGGCGCTTGCGCCACAACTCGGCGAGATGGCTGCCGTCGTCCGCCGGCTCGACCGCATCGATGGGCGGACGCTGCGCACGCGCGCGGCGGAACGCTTCATCGGTGTACGGCGTGGAGGACAGCACCAGCGAGGCCACCCGCTCCGCATGGCGGGCCGCGAGCTCCACCGCGATGACGCCGCCCGTGTGGTGGCCCACGACATGCACGCGCGGCAGCCCCAGGGCATCGAGCAACTGCACCGCGACGGCCGCCCAGGTCTCGATGGAGGCCGGGCCGCTGGGCGGCTCCGAGTCGCCGAAGCCTGCCGTGTCCATGGCGATCGCCCGGTAGCTGGCGCCGATCAGCGGCAGCACCTCGCGGTACTCGGCCCAGCTGCGCGGGGTCTGGTGCAGCAGCAGCACCGCGGGCCGGCGGGGGTCACCGCACTCCGCGTAGTGGACCTGCCCGTGCGGCAGGTCGGCGAAGGCGCGCCGGACCTTCATGCGAGGGTCTTGTCGGCCGGCGGCCGCCACAAGCCCGCGTGCCGCAGCATGCCGAGCGTTCGCGACAGCACGTCCACGCGGTAAGCGCCCGTGTCTTTCCCTGCGTACTCGTAGAAGCCGCTGCCGGTCTTCAGCCCCAGCCGGCCCTCTTCCATCATCTTCGTGACGATGCCCGGCGTCTCGTAGCGGGAGGCGTCGATGGTGCCGGCCATCTCGCGGCTGGCGTGGAACAGGATGTCGCAGCCGCCGAAATCGATGAACTCCACGACCCCCAGCGCTGCGAAGCGCAGGCCCATGCCGAAGCGAGTGGCCTTGTCGATTTCCTCGGCGGTGGCGACGCCCTCCTCCACCATGCGCGCTGCCTCGTTCATCACCAGCGCCTGCAGGCGCGGCACGATGTAGCCGGGCGCCGGCCCGCACACGACCGGCAGCTTGCCGATGCCTTCCATCAGTGCACGGGTGCGAGCCACGACTTCCGCGTTGGTGCCCGCATGCGTGCTCAGCTCCACCACCGGGATCAGGTACGCGGGATTGAGCCAGTGCATGTTGAGGAAGCGCTCCGGCCGGTGCACCAGTTCCGCCAGCTGCGTCACCAGGATGCTGCTGGTGGTGGAAGTGAGAATGGCGTCCTCGCGGCAGAGCCGGTTGATCTGCGCGAAGGCGTCTCGCTTGGCCTCCATCGTCTCGGGTACGCCCTCGAACACGAGCTCGGCTTGCGCAAGCGCCGCCGCTGCGCCGGCGGCGTCGACCAGTTCCACGCGGCTGGCGATGGGCTCCACTTGCTCCGGCTGGAGCGCGCCGAGTTTCACCAGGCCTTGCAGGCTCGCGCGGACCTCGGCCATGGCCTCCTCCCGCAGCTTGCTCCAGGCCTCGGGGCTGCGCTGGCGCAGGTCCACGAGCGCGATGCGGTAGCCGGCGTAAGCAAAACTGATCGCGATGCCGCGGCCCATCCGCCCCGCACCGACGGCAACGAAGCGCGCCATGTCATTCGCCCTTGTGAAGCAGTTGCTGCAGGTCTTCGCGGCGCATGCCGGCGAGCCCGAGGCCTTCCAGCGTGCGCTGCCCGCGGCGCAGGTCGCGGCCGAGGAAACCGCCGACGACGGCCAGCAGCCCCTGGGCGATCGGTGCGTCCGTTCCCGTCCAACGGGCCACGGACGCCAGGAACGCGAGGCCCAGCTCCGTGTCTTCCGTTACGTAGCGGTGCGTGTGCAGGTCGATGTTCTCGCGCCAGTCGCCGGACTTCACCAGTTTCTTGTGGGCGTCGCCGTACATCCAGCGGTCGTTGAGGTAGTGGTCGGCGAGCGGATAGTGAGGCGCGGAATAACCGAGCGCCTCGCGCACCGCGATGCGTTCCTGGTCCAGCCGGTCCGTTACGGCCCGCACCGCGGGCTGCGTGCCTTCGTTGTGGATGTCCCAGCGCTCGAAGTGCTGCAGCGGGGCCGCGTTCATCACGATCAAGGGCGGGTGGATGATCGGACCCGCGTTCATCAACGCGCCGGACAACGCGTCACCGCATCCGTGCACGCTGGGGAAGGCTTCACGGATCACCGCGAGCGCCTGCTCGGCCTTGCGAGCCGGGTAGACGCCTGTCGGCAAACGCACGGCTCGCACCGTGACGTTGACCTCGCGCTCGCCATGCTTGCGCGCGAGCCAGGGCAAGGTGCCCGTCTCGGCCCAGGCGACGTCGGCGCGATTGCCGCTCTCACGGACGATGCGGGCCATCACGAAGCTTCCGAAAGTGCCCGGCGGCAGGAACACGACCTGGCCGTCCACCAGGTGCGGCGCCATGGCTCGCGCGATATCGGCCTGGGCGATCGCCGGCGAAGGGATCAGGACAAGCTGGGCACCGGAGAGTGCATCGCGGATGTCGGCCGTCGCGCGGGCGATGGCCACGTCGCGCGCGCCGTCGGCGTCCTTGAGCTTGATCGAGCCGCTGTCGATGACGGGCTGCAGCGCCCTGGCGTCACGGCGCCAGAGGCTCACCTGGTGACCGGCTTCGGCGAGGTCGGCGGCGGCCGCGTAGCAGCCGTGGCCACCGCCGAGGATGGCGATTCTCATCTGTGTACTCCTGCCCGGCGCAACGCCGGCGGGGTACATTACTTTTCATATATTGATCTGTCAAGGATGTGTGCGCTGCCTCGGCGCGAGGGAGAATTCCGGGATGAGCAAGGCCGCCAAAGCCCACAAGCGCCCCTTCGTGGACGACTACCTGCCCGCGCTGCTGGCGCAGGCGAGCCACCTGATCTCGGGCGAGTTCCACCGGACCGTCACGTCCAAGGGATTCACGATTTCCGAATGGCGCGTGCTGGCGACGCTGGCAGGCGCAGAGCCGATGAGCATCGGCAGCCTGGCCCGGCGCACGGTGCTCAAGCAGCCTACCCTCACCCGCGTGCTGGACCGCATGGAAAGCCGCGGGCACATCAAACGGATTCCGCACGACACCGACCGGCGCATCACGCTGATCTCGATCACCGCAGCGGGTGAACGGCAGGTCGCGGGCCTGATCGATCTCGCACTCGTCCACGAGCATCGCGTGCTCGAGCCTTTCGGGCTGGCCCGGTCCGCTGAACTGAAGGCCACGCTCAAGCAGATGATCGAGCTGCACAAGAACCTCGCCGAGGAAGGCGGGGCCTTCGCGTCCGACGACGAAGAGCTGCCCTGAATCGCTTCGTCGCGGCTGCAAAGGATGGCGTCGGCCACCGTCTAATTGACAAGTTGATACCCCCGGATGAGAGGAGCGGACCGCTCGCTGCGGGGACACTACCCCGGCCTTCTGAAGGCACCGGATCGCGGTACCCATCGGTGCCGCCATCTCTCTCGCGCGACGGGTGTTCCGTCTCCGGCCCTGGATCTTTTCCAGCGGGATGACGCCTTGCTCGCCTTTCTCAAATCTTGGAGGAAATCTTGATTACCCAGACGACTTCAGACTCGACCACTACCGCAGCCTTGCTCGCCAAACCCGTCGGCTACGACGCGTCCACCCGGGGCGGGTTCGATGCGCGTGAGCGTATCCACCGCTTCGCCGCCGCGGTCCACCGGGCCATCGACAGCGTCGAGCAGAGCCTGGATTCCAGGAGCCGGGGCGTGATGTCCAGCCGGGACAAGTACGGCGAGCAGGCCCGGCAATATGGAGACAAGGTACGCGAGCGCATCAACGCCCAACCGCTGCAGTCCGCTGCCATTGCGGTCGGCGCCGGCGTGGTCCTCGACAAGGTGTTCACGCGCAGGAAGCCGAAGGTGCGCGTCGTCAATGTGCCTGCGTATACGCGGCCGACGTGGGAGGCGAGCCCGTCACCTGATCGATCCGCCAGGCGCTGGACGGACACGGCCGGTTCCTACATGCAGGGCCTGCGGGCGACCGGGCAGGAAGCGGCGGGCAAAGCGGGGGCGGCCGCGAGCCTGGGCCTGGCGGGCGCCGAATCCACGGCATCCACGCTGGCGCGCAAGGTCAGTACCGTGCCTCTGCAGATGCGGCTGGCCACGCAACGCCTGCTGGCCAGGTCGCAGGAGTACGGCAGCATGGCGCGCTCGGAAGTGCAGGCCCGTCCACTCGTCGGGGCCGGGGCGATGCTCGGCGCCGGCGCACTGCTGACGACGCTCTGGCTGCAGCGCCGCCGTCCGGAGACCGGCATGGCGTACGTCACCGTCGATGAAAAAGGCAACGGGACCGCCTGGCAGCGCGATCGGGTCGATGTCGAACCGCGCGGCATGATTTCATCTCGGCCGGTCACGTCCGCCGTGGTGGCGCTCGGCCTCGGCGCGGTCATCGGCGCCATGCTCAAGCGACAGTAAGCGAGGACGGCAGCTTCCGGCCGGAAGCTGCCCTCAGCGCGGCGACGCCGAGGACCGGAGCGCCGCCTGCCTCCTGCTGCGCAGCGCTCGCAGCAGGGGAAGCGCGAACCACACGAGGAACGTGAGGGCCGCGAGCCCGGCCGCGATCGGCCGTCCGACGAAGGCGGAGAGATCGCCCTCGGACTTGATCATCGACGTGATGAAGTTTTCCTCCAGCATGCCGCCCAGCACCACGCCCAGGATCGCGGGCGCGATCGGGTAACGGTTCGCTTCCAGCACGTAGGCCACCACGCCCGCGACGAGCATCACGGCCACGTCGAACGGCGTGTTGTTGATGGCGAACGTGCCCACGATGCAGAACAGCAGGATCAGCGGCATGAGCACGTTGCGCGGCACCCGCAGGATGCGCTTGGCGACCTTGATGCAGAGCAGGCCCAGCGGAACCATGATGATGTTCGCGATGATGAAGAGCAGGAACACGGCATAGATGTTCTGCGGATTGGTCGTGAACAGCGTCGGCCCGGGGTTCATGTTCTTCATGTACAGCACGCCGATCACGATGGCCGTGATCGAATCGCCCGGGATGCCGAACACCAGCGCCGGGATCCACGCCCCCGCCAGCGCGCTGTTGTTCGCCGCGCCCGACTCGACGATGCCTTCGACATGGCCGGTGCCGAATTTCTCGGGCTCCTTCGAGAACCTCTTGCTCATCGCATAGGACATCCAGGCGGCGATGTCCGCGCCGGCTCCGGGCAGCGCGCCCACGGCCGTGCCCAGGGTGCTCCCTCGCAGGATCTGCACGGGGTATTTCTTCGCCAGCGCCCATTGCCCGCGCATCACATTGCCGACCTTGTCGACCACGACTTCCGCCGGCGGGCTGGTGTCGACGACGTAGCGGATCACCTCGGAGATGGCGAACATGCCGATCATCATCGGGATCATCCCGATGCCGCCCGTCATTTCCGCGTTGCCGAAGGTGAAGCGCGGGAAACCCGCGGGGTTGCCCAGGCCCACGCAGGCGACCAGCAGTCCGAGCAGGAGCGTCACGACGCCCTTGAGCGGCTGGTCGCCGGTGATGAGGACGGCGCAGGTAAGCCCCAACAGGACCAGCCAGAAATACTCGAACGAACTGAAGTTCAGTGCGAACTCCGCCAGCGCGGGGGCCGCAACGATCAGCGCCACCGTCCCGAAAAGTCCCCCCACGGCGGAGAAGACGAGGCCGGCGCCGAGCGCGAGTTCGGCCTCGCCCTTGCGCGTCATGGCGAACGCTTCGTCCGTGTAGGCGGCCGATGCGGGCGTGCCCGGAATGCGCAGCAGGCAGCCCGGGATGTCGCCCGAGAAGATCGCCATCGCAGTGGCGGTGACCATCGCTGCGATGGCGGGGATCGGCGGCATGAAGAAGGTGACGGGCACCAGCAGCGCCGTGGCCATCGTCGCCGTGAGGCCGGGGACCGCGCCCACGAACAAGCCGAAGAGCGAGGCACCGAGCATCACGGCGATGGTGTACGGCTCGAACACCATCGCGAAGGCCTGGGCGACTGCCTGGAACACGGGTCACCTACCAGGCATAGGGCGTCAGCACGCCCCAGGGAAGCGGCACTCGAAGCAGCTTGTAGAAGGCGAAGTGCACCACCAGTGCGGCAATGACGGCGATGAGGACGGCGCGGCCGGGAGGCACGCGCAGCGTCATGAACAGAGCCGACAGGATCAAGACGGCAAGCGGCAGGAAGCCGACCTTCCCGGCCGCGAAGATGTACAGGAGCACGGAGCCGAGCAACACCGCGAGCGCGGCCACGTGCCGGGGTGACTGGACCCACGGTTCCCACGCGAGCCACCGCTCGCCGTTGCGGCGGCCGCGCCAGCCCTGCACCAGCAACACGGCGCCCGCGACGCACAGGCCGGTGGCGATCAGGCCCGGAAAGAGCGCCGGACCGACCGGTTGCCCCGGGATCTTGGGGAAGCCCTGGACCCCGAAGAGCACCGCCGCCCCGAGCGCGATGAAGAGCGCGCCGAGGACTGCGTCGTTGAGTTTCACCGGCCTCTTACTTGGCCAGCCCGACGGCCTTCATCGTGGCGCCGAGTTCGGCGTCCGACTTGGCCATGAAGCGGCCGAACTCGTCGGCGGGCGCGTAGATGACGCCGAAGCCGCGGCTGGTCATGAACTCGTTGTATTCCTTGCTGGCGGCGATCTTCCCGATGGCGGCGGCCAGCTTGTCCTGGACGTCCTTCGGAATGCCCTTGGGCGCGACGATGCCGCGCCACGCGGCCATGGTCCAGTTGCTGCCGAGTGCCGCCTTGACGGTCGGCACGTTGGGATAGAGCGCCGCCGGCTTGTCGGCCATGATGGCCAGGCTCTTCACCTTGCCTGCGTCTATGAGCGAACGGGCTTCCGGCAGCGACACCGGGGCGATCTCGATGCCACCGGCCACCATGTCCTGAAGGCCGGGCGCAGCGCCGTTGCTCGGCACCCAGGGCACCGCGGCCGGGTCGATCTTCTGGTCGCGCAGCAGTCCTGCCAGCGCGAGATGCCAGATGCCGCCCTGGCCGGTGCCGGACGCCTTGAACTTCCCCGGATTGGCCTTGATGGCGGTGAGCAGGTCCTGGATGGTCTTGTAGGGGGCGTCGGCGCGGACCTGCACCCCCGCCGGATCGGCGTTCACCAGGCCGATCGGCGTGTACGACGCACCGGAGAGTTCCGTCAGGCCCTGCCAGTGCATCATGCCGATCTCCACCGTGGCCATGCCGATGGTGTAGCCATCGGGCGGAGCCGACGCGATCGCCGCATGGCCCACGACGCCGCTGCCGCCCGTGCGGTTCACGACGTTCACGGGCTGGCCGAGTTCCTTTTCCAGCAGCGAGCCGATGATGCGAGCCGTGGCGTCCGTGCCGCCGCCCGCGCCCCAAGGCACGATCAGCGTGATCGGCCGGCTCGGATAGGCTTGGGCAAGCGCGGGCGCGGCCCATGCTGATGCGAGGCTCAAAAGCGCTGCAGAGACAAGCGCACGGCGGATCTTGCTGGCTTTCATCGAGGCTCCTTCTTGTCGTCGACCTGACGAAGGTCCTCAATCTAGGGGCATCCTGACGACGGGGAATCAGGGGGAACCATAGCGCTGATGCTCATCAACGCGCGCGGTGGCAGGGCTTGGCGGATCAACGCCCCGCGGTTCCCAATGAAAAAAGCCCCCTGGCGGGGGCTGTTCACTGTGCGTGGCGGAGAGGGCGGGATTCGAACCCGCGGTGGGCTATCAACCCACACACGCTTTCCAGGCGTGCGACTTAAACCGCTCATCCACCTCTCCTGCGAGCCCGCGATTGTAGCAGCGGGCCCCTGCTCGTCAGAGGCGGCGCCGCTCAGGCGACCTTGGCCCGGCGCGCTTCCTGCGGGTTGGCGATCATCGACAGCAGCAGGTTCACGTCGGCCGGCTTGACCATGTGGAAGTCGAAGCCGGCCTGGGCCGAGCGCGAGCGGCTTTCGGCTTCGCCGTAGCCCGTCAGCGCGATCAGCAGCGCGTCCTGCGACGAAGGGTGGCTGCGCAGCTGGTGCGCCACCTCGAAGCCGTTCATGCCGGGCAGTCCGATGTCCAGCAGCACGACGTCGGGCCGGAACTCCTGCGCGATCTGCAGCGCCGCCTTGCCTTCGTTGGCCACCTTGACCTGGAAGCCTTCCATTTCCAGCAGCGTCATCAGCGTCTCGGCCGATGCCATCAGGTCGTCGACGACCAGGATGCGCGACGCGGTGGACGGCTCGGTCGCCGCCTTGCGGGGCGTGATGGGCGCGACCTGCTGCGACTTCTCAAGCTGGCCCAGCTTCGCGGGCAGGGTGAAGGACACTTCCGTGCCCTTGCCGATGCCCTCGCTGTGCGCGTCGACCGTGCCGCCGTGCAGTTCCACGAGGTGCTTGACCAGTGTGAGGCCGATGCCGAGGCCGCCCTGCGAGCGGTCCAGCGACTGGTCGCCCTGCGCGAAGAGGTCGAAGATGTGAGGCAGGAACGCCGGATCGATGCCCGTTCCCTCGTCCTTCACCGAGATGCGGACCTTGCCGTCCGTGTACGACGCCTTGACGGCGATGCGGCTTTCGGCCGGGGAGAACTTCGACGCGTTGTTGATCAGGTTGGACAGCACCTGCGACAGCCGCACCGAGTCGCCTTCCAGCAGCACGGACTCCTGCGGCAGCTCCATCGCCAGCGTCTGGTTGCGCGCCTCCAGCCGCGGCAGGCTCGATTCCGCCGAGCGCTCGATCAGCGAGGCCAGGCTCAGTTTCTCGGGCTTGACCACCACCTTGCCCTGCACGATGCGCGAGACGTCCAGCAGGTCGTCGATCAGGCGCGCCATGTGGTCGGCCTGGCGGCTGATCACGTCGCGTGCCCAGTTCATGGTGGGGCCGTCGACGTCGGTGCCCTGCATGATGTGCACCGCATTGCGGATGGGCGCGAGCGGGTTGCGCAGTTCGTGGGCCAGCATGGCCAGGAACTCGTTCTTGCGCCGGTCCGCCTCCTGCACGGCGCTGTACAGGCGCGCGTTCTCCATGGCGATGGACGCGCGGCCCGCGACTTCGCGCGCGAGCGCCAGCCGTGCGCCGTCGAACTGCTGCGGGTCGCCTTGCAGGACCAGCACGCCGCGCACGCGTTCGCCGGCGGTCAACGGACACAACGCGGCGCCCTCCCCGTCGTCCTTCCACAGCTGCAAGTGGCGGGTGGCGATGGCGCGAGAGAGCGCCTGGCGGGCGCCCTCGGGCAAGCCGTCGGCGGTGGCGCCGCCCGTGCCGTGTGATCGCACCACGTTGCCTTCGGAATCGACCAGCGCCACGACCGCCTTGTCGCACAGCATCGGGACGGATACATCGAGCAGCGCGCGGACGGTGTGTTCCAGCTCCAGCGATCGCGAGAGCACCTGGCTCACTTCGGCCAGGTAGTCCGCGCGGTGGATGGCTTCCTCCGCCGCTGCGCGCGCCGCTTCCGAGCGTGCGAGCTGTTCGCGCTCGGCCGCCCGCAGCTGCAGCTGGCGGTTCATGCGCCAGAGCTCGACGAACACGCGCACCTTGGAGCGCAGCACCTCGGGCACGACGGGCGACGGGATGTAGTCCACCGCGCCCAGGGCGTAGCCGCGCTTGGCCTGCAGTTCGTCGACGTAGGCGGTGATGAAGACGATCGGCGTCTGGGCCGACTTCTTGTAGTGCCGGATCAGGCTGGCCGTCTCCAGCCCGTCGATGTCGGGCATGTTGACGTCCAGCAGGATCACCGCGAACTCCATCTCGAGGATGTAGCGCAGCGCCTCCTTGCCGGACCGGGCGCTGACGATGTTCTCGCCCAGCTCGTCCAGGATCGACCGGAAAACAATGTGCTTCTCCTGGAGGTCGTCGACGACCAGGATGTTGGCCTTCTCGCGCTCCTGGAACGCGGTCTGGGCTTCGGTGTTCTGTCGCGCGGTCACTGGTGCAGCCAAGCCCTCAGAACGGTCAGCAGGTCATGGGTGTTCACGGGCTTGGAAAGATAGTCCCAGGCCCCGGCCTCGATGCACTTCTCGCGGTCGCCCTTCATCGCCTTGGCCGTGACGGCGATCATCGGCAGGTTCTTGCCCTGCGGCAGCTTGCGGATTTCCTTCATCGTGGCCATGCCATCCATCTCCGGCATCATGATGTCCATCAGCACGACCTCGATCTGGGGATCGTTGGCCACCCGGCTGATCGCCTCGCGCCCATTGTCGGCCCAGACGATGTCCATGGAGTGCTCTTCAAGGACGGTGGCCAGCGCGAAGATGTTGCGCATGTCGTCGTCGACGATCAGCACCCGCTTTCCGGTCAGCGGCTTGGCCTCGGAGATCGCCTCTTCCAGAAGCGCGCGCTTTGCGTCGGGCAGCCGGGCGACGCTCTGGTGGAGCGCCAGGAGGGCCGCGTCGTACAGGCGCGTCGTCGTGTGCACCTCGGTGACCGTCACCCGGTCGTCCGAGTGCCAGGAGAAGCGGCCGGACTCGTTGCTCGCCCCGTTACGGTAGAGCAGCAGCGGCAGCGGCCCCAGGCCGGAGTGGCTGGCCAGCGCGTGGCGCACCTGAGCCGTGTCGAGCTTGCCGAACGAGTCTTCCAGCACCACGCAGTCGAACTGGTTCTCGTCCAGCGCAGCCAGGAACCTGCCGGCGCTCTCCACCACCACCGGCGTGATGTTGTCGTCGGCCAGGTGGCCCAGGAACCGTTCGCGGGCCGCATGGTCCTTCATCGCCACGAGCACGGTGCGCTGCTTGCGGGCGCAGTAGGAGCGCAGCTTGTCCAGCATGTCGTCCAGGATCTCCCTGGACTGGATGGGCTTCTCGACGAAAGCCAGCGCGCCGCCCTTGAAGGCCCGCTCCCTGGAATCGTCCGTGGAGATCACGCACACCGGGATGTGGCGCGCGATGAAGTCCTGCTTCAGGCGATCGAGCACGCGCCATCCGTCCATGTCGGGCAGGTACATGTCGAGCGTGATGGCGGAGATCTGGTACTGGTTGGCGAAGGTGAGCGCGCCTGCGCCCACGGACGTCACCAGGCCCTTGAAGCCCTTGGCCCGCGCGGCGTCCAGCAGGAACTTCGCGAAGCCCAGGTCGTTCTCCACGATCAGCAGGACCCTGTCGCCTTCGAGGATGCTGGCCCGGTCGTCGCCGGCCTCGTTCAGCAGGGCCGGCAGGTTGTCGAGCGGATCCTCGACGATTTCCTTTTTCGGCGCCGGTGCGGGGAGCGGCGGCGGCAGGCGGCGCGCCTGCGGCGCCGGCTGGATCTCGGCGAACGAACTGGTGCGGCGCGCGCTGCGCGTCGACGGATAGTGCACCGGCAGGTAGAGCGTGAACGTGCTGCCCTGCCCCGGCGCGCTGGCCAGGCGGATCTCGCCGCCCAGCAGCTTCGACAGTTCGCGGCTGATCGCGAGGCCCAGGCCCGTGCCGCCGTACTTGCGGCTGGTGGAGCCGTCGGCCTGCTGGAAGGCCTCGAAGATGATCTGCTGCTTGTCGCCGGAGATGCCGATGCCGGTGTCCGCCACCGCGAAGGCGATCACCTGCTGGGCACGGTTGAGTTCCTCGTGGTCGGAACTCCAGCCGGTGACCACTTCCTCGATCGTCAGCGTCACGTTGCCCTGGTGGGTGAACTTGAACGCGTTGGACAGCAGGTTCTTCAGGATCTGCTGCAGGCGCTTGACGTCCGTGATCATCGCGGCCGGCAGCTGCAGGCCGGTCTGGATGTGGAAGTCCACGTTCTTGGCTTCGGCGACGTGGCGGAAGGTGCGCTCCACGTACAGCTGCAGGTCGGACAGGTGCAGCTCGCTGACGTCCACCGCCACCGTGCCGGACTCGATCTTGGAAAGGTCCAGGATGTCGTTGATCAGCATCAGCAGGTCGTTGCCGGACGAGTGGATCGTCTTGGCGAATTCCACCTGCTTGGTGGTGAGGTTGCCTTCCGGATTCTTCGACAGCTGGTCCGACAGGATCAGCAGCGAGTTGAGCGGCGTGCGCAGCTCGTGCGACATGTTGGCCAGGAACTCGGACTTGTACTTGGACGTCAGCGCCAGCTGCTTGGCCTTTTCCTCCAGCGCCTGGCGGGCCTGCTCCACTTCCTGGTTCTTGCGCTCCACCTCGTGGTTCTGGTGGACCAGGAGGCGCGCCTTCTCCTGCAGCTCCTCGTTGGTCTGCTGCAGTTCCTGCTGGCGGCTCTGGAGCTCCTGCGCGAGCGACTGCGACTGCGTCAGCAGGTCCTCGGTACGCATGTTGGCCTCGATCGTGTTGATCACGATGCCGATCGATTCGGCCAGCTGGTCCAGGAACTGCTGGTGCGTGGAGTTGAAGCGCTCGATCGACGCCAGCTCCAGCACACCCCGCACCTGCCCTTCGAAGATGATCGGAAGCACCAGCACGTTGAGCGGCGGCATCTCGGTCAGGCCCGAGGAAATGCGCAGCGTCTCCGGGATGCTGGAGGTCAGCAGGATCTTCTTCTTGTCGAAGGCGCACTGGCCGACAAGGCCTTCGCCCAGGTCCACTTCCTTGCCGTAGGCGCCGTGTCCGTCGGACGCATAGCTGGCCATCAGGCGCAGGCGCGGCTGGTCGGACGTGTAGCGCAGCACGTAGAACTCGGCCTGCTGCGCGCCCACCACTGGCGCCAGCTCAGAGAGGATCAGGTGGCCCACCGCCACGAGGTCCTTCTGGCCCTGCAGCATCCGCGAGAACTTGGCCAGGTTGGTCTTGAGCCAGTCCTGCTCGGTGTTCAGCTGCGTGGTGTCCTTCAGGTTGCGGATCATCTCGTTCACGGTGTCCTTCAACGCGGCCATCTCGCCCAGCGCCTCCACCGTGATCGATCGCGTCAGGTCACCCTGCGTCACCGCGGTGGCCACCTCGGCGATGGCCCGCACCTGCGTCGTGAGGTTGGCCGCGAGCTGGTTCACGTTCTCCGTCAGGCCCTTCCAGGTGCCCGACGCGCCCGGAACCTTGGCCTGGCCGCCCAGCTTGCCTTCCACGCCCACTTCGCGCGCCACCGTGGTCACCTGGTCGGCGAACGTGGCCAGCGTGTCGGTCATGGAGTTGATGGTCTCGGCCAGCGCGGCGATCTCGCCCTTGGCCTCCACCGTCAGCTTCTGCTGCAGGTCGCCGTTGGCCACGGCCGTCACCACCTTGGCGATGCCTCGCACCTGCGACGTCAGGTTGCCGGCCATGAAGTTCACGTTGTCCGTCAGGTCCTTCCAGGTGCCGGACACGCCCTTCACCTGGGCCTGTCCGCCCAGGCGGCCCTCCGTGCCCACTTCACGCGCCACGCGCGTCACTTCCGAAGCGAACGAGGAGAGCTGGTCCACCATGGTGTTGATGGTGTTCTTCAGCTCCAGGATCTCGCCCTTCACGTCCACCGTGATCTTCTTGCCGAGGTCGCCGGCCGCCACTGCTTTCGTCACGTCGGCGATGTTCCGCACCTGGGCCGTCAGGTTGCCGGCCATGAAGTTCACGTTGTCCGTCAGGTCCTTCCAGGTGCCGGCCACGCCTTGCACGTCGGCCTGGCCGCCCAGCTTGCCTTCGGTGCCCACCTCGCGCGCCACCCGCGTCACTTCCGACGCGAACGACCGCAGCTGGTCCACCATGGTGTTGATCACGTCCTTGATCTGCAGGATTTCGCCGCGCACGTCCACCGTGATCTTCTGCGTCAGGTCGCCCATGGCGATGGCCGTGGCCACCTTGGACACGTCCCGCAGCTGAACCGTGAGGTTGGACGCCATCGAATTCACCGACTCAGTCAGGTCCTTCCACGTGCCGGCCACGCCCTGCACGTCGGCCTGGCCGCCCAGCCGGCCTTCGGTACCCACCTCGCGAGCCACCCGCGTCACCTCGGCCGCGAACGACGAGAGCTGGTCCACCGTGGTGTTGATCACGTCCTTGATCTGCTGGATCTCGCCGCGGGCTTCCACGGTGATCTTCTGCGTCAGGTCGCCGGTGGCGATGGCGGTGGCCACCTTGGACACGTCCCGCAGCTGCACGGTGAGGTTGGACGCCATGGAGTTCACCGACTCCGTCAGGTCCTTCCACGTCCCCGCCACGCCCTGCACGTCGGCCTGGCCGCCCAGCTTGCCCTCCGTACCCACTTCACGCGCCACGCGCGTCACTTCCGCGGCGAAGGATCGCAGCTGGTCCACCATGGTGTTCACGGTGTTCTTCAGCTCCAGGATCTCGCCCTTCACGTCCACCGTGATCTTCTTGGACAGGTCGCCGTTGGCCACCGCCTTGGTCACGTCGGCGATGTTGCGCACCTGGGCGGTCAGGTTGCCGGCCATGAAGTTCACGTTGTCGGTCAGGTCCTTCCAGGTGCCGGCGACGCCCTTCACGTCCGCCTGGCCGCCCAGCTTGCCTTCGGTGCCCACCTCGCGCGCCACGCGCGTCACTTCCGACGCGAACGAGGAGAGCTGGTCCACCATGGTGTTGATGGTGTTCTTCAGCTCCAGGATCTCGCCCTTCACGTCCACCGTGATCTTCTTGGAGAGGTCGCCCGCGGCCACCGCCTTCGTCACGTCCGCGATGTTCCGCACCTGGGCCGTCAGGTTGCCGGCCATGGAGTTCACGGAATCGGTCAGGTCCTTCCAGGTGCCCGCAACGCCTTGCACGTCGGCCTGGCCGCCCAGCTTTCCTTCCGTACCCACTTCGCGCGCCACGCGAGTCACTTCCGAAGCGAAGGATCGCAGCTGGTCCACCATCGTGTTGATGGTGTTCTTCAGCTCCAGGATCTCGCCCTTCACGTCCACCGTGATCTTCTTGGACAGGTCGCCGGCCGCCACCGCCGTCGTCACCTCGGCGATGTTCCGCACCTGGGCCGTGAGGTTCGAGCCCATGGAGTTCACCGACTCGGTCAGGTCCTTCCACGTACCCGCCACGCCCTGCACGTCGGCCTGGCCGCCCAGCTTGCCTTCGGTACCCACTTCCCGCGCCACCCGCGTCACTTCCGAGGCGAACGAGGAGAGCTGGTCCACCATGGTGTTGATGGTGTTCTTCAGCTCCAGGATCTCACCTTTCACGTCCACCGTGATCTTCTTGGACAGGTCGCCGGCAGCCACCGCCTTCGTCACGTCCGCGATGTTGCGCACCTGGGCCGTGAGGTTGGACGCCATGAAGTTCACCGAATCGGTGAGGTCCTTCCAGGTGCCTGCGACGCCCTGAACATCGGCCTGGCCGCCCAGCTTTCCTTCGGTACCCACCTCCCGCGCCACGCGCGTCACTTCGGCGGCGAAGGTGCCCAGCTGCTGCACCATCTTGTTGATGATCATGGCGGTGCGCAGGAACTCGCCTTCCAGCGGCCGGCCATCGGCCTCGAGGGCCATCGACTTGGACAGGTCACCCTGCGCGACGGCGCCGATCACGCGCGCCACTTCCGACGTCGGGTGAACCAGGTCGCCGATCAGCGAGTTGATGCATTCGGCGGAGTCGCGCCAGAAGCCGCTTGCGTTGGCGAGCTGGGCGCGCTCCTTGAGCTTGCCCTCCTTGCCGACAACGCGCGACAGCCGCGACAGTTCCTGCGCCATGCGCACGTTCTCGGCCACGACGTCGTTGAAGGCGTCCGCGACCTTTCCGAAGACGCCGGACCAATCCGGCGGGAGCTGGGCCTTCGCGTTGCCTTTTCTCAGGTCGGTGAGCGCCTTGAGCAGGGCGCGCGTGTTGTCGCCATTTAGCTCCAGCTCGTCGACGAGCAGGTTGATGACCGCGACGTTGTCCTGCCAGAAACCGGTGAGCTTGCCGTCCTCGATCCTGCGACTGCCCTTGCCGCCCAGGCGGGAAACCGTCTCGACTGATTTGAGCTTGTGCGTCGTGCGAGCCGTCTGCGACGACAGCTCGTTGAATTCGGCGGCGATCTTGCCGTACACGCCGTCCCAGTCGTTCGGGAGCGTCACCCCGCCCTCCCCCCGACGGAACGCGCCCAGCGCCTTGAGCAGGAGACCCAGCTCGGCATCGCGCTGCTCACTGATCGGGAGTTTTGCTACTACTTCCATTGATTCGTCCCCAACACGTAAGCGCCCGTCACGGAGACGGGAGGTGGCGCAGGGTAGTGATTTCTGACGGATGAGGCAACCTCGTCCATGCACCGATGGCCTGCAAAGCCAGTACTGGCGCGGGGTGTAGGAACGCGCCTACAGTAAGAGGGCAGGCGGTACTACAGTTCAGCAGGCAGCCCGAGAGACGTGAAAGTAGGTGCCCTGCGCACCCAGGGATGCAACAAAAAAGGCCGCCTTGCGGCGGCCCTCTCATGGATGAGGCACTCGCTCAGAGCGGCGCCTTCTTGCCACCCTTGTACGTGTACAGGGTGGTCGCCGAGTTCTTCAGCTCGCCGTTGGGCTCGAAGGCGATGGTGGCCGTCACGCCCTTGTAGTTGGCCTTCTTCAGCTCCGGGATGTACTTCTTGGGATCCGTGGAGTTGGCGCGCTTCATCGCGTCGACCAGCACGAAGGTGGCGTCGTAGGTGTACGGGCTGTAGACCTGGAACTGGCCGGGGTACTTCTTGTCGTACTTCTCCTTCCAGGCCTTCCCGCCGGGCATCTTGTCCAGCGAGGCGCCGCCTTCGGCGCAGATGACGTTCTCCAGCGTCTTGGCGCCGGCGGACAGCTTGATGATCTCGTTGGTGCAGATACCGTCGCCGCCGAAGTACTTGACGTTCGACAGGCCCAGCTGTTCCATCTGGCGCAGCATCGGACCGGCCTGCGGGTCCATGCCGCCGAAGAAGATCGCTTCGGGGTTCTTGGCCTTGATGGCGGTCAGGATGGCCATGAAGTCGGTGGCCTGGGCGGTCGTGAACTGCTCGTCGAGGATTTGCATGCCCTTGGACTGCGCAGTCTTCTTGAACACCTCGGCCACGCCCTGCCCGTAAGCCGTGCGGTCGTCGATGATGGCGACCTTCTTCAGCTTGAGCTTGTCGGCCGCGTGCAGCGCCAGGGCGGCGCCCAGGGCGTTGTCGTTGGCGATGATGCGGTAGGTGGTGTTGTAGCCCGGCTTGGTCAGGGCGGGATTGGTGGCCGCGCCGGTGACGTGCGGGATGCCGCAGTCGTTGTAGATCTTGGAGGCGGGGATCGTGGTTCCCGAGTTCAGGTGTCCCACCACGCCGGCGACCTTGGAGTCGCACAGCTTCTGGGCGGCGGCCGTGCCCTGCTTCGGGTCGGCGGCGTCGTCCTCGGCCTGGATCTCGAACTTGACCTTTTGGCCGCCGATGGTGACGCCCTGGGCGTTCAGCTCCTCGATCGCCATGCGGACGCCGTTCTCATTGTCCTTGCCGTAGTGCGCCTGCGGACCGGAAAGGGGAGCGACGTGGCCAATCTTGACCACCTGCTGCGCGGCGGCGACGCCGCACAGGGCGGCGACGGCGGCGGCAACCGTCAGCTTGATCTTCATTTGCATGGGGAAACCTCCGAAAGTGGGGATAGGGTTGAGATGTGTTGTGAGCTCAACGGGCGCGAACATATCGCAATTTCCGGACCCAAACCATAGGGGAAAGCGCAGGACAACCGGTCGTGCGGGTCGCGCGTTGCGCGATGCTGCGCGGCCTTCCGGACGCGAGAAAACAGCGTGGCTCAGCGCTGCGTTTCGGGGTCGCCGCCCTCGACGCCGAGCTCCTCGGCGATCGCTTCGGACACGGCCTTCGCGACCACCGCCTCGATCTGCTCGCGCAGTGCGGGCGCGAGCTGGCGACTGTGCTCGAGCACCACGCTGGCGATCGCCTCGCGCAGGCGCTTGTCGAGGGTGAGATCGACGCGCTGCATGACGCGATGCACCAGCTGCTCCTCGTTCAGCTTCTCGCCTGCGGGCGGCGCGGCGCTGCCCGGCACCACTTCGGTGAGCGTGGGCACGAAACGGGGCGGAGTGCGCGAGGCCATCTCAGCGTGCCTGCCCCAGGTCGTGCCGCACGATGGCGTAGCCACGGTCGGCGTAGTGCTTCCAGCGCTGGCGCGCCTGGTTGCGATCGGCGTCGTCCTGCGTCACCACTTCGATGAGACGCTCGAAACGCTCGAAGCCGTCGGGCACGGCCTCGCCCAAGTTGACCAGCACCTGCTGGTGCGGCGCCGTGCGCGGCGCTTCGGCGAGCACGATGGGGCTGCGTGCCTGCACGCGCTGGCCCTGCGAGTCGCCGTGGCAGTGCGGCACGAATTCGAGCGCACCGAAAGTCCACAGGCTGGTATCCAGCTCACGCAGCAACTCCGGGCTGCCCGTCACCACGACCTGCGACCCGGCGCCGAACGCCTTGCGCAGCAAGCGACACGCGTAGCCCAGCTTGTCCGGCGCGTTGAAGTGGAACGCAACTTCCGTCATGGCTTCACCGGGCCGCGGCTGCCTTCCTTCGAGCAGGCCGCGGCGCTGCCTTGCTTGCGCGCGCGCCACCCCGGGCTTGCGACTGCGACAGGAGGTATTGAACCAGCAGGCCGACGGGCCGGCCGGTGGAACCCTTGGCCGCACCGCCCTTCCACGCTGTGCCCGCGATGTCCAGGTGCGCCCACGGGTACTTGGCGGCGAAGCGCTGCAGGAACTTGGCCGCCGTGATCGCGCCGCCGGGCCGCCCGGCCACGTTGGCCACATCGGCGAAATTGGTCTTCAGCCCTTCGCCGTATTCGTCGTCCAGCGGCATCCGCCAGCACAGGTCGAAGGCCGCGTCGCCGGCCTGCTGCAGCGCGCCGGCAAGTCCGTCGTCGGTGGAGAACAGGCCGCTGCGCACCCCGCCCAGCGCGATCACGCAAGCGCCCGTGAGCGTGGCGATGTCGACTACCGCGCGCGGCTTGAACTTCTCCGCGTACGTCAGCGCGTCGCACAGGATCAGCCGCCCTTCCGCGTCGGTGTTCAGCACCTCGATGGTCTGGCCGCTCATGCTGGTGACCACGTCCCCCGGCTTGAGCGCCCGCCCGTCGGGCAGGTTCTCGCAGCTGGGAATCAGCCCGATCACGTTGACCGCGGGACGGATGTCGCCCAGCGCACGGAAAGTGCCCAGCACGCTCGCGGCCCCGCCCATGTCGAACTTCATCTCGTCCATCTCGCCGGCCGGCTTGATGGAGATGCCGCCGCTGTCGAAGGTGATGCCCTTGCCCACCAGCACCACCGGCGATTCGGAGGCGGCTGCGCCCTGGTAGCGCAGCACGATGAAGCGCAGTGGCTCTTCCGAACCGCGCGCGACGGCCATGAAGGAGCCCATGCCCAGGCGGGCGACCTCCTTGGGGCCCAGCACCTCGCACTGGAAGCCGTGGGCCTTCGCCAGTTTCCTGGCCTCGTCACCGAGCCGGGTGGGCGTGGCCAGGTTGGGTGGCAGGTTGCCGAGTTCGCGCGCCAGTTCGATGCCATTGGCCGCTGCGCGCGCCGAATCGAAAGCGGCGCGCAGTTGCGCGGCGTCCTGCGCCACGGCGATGGTGACGCGATCCAGTTCCCGCCCTTCGGGCTTGCTCTTGGTCGCGACGTAGACGTAGCTCGCCTCGGCCGTGGCCGCGACGGCGGCCCGAACCGCATCGTCGCCCGCGTCCGGCGGCAGGCAGATGACGAGCCGCTTGATCGACTTGGAGCGCAGCCCCGACACCGCAGCCTGCACCGCGGCCTGCACGCGCTTGCCCGAGCCGTCGCCCGCGCCGGCCAGCACGACACGCCCGGCGGCCACGCCCGGCATGCGATAGGCCTGCAGCAGCTTGCCCGGCTTGGGTTCGAAGTCGCCGGCCTTGCGCGCGTCCTGCGCCAGCCGCGACAGCGGATCGCCCGATCCCTTGAAGTCCTCCGGCACCACCACCACCAGGGCATCGCATTTCTGTGCGGCCGCTTCGGCCAGCCCCAGGGTCTTGAGTTCGAAGTCCATAATCGACGGGTCTTTTCGTTCGCGAGTTCAGCGGTCCGCGCCGATGTTATTCCATTCCTCCCTGCGCAAAGAGCTGGCCCGGAGCTTCGGCGCGACGCTGGTGGTGCTGGTCACGATCGTCATGACGATGACCCTGATCCGCACGCTGGGCCAGGCCAACCGCGGCAGCGTCAACCCGCAGGAAATCATGATGGTCATGGGCTACACGGTGCTCGGTTACCTGCCGCCCATCCTCACGCTGTGCCTGTTCATCGCCATCGTCGGCACGCTCTCGCGCATGTACGGCGACAGCGAGATGGTGATCTGGTTCTCCGCCGGACGCGGCCTCTCCGCGTTGCTGCGGCCCTTGCTCGGATTCGCATGGCCCATCCTCGCGGCCGTGGCGGTCCTCGCACTCCTGGTCTGGCCCTGGGCCAACCGGCAGACGCAGGAACTGAAGGAGCGCTACGGCAGCCGCGGCGACCTGGAGCGGGTGGCGCCCGGCCAGTTCCAGGAATCGGCCAGCGGCACGCGCGTGTTCTTCCTGGACAAGGACACGCCGGACAACAAGTCGGGGAAGAACATCTTCATCTCCACCGTCGAGAAGGGAAAGCAGACGGTCACGGCGGCGAGGACCGGCCGCGTGGTGGCCGAAGGCGACCAGCAGTTCCTGCTGCTCTCCGACGGGCAGCGGCTGGAGACGGCCGTCGAAGGCGGCGAGTTGAAGGTGAGCGAGTTCCAGGAGCTGGGCAACCAGGTCGGCGCCGCGCGGCTCGGCCCGCAGGACAACCTGCCGACCAAGGCGCGTTCGACGATGGCCCTGGTTTCGGACCCCACGCAGAGCAACCTCGGCGAACTGGCCTGGCGCGTGGGCCTCGCGCTGGCCGCGTTCAACTTCGTGGTGATCGCCATCACGGTGTCGAGCGTGAATCCGCGTGCGGGCCGCAGCGGCAACCTGGTGTTCGCGCTGTTCGCCTTCATCGTCTACTTCAACCTGCTCAACCTGGGCCAGAGCTGGATCGCGTCGGGCCGCGTCGGGTTCGTCCCGTTCATGGCGGGCCTGCACGGAGGCGCCTTCCTGCTGGCGGCGCTGTGGCTCGGGAAACAGCACAACAACTGGGCGTTGCGGCGGCTCCAGCGGCCTGCGACGAGGGCCGCGCCTTGAAGACGATCCGCCGCCTCGTCTACCGCGAGGTGCTGGCCTCCGTGCTGTTCGTGGCGGCCGGCTTCCTGGCGCTGTTCTTCTTCTTCGACTTCGTCGAGGAACTGCCCAACGTGGGCCGTGGCGTCAGCCCCTATCGGCTGACGCAGGCGCTGCTTTACGTGACGCTGCTGCTGCCCAGCCATCTCTACGAGCTGATGCCCATCGCGGTGCTGATCGGAACGATCTTCGTGATGGCGCGTCTCGCGCAAAGTTCCGAATACACGATCCTGCGCACCAGCGGCCTGGGCCCGGGCCGGGCCCTTCGCACGTTGCTGGCGCTGGGACTGGTGTTCACCGGCCTGACGTTCGCGGCAGGCGACTACCTGGCGCCGGCCGCCGACAAAGCCGCGCAGCTGCTGCGCGCCCGCTACCAGGGCCGCATCAGCATCGGCCAGACCGGCGCGTGGTTGAAGGAGCGGCAGCAGCAATCCACGTACAACGTGAACGTCTCGGCGCTGGCGCCGGATGGTTCGATGCAGAACGTGCGGCTGTTCGAGGCCGACGAGCGCGGCTTCCTCGTGAGCATCACCGCGGCGCGGAAGGCCACCTTCGCCCGCGGCGGCTGGCTGCTGCACGACGCGGAGATCACCCGCTTCCTCACGCGTGGGAGCGCGCCGCGGGTGGAGCGCAGCACGCAGGCGGAAGTCCGCTGGAAGACCGAGATCACGCAGGAGATGGTGTCGGTGGCGCTGCTGCGGCCCAATCGCATGAGCACGCTCGACCTGTTCAACTACATCCAGCACCTGGAGCAGAACGGCCAGACCTCGCAGCGCTACGAGATCGAGTTCTGGCGGAAAGTGTTCTATCCGCTCAGCTGCCTGGTGATGGTGGTGCTGGCCCTTCCCTTCGCGTACCTGCATTTCCGCTCGGGCGGCATCACGACGTACGTGTTCGGCGGCGTGCTGATCGGCATCAGCTTCTTCCTGCTGAACAACGTGTTCGGCTACGTCGGCAACCTGCGCAACTGGTGGCCTTGGCTGACCGCCGCGGCGCCGGGGTTGCTCTATTCGCTGCTGTCGCTGGCCGCCTTCAGTTGGCTGGTCCTGCGACGATGACGCGGCCCGCGGTCATCCTGTTCGGGCACGGGTCGCGCGACCCGGCGTGGCGCGAGCCGATGGACGCACTCGCCCTTCGTA
The DNA here is from genome assembly GCF_004682015.1 of Ramlibacter henchirensis. Classification (NCBI taxonomy): domain Bacteria; kingdom Pseudomonadati; phylum Pseudomonadota; class Betaproteobacteria; order Burkholderiales; family Comamonadaceae; genus Ramlibacter; species Ramlibacter henchirensis. Next base: position 498,103 of record NZ_SMLM01000003.1, on the reverse strand, counting down.
TCAGCGAGCTCTCGCCGGACACGGCGGTGATTTGCGCGTTCCTGGAACTGCAGGCGCCCGATTTCGCCGCCGCCATGACGGAACTCGCGCGCGGCGGAGCGGACCGCGTCACGGTGCTGCCGATGTTCCTGGGCGTCGGCAAGCACGCGCGCAAGGACCTGCCGCGGCTGGTGGAAGCGGCGCGGGTCGCGCATCCCGGCGTCTCGGTCCACCTGCTGCCATCGGTTGGGGAGCGAGCGGACGTCCTCGACTTGCTCGCAAATGCCGTCCTGCAAGCCGACCCTTAGACTGATCCTGCATAATAGGTTCCTGCTTAAGATTCGTCTGGCATGAACCTGCACCAGTTCCGTTTCGTCCAGGAAGCCGCCCGCCGCAACCTCAACCTGACCGAGGCGGCCAAGGCCCTCCACACCTCCCAGCCCGGGGTCTCGAAGGCCATCATCGAACTGGAAGAGGAACTCGGGGTGGAGATCTTCGCCCGGCATGGCAAGCGCCTGAAGCGCATCACCGAACCCGGCCAGCACGTGCTGCGCAGCATCGAGCTGATCATGCGGGAGGTCGGCAACCTCAAACGCATCGGCGAGCAGTTCAGCGCGCAGGACAGCGGCACGCTCTCGATCGCGACGACGCACACGCAGGCGCGCTACGTGCTGCCGGTGCCCGTGGCCAAGCTGCGCGAGGCCTACCCCAAGGTCAACATCAGCCTGCACCAGGGCTCGCCCGACCAGGTGGCGCGGATGGTGATCGACGAGACGGCGGAAGTGGGCATCGCCACCGAATCGCTTTCCGACTACCAGGAGCTGGTCACCCTGCCCTGCTACGAATGGCAGCACGTGTTGGTGATGCCGCTGGACCATCCGCTGGTCAAGAAGGAGCGCATCAGCCTCGAGGACCTCGCGTCCGAACCGATCATCACGTACCACCCGTCCTTCACCGGCCGCACCCGCATCGACACGGCCTTCGCGCATCGCAAGCTGGAGCCGCGCATCGCGCTGGAAGCGATCGACTCCGACGTGATCAAGACCTACGTGCGCCTCGGCCTGGGCATCGGCATCGTGGCGGAGATGGCGGTGCGCGACGACGGCCAGAATGCGGACCTCGCCGTGCGGCCGCTCGGGACGCTGTTCGGACAGAACGTCGCCCGTGTCGCGTTCAAGCGCGGTGCATACCTGCGCAACTTCGTCTTCCAGTTCGCCGAGCTGCTGTCCAGCCGCCTCGACCGGAACCTGATCGCCAAGGCCATGACCGGCCACGTGAACGACTATGAGCTCTGATGCCACCGCCGTGCGGACGCCGTCCGTGCAGACCAAGCTGCCCAACGTCGGCACGACCATCTTCACCGTCATGTCCGCCCTCGCAACCGAGACGGGGGCCGTGAATCTCGGACAGGGATTCCCCGATTTCGAATGCGATCCGAAGCTGGTGCAGGCCGTCACCGACGCTATGACGCGCGGCCTGAACCAGTACCCCCCGATGACGGGCGTGCCCTCGCTGCGCGAGGCAGTCGCTTCCAAGGTGGAGGCGCTCTACGGACGCCGGTACGACTCGGGATCGGAAGTGACCATCACGGCCGGCGCCACGCAGGCCATCATCACGGCCATCCTCGCCGTCGTGCGTCCGGGCGACGAGGTCATCGTGCTGGAGCCCTGCTACGACAGCTACGTGCCGAACATCGAGCTGGCCGGCGGCACCGTGGTGCGCGTTCCGCTGGTGCCGGGCACCTTCCGCCCCGACTTCGACCGGATCGCGGCGGCGCTGACGCCGCGCACCCGCGCGATCCTGATCAACTCGCCGCACAACCCCAGCGCCACCGTCTGGACACGTGAGGAGATGCTGCGGCTGCAGGACCTGCTGGCGCCGACGGACGTGCTCCTGATCAGCGACGAGGTCTACGAGCACATGGTGTTCGACGGCCACCGGCACCAGAGCGCCGCGAGCTTTCCCGGATTGGCCGCACGCGCCTTCATCGTGTCCAGCTTCGGCAAGACCTTTCACGTGACGGGCTGGAAGGTCGGGTACGTGCTGGCACCCGCGCCGCTGAGCGCGGAATTCCGCAAGGTCCACCAGTTCAACGTGTTCACCGTGAACACGCCGGTCCAGCACGGCCTGGCGGCGTACATGGCCCGGCCGGAGCCCTATCTCGAGTTGCCGGCGTTCTACCAGCGCAAGCGTGACCTCTTCCGCGATGGGCTGCGCAAGACGCGCCTTCGCATGCTGCCCAGCGAGGGCAGCTACTTCCAGTGCGTCGACATCTCGGCCGTGAGCGACCTGCGGGAAGACGAGTTCTGCCTGTGGCTCACGCGCGAGATCGGCGTCGCGGCCATCCCGCTGTCCGCGTTCTACGGCGGCGGTTTCGACCAGCGCGTCGTGCGGTTCTGCTTCGCCAAGCGCGACGAGACCCTGCAAGAAGCCCTGGCTCGGCTGGCCCGGCTGTAGCGCCGGCGCACTGAAGCCCCAGAGCGCGATGTAGGACGCCGCCTGCACCCGCGACGTGCATCGGCACTGCGGGCTCATCACGCCGGCTGACACTCAGCCGTTCGGCGGCGCCCGGACAATCCGTCTCTTTTGGGCAATCACATGAAACGCAGAACCGCAATGGGTGCGCTCGCCTCGCTGGTGCTGGGCGCCTGCGGGGGCGGTGGTGGTGGGAGCGCCTTTGAAACGGCCGCGACCGCGCCCGCGCCACAGGCCAGCGCTTTTGCGGGGTCCAGCAACATCGCCGCGTGGGGCGACTCGCACACCACAGGGCTGCCGGGCCGCGCCGACGTGCCCGGCTACGCAGCGTTGCTCAGGCAGATTGCCACAGGCCGGCAGGTTTTCGTCGGCGGAAGCGCCGGACTGACGTCGACGCAGATCGCCAACCTGCAGGCGGCGGACAACGCCCACGACAACTGGGTGAACGTGTTCTGGTATGGCGGCAACAACCAGACGCAGGCCGCCACCATCAAGGCCGACCTGGCCCGCTCCATCGCGTCGCTGGCGCCTGGCAACGACCGCTACCTCGTGCTGGGAGTCACCAACCAGGCAACGCCGGCGGAACGCCGCGGCGGACGGGACTACGGCGACATCGTGCAGCTCAATGCTGACCTGGCGGCGCAATACGGCGACCGTTTCTTTGACGTGCGTACGCACCTGGTCGGACTGTTCGATCCGGTCAATCCGCTGGATGTCGTCGACCACGGTGACGATGTCGTGCCGGCGTCCCTGCGCGCCGACGGCGTGCACCTCAACGCCGCCGGCTACACGGCCGTCGCGCGCAGGGTGCTGGAGATCATCGTGGCCAAGGGCTGGTGACACTCTCCGCCTCGGCCCGACCATAATCGGCCGGTCTGCAGGAGGTCGCGTGGCCCAGTACTGGCTCATGAAATCCGAACCCGACGACGTGTCGGTCGACGATGCACTCGCCGCGCCGAAATCCACCGTGCCGTGGACCGGCGTGCGCGGCTACCAGGCGCGCAACTTCATGCGCGACGTGATGCGCATCGATGACGGCGTGCTGTTCTACCACTCCAGCTGCGCCGAGCCGGGCATCGTCGGCATCGCGCGGGTGGCTTCGACGCCGTATCCCGACCCCACGCAGTTCGACCCGTCCTCGCCCTACTTCGATCCGGATTCGAAGAAGGAGTCGCCGCGCTGGACCCTGGTGGACGTGCAGGTGCTGAAGAAGACCCGCAACCTCACGCTGCCGGAGATGCGCTCTATCCCGGAACTGGCGGACATGGTGGTGCTGAAGAAGGGCAACCGGCTGTCGATCACGCCGGTGGAGCCGAAGCACTGGCGGTTCATCACCAGGCTTCTCGGCGCCTAGCGCGACGCGCATGAAAAAAGCCGCCCGGGTGGGGCGGCTTTTCCTTTGCAGAAGGGTGGCGCCTTACTCGCTGGAGATTTCCTCCGGCTCCGGCTTGGCCTTGCCTTCCTTCTTCGGCAAGGGCTGGATGTCCAGCTGGACCTCCTCCTTGTCGTCCAGGTCCACCGTGAGGCGGCCGCCTTCCGTGAGCCGGCCGAACAGCAGTTCGTCGGCCAGCGCCCGGCGGATCGTGTCCTGGATCAGGCGCTGCATCGGGCGCGCGCCCATGAGCGGATCGAAGCCCTTCTTGGCCAGGTGCTTGCGCAGCTGGTCGGTGAAGGTGACTTCCACCTTCTTCTCGGCCAGTTGCTGCTCCAGCACGAGCAGGAACTTGTCGACCACGCGCAGGATGACCTGCTCGTCGAGCGCCTTGAAGCTGACCATCGCGTCCAGGCGGTTGCGGAACTCCGGCGTGAACAGGCGCTTGATGTCGGCCATCTCGTCGCCCGACTCACGCGGGTTGGTGAAGCCGATGGTCGCCTTGTTCATCGTCTCGGCGCCGGCGTTCGTCGTCATGATGATGATGACGTTGCGGAAGTCAGCCTTGCGCCCGTTGTTGTCCGTCAACGTACCGTGGTCCATCACCTGCAGCAGCACGTTGAAGATGTCCGGGTGCGCCTTTTCGATCTCGTCGAGCAGCAGCACCGCGTGCGGCTTCTTCGTGATGGCCTCGGTAAGCAGGCCGCCCTGGTCGAAGCCCACGTAGCCGGGAGGCGCGCCGATCAGGCGCGACACCGCATGGCGCTCCATGTACTCCGACATGTCGAAGCGGATCAGCTCGATGCCCATGATGTAGGCGAGCTGCTTGGCGGCTTCCGTCTTGCCGACGCCCGTCGGGCCGGAGAACAGGAACGAGCCGATCGGCTTGTCGCCCTTGCCCAGGCCCGAGCGCGCCATCTTCACGGCGCCCGCGAGGACTTCCAGCGCCTTGTCCTGGCCGAACACGACGGACTTCAGGTCGCGCTCGATGGTCTGCAGCTTGCCGCGGTCGTCGTTGGACACGTTGGCGGGCGGAATGCGCGCGATCTTGGCCACGATCTCCTCGACCTCGGCCTTGGAGATGGTCTTCTTGCGCTTGCCCGCCGGCAGGATGCGCTGCGCCGCGCCGGCCTCGTCGATCACGTCGATGGCCTTGTCGGGCAGGTGCCGGTCGTTGATGTACTTGGCGCTCAGCTCGGCCGCCGCCTGCAGGGCGTTGGACGCGTACTTGACGCTGTGGTGCTCCTCGAAGCGGGATTTCAGGCCCTTGAGGATCTCGATCGTCTGCTCGACGGTCGGCTCCACCACGTCGACCTTCTGGAAGCGCCGCGAGAGGGCCGCGTCCTTCTCGAAGATGCCACGGTACTCGGTGAATGTGGTCGCGCCGATGCACTTGAGCTGGCCGCTGGAGAGCGCCGGCTTGAGCAGGTTGGACGCGTCCAGCGTGCCGCCCGAAGCCGCGCCGGCGCCGATCAGGGTGTGGATCTCGTCGATGAACAGGATCGCGTTGGGCTTGTCCTTGAGAGACTTGAGCACGCCCTTCAGGCGCTGCTCGAAATCGCCGCGGTACTTGGTACCCGCCAGCAGCGCGCCCATGTCCAGCGAGTACACGTTGGACTCGGCCAGGATCTCGGGCACGTCCTTCTGGACGATGCGCCAGGCCAGGCCCTCGGCGATGGCGGTCTTGCCCACGCCGGCCTCACCCACCAGCAGCGGGTTGTTCTTGCGGCGGCGGCACAGGATCTGGATCACGCGCTCGACCTCGTACTCGCGGCCGATCAGCGGATCGATCTTGCCGTCCTTGGCCGCCTGGTTGAGGTTCTGCGTGAACTGCTCCAGCGGCGAGGCCTTCTCGCTCTTCTCGCCGCCTTCCTCGCCGTCGCCCGACGACGATTCGCCGCTCTTGGCCGGCTCGGGCGGGTCGCTCTTCTTGATGCCGTGGGCGATGAAGTTGACCACGTCCAGCCGCGTCACGCCCTGCTGGTGCAGGTAGTACACGGCGTGCGAATCCTTCTCCCCGAAGATGGCGACCAGCACGTTCGCGCCGGTGACCTCCTTCTTGCCGTTGCCGGTGGACTGCACATGCATGATCGCGCGCTGGATCACGCGCTGGAAACCCAGCGTGGGCTGGGTGTCGACATCGTCCGTCCCGGCGACCTGCGGCGTGTTGTCCTTGATGAAGTTGGACAGCGACTTGCGAAGGTCGTCGATGTTCGCCGAGCATGCCCGGAGCACTTCCGCCGCGCTGGGGTTGTCCAGCAGGGCCAACAGCAGGTGTTCCACGGTGATGAACTCGTGGCGCTGCTGCCGCGCCTCCACGAATGCCATGTGGAGGCTGACTTCCAATTCCTGGGCAATCATGAACTTTCCTTTTTGCCTACTTTCAATCTACGAGCGTTTGGACCCGCTTTTACTCGACGGGTTCACTGACGCACTGCAACGGGTGCCCCGCCTGGCGGGCCGCCTCCTGCACCTGCTCGACCTTGGTCGCCGCCACGTCCCGCGAATACACGCCGCAGATGCCTTTTCCGTCCAGGTGGATCTTGAGCATGATCTGCGTGGCCGTTTCGCGGTCCTTGTTGAAGAACTCCTGGATCACCACCACCACGAACTCCATCGGCGTGTAGTCGTCGTTGAGCATGACGACCTGGTACATCTGGGGCGGCTTGGTTTTCTGGGTACGCCGCTCGAGCACCACGGAGCCGCCGTCGTCGTCCAGCGGCCGCGTTTTCGGCGCGACCGGGGCAGGCACGGGTGGTTTGCTGGCCATGAAATTCATTCTATCGAGCAGCCCTTTGCACTGCACCGCAAAAGTGAAATGGTGACGGCAACGCGACATTCAAGCGAAGGCCTACCACCTCGCTCCGGAAAGCGGCTGCGATGAATGAACGCGGCGCTTCATTGTCCCAGCGCGACGGCAGTGGCCCGGGACAACAGGCCCTTTGGGGCCATCGAAACTTTAGTATGTGAAAATGTTGACAGCCTCCATCCGAATCCCGGACACTCGCGAGTCGTAACGAGGAACAACAAAGAGGGCCTGCCATGGCGACCGGTACTGTCAAGTGGTTCAACGACGCGAAGGGGTTCGGCTTCATCGAGCCTGACGGCGGCGGTTCCGACGTCTTCGCGCACTTCTCCGCGATCGCGATGGAAGGCTTCAAGACGCTCAAGCAGGGTTCGCGCGTCACGTTCGAGATCACCCAGGGTCCCAAGGGCCAGCTCGCCCAGAACATCCACGCCGAAGTGCAGCCCATCCAGACGCAGCCTGCCGCGCACGGCGAGCGGCCGCCGCGTCAGTCCAAGGTTCGGGCGCCGCAGTTCCACGCCCCCTCGCAAAGGAGCGACCTCTCCGCCGACTGAAGCCGCCGCGACCATGAAGAAAGCCGCCCGAGGGCGGCTTTTTCGTTGCCGGAAGCGGCCGTGGGCCGCCGCGCAGGCGTCACATGTGGTCGATCATGACCTGGCCGAAACCAGAGCAGCTGACCTGGGTGGCGCCGTCCATCAGGCGCGCGAAGTCGTAGGTGACCTTCTTGGACTGGATGGCCTTTTCCATCGAGCTGATGATCAGGTCGGCCGCCTCGGTCCAGCCCATGTGGCGCAGCATCATCTCGGCCGAGAGGATCTCCGAACCCGGGTTGACGTAGTCCTTGCCGGCGTACTTGGGCGCGGTGCCGTGCGTGGCTTCGAACATCGCCACCGTATCGCTCAGGTTGGCGCCCGGCGCGATGCCGATGCCGCCGACCTGCGCGGCCAGCGCGTCGGAGATGTAGTCGCCGTTGAGGTTGAGCGTGGCGATCACGCTGTACTCGGCCGGCCGCAGCAGGATCTGCTGCAGGAAGGCGTCGGCGATGCTGTCCTTGACGACGATGTCCCTGCCCGTCTTCGGGTTCTTGAACTTGCACCACGGGCCGCCGTCGATCGGCTGCGCGCCGAACTCGCGCTGCGCCAGCGCGTAGCCCCAGTCACGGAAGCCGCCTTCCGTGAACTTCATGATGTTGCCCTTGTGCACGAGCGTCACGCTGGGCTTGTCGTTGTCGATGGCGTACTGGATCGCCTTGCGCACCAGGCGCTCGGTGCCTTCGACCGAGACCGGCTTGATGCCGATGGCGGACGTCTTCGGAAAGCGGATCTTCTTGACGGCCATTTCCTCGGTCAGGAACTGGATGACCTTCTTTGCCTTGTCCGTGTTGGCCTCGTACTCGATGCCCGCGTAGATGTCCTCCGAGTTCTCGCGGAAGATGATCATATTGGTCTTCTCCGGCTCCTTCAGCGGCGAGGGAACGCCCTTGAAGTACTGGATCGGGCGCAGGCAGACGTACAGGTCCAGCTCCTGGCGCAGGGCCACGTTCAGCGAACGGATGCCGCCGCCGACGGGCGTGGTCAGCGGGCCCTTGATGGACACCACGTACTCGCGCGCGACCTTCAAGGTCTCCTCGGGCAGCCACACGTCGGGGCCGTACACCTTGGTGGACTTCTCGCCGGCGTAGATCTCCATCCAGTGGATCTTGCGCTTGCCGCCGTAGGACTTGGCCACCGCGGCGTCCACCACCTTCAGCATCACCGGCGTGATGTCCATGCCGGTGCCGTCGCCCTCGATGTACGGAATGATCGGCTGGTCCGGCACGTTCAGCGACGTGTCGGCGTTGACGGTGATCTTCTGGCCCTGATTGGGCACCTTGATGTGCTGGTACATGGGGGAAAGTCTCTAGGAAGATTGGGAAGCGCGTTGCCTGCGGCAAACCGGCCGATTCTAGCCCCTCGCCCCGCCGCCGACCCCCGCGCGGATCCGGGGCAAGCCCGGGGACTGTCAACCGATCAGCCACCGGCCGCGTTGGCGAAGGGCTTCCCCCTCCGGGGAGGTGATCCGTGAAAACCACATCCTCAGAGGACTGAATCAATGAACAAGCTGCTCGCCGCCCTCGTGGCCGCCTTCGCCACCGTCTCCTTCGCGCAGACGGCCGCTCCCGCCGCCGCCACCGCCGCCCCGAAGGCTGAGGCGAAGGCAGAAGCCAAGGCGGAGAAGAAGGAAGCCAAGGCCGACGCGAAGGTGAAGGCTGCCAAGGCCGACGCCAAGGCTGAGAAGAAGGTCGCCGTCGCCGACAAGAAGGCTACCGCCGAGAAGAAGGCCGACAAGACGGCCAAGGCCGAGACCAAGAAGGAAGAAGCCAAGAAGTAATCGGCTTCCCGCTTCAGGCGCAAACGCCCGCCCCGCGCGGGCGTTTCGCTTTGGGGATGGCCCACAATCGCGCCCATGAGACCCGCCCGCATCGCGCTCGCCCTGCTGTTGGCCGCCGCGCCTGCCTTCGCCCAGGAGGAGCCCCAGACCGACCTCCCCCGTGTCGAGCTCTCCGCAGGCATGCACAAGATCGAGGCCCAGATCGCCCGCACGCCCAGCCAGACGGCCACGGGCCTGATGTGGCGCAAGCAGATGCCGCAGCACGAGGGCATGCTGTTCGTCTTCCCCCAGGCCTTCCCGCAATGCTTCTGGATGAAGAACACCCTGCTGCCTCTGTCGGCCGCATTCATCGAGGACGACGGCACCATCGTCAACATCGCCGACATGCAGGCCCAATCGCTCGAATCTCACTGCTCGCTCAAGCCCGTGCGCTACGTGCTTGAGATGAACCAGGGCTGGTTCGCCAAACGCGGCATCAAGCCCGGCATGAAACTCGCCGGCCCACCATTCCAAAGGTAGCCATCAACAAAGGACAAGGCCCGCTTTCGCGGGCCTTGTACCTGTTGGAGCGAAGCGGTTCCTCGGTTATCCGAAGTTCTTCGCCGCGAATTCCCAGTTCACCAGCTTGTCCAGGAACGTCTCGACGAACTTCTGGCGCAGGTTGCGGTAGTCGATGTAGTACGCGTGCTCCCACACGTCCACCGTCAGCACCGCCTTGTCCGGCGTCGTCAGCGGCGTGCCCGCGGCGCCCGTGTTGACGATGTCCAGGCCGCCGTCCGGCTTCTTCACCAGCCAGGTCCAGCCCGAGCCGAAGTTGCCCACGGCGGACTTCACGAAAGCCTCGCGGAAGGCCGCGTAGCTGCCCCACTTCTTCTGGATCGCCTGCGCCAGCGCGCCGGTGGGCTCGCCGCCGCCGTTGGGCTTCATGCAGTTCCAGAAGAAGGTGTGGTTCCAGACCTGGGCCGAGTTGTTGTAGATGCCGCCGGAGGATTTCTTGATGATCTCCTCCAGCGTCATGTTCTCGTACTCGGTGCCCTTCTGCAGGTTGTTCAGGTTCACCACGTACGCGTTGTGGTGCTTGCCGTGATGGAACTCCAGGGTTTCCTTGGAATAGTGCGGCGCCAGCGAATCGATCGGGTACGGGAGCGGGGGCAGGGTGTGTTCCATGGGATTCCTCGAGTTGGTTCTGTTTCGGGAGCCGATGATTCTAGGCACTAAAGCAGCCGCGGCTGCCTGACGGTCAGATCAACCTCTCCCTCGGCGAGGGTCGCCTGCAGCGACTGGCCGGGACGCGTTTGCGCCGCCTTTCGGATGACCGAGCCGTGCTCGTCCGTCAGCAGCGCATAGCCGCGCCGAAGCACGAGTTTCGGGTCGAGCAGCTCGAGCCGGAGCTCGGCGCGATGCAGGCGGTCGCCCTGTCGCCGCAGCACGCGTTCGACCGATTCGCCCAGGCGCTTCCGGCGGCCTTCCAGTGAAGTCCCGCCGCGCTCGAGCCGCATCAGCACCGCGTGGCGCAGCGCGTCACCGAGCTGGGCGGTGCGGCGGTGCTGCAGCGCGAGCCGTGCGGAAGGCCGCCCTAGGCGCGCGGCCGCCTGGTCCAGCCGCTGCGACGCCGAGTCCAGCCGCCGCGTCAATGCACGGGTGAGCCGCTCCTGCACGCCGTCGAGTCCCTGCAGCAGCTCGCCGCGGGGTTGCGCCACCAGCTCCGCCGCCGCCGTCGGTGTGGGTGCGCGCAGATCGGCGCAGAAGTCCGCGATGGTGACGTCCGTTTCGTGTCCCACACCGCACACCACCGGCACGGGGCTGCGGACGATGGTTCGCGCGAGGGCTTCCTCGTTGAAGGACCACAGGTCCTCGATGGAGCCGCCGCCGCGAACCAGCAGGATCACGTCGATCTCGCCTGCCAGCGCACGCCGGTACAGCGCCTCGAGCGCACCGACGAGCTCGCCCACCGCCTGGCCGCCCTGCACCGCCGCCGGCGCCAGCAGCACCGGGATGTGCGGCACGCGCCGTCGCAGGCACGTGCCCACGTCATGCAACGCAGCAGCCCCGAGCGACGTCACCAGCCCGATCGCGCGCGGATGGCGAGGCAGCGGCCGCTTGCGCGCGGGATCGAACAGTCCCTGCCCCTCCAGCTCCGCCTTGAGCCGCAGGAACCGCTCGTACCAGACGCCCTGCCCGGCGCGCTGGAGGCTCTCGACGACCAGCTGCAGGTCGCCGCGCGGTTCGTAGACGGTCAGCCGCCCCTGCACCTCGACCAGGTCACCGTCACGCGGCATGAATTCGAGCAGGCCCGCCGCGCGGCGGAACATCGCGCAACGCAGCTGCCCCTGCGGGTCCTTGAGCGAGAAGTACAGGTGCCCGCTGGATGCGCGCGAACAGCCCGAAATCTCGCCGCGAACCGCGACGGGATTGAGCCTCGCGTCCAGGAAGTCAGCAACGGCGCGGCAAAGCGCCCCGACTTGCCAGATTCGCGGCGAAACAGCTGGGTCCGGCGAGGGCACCATCAGAAAAGATGCGGCTCAGCGGCCGATGGGGCCTCCGAATAGTCCACAAGCGCAGCCCACCGGGCCGAACCCGCCTCCCGTCTTAGGAAAATGACGAATCCGCCGAGCAAGTCATTGATTTTCAAAGGGAATTTCCTGCTCAAAATGTCATCGTTCTGACATCTCGAAGGATTGATGCGGCTTTGCGACAGGGGGGTGGGGGTTTCTGCACAAAGTTATCCACAACTTCTGTGAGTCATGTCCTACGTCAGGTGGCTTTTGTCCGACAGGACCGGTGTCCCCCATAATCGCGCCACCTTCAGCAACTCAAGCGTGGCGGAGCCCCATTTGCTTTCGATCATACAAGCCGCAGGTTGGCCGATCTGGCCGTTGGTAGCCTGCTCGATCCTCGCCCTGGCCCTCATCATCGAACGCTTCCTCAGCCTCAAGTCGGCGCGGATCGCGCCGCCGAAACTGCTGGATGAAGCAATCTCCGTTTCCCGCGCCTCGGTTCCGAGTCCCGACGTCGTGAGCCAGCTCTCGCAGAACTCGGCGCTCGGCGAAGTGCTGGCCAGCGGCTTCCGCGCGCTCAACAGTGATCCGCGCTGCACCGAGGCGGACCTGCGCGCCACCATGGAAGGCACGGGCCGCGCCGTCGCCCACCGGCTGGAGCGCTACCTGAGCGCACTGGCCACCATCGCCTCGGCGGCGCCCCTGCTGGGCCTGCTGGGCACCGTCATCGGCATGATCGAGATCTTCGGCTCGCAGGCGCCCGGCACCGCGGCCACTGCCACCGGCGGCAACCCGGCGCAGCTCGCTCACGGCATCTCGGTCGCGCTCTACAACACCGCCTTCGGCCTGATCGTCGCGATCCCGGCCCTGATCTTCTGGCGCTACTTCCGGGGCCGTGTCGACGCGTACCTGCTCACGCTCGAACTCGCCTCCGATCGCTTCGTGCGCCACCTCCTGGCGTTGCGCAGGGCATGAAGTTCCGCACCCGCTCCCGCGAGGAACCGGAGATCAACCTGATCCCGTTCATCGACGTCCTGCTGGTCGTGCTCATCTTCCTGATGCTGTCGACCACCTACAGCAAGTTCACCGAGCTGCAGCTGCGGCTGCCGGTCGCCGATGCGGACGCGCAGCGCGACTACCCGCGTGAAGTGATCGTGGGTGTGGCCAACGACGGCCGCTACACGGTCAACCGCGTTCCGGTGGGCGGGCGCAACGCGGAGCAGCTCGCCGCGGCGCTGTCGGACGCCGCCAAGGCCGGCAAGGACAGCGTGGTGATCGTCAGCGCCGATGCCGCCGCGCCCCACCAGGCGGTGATCACCGTCCTGGAGGCCGCGCGCCGCTCGGGGCTGCAGCAGATCACCTTCGCAGCCCAGTCGTCGGCCCAGGCCGACGCGCGCTGACCGGATGCGGGAGGCCCTGCAGCGCGCCTGGCTGCGCCGCGGGCCGCTCGCCCTCCTCCTTCTTCCCTTCTCGCTCCTGCTGCTGCCGCTCGTGCGGCTGCGCCGCAGGCTTTATCGCACCGGGGTGCTCGCCTCGCAGAAAGCGACGGTGCCGGTGGTCGTCATCGGCAACGTGGTCGCCGGAGGCGCGGGCAAGACGCCTGTCGTGATGGCGGTCGCCGAACGCCTCGGGCGGTCCGGCCTGAAGGTCGCAGTCGTTTCACGCGGCCATGGCCGCGAGGGCGCCGAGTGCCTGGAAGTGACGCCGCACAGCGACCCTGCCCGGTCCGGCGACGAGCCGCTTCTGATCGCGAGCCGCTGCCGCGTCCCCGTCTTCGTCGCGCGCCGCCGTGCCGAGGCGGTGAAAGCCGCCCTGCGCGCCCATCCGGACACCGACGTGGTCCTCAGCGACGACGGCCTGCAGCACTACGCGATGGCGCGCGACATCGAGGTGTGCGTCTTCGACGACCGCGGGCTGGGCAACGGCTGGCTGCTGCCGGCCGGCCCCCTGCGCGAGCCCTGGCCCCGGCCCGTCGACATCGTGCTGCGCACGCCGGGCGCGCAGGACCTGCCGGGTTTCCTGGTGCGACGGCGCCTGGCCACGTACGCGTGGCGCGCCGACGGAGAGCGCGTGGAGCTGTCTTCCTTCACCGGCCAGGAGTGCGACGCGCTGGCCGGCATCGCCCGTCCGCAGGCTTTCTTCGACATGCTCAAGGCCGCCGGCATCCGGCTGCGCCGCACCTGGGCGCTGGACGACCACCACGACTTCGGCTCCGACGGCCCCTGGCTGCATGGCGACGCGCCGCTGCTGTGCACGGAGAAGGATGCGGTGAAGCTCTGGCGAAAGCATCCACCCGCGTGGGCCGTCCCGCTCGAGCTGGAGATCGAGGACGGCTTCTGGTCGCAGCTCGAGTCGCTGCTGCGCCCAAAGCTATCATCGCCGCATGGACCCCAAACTGCTTGAGCTGCTCGTGTGCCCAGTGACCAAGGGGCACCTCGACTACGACCGCTCGCGGCAGGAACTGGTCTCGCGGGCGGCGCGGCTGGCCTATCCGATCCGCGACGGCATTCCCGTGCTGATCGAGGAAGAAGCGCGCACGCTCAGCGACGACGAACTCGAGCGCCTGCCCGCGCGCACGCCCCTGGTGTAGCGCGTGCGCTTCACGGTCCTGATCCCGGCGCGGCTGGCATCGACCCGGCTGCCCGACAAGCCGCTGGCGGACATCGCCGGCAAGCCGATGGTGGTGCGCGTGGCCGAACGCGCGCGACTGTCGAAGGCGCAGCGCGTCGTCGTCGCGGCCGACAGCCCGGCCATCGTCTCGGCGTGCGAGGCCCATGGCGTCCAGGCTGTGCTGACCGCCACGGACCATCCTTCCGGTACCGATCGACTCGCCGAGGCCAGCCGCCTGCTTTCACTCCCCGACGACGAGATCGTCGTCAACGTGCAAGGCGACGAGCCGCTGATCGATCCCGCGCTGATCGATGCGGTCGCGCAGCTGCTCGCCTCCCAATCCGATGCGCCAATGGGCACGGCCGCGCATCCATTGCACGAGGCCGGCGAGTTCACCAATCCGAACGTCGTCAAGGTGGTCACCGACGCGCAGGGCCTGGCGCTCTACTTCAGCCGAGCGCCGATCGCGTGGTGGCGGGACGGCTTCGCCGCGGGCGTGAGCGCCCTGCCCGACCCGGCTCCGCTGCGGCACGTCGGCATCTACTCGTACCGTGCCGGCTTCCTGCGGGCCTTCCCTGCATTGCCGCAGGCGCCACTGGAGCGGCTCGAGTCGCTGGAGCAGCTGCGGGCGCTCTGGCACGGGCATCGCATCGCTGTGCATGTGACTCAGCACGCGCCCGGGCCAGGCGTCGATACGCCCGAAGACCTGGCGCGCGTGCGGGCCGTTTTCGAGCAGCCGCGCGCGTAAAGCCGCGTAAAGGCGCGTGCTATCCTCAAGCGCAAGAGTGCGCACGGCCCGGCGCGGGATGACGAGGGGGCCGCAGCGCCCGCCAAACTCCATCCGAGGACATCCATGAGACTGATCTTGCTGGGCGCGCCAGGCGCAGGCAAAGGCACCCAGGCAACCTTCATCTGCCAGAGGTACGGCATCCCGCAGATCTCCACCGGCGACATGCTGCGCGCCGCGGTGAAGGCCGGCACGCCGCTGGGAAAGGCGGCCAAGCAGGTGATGGATTCCGGAGGGCTCGTGGGCGACGACATCATCATCGGCCTGGTCAAGGAGCGCCTCGCGCAGCCCGATTGCGCCAAGGGCTTCCTGTTCGACGGCTTCCCGCGCACCCTCCCGCAGGCCGACGCGATGAAGGACGCCGGCGTCAAGCTCGACTACGTGCTGGAGATCGACGTGCCCTTCGCCGCGATCGTCGAGCGCATGAGCGGCCGCCGCTCGCACGTGGCCTCGGGCCGCACCTACCACGTCAAGTTCAACCCGCCCAAGGTGGCCGGAATCGACGACGTCACCGGCGAGCCGCTGATCCAGCGCGAAGACGACCGCGAAGAGACGGTGATGAAGCGCCTGCAGGTCTACGCGTCGCAGACACGCCCGCTGGTCGACTACTACGCCAACTGGGCCAAGGCCGATCCGGTGAATGCGCCGAAGTACCGCGCGATCAGCGGCATCGGCAGCGTCGAGGAGATCACGGCCCGGGCCCTCGCCGCGCTCGAGAGCTGATCGCGTCCGGCGCTCAGGCCGGGCTGGAGCGCAGGCCGTAGGCCTTGCCGTCGACGAACAGGTACTCCGCGCGCACCACGGGTTCCTTCTCGTCCTTCAATCCGAAACCGACGACCGACACCAGCGCGCCGGGCTTGATCTCGGCCACCTTCCACGCCTCCATGCGGGTGAGCGGCGCCAGTTCGATCTCCCAGACCTTGTCCTTGCGCGTGGGCACCTGCGCCTTGGCCACCAGCGCCTTGCCATCCACGGCGGCGCTCTGCGCCGGCAGTTGGCGCGACGCGAGGTCGCCCGGCACCTTCAGCGAGGGGCTGACCTCCAGGTCGAGCTCCGCGTGCGGGTTCTGCCACCGCACGCCGGTGACACGGCCTTCCAGGTAGATCGGGCGGTCCTGGTCGAAGCTGCTCCAGCCGTGGTGCGCCAAGGCCAGCGTGGGCAGCCCCGCGGCGGACAAGAGGAGGGTTCTGCGTCTCATCGTCTCGCTCCTTCATCGATAGGCGATCCAGCGGCCGCAGGTCAGGACCGCGAGCCACAGGACGGTGGAGACTAGCATCAGCGCGCGAGCCGTGGTGTCCAGCCGCTTCAGCGACCCGCGCACATGGAAGGCCACCGCGTTCCCGCCCGCCAGCAGGATCAGCAGCATCTTGAGCGTGAAGGCGCTGTTGGCGAGCAGCTCCTGCGGCTGGCTCGCGAACATCAGCAGTCCGCTGGCCGCCACCAGCGTGAAGCCGCAGAGCGCGACCGTCAGGCTCAGCCGCGCCAGGTCGGCCAGCGGCAGCGCGGCGCCGCGGCCGAACACGCGCAGTTCCAGCAGCACCAGGTTGCCCAGCAGCAAGGCGATGCCGAAGATGTGGACGATCTCCAGCGCCGGGTACGCCCAGGGGTGGGTCTGCAGCGCCTGCATCGGTCAGGCCAGCAGGTCCAGCAGCAGGTCCACCCGCGCCTTTGCGGGCGTCAGCGGCGTGCAGGGGAGCGCCTCCTTCGCGAGCGGAATCACGGGCCCCTCCAGGCAGCGACTCGAGCGGACGACGCGGACGCCGGCATCCCTCGCGCGCAGCAGCGCCTGCTCCAGCGCGGCATGCACGCTGCCGTTGCCCGTGCCGGCCACGACAAGCCCCTGCACCCCCGCGGACGCCAAGGCGTCGACGACGCGGCCATCCGCGCCGGCATGGCTGTGCACGATCTCGACCCAAGGCCACTGCGCCGTTCGCTGCAGCCGATCGAACAGTTCGTGCGACGGGATGGTCGCAGCCCAGGCGCGAACATGCCGTACGGCGCCCGCTTCCACGTACGCGAGCGCGCCCGCGTCACCCGAGCTGAACGCATCGACCCGGTAGGGATGCACCTTGCGGACATCGGCGGCCCCGTGCACCGCGCCTGCGCAAACCGCGAGCACACCGCTTGCTCCAGCGGTTCGAACAACCGTGAAAGCCTCGGCGAGGTTCTGCGGACCATCGGGCGAGAGCGCGGTTGCCGGCCGCATGGCGCTCACCAAAACGATCGGCTTGCGCGGCGCAAGCACGCGGTGCAGGAACCACGCCGTTTCCTCCAGCGTGTCGGTGCCATGCGTGATGACGATTCCCTGCACCTGCGGCTGCTCGATCCAGTGGCGGCAGCGCGCGGCCAGCTCGCGCCAGAGCTCGAAGGCCATGTCCTTGCTGTCGATCTGCGCGAGCTGCTCGGCGACGACCGTGACGCCTTCCAGGGCCGGCAGTCCCTCCAGCAGCTGCTCGACACCGATCTCGCCGGCGCGGTAACCGAGCTCGTCTGCTGCACGCTGGGCGCGCCCGGCGATGGTGCCGCCGGTGCCCAGCACCACGATCTGCTGCGCTTGCACTTGCACTCTTTCACGAAACTGGTTAAAAATACAGGTACTGGATGGGCAGCCAGTGAACTGCCCCTCAGGAGCCCCCATGAACGAGACGCCCAAGCTCACCGCCCGCCAGCAGCAGATTCTGGACCTGATCCAGTCCGCCATCGCGCGCACCGGAGCCCCGCCCACCCGCGCCGAGATCGCGGCCGAACTGGGCTTCAAGTCCGCCAACGCCGCGGAGGAGCACCTGCAGGCGCTCGCGCGCAAGGGCGTCATCGAACTGGTCAGCGGCACGTCGCGCGGCATCCGCCTCAAGGGCGACACGCTGCGCTCCATCCACGAATCGCGCTTCAAGCAGTTCCCGCTGCCGCTGCAAAGCCTGGCGCAGCTCGCGCTGCCGCTGGTGGGCCGGGTGGCCGCGGGGTCGCCCATCCTCGCTCAGGAGCACGTCGACCAGACGTATTACGTGGAAAGCAGCCTGTTCCAGCGCAAGCCCGACTACCTGCTCAAGGTGCGCGGCATGTCGATGCGCGACGCCGGCATCATGGACGGCGACCTGCTCGCCGTGCAGGCCACCAAGGAAGCCAAGAACGGCCAGATCGTGGTGGCGCGGCTGGGCGACGAAGTCACCGTCAAGCGCTTCCGCCGCAACAAGCACCTGATCGAGCTGCACGCAGAGAACCCCGACTACCCCACCATCGTGGTGGAGCCCGGTGAGCCCTTCGAGATCGAAGGCCTGGCCGTCGGCCTGATCCGCAACACCATGCTGATGTAGCCATCCGCCGGAGGCAGCAGGTGGCGGGCGTATGGCGCGACAGGCGCCATCACCCTGCGCCCTCCGGCTCCCCTTTGAATCTCGCCTGTGTTTCGAACCCTGTAGTCAAGGAGAGCGACATGGGACTCACGATCTGCACCTTCGCGGGCGCGCTGCGCTCGTTCGGCCGCTGGCTGACCGGCACACCCGGCGCCACCGCTTCTTCCACCGTGGCATTGCATTCCGCCGGCATGCGCCTGCACACCGCCGCGGGCCGCGCGCACGTGGCCTGGCCGCCGGCGCGCCGCACGGGCAGCTCTCGCCGCCCCCTGCGCGTGCTGCGCGTGGTGGACGCGGAGCACGCAGCCAGCACGGCGGGCCGCATGGTGATCTCCGGCCGCATGGCCGACGTGTGCGCCGAACTCGATCGGCTGGCGGCACTGGAAGCCGCTGCGGCCTGAACCCAGGACGCTCTCTACTGGGCGCCGATCAGGTAATCCGATTTCCCAAGCTCCACGCCGTTGTGCCGCAGGATCGCGTACGCCGTCGTGACGTGGAAGAAGAAATTGGGCAGCGCCCAGTGCTTCAGATAGGCCTCGCCTTTCATCGTGCGGGTCGCATCGCGGCCGACGGGAAAGGTGATGTCCTTGTCCTCGCTGCCATCCAGTCTGGCGGCGGGCACCGTCTCCAGCCAGGCGACCGTCCTGGCGATGCGCGCGCGCAGCTCCTCGAAAGTCGTCTCGTTGTCCTCGAACTTCGGCGCTTCCACGCCTGACAGGCGCGCGACCCCGTTCTTCGCGGCGTCGCAGGCGATCTGGATCTGCCGGTTGAAAGGCAGCATGTCCGGCGCGAGGCGGTAGTTCACCAGCACCTGCGGGTCGAACTTGCGCGCCTGCGCATGCGCCAATCCCTTGTCGAGGAAGTGGGACAGGTTGCCCAGCATGGTGCGGAAGATCGGCAGGCTGGCCGAGGACATGGAAATCGCCATTCGAGGTTCTCCTTGGGGACGGTGCGAAAAATCGAAGGCGCAATGCTAGCCGCGCGCGCGGAACTCTGCCGCGAACCGGTCCGAACCCGCAGGGCACAATCGCGGCATGAACATCGTGATCCTCGACGACTACCAGGACGCCGTTCGCAAGCTGAAGTGCGCGGCCAGACTCGAGGCCTATCCCGCCAAGGTCTATACCAACACCGTCAAGGGCATCGGCCAGCTTTCGGTGCGCCTGCGCGATGCCGACGTCATCGTCCTGATCCGCGAGCGCACCCACATCAGCCGCCAGCTGCTGGAAAAGCTGCCCCGCCTCAAGCTGATTTCGCAGACGGGCAAGGTCGGATCCCACATCGACGTCGACGCCTGCACCGAGCGCGGCATCGTCGTGACCGAGGGCGTGGGCTCGCCGGTCGCGCCGGCGGAACTGACGTGGGCGCTGATCATGGCGGCCATGCGGCGCCTGCCGCAGTACATCCAGACCCTCAAGCATGGCGGGTGGCAGCAGTCGGGCATGAAGTCCGGCTCGATGCCCGCCAACTTCGGCCTGGGCATGGTGCTCAAGGGCAAGACGCTGGGCATCTGGGGCTACGGCAAGATCGGCCAGCTCGTTGCGGGCTACGGCCGCGCGTTCGGCATGCGCGTGCTCGTGTGGGGGCGCGAGGGGTCGCGTTCCCGCGCGGAGGCAGACGGCCACGAGGCCGCCGAAAGCCGCGAGCAGCTGTTCGCCGAAAGCGACGTGCTCAGCATGCACCTGCGGCTGAACGAGGAGACGGCCGGCATCGTGAAGCTCGAAGACTTCGGCCGCATGAAGCCGACGTCGCTGTTCGTGAACACCTCGCGCGCCGAGCTGGTGGAACACGACGCGCTGATCGCCGCACTCAACCGCGGCCGCCCCGGCATGGCCGCCGTGGACGTCTTCGAGAGCGAGCCGATCCTGCAGGGGCACGCGCTGCTGCGGCTGGAGAACTGCATCTGCACGCCCCACATCGGCTACGTGGAGCTGGAAAGCTACGAGCTGTACTTCGGCGCCGCCTTCGAGAACGTGGTCAATTTCATCGAAGGCCATCCGACCCACGTCGTGAACCCGGCCGCGCTCCAGGTGCGGCGCTGAGCCCCTCATGGCGGCGGCACCCGACGGCATGACGGGCGCAGCGCCGCCGCGCCGCGCGCCCCTGCCGCGGGTGCTCTGGCCGCTGCTGTTCGGCAATTTCGTCATCGGCGCGGGCGTCATGGTGGTGCCCGGCACGCTGAACGAGATCAGCGAGTCGCTGCAAGTGCCTGTCGCCGGCGCCGGCCAGCTGATCACGGTCGGCGGCATCGTGATGTGCCTGGGCGCGCCGCTGCTGGCGGCGGTCGTCGCGGGCTGGGACCGGCGCCGCCTGCTGGCGCTTTCGATGCTCTGGTACGGGCTGCTTCACCTGGCCTCCGCGGCCGCGCCCGGACTTGCTTCGCTGCTGGGGCTGCGCGCGCTGGCCCTCATCTCGCCGGCCATCTTCACTCCGCAGGCTGCCGCGTGCGTGGGCTTGCTGGTGCCGGTCGAGGATCGAGGCCGCGCGATCACCTTCGTCTTCGTCGGCTGGTCCGTCGCGTCGGTGCTCGGGATGCCGCTCGGCGCCTACGTGGGCGGCACCTTGGGCTGGCGGGCCGCATTCGTCCTCGTGGCCGTGCTCGCGATCG
Organism: Ramlibacter henchirensis; assembly: GCF_004682015.1. Taxonomy (NCBI): domain Bacteria; kingdom Pseudomonadati; phylum Pseudomonadota; class Betaproteobacteria; order Burkholderiales; family Comamonadaceae; genus Ramlibacter; species Ramlibacter henchirensis. The sequence goes on along the minus strand of NZ_SMLM01000003.1, from coordinate 477,248 downwards.
CGAGCGGCGTCTGGGTCTGGCGCGCGATGCCCGACGGCGTGCGGCCGCCGGCGCTCTCGCGCAACGCCTGGGCCGCGACCTTTGCCTCGCGACCGCTGATGCTCTGCGTCGCGGTCACCGTGCTGTCCGCGGCCGGGCAGTTCGTCCTGCTCTCCTACCTCGCACCCTGGTTCCGGCAGTCGCTGGGCACGTCGACCGAGGCGCTCAGCCTGCTGTTCATGTGGTTCGGCGCGTTCGGCTTCATCGGCAACGTGCTGATCTCGCGCCACATCGACCGCGTCGGCGTCGACCGGACCGTGCTGCTGTCCATCGCGTGCATGGCCCTGACCTTCATCGCGTGGCCGCTCGCGTCGCTCGGGCTGCTGATGGCCGCGCTGGTGCTGGTGCCCTGGGGGCTGGGCTGCTTCGCCTCCAACTCCGCGCAGCAGGCGCGGCTGGTCGGCATCGCGCCGGGGCTGGCGTCCGCCTCCATCGCCCTGAACTCATCGGCCCTGTACGCGGGCCAGGCGATCGGCGCGGGAGGCGGCGGATGGCTCATCGTGCACACCGGCTACGGGCTGCTGCACTGGGCCGGCCTCGCGGCGATGCTGGCGGCGGTGGGCCTGAGCGCGCTCGCGGCCAGGTCCGCGCACAAGGCCCGCATGGCCGCGATGTCCGCATCGCCCGCCGCGCGCTGATCGCCCGCAGCGCGGCCATGGGCGCCGAAATCGCTGCCGGATAATCCCTCGCATGCAAACGACATACGAAACCGTCGCGGTCGTGGGCGCCGGCGCCATGGGGCGCGGCATCGCGCAGATCGCCGCGCAGGCCGGCAGCAAGGTTCGCCTCTACGACACGCAGTCGGCCGCGGTCGACAAGGCGCTGCAGGACATCGGCGGCCAGTGGGACAGGTTGCAGGAGAAGGGCCGCATGACGCCTGAAGCGGTCCAGGCCGGCAAGGCGCGCCTGGTCGCCGCCGCGGACCTGTCCACGCTGTCCGACTGCCAGCTCGTCGTCGAAGCCATCGTCGAACGGCTCGACGTGAAGAAGGAACTCTTCGCGCGGCTGGAAAGCGTCGTCGGGCCCGATGCGGTGCTGGCCACCAACACGTCGTCACTGTCGGTCACGGCCATCGCCGCGGGCCTGAAGCGTCCCCAGCGTGTCGCGGGCTATCACTTCTTCAACCCCGTGCCGCTGATGAAGGTCGTGGAGGTCGTCGCCGGCCTCAAGACCGATCCTGCTGTCTGCGAAGCGCTGGCCGCCTACGCACGCGAAATGGGCCACACGCCCGTGCAGGCGCAGGACACGCCCGGCTTCATCGTCAACCATGCCGGCCGCGGCTACGGCACGGAGGCGCTGCGCATCGTGAGTGAAGGCGTAGCGGACTTCGCGACGATCGACCGCATCCTGCGCGACCAGGCCGGCTTCAAGCTCGGCCCGTTCGAACTGCTGGACCTCACCGGGCTGGACGTTTCGCATCCGGTGATGGAATCGATCTACCGCCAGTACTACGACGAGCCGCGCTACCGGCCCAGCGCTATCGCCGCGCAGCGGGCCGCGGGCGGCGTGCTGGGCCGCAAGACCGCCGAGGGCTTCTACCGCTACGTCGAGGGCAAGCAGCAGGTCCCTGTCGAAGCGGCGGCACCCAAGGTCGATGAAGTGCCGCCGGTGTGGGTTTCGACACGCGCCGCCCGCCGCCAGGAGCTCTATCAGCTGCTCAAGGACCTGGGCGCGAAGATCGAGACCGGCCAGTCCCCGTCCGCCAACGCACTCACGGTCGTGGCTCCGCTCGGTTTCGACGTGACGACGGTCGCGGTGGTCGAACGGCTGGATCCGGCACGCACCGTCGGGATCGACATGCTGGTGGAGGACGGCGCAACCAGACGGCGCGTGCTCGCCACCAACCCGGCGACGCGCGCCGACATGCGCGACGCGGCCCATGCCCTGTTCACTCGCGACGGCAAGCCGGTGAGCGTCATCCGCGATTCGGCCGGCTTCGTGACCCAGCGCGTCGTGGCCGCGATCGTCAACATCGCCAGCGACATCTGCCAGCAGCGGATCTGCACGCCCCAGGACCTGGAGACCGCGGTGACGCTGGGCCTCGGTTATCCGATGGGGCCGCTGGCCATGGGCAACCGCTGGGGCCCGGCCAACGTGCTCGAGGTGCTGTTCAACATGCAGACGGTCTACGGCGATCCGCGCTACCGCCCGAGCCCGTGGCTTCGCCGGCGCGGCGCCATCGGCTTGTCCCTCCTTCAAGAGGAATCCTGATGCCCGCCGAACTGCGCAGCACCAGCCAGGGCGCCACCATGGTGCTGACGATCCGCAACCCCGAGCAGCGCAATGCGCTCGGTCCGGAGATCTACGCGGCCGGCGTCGAGGCGCTGAACGCCGCCGAATCCACGTCCGAAGTGCGCAGCGTGGTCATCACCGGCGAGGGCGGCGTCTTCTGCGCGGGCGGCAACCTGCAGCGGCTGCAGGCCAACCGGCAGCAGCCGACCGAGGTCCAGGCCCAGAGCATCGAAGGCCTGCACAACTGGATCGAGTCGATCCGCTCGTTTCCGAAGCCGGTGATCGCGGCCGTCGAGGGGCCGGCCGCGGGCGCCGGCTTCTCGCTCGCGCTCGCCTGCGACTTCATCGTGGCGGCCGCGAATGCGGTGTTCGTGATGGCGTACAGCAGCGTCGCCCTGTCGCCCGACGGCGGCGGCACCTGGTCACTCGCGCGCGCCCTTCCCCGCCAATTGGCCAGCGAGCTGCTGATGGGCGCGGAGCGCATCAGCGCCGAGCGGCTGCAGGTGCTCGGCATCGTCAACCGCGTGGTCGCCGACGGGTCGGCGCTGGGCGAAGCGCTGTCGCTTGCCGAACGGCTCAACGAACGCGCGCCCAATTCGCTGGCGAGCATCAAGGAACTGCTGAACGACGCGGCGGGTGCCAGCCTGCACCAGCAGCTGTCCGCCGAGCGCGACCATTTCGTGCGCAACCTGCACCACCCGAACGCCGGCATCGGCATCGCCGCCTTCCTGGCGAAGGACAAGCCCCGCTACAGCTGAGTCTCCCTGCGCGCGAGCCGCTCAGGTGACAACCCTGAGCAGCCGCCCGGGTCCCGGGGGCGACAATCGCCGCGCCCCCAGTCGCTGACAAGACAGACCATGGACGAGCCCATTCTTACGATCGAGGAACGAGAAGCGATCAACGGCGGACGCTGGTTCTCCTCGCTCTCGCCCTCGCTGCGCCACGACATCCTCCGATGCGCCTACGTCAAACGCTACAAGGACGGCGACCTGATCGCCGCCCGCGGCGACGCGCCGCAGGACTGGGTCGCCTGCGCGCGCGGCGCGGTGCGCGTGAGCTCCACCTCGATCACGGGCAAGCAGATCACGCTGACCTACGTCGAGCCGGGCATCTGGTTCGGGGACGTCGCGATCTTCGACGGCGAGCGCCGCACGCACGATGCGTACGCGCATGGCGACACCACGCTCGTGTGCGTGGCGACGGCCGACTTCCGCAAGATCCTGGCCGCTCACGTCGAGCTGTACGAAGCGCTGCTGCGGCTGCAGTCGCGGCGCATCCGCCAGCTGTTCGGGCTGGTGGAGGACCTCAACACGCTGCCGCTGCGGTCGCGCCTGGCCAAGCAGCTGGTGCACCTGGTGCGCAGCTATGGCGTGCCGCAGCTGGCGGACGGGCGCGAGATGCGCATCGGCCTGCATCTCGCGCAGGAAGAACTGGCCCAGCTGCTCGGCGCTTCGCGTCAGCGGGTCAACCAGGAGCTCAAGGCAATGGAACGGGAAGAAGTGATCCGCATCGAGCCGGGCGGTCTGGTGGTGCGCAACCGCGACGCGCTGATGCGCATCGTCGAGGCGGAAAGCTGATGAGCGAGTACGACCATTTCGTCGGCACCCGGCCGGTCTCCGGCAAGCACGCCTTCGAAGTCGCCGCGCTCACCGCGTGGCTGCAGAAGAACCTGCCGGGCTTCGAAGGGCCGCTTTCGGTGGAGATGTTCAAGGGCGGCCAGTCCAATCCCACCTACAAGCTGGTCACGCCCGCGCGCAGCTACGTCATGCGCGCCAAGCCGGGTCCGGTGGCCAAGCTCCTGCCCTCGGCACACGCCGTCGAACGCGAGTTCGCGGTGATGACCGGCCTGGCCGGCACGGATGTTCCCGTGCCCCGCATGTACTGCCTGTGCGAGGACGAGTCCGTCATCGGCCGCGCGTTCTACGTCATGGAGTTCATGCAGGGCCGCGTGCTGTGGGACCAGGCGCTTCCCGGCATGACGAGGGAGCAGCGAGGCGAGATCTACGACGAGATGAACCGCGTGATCGCGGCGCTGCACACGGTGAAGTTCGCCGAGCGCGGCCTGGCCGGCTACGGCAAGCCCGGCAACTACTTCGAGCGCCAGATCGGCCGATGGAGCAAGCAGTACAAGGCTTCGACCGACGGTGCGGGGCCTATGAGCCAGCCCATCCCGTCGATGGAGAAGCTGGTCGAGTGGCTGCCCGCGCACATCCCGCCCGCGGCGCGCGACGAGAGCAAGGTCTCCATCGTCCATGGCGACTTCCGGCTGGACAACCTGATGTTCGACGCAGCGGCGCCGCGCGTCGTGGCCGTGCTCGACTGGGAGCTCTCCACGCTCGGCCATCCGCTGGCGGACTTCAGCTACCACTGCATGGCCTGGAACATCCCGCACGGCTCGTTCCGCGGCATCGGCGGGCTGGACCATTCGGCGCTGGGCATCCCGACCGAGGACGAGTACATCCGCCGCTACTGCGACCGCACCGGCCTGGCGACCGTGGACCAGCTCAAGGCCGACTGGAACTTCTACCTGGCCTACAACATGTTCCGCATCGCCGCCATCCTGCAGGGCATCGCCAAGCGGGTGGAAGCGGGCACAGCCTCCAGCGCGCAGGCCGCCGCCTCCGGCGCGAGCGCGCGTCCGATGGCCGAACTCGCCTGGCAGTTCGCTCAACGCGCCTGACCTCCTCATCGAAAGGCAAGACATGGACTTCGAGTACTCCCCCAAGACCCGCGAACTGCAGGCCAAGCTGCTGAAGTTCATGGACGACCACATCTACCCGAACGAGAAGGCCTACCACGAGGAGCTCAAGGCCAACACCGAGGCGGGACGGCGCTGGACGGCGCTGAAGGTGATCGAGGACCTCAAGCCCAAGGCGCACGCCGCCGGCCTGTGGAACCTGTTCCTGCCCAAGGACACGGCCGAAGCATCCGGCTACCAGGGCGCGGGGCTCACCAACCAGGAGTACGCGCCGCTGGCCGAGATCATGGGCCGCGTGCAGTGGGCCAGCGAGGTGTTCAACTGCTCCGCGCCCGACACCGGCAACATGGAGACGATCGCGCGTTACGGCAGCGACGAGATCCGGGCGCGCTGGCTCAAGCCGCTGCTGGAAGGCAGGATCCGCTCGGCCTTCGCCATGACCGAGCCCGAGGTCGCCTCCTCCGACGCCACCAACATCAGCACCCGCATCGAGCGCCAGGGCGACGACTACGTGATCAACGGCCACAAGTGGTGGATCTCCGGCGCGGCCGACCCGCGCTGCAAGGTCTTCATCACCATGGGCAAGACCGACCCGGACGCGCCCCGCCATTCGCAGCAGAGCATGATCGTGGTGCCGGCCGACACGCCCGGCATCCGCATCGTGCGGCCGCTCAACGTGTTCGGCTACGACGACGCGCCGCATGGCCACGTCGAGATGTACTTCGAGAACGTGCGCGTGCCCGCCGGCAACATGCTGCTGGGCGAAGGCCGCGGCTTCGAGATCGCGCAGGGCCGCCTGGGCCCCGGCCGCATCCACCACTGCATGCGCCTGATCGGCCTGGCCGAGCGCGCGCTCGAGCTGATGTGCCGCCGTTCCCTCTCTCGCGTTGCGTTCGGCAAGAGCGTGGCGCAGCAGACCGTGACGCAGGAGCGCATCGCGGAGGCCCGCTGCAGGATCGACATGGCGCGGCTGCTCACGCTCAAGGCCGCGTGGCTGATGGACATGGCCGGCAACAAGGTGGCCAAGACCGAGATCGCCATGATCAAGGTGGTGGCGCCCAACATGGCCTGCCAGGTGATCGACTGGGCCATGCAGGCCCACGGCGGCGGCGGCGTCAGCGACGACTTCCCGCTGGCCTACGCCTATGCCGGCGCGCGCACCCTGCGCTTCGCCGACGGCCCGGACGAAGTGCACCGCAACTCGATCGCCAAGTGGGAGCTGGGCAAGTACGGCAGCTATGGCCGCGATGCCGATGCGGCCGTGACGCGCGGGTCATGACCGCGACGGGACTCCGCCGCCTGGGCTAGGCCTTGACGGGGAAAGCGCGCAGCGCGTTCTCGCCGGCCGTCGAAAGCACCTGCACCAAGTGCTGCAGCGACGGCTGCGCGGGGCCGTTCTGCATGCGCAGGTAGATCCGGCCGCGCTGCAGGATCAGCACGAAAGGCTGGTCTGCGCCCGGGGCGGGCTCCGGCCACTCCAGCAGCTGCTGCGACAGCGAGGCATCCATCCACGCGACGGCATTCGCGCGCTCGTCGGCCACGAGCGTGTAGCGGGTCCAGAACGCGCGCGGCATGTTGTCCCAGCCCGACTCCTCGAACATGGCCAGCAGCCGCATCTCCTCCGGCATGCTGGTGCCGATGCTGGTCTGCAGGGTGTCCGTGTACATCGAGTAGGCCTGCTTCTCCAGCGAGTCCCTCAGCGGCCGGTTCATCACCATCAGCAGCACGTCGGGGTGGGTGCCCAGGTCCACCCGGGCGCGCAGCTCATCGCCCTGGATGTAGGCGCGGCTGGGTGTGCCCACCTCGATGCGGCAGGTCTTTCCCGCCACCGGGCCCTGGATGGCGAAGCCGCCGCCCTGGTCGGAGAACGCGAAACCGTGGCGCGATGCCCACTCGGCCGCCTGCGCACCGGAGCCGGCGAGCTCATGCCCGGTGTCTTTCGCGAAAGCCTTCTTGATCTTGTCGAACATGCAGCGGTCGGTTCACCTACAGTCGCCTGATTATCGAATCAAACCTCAACCATGGAGCCAAGAAGATGAAGAAGCCGATCCAGGTGTTCAGCTGGGCGACGCCCAACGGACACAAGGTGCACATCATGCTGGAGGAGTGCGGCCTCCCCTACGAGGCCATCCCCGTGAACATCGGGCAAGGCGACCAGTTCAAGCCCGAGTTCCTGGCCATCAGCCCGAACAACAAGATCCCCGCGATCACCGACCCCGAGGGTCCCGACGGGCGGCCGATCTCGCTGTTCGAGTCGGGGGCGATCCTGGTGTACCTGGCCGGCAAGACCGGACGATTCCTGGGCGACACCGACCGGCGCCGCTATGAGGTGCTGCAGTGGGTGATGTTCCAGATGGGCGGCGTCGGGCCCATGCTGGGGCAGAACCACCACTTCCGGCAGTACGCGCCGGAGAAGCTCACCTATGCGGTCGACCGCTACACGAACGAAGCCAAGCGCCTCTACGGCGTGATCGACCGCCGCCTCGCGGCCAGCCGCTGGCTCGGCGGTGACGACTATTCGATCGCCGACATCGCCACTTGGCCGTGGCTGCGCAACTGGAAGAACCAGGGCGTGCAGCTGGCGGACTACCCGCACCTGGAGAAATGGTTCCAGGCCATCGAAGAGCGCCCGGCGGTCCAGCGCGGGGTGAAGGTGCTGGCCGATCTGCGCAAGCCCATCACGGACGACAAGGCGCGCGAGGTGCTCTTCGGCAGCACGCAGTACCAGCGTCGCTGAGCAGATCCAGATTCCCGGCGCCGCAATGGCGCCGCGCGGCGGGCCTCGGGGCCCGCTTTTTTTTGCGTCTCGTGCGCAATGGATGAGCTCCTTCAGCACGTCCGGCAGCCCGTAGCTCGGCAAAAACGTAACCGTTATGCCTGAGCCGGGTATCACTGTTGAGCTCGTTTTCGCGCCTGAACAACAGGTGCACGAGCTCTTCAATCACCCCCGCTTAAGGCCGAGCAAGGCCTGATGTTCCGAGGGAGCGCGCCTACACGCGCGTACGCCTGCTCCTACAAGACCCGAGCTCGGCAGGTCCTCTTTCGTGACCTGATTCACGACGCGGCCAAGCTCATGTTCGGTTACGGCTGTAGTCGGTCTCCTACAGGTTTGTGGGACGCCGCTGACACAGTTCGGACCTCGCGCTGAGCCCCTGCCCTCAGCTCATCTGAATCAGGTCCTCGCAAGGCCGCCCCGCGGCTCCATGACCACCCCAAAGGAAAGCTGAACAATGAAAAGACGACTCTTCCTCTCCGGCTCTGCTGCTGCCACCCTGGGCCTCGTGGGTTGCGGTGGAGGCGGTGGCGGCGGCCCTGCGGGCGCCACCGACGTGGTCACCGGCGGCGTGCTGACCAGCACCACCGGACTGGGCGGTGCGGCCGCCTCGCCTGCAGGCCCCTCTTCCCTGCCCGCGAAGGTGCTGGGCTGCTACTACACCGCGTTCGCCACCGGCGGGTACCGCATCAGCGACATCCCGGCCGACTTCAACGTCATCTACCTGTTCCACGCGAAGCCGAACGGCAACCCGGTGGGCGGCAGCTGGAACAACGTGGGCGACGGCTCGTTCAAGTTCGAGCACTACGACGAAGTGCCCGCGTCCGACGTCCAGGCCTGCCGTGCGCGCGGCCAGATGGTGATCCTCACCGTGGGCGGCGCGAGCGCCGGGTACAACTTCAACACCCGCGAGAAGAGCCAGAACTTCGTGGCATCGTTCCAGGACATGTACAACCGCCTGGGCGGCGTCGACGGCTGCGACTTCAACAACTTCGAAGCCAACATCGGCTCCTCGCCGGCCGAGATGGTCTGGATCTCCCAGCAGCTCAAGGCCCTGTACGGCGCCGGCTTCGCGATCACGGCGCCGCCGCAGCCCAACTCGGCCGAGGACCGGGCGATGATCAAGGCCATGGGCGACGCCGGCGTGCTGGACTGGGCGGGCCCGCAGTACTACGACTGGTCCGGCTTCAACGCCCCCGGCTTCATCAGCAACCGCACCAACGACTGGGTGGGCGACCTGGGCTCCGACAAGGTGATCCTCGGACTGTCCGCCAACTACGGCAACGGCCCGTCGCTGTCGGACTGCATCCGCGAGTGGGACGCCGTGCGCATCGCCCACCCCAACATCCGCGGCATGTTCTGCTGGAGCGCCCAGCACAACCTCAATGGCGGCAACGTCTGGGGTTCGACGATGAAGGGCTTGCTCTAAGCCTGCGTTGCCGGCCGTCCGCGGCCTGGCGCGGCATCGCGCAGGTTCGCGACGGCCCTGAGGAACTCGTCCAGCGCGAACGGCTTTCTCAGGAACGCCTGGTACGGCACCTTGTACGGGCGCAGCGCCGACTCCGGTGCGCCGCTGATCAGCAGCACGGGAAGGTCGGCGTACCGCGGCGTCGCGCGCAGCGCCTTCACCAGCTCGGCCCCGTTCATGCCGGGCATCATGAAATCGGTGACCAGCAGGTCCGGCGCCGCGTCCTCCAGCCGGGAGAGCGCCTGACGGCCGTCGGCCGCCACGGTGACGTGGTAGCCGGCGTCCGCGAGCAGGAGCGCCAGCACCTCGGCGCTGGAGAACTCGTCTTCCACCAGCAGGATGCGGACCTCGCTCATGCGACGGCCTCCTGCGCGCAAGCCTCAGGAGCCAATGGTCGGCTCCTCCGCCACGGCGAGGCCGGACTCGGTCAGCACGAGCTCCCGCTCGTGCAGCTCGCACCGGCTCACCCGGCTCTTGCGGATGCTGATGAAGCGGCGCACCGACGGCTCCATCTTCAGGCGCATGTCCAGCACCGTGTCTGCGAGGGCGGACATGGTCGCGCTGTCCAGGACCAGGGCGCGCTTGGCATCGTCCTGCTCCACCGTGACCAGCGTGGTCGTGCCCAGTGCCCGCAGTTCGTTGGTCAGGGCCGCCAGGAAACTTCCGCCCCGGTGCTGGAAGGCCGGCGCGACCATCAGGCCCCCGACGCCGTCGATCACCAGGCGTGCGGGACGATTGCGGGCGACACGCTCGAGGATGTTCGCGGCGACTTCGTCGAGCATGTTCTCGCCGAGCGTGTGCCACATGAAGTCCAGCGTGGAGGCGTCGGCCGGCAGCCGCACGCCGAGCATGCCGGCGATCCTGCGCAGCATCTGGGGCGACTCGTAGAAGCCGACGAACAGCGCCTTCTCGGCGGGCGTGGCGGGCGCCAGGAAATGCAGGGCCAGGGTCGTCTTGCCGCTGCCCGAGGCCCCGGACAGCGCGGTGACGCTGCCTTTCGCATAACCGCCGATGTCGAACATGCGGTCCAGCGCCGCGACTCCGGTCGAAACACCCTCCGGTGCCGGCGCATCGCCGTGCGCCGGCCGCCGTGATTCGAGGCGGGGATACACCACGATGCCCTGCGGACCGATCCGGAACGCATGGTTGCCTCGCAAGGTCGCGCTGCCGCGGAACTTGACGACTTCGATGTTCCGCTCGCGCCGCACGCCGAGCGCCGTCTCGCGCAGCAGCACGATGCCGTCCACCATGGTCTGCTCGGCCGACACCGGCCGGTCGGCCTGCTCGCTGGTGAGCAGCAGCGTGGTGCAGCCGCTGAGGGTCGAATGGGTCTGGATGTCGCTGACGAACAGCTTCAGCTCCTCGTCCGAACGCGCCGCGCTGGCGGCCATGACCAGTCCGTCGAGCACCACGAGACCGGCCGGTCGGGTGCGCATCTCGTTGCGCAGCAGGTTGACGACGCCCTTCAGGCCTTCGGTCCGCAGCGCGTTGAACGCGCTCACGTAGTAGATCTTCTGCGGCACCACGGAAGGGTCGAAGAACGCGAAGGCTCCCATGTGCTGCAGCAGCCGCGCATGCGACTCGGCCAGCAGCGTCACGTACACGACCTTCCCGCCATCGGCCGCATGGCGGTGCACGATCTGGTTGGCCAGGATCGTCTTGCCCGCCCCCGGGGCGCCCTGGAAGATGTACACGCCGGACTTCAGCAGCCCGCCGCCCATGATCTCGTCCAGGCCCGGGGTGCCGGTGCTGATCCGCTCGAGCGGCGGTGGAGTGGCGGCGGCGTTTGAACTCACTTTGACTCTTCCTTCTTGCGGGCTTGCGCGGGCCGCAGCGGCAGGCTCACGAGGAACCGCGAACCGCCTTCGGGCGGCGACGTCACGTTGATCGAACCCTGGTGGGCCGCGACCATCCGCCCGACGATCCACAGCCCGAGGCCGAAGCCGGCACGGTCTCGTGAGCCGGCGACCAGCCGCTCGAACTTCTCGAAGATTCTCGCTCGGGCGGCGGCATCGATGCCGGGCCCGCGGTCGGATACCTCGAAGCGGGCCATGCCGGCGGCCTCGTCGGCCCACGCCTTGACGTGAACCGGCGTGGAGTCGCCGTACTTGATCGCGTTGTTCACCAGGTTCGAGAGGATCTCCTCGACCATGTGCGGATCCCAGAAACCCACGGGCGCGCCCTCGACCGCCGCATGGAGCGTGGCGCCATGGAACGCCGCTTCGTCGACGTGCGCTTCGACCACGTTGCGCACCAGCTCCGCGACGTCCACGCGCCCCGGGGACAGGTGCGATTCGGGGGAGTTGAGCCGGCTCACGTCCAGCAGCACCACGGCGCGGCGCACGTAGCGGTCGACGCTGCGTCGCGTGCGTTCGATCTCGACCTTGAGTTCTTGGACGCCGTGGCGCTCGGCCAGCATCTCCAGCGCGGCCAGCCGCAATGAAATGGCGTTCAGCGGAGAGCGCAGCTCGTGCGCCGCGATGGCGAGGAAGTCGTCCCTCGCGGTGACGGCCTGCTCCGCGCGTCGCAGGCGCGTCAGCAGCTCGTCGTCGGGTTGCTCTTGCATCGGATGTGGCGCGCGATGCAGGGCCCGGGGCATTGAACGCGGCGGGTCGAGCATAAACGCAACTGCGCCACCTCACCAGTTAATACATTCGACGGACGCACTGCGTCCGCCTGTCTGAGCGGGAATCGCACAACGAGTCTTTCGCTTGGAAACTCCGGCCGCGCGGCGGCGTTACAGCGGCGACCGATCGTTCGCGCCTAGATTCGCACCCCATGGAAGTCGCAGACACATACCTGATGATCAAAGACGAACTCGAGTCCGCGAGAGCCGAAGAAGCCGAAGCCTTGCGCCGTGCGAACCGGCTGCGCACCACGGGCGCCTCGCCCGAGGCGCTGCGCGATGCGCTGCGGGAAGTCGATCTCCAGCACTCCCGCGTCATTCACCTTCAGATGGAACTGCGAAGGCAGTTGCACTGAGTCACCGCCGTGGCGGTGGCCGGCGCGCTCAGAAGCGCACCGGCAGCGACACCGACAACCGCAGGTCCGGCGCATCGGGAGTGATCCCGAAGCCCAGCGTGATGTCGAGCAGCGTCGAGCGAGACAGGAGCGTGGAAAGTCCCAGCTCCACCGAGCCGCTGAGGGTGCTGCTGCCGGCGACCTCCTGGCCGTTCACGCGCGTGCGGTCCAGCCGTGTGAGCTCCACGCCGGTCCTGAGCGAGGTTTCGGGACTGGCAGCCAGCAGCGTTCCGGCCTTCAGGCCGACAGCGTGGCCCGGCCGGATGCGCGATCCGGCATAGGAGTGCGCACGCGAGACGGCATAGCTCACGGTGCCGAAGAACACCAGCGGGTCCTGGCGCTTCACCGCGGTCAGCGCGCCCTGCAGCGTCGCGAACCCCGCGCCGGGCGAAGGCTGGCCCAGCTCGAAGTCGCCGGTCGGCAACTTCAGGTTGGCGGAGGCGAGCAGCGCGGGGAACCCGGCGCGGTCGCGGCTCAATTGCTGGGTGAACTGCAGTTCGACGTCGCCGACGCCCGTCTGCCGCTCTCGCTGTTGCAGTCCCGCAGCCGTGGCCGTGTTGGACTCCTGGACCGCGACCCAGGGCAGGCGCAGGTCCACCTGCGAGTTGCCGGGCAGCCCGGTGCGCAAACCGACAGTCGCTGTCGCGCGGTGCTGGTCCCGGGTGCGGTCGGCGATGACCGGTCCTGCAGCGCCCTGCACGATGGCGAGGCCGCGCGAGCCGCGGTACTGGTACTCGATGGTGGGATCGAGTTCCCAGCTGCCGGGCGGCAGCAGGAAGCCGCCTTCGCGGACCAGCGCCCGCTCGAGCGCGCGCGCGGTCTCGTCTTCCTCGACAGACGCTGTGACGTCCGTTGGCACTGCAGGTGTTGTGGATGCCGCCGCTGCAGCGGGGACAGTCGCGGTGGCAGCAGGCGTTCCCGGCTGAGGGGCTTGCGCTGCAGACGAAGCAGGTGCTGCCGCAGGGGAAGTTGCTTGCGTGCCCAGCCGCCGTTCGAGCGCCTCGACGCGCTGCTGCAGGTTCCGGATCAGGGCATCGCGCTCCTGGAGCTGGTGCTGCATGTCCGTGGCCGCTGCCTGCGCCGCGGAGGTTCCGGGCAGCAGCGCGGCAAGCAGTGCGAGCGTCGGCAGCAGGGGGTGGAGGCGCAAGGTGTCAGGGCACGAGTTGCCGCAGCGCACTCGCTGCGGGACGGAGCAGGTCTTGTTGCAGCACGAGCCGCCGGCCTGCCGGTGTCGCGGCGCCGGGGCGTTGCACCACGAACGCAATATTCTGTTGCCACACCGCTTCGAACTGGTCCTGCGGCATCACTCGGTTACCGAATGCGGGGTCCGCCAGCAGGACGGTCTCACCGACTCGCCCGCGGTAGATGACGAAGTGCGGATAGCCGTGCAACACGACGGGGACGATCGCGGGCGCCATCTCTTCGAGTGAAGCGGCGTCGACCTCCTGGTAGGCGTCGGCTTCGAAGCCCAGCCCATCGGCGAAGCGCTTCAGGTCGAGCAGGGAGAAGCCGCCGCGGTGCTTCACGCGAAGCGGATCGGTCCGGCGTAACATGCCGCGCGCGACCGCCTCTTCAGATACTGGATAGCCGTGCTGGTATGTCAGGAGCGTGGCGAGAGCTGCGGCGCCACAGCTGATATCCCATTTCTGCAGGACTACGCTCTCGTTGCGGATCTCGATTATCGAGCGGACCGCACGGTAAGACTCGGCGGAGGAGCTTGGCCACAGGCAAAACAGCCCGACGAGTGCGCAGACTTTGATCAAAAGCCGCCCCATTGGGGCGGCACTCTTCTCTAACAAGCTAGGACTTGTCTACTGGCATCACCTAATCACGGGGCTACGCTGGGCCGCAACCGACGTGGCTGTGCCGAGTACCGCGACGGCCGCGGCGGCGTTCACCGGCACCGCGACCTGATTGTTGTTGGCCACGTTACTCACATCCACCGTGTCAACCAGTACCACTGTTACCAAGCCGGCTGTCACTTCATCCATCTGCTGATCCGTCATCTTCACCGGTTTCGCGAAAGCGGTTCCGGAGGCCGCCAAGGCCAGAGTGGCAGCGGCAATCAAGGTCTTACGCATATTCAAACTCCAAAAGGTTGAGAACCATAGAACCCTGCAACGCATCCATTGAAATGCTGCTCAGAAGAAGCGGCAGCGATGGATCGGTTGCAGGAGCCCACGCCCAATATGGCCTGCGCTTCGAAGAGCGCGCGACGGACCCGGCTGAAGATGCGCGACGGACAGGCCGACGGCGCTCGACGGACAAGACCGAAGGACGCTCGACGGACGGAGTCGACTCAGGCGTTCTCCACAGCCCCTCAAGGGACATTGCACCTGCCGCGCAGGGAGGGCAGAGGTACTGGGCCGTCCGAAGCTCTGGCGACTCAGCCCGGCACCACCAATGTCTCCTCGAAGCGCATCAGGTCGGCTGCGAAGCGACGGGGCTGCTCCCAATGCAGGGCATGGCCCACCCCGGCGTAGACCACGCGGGTGGCCTGCGGCAGTTGCCGCTCCAGCCGCTGCTGATCCGACTCGGGCGAGAAGGCATCGGCGTCGCCCCAAGGCAGCAGCACGGGCGCCTCGATCGTGTGCAGCTCGTCGGTGAAGTCGTCGTCCAGCAGCGCAGCGAAGGCGCCGCGCCAGGTTGCCGCCGGCGTGCGAAGGCACTCATCGACCATGGTCTCCAGCAGCCTTGGCGCCACCGGACCGGCGATGGTGTCGCGCTGGAAGGACTCGGCCAGCTCGCGCGGCACCTGCGCGCCCAGCCCCAGGATCTGGCTCTGGACGAAATCCACGAACTCGGGCTTGTCGGAGAAGCTCGCGAAAGCGCCTGCGGCGACCACGCCACGCACACGGTTCGGGTGGTCGATCGCCAGCCGCAGTGCGTTGACGGCGCCCATGGAGTGGCCGACCACGAGCACCTGCGACAGCCCCAGCGTGTCGATGAGGCCGGCGGCATCCGCCGCGAAGTCGCGTGTGCGCAGGCTCGCGGCGGCGGACGAGCCCCCGTGGCCACGCTGCGTCATCGAGACCACGTGCCATTCGGGCGGCAGCCAGGGCAGCACCGGCTCGAACGACCGCCAGGTGTCGGTGATGCCGTGCAGCATCAGCAGGGCCGGGCCGCCGGGCGGGCCCTGCTCTGCGCATTCGAAAGTGAGGCCGCCGGGAAGGCGGACATGGCGGACGGTGGCGTGCATGAGGGGCTCCGGTTCATGGCGGACGAATGGCCGCTTGCGGCGCATGGCGGCGGGAGGGGCAGTCTGGGCGACGCCCGTATCGGCCTTTTCTCCGCGCGTTGCGGCTTGGTATTCACCGCGTATCCGCCGCGCTTTCAGCGCGCCCCGGGCCGGCCTGCCCCGAGATCAGGATCCGCGTCGCCGCAGCCACTCTTTCATCTGCGCGAGCTCGCGTTCCTGCTCCGCGATGATGTGCTGCGCCAGCTGGTTGTTGGCAGGATCCTTTCCGTGCTGCAGCTGGATGCGCGCCATGTCGATGGCGCCCTGGTGGTGCGCGATCATGCCCTTGACGAAGGAGACATCCGCGTCCCGCTCGTCGAGCGCCGCGTCCATCCCCTGGTGCATCCTGGCCATGGTGGCCGCATAGGCGGTACGCGCACTCCCAGGCCCGGCGGGTTGGGCGCCGTGTGCATGGCCGCCCTGGGTCTGTGATGTCGCGGCGCCATGCGGACGCTGCGGATCCCAGGCGGCGATCACGAAGCGCATGAAGTCGTCCAGGCGCTGCCAGAGCGGATCGCTGAGCTTGTCCATGCCGGTCAGGACGGCCTGCCCCACGCGCGTCTTTTCGATCCAGCGCGTCGCCAGGAAGAACTTTGCGGCGGCGCTTCCACGATGTACGGCGCAAACCACTTCACGTGCGCGTGGGCCGGCAAGGCCACCGCGCGACGGCTCCCCACACCGCTCGCAAGGGGCTGCGCGGGTGGCGCGAGGATTCCGGGGTGTTTTGTTGTCGATGGGTCATGTCGTTCCGTTCGCGGGCGTCGCCTGTGCTGTGCCCGATGTGACCGTTACTGTCCCATGCGCTGCCGGGATCGGGCATCGGCGGGAGATGAAAGCGGCCATCGGCGGGCTCTGATCGTTCGGGGTGCCGTACTCCGAGCCTGGCTAGGAATCTCCCGAGATGGCCCTGGCGGCTTGAGGCTGCCGCGCAAGCAGGCGAAGAGTGGCAGACTAAGGGGGCAATCACCTGCTTGCTCGCACAGGCGGCCAATGTGATCCCCCTCCATTCCCAAGAGCTGTCGGCCATAGCGGCCCAGCTGCTCTCCGCACTCGACGCCTACGAGCAGGCCGCCGATGCGCTCGTGGAGAACTGGAACGACCTTCTCTACTCCGACTGCTCGGAGCTTTTCGATGAAGCTCGCATGTACGCGAGCACGTTGCCGAAAATCCAGGCCCTCTACATCGAGCTGCTGATCTGCCGGTTCGAGCTCATGGAGGCGCTCTGGCGCGAGCGACAGCATCCGGAAGAGATCGCGGAGCAAAGCGCCAAGCACAAGCGGGCGCTGGCCGAGCTGCGCCAGGCGTGCTGGCGCCACTACAAGTCCGGCTGCGTGATCCAAATGGCAGAGAAGAAAAGCCCCTGACCGGGGGCCGGAGGCTTGTCGCCTCTGCCCGCGTCCCGGACCCCGGAGCGCCGGCTTGCATCCGCCGCCGCAACTTCCATACTGACTCCTTCGCCCCGTGCAAGGAGGCTGCGATGTGCTACCTGGCTCGTCAACATCAGGCGCCGGTCGATGATGGCGTCGCGACTCGTCCCGAACATGTTCCTGCCGTGCGCCCCCGTTGGGTGGGCGCCGGCGTGGCGGCGGCACTGGTGGCCGGCTTCGCCGGCGCGGCTTTGCTCGCGCCATTGCCGGATCCGCCGGCCGCGACCGATGAAGCTTCTGTCGGCCCGCAGCCCATCGTCTCCACTGGACTGGGCGCGCCCCCTCTCGAAGCCGGATCCGTTGCGCCGGATGATGGCGTGCCGTCCGTGTCCGACGAGTCCACGCGCGCAGCGGCGCAGCAGAATTGCCATCACGCGATCTGAGCGGTGCTCATCTGGCCTGCCCGGAGGGACTCGAACCCCCGACCTGCTGCTTAGAAGGCAGCTGCTCTATCCAGTTGAGCTACGGGCAGTGAAGCGCAATTGTCTCATTGCGCCCCAGCATCACCACAGCTTGGCGCAGTTGCCCGTGTAGAGGGGCGGGCCCGAGGGCGCGGTGGGCGAGGCGGCGGTTTCGACGGTCACCATCAGCTTGCCGACGTTCGACAGCAGGCGTTCCGAAGTGTCCGGCAGTGGGCTTGTGGCGGAGCCCTTGAGCGGCACGTCCCCGAGCACGAAGGGCGCACCGCCGGCCGGCACGGCCCAGAGCACGAGGCGGCCCTGCGCCGGCGCGTCGATCGGTCCGATGGCCTTGACGGTGAGCGTGCGGCCGTGGCGCAACGAGCTGGCCAGCAGCTTGCCATTGCCCTGCGCGTCG
The DNA here is from genome assembly GCF_004682015.1 of Ramlibacter henchirensis. Taxonomy (NCBI): domain Bacteria; kingdom Pseudomonadati; phylum Pseudomonadota; class Betaproteobacteria; order Burkholderiales; family Comamonadaceae; genus Ramlibacter; species Ramlibacter henchirensis. The sequence continues at coordinate 459,536 of NZ_SMLM01000003.1, read as the reverse complement.
GTCAGCAGGCCGACATAGCTTTGCGGCAGCTTCTGGCCGGCGCGCATCGCCACCCGGTCGGGCGTGAACAGCAGCGAGGGCGCGGACATCAGCAGCGCAACGGACACCGCGGCGCCCGCCACGACGCCACCGAGGCCCAAGCCCACGGGCAGCCCCCACCGCGCGCGGCCCCGAGCGCGTGATTGCGGGCGCGTCCGCGCCTCGATCGCCGCCCACACCCGAGGGGAAGGCCGCACGGGCGCGACCGACTGGCCGAGCAGCCCGAGCCGCTGCTCCCACTGCGCCACCGCAAGCTGCACGTCCGCGCGCTCGCGCTGCAGGCGCTCGAAGCGGCGCCGGGCCCGGGCCGACATCGTGCCCAGCACGTAAGCCGAGGCGAGTTGGTCGACCAGCGCGGGATCGGCGTATCTCACGCGGCGACTCCTTGCGCCTTCAGGCAGTCCTTGAGCTTGTCCAGGCCGCGGCGGATCCACGCTTTCACCGAGCCCAGCGGCGCGCCCATCTGCGCAGCGACCTCACTGTGCGACAGGCCCTGGTAGTACGCCAGCGCGAGGCTCTGGCGATGCGTGCCGTCGAGCGCGTTCATGCAACCGTCGATGGACAGGGCCTGCGTGGCCGCGGTGAAGAGGTCCAGCGCGCTCGGTGCGCTCGCATGCCCGGCGGCGGTTTCGTCGCCCTGTTCCTCATCCAGCTCGGTCTCGTTGCGGCGCGAGCGGCTGCGCAAGGCGTCCAGGGCCTTGTTGCGCACGATGGCGATGAGCCAGGTCATGGGCTGGATCTCCTGCCCGCCGAAATGGCTGCGGTAGGAGGCGGCGTTCTTCCAGATGTTGATGAAGGCTTCCTGCAGCACGTCTTCGGCCGACTGGTGTCTGCCCAAGATACGCAGTGCCACGCCGAACAGATGCGCGTGCGTGCGCTCGTACACCTGCGCGAACGCTGCATGGTCGCCTCGACCGGCAGCCGCGAGCAGATCCTGCAACGTCAGGGTGGAGCTCATCGCGCGGAGTATAGGAAGGCTCAACCGTGACCTTCGTCCGACTCCCTTGCATCCGAAGCACGCGCACTGGTCGTAGCTGCCCCGCGGAGTGCCACGCGCGCCCGCGCACGGAAACACCGACTCATCGAGAGAAAGGACAGTGCACATGGGGTACTTCATCGACATCGCCTCGACTGGCGGCGGCACGGGTTTGAAGGATGCGCGCGGCTGCGTGGTGGGCACCGGATCGGCGGCCGCCGTCGGACACGTGGAGACTGCGCTCGAGTCGATGCTGTCCTATTTCGGCGATCCGATCCCGCGCTCGAGGAGGCCGGGCAATGCGATCCGGGCTGGGCCTATCCGCGCGTCCTCAAGGCCGGGCTGCTGCTCACGCTGGGCGAATACGAGCCGGCCCGGCAGGCGTTCGATGAACTGACGTCCGCCTCCAGGCTGTCCGCCAACGCCCGCGAGCAGGCGCATCTCACGGCCGCGCGCGCCGCCGCGCAGGGCGACTGGGAAATGGCGTGCGAGACCTGGGAGCGCATCGTCGTCGACCATCCCCGTGACGTCGCCGCGCTGCTCTTCGCGCACCTGTTCGACTTCTATCGCGGCGACGCGCTCAACCTGCGCCGCCGCCCGGAACGGGTGCTGCCGCACTGGTCGCCCGACCTGCCGCTCTACGGCTACGTGCTGGGCATGCATGCGTTCGGGCTCGAGGAGTCGGGCCACTATGGACAGGCCGAGGACACGGGACGCGCCGCGCTGGAGGTGAACCGGCGCGATCCCTGGGCGATCCACGCGGTGACCCACGTGTTCGAGATGCTGGGCCGCCACGAGGACGGCACGCGCTGGCTCTCGGGGCGCGCCGGCGACTGGGCCGCCGACAACGGCTTCGCCTTCCACAACTGGTTCCATGCCGCCCTGTTCCACCTCGAACGAATGGACACGGCCGCCGCCCTGTCGGTGTATGACCAGCATCTCGCGCCGGCGACCGACATGGCATTGCAACGCGTGGACGGCACCGCGATCCTCTGGCGCCTCAAGCTGCTGGGGATGGACGTCACCGAGCGCTTCGAGCGCCTGCGCTCCTTCTGGCACGACCGCGGCCCGGCCGCGGGGTTCTACGCCTTCAACGACGTGCATTCGCTGCTCGCGCACATCGGCGCGGGCGATGGCGAGCAGTTCGCGAATTCGCGCGACAGCCTGCTGGCGTGCATGGCCATGCCGGAGTCCTGCGGTTCGTCCAACCGGCGGATGGCTTCGGAGATCGGCCTGCCGCTCGCGCGTGCACTGACCGCGTACGCACGAGAAGACTTCGCGTCCGCGGCGGAAGGCCTGCTGCACGTGCGCGACCGCGCGCACGGCTTCGGCGGCAGCCACGCCCAGCGCGACGTGCTCACGCTCACGTTGCTGGATTCCGCGGTGCGATCGGGCCAGGCCGCATTGGCGCGTCACCTGCTGAACGAGCGGCACATGACGAAGGCGGCCACCGCGCTCACCGCCTACTGGCAGCAGCGCATCGCCGCGGCGTGAGCGCCTAGCGCTTGCTGCGGTGCTTGAACACGTACCGCAGCAGCCGCTGCACCGACGAAGCGCCCGGCAGGCGCCGCACCGCGGGCTCGCGCGGCGGCGCCACCTTCAGCCAGGTGTCGTCGCCGTACTCCTTCTCCACGTCGATCGTGCTGCGCTGGCCGATGTCGCCGAAGCGGCGCTCCAGCCAGGCCGCGGCCGAATCGCGCCCGGCGAGGAAGAGATTGCGGATCAGCACCGGATCGGCGCTGGCGCGGCTCGATCTTGGCAGGTCTTCCATCGCCTTCCAGCCCTCCACCCGGTGCAGGCGCATCGGCCCGCGGCCCTCGGCCAGCTGCGCGCCGTTTTCGACCAGCCGGTTGAACGCATGCGCGAGCCTCACCTGCGTGAGCAGGCTGGCATTGAAGGAAAGCTCCGTCACCCGGTCCAGGATCTCGCCCGCGGCCCGGGGCGTGCCCGGCCGCATCAGCGGATTGATCTGCACGATCAGCGCATCGCGGGCGCGCGATTGCATCACCAGCGGCGTGAGCGCCGGGTTGGCCGAGAAGCCGCCGTCCCAGTAGGCCTCGCCGTCGATCAGCGAGGCCTGGAACAGCTGCGGAAGGCACGCCGAGGCCATGACGGCTTCCACCGTGAGTGCGCGGCCGTGGAAGATCGCCGCGCGCCCGGTGGCCACGTGCGTCGCGGCGACGTACACGCGGTGCGCGGGATCACGGCGGATCGCCTCGAAATCCACCCGCCGTTCCAGCAACGTGCGCAGCGGATTGAGGTCCAGCGGATTGAACTGGTAGGGCGACATCGGCTGCGGCGACAGGAATCCCCAGGCGCCCAGCGGCCCGGACCACAGGCTGGCGAACAGCTTCTTGTGCACCGAGCCCGCCGCGCCGAGCGCCGCCACCTCGTCCCAGAAGCCCGCCAGGCTCTCGCGAGCCGCCTCCCGCGGGTCACGCTTCGCGCGGCGTGCGGTGGCCCAGCCCGTCACCATTGCCACCGCATTCATCGCGCCGGCGCTGGTGCCGCTGATCCCCTCGAACGAAAGGCGTCCGTCTTCGAGCAGCGCATCGAGAACCCCCCAGGTGAAGGCCCCGTGCGACCCGCCCCCCTGCAAGGCCAGGTTGATTGTTGTAGTCATGGAAAATCCGGAGCAATAAGCGTGCGCAATGAGCTCGCAGCATGCGCACGATCGGTGACGCGCTCATGGCCGCTTCGCGGCCACGCCCTCTTCGCGTCAAATCACTTCACCAGGCTGCGGCGGAATCTCTCCGCACCGCCGCTGCCGCCGCCATCGGGAAAATCGTGCGGGTCGAGCCGGTTGCGCCGCCCCTTCAGCGGCGCCTCGATGATCGTGCTCGCACTGTTCTCGCCGTGATCCGGTTTCGCGGGCACGGACGAGGTCGTGTCGGCCTGCGGCGGACCATCGCGGTGGCTGGGACGGGTCGGCATTTCGGGAAAGGACATGGCCCGATCATCGCCGCAACACAACCGGGGGCGGGTAGGTATCGCCTGCATGCGATGTAGGAACGCCACGGCAGAACTTTGCTGCGGCGGACTCCTCCAATTCGGCATGCAGTTCCGACGGTGCGTGACCTGGCTCGGCCTTGCCGCCGCCCTGCTCCCGCTGCACGCCGCGGCGGCCGACCCGCTGAAGTCCGATGCCTGCGGCGCCAGCCTCTCGGCGCTGGACAGTGCGCGCCGACAAGGCTCTGCCGCGCAGGTCGAAGCCCTGCGCCAGCAGGCCACCCGGGACTGCCTCGGCGGCAGCGGCGACGCGCGCCGGCCGTCTCCGGTGGCGCGGGAGCCCATCGTCGTGCCGCCTCCGGTGATCACTGCCGAGCCGGCCCAGCCGTCCAATCCGGCGCCCCCGGCGCCGCCTGTGTTCCAGCCGCCACCTGTCGTGACTTCGTGCGACCTCGGCGGCTGCTGGGACAGCAACGGCACCCGCCTCAACCGTGCAGGACCGTTGCTCATCGGACCTCGCGGCGCCTGCGTCACCTCAGGCGCGACCGTGCACTGCCCATGACACGGCAGCAGCGGCTGACATCGATTGCAAGACACGGCCTACGCGCGCACGGCTCCTGTCGTGGCGCAATGCGGCCCTTGCAGGCACACAGGAGCAGTCGAACGATGGGCCGAAAGATCATCACCGAAGCCGACCGGCAGCGCAGCCCCGCACCGAAGGCCTCGGCGGAATACACCCCGCCGCGCAAGAAATCGGTCGGCCAGAAGGTCAGCCAGGAGCGCGGCGTTTCCACCCGCAACAAGAAGCATCCCGGCAAGCGCCCGCACCAGGGCGGATGACCTCAAGGAGCGACCCGATGAAAGTGGATATCTACCGCCGGCCCGAGCCGCAGCACAAGCTCTCCTTCATTGCCGTGCCGGCTGGCCAGGAGATCCCGCAGGAAGCCATCAACGTCGACTGGCACGTCGTCGCCAACAACGTCGAGATCGACGTCGAGGCGCCGCAGCTGCCGGACTACGGCATTGACGAGGCCGCCAAGCAGATCCGCGAGAAAGGCTACGCGATCACCAGCGTCTACCACCAGGTCGCAGCGGGCGGCTGAGCGCCCTGCGGGGTGCCCGCGGGCCAAGTCCCGCGCAGGACATCGATCCGCTCGCGTGCGGGAAGGAGCGCACGCGCGCAGGGGTGTGCGGCTTCGAGGTTGCAGGAGCCGCTGAAGCGCCGCGGCGCGGGCGGCGACAATCCGGGCATGCAGTACACCGTCCCGGTCCGCACGCTGTGCGAGTTCACCGCCAAGGCCGGCGACCTCGACTTGCGTTTCACGCCGGCTCCGACGGCGCTCGAAGGCCTCGCCGGCCATGCGGCGGTGACCTCCCGCCGCGGCGCGGGCTACGAGCGCGAGGTGACGCTGGAAGGCGAGTTCGGGCGGCTGCGCGTGCGCGGCCGCGCCGACGGCTACGACCCGGCGCGCAACCGGCTGGAGGAGATCAAGACCCACCGCGGCGCCCTTTCGCGGCAACCGGCCAACCACCGCCACCTGCACTGGGCGCAGGCGCGCGTCTACGGCTCGCTGCTGTGCGAGGCGCGCGGCATCGAGTCGCTGGTGGTCGCGCTGGTCTATTTCGACATCGGATCGCAGAAGGAGACGGTGCTGGAAGCGGTCCACACCCGGGCCGAGCTGCGCGCCTTCTTCGAAGCGCAGTGCACGAGCTTTCTCGCCTGGGCCGACCAGGAACTGGCGCACCGCGAGCGCCGTGACGCCGCGATGACCACCCTTGCCTTCCCGCATCCGGACTTCCGTGAAGGACAGCGCGACCTGGCGGAGGCGGCCTACCGCGCCGCCGCGCGCGGGCGATGCCTGCTCGCCCAGGCCCCGACCGGAATCGGCAAGACCGTGGGCACGCTGTTCCCGGTGCTCAAGGCGATGCCGGGCCGCCGGCTGGACAAGGTGTTCTTCCTCGCGGCCAAGACGCCCGGCCGCCAGCTCGCGCTGGACGCGCTGGACCGCATCGCCGCGCCGGGCACGCCGCTGCGCGTGCTCGAACTCACGGCGCGCGACAAGGCCTGCGAGCATCCGGACAACGCCTGCCACGGCGACTCCTGCCCGCTCGCGAAGGGCTTCTACGACCGGCTGTCGGGCGCGCGCGCCGCGGCGCTGGAGCGTGGCCGGATGGATCGCGAGAGCCTTCGCGAGACGGCGCTGGCGCACCAGGTCTGCCCCTATTACCTCTCGCAGGAAGTGGCGCGCTGGTCCGACGTGGTCGTGGGCGACTACAACTACTTCTTCGACGGGTCCGCGCTGCTGCATGCGCTGGCGCAGGAGCACGGCTGGCGCGCCGCGCTGCTGGTGGACGAGGCGCACAACCTGCCCGACCGCGGCCGCGAGATGTATTCGGCGCAGATGGATCCGGCGGCGCTCCACGCCGTTCGCCGCACGGCGCCGCCGGGCGTGAGGCGCTCGATGGGGCGGCTGGCCAAGGCCTGGCACGACCTCGCTGCTTCCCAGTCGACGGACTACGCGAGCTACGAGACCTTGCCACAGGACTGGTTCGCGGCCTTGCAGCACACCGCCGCCACGATCGCCGACCACCTGGCGGAAGCACCGCACGAGCCCGCGCCCCAGCTGCAGCAGTTCTGGTTCGACTCGCTCGGCATGCTGCGTCTGGCGGAGACTTTCGGCGAGCACTCGGTGTTCGACGTCACCCTGCGCGCCGGTCCGCGCGGCCCGCAGGCCCTGCCCTGCATCCGCAACCTGATCCCGGCGCCCTTCCTCGGCCCGCGCGTGCGCGACGCCCATGCGGCGATCCTGTTCTCGGCCACGCTCAATCCTTTCGGCTTCTATCGCGACACGCTCGGCCTGCCCGAGGACACCGCCTCGTGCGACGTAGCGTCGCCGTTCACGTCCGAGCAGTTGTCCGTGCGGCTGGTGCGCAGCATCTCGACGCGCTGGCAGGATCGCGATCGTTCCATCGAGCCGATCGCGGGGCTCATCGCGCAGCATTACGCCGGGCAGCCGGGCAACTACCTCGCGTTCTTCAGCAGCTTCGACTACATGCGGCGGGTGGCAGCGCTCTTGCGCGAGACGAACCCGGAGTTGCCGGTCTTCGAGCAGTCGCCCGCGATGCCCGAGGCGCAGCGGCGCGAGTTCCTGGACCGCTTCGTCGCGGGTGGGCGCGCGATCGGGTTCGCGGTGTTGGGTGGCTCGTTCGGCGAAGGGATCGACCTTCCCGGGGATCGGCTCGTTGGGGCTTTCATCGCGACGCTGGGTCTGCCGCAGGTGAATCCTGTCAACGAGGAGATGCGGCGACGAATGGGACGGGCGTTCGGGGCGGGATACGACTATGCGTACCTGTATCCGGGGATCCGCAAGGTCGTGCAGGCGGCGGGGCGCGTGATCCGGACGCGGGAGGATCGAGGCGTGGTCGTGCTGATCGACGACCGGTTTGCGAAGCCGGAGGTTCGGGCGTTGTTGCCTTCGTGGTGGGAGGTGCAGGCCGTCCAGGCCTGATCTGTCGTTCGGGGTGCACCAGGCTTGGCTCAGCACTCCGCACTTCAGACGCATCGAGCCCTTCAGCGCGCCGACGTCCTACAGAGACTTCCCGACGCGACAACAAAGATGGCGCCTTTGTCGACCACAACCCAAAGGAAGCCTCCATGCAAGCCACCGTTCCCGGCCAGAACAGGACCGGCGCCACCGCCTCGCCCGAGGGCACGCAGGCGATGACCGACGCCGTCAACGAATTGATGCCCCCCGTCCCCATCGACACCGGCGCGATGGAAGCCGAGCGCCTGCTCTACATCGACGAGTCCGAAACCGTCGGCTCGATCCCGCCGTCGCTGGGCATGGACGGCATGGTGAAGTCCGGCATGGCTCGGCTCAAGGGCGCGAACCCTTCGATGCTGATGGACAAGATCGGCGAACGCATCGCCTTCGAGCGCGGCGGCGTGCGGCTGTATGAAGCTCTTTTGGCCAAGTACGAAGCGGCGAGCCGCTCAGGTGACGTGCTGCCGCCCGCGGGCGAGGTGCAGGAAGTCGCCGAGGCCCAGGGCCTGGCCGTGCTCGCGCCGGTCGAGGGCGAAGCCCCCACCCAGACGCTGCAGCGCATCCGCTCCGAGGAACTGGCCCACTTCCAGCTGCTGTGCGCAGCCATGACGCAAATGGGCGGCGACCCGACCGCGCAAACGCCCTGCGCCGACGTGACCGCCACGGCCTCGATGGGACTGATGCAGGTGCTGACCGATCCGCGCACGACGCTGGCCCAGTGCCTCAACACGATCCTCACCGCGGAGCTGACCGACAACGCCGGCTGGGAGCTGCTGATCCAGCTGGCCGAGCAGGCCGGCGAAGGGGAACTGGCCGGGCGTTTCCTCGGCGCGCTTGCGCAGGAGCAGGAGCACCTGGTCACCGTCAAGGGCTGGCTCACGACCCTCGTGACCGAGGGCGCCGGCACTCCTGCGGTCTGAACGACGAACAAACGATCAAGGAGCAGAACACCATGGCGATCAATCTCCTGAATGACAAAGGCATGCCGCTGCAGCGCCAGCGCATGAGCTGGAAGGACATGGTCGGCAAGCCGATCAGCAAGCTCGACGACGACGCCTTCACGCGAGTGCGCATCATCCTGATGAACGGCGTGGAGCTCGACGCCGTGCGCACCAAGCAGATAGCGCTGCGCTGCAATGGGCAGGCGCGCCTGCAACTCGCCGAGCTGATGCGCGTCGAGCAGCACCAGGCCACCACGATCAACTGGCTGCTCGGCCCCGACCATTCGCCGATCGAGACCACCATCGGCTACGAGCAGACCGCCATCGAGGTCACGGCCTCGGTCGCGCAACTGGAGCCCGATCCGTACCTGGCGCAGGCCTACCGCTTCGGGCTGCTGGAGGACTTCGACCACCTCTACCGCTACACCGCGCTGCTGGACCGGCTGGAGGGCAAGGACGCGAACAACATCACGCAGGGCTACACGGACATCGTGCCCGCGCGGGCGACGCTCTTCCACCACCGCGCGCCCGAGCACGAGCTGGTGGAGCCCTACCCGGCCGACGCGGCACTGGCCACCAAGCTGCACGCGCTCACGCTCACCGGCGGCGAGTACCAGACGCACGACTACTACATGAACATCGGACCGATGTTCGCGGACCCGATGGCGCGCCAGCTCTATGCCGAGATCGCCAGCGTCGAGTCGCAGCACATCACGCACTACGGCTCCATGCTCAACCCGAACGAGTCGGTGCTGGAGAAGCTGCTGCTGTCAGAGGCCTGCGAGGTCTGGAACTACGCGGGCTGCGCGCAGCAGGAAACCAACCCGCGCATCAAGGCGCTGTGGGAACAGTTCCTGGACTACGAGCTGGGCCACCTGCAGGCGGCGATGCGGCTGTTCGAGGAAGTCGAGGGCCGCGATCCCGCCGAACTGCTGGGCGACGGCAAGCTGCCGCCCTTCATCGAATACCGCAGCCAGCGCGGGTTCGTGCGCAAGGTGGTCGAGACGGAGACGCAGCTGCGCAAGCGCGGCACCGAATTCGTCGACGAATCGCAGGAAGGCAAGTCGTCGCTGGAGTACCGCAAGGCGGTCAATGCCGGCGGCTCGCCGTCGGAAGCCGTGGCGGCGACCTATTCGTGGATGCCCGGGACGGAGCTCATGCGCGAGCAGGTCGAAGGCCTGCCGACCTGATCAGCAGGCCGGGAAAAACGCCCGGCGGCATCCGCGGCCGGGCGTTCTGACGGCAAGAGCTGCCGCCTGGGAGATCAGCGCGTGCCGGTGCCGCTGCCACCACCGCTCGGGCCGCTGGTGCTGGCGCCCGATGCCGCGCCGCTGCCGCCTTGCGTACCGCTGCCGCCGGCCGCACCGGTCGGATTGGGCGTGGTCGTGCTCTGGTTCATGCTGCCGCTGGCGCCGGTCGGCGTTTGCGTGCGGGTCGAGCCGGTCGGCGACGAGGAGCTGCTGCCCATCGAGCTGCTGCTGCCCATCGAGCTGCCGCTGCTGCCGCCCATGGCCGTGCCGCTGCGGTTGGCGCAGGCGGTCACCAGGGCCGCGGCCAGGCACAGGCCCAGCAATGCGGGAACGCGGGCGTATTTCTTCGAAGTCATATGCAATCTCCTGAGTTGGATGGTGGAGCGCTTTGGAACGCGCCAGCAGTCGCGGCAATCCCTGTACCCGCGCGCACACGGACCGGCCGGGCTGCGGAAGAATGCACGCATGAACCAACATGAGGTGAGCACCCCGCGCCGGGGCCTGGCGGCGCTGCTGTTGTCGACGCTCTTCGGGCGGGCCGCCGCGCAGCCCGCGCCGCCCAGATCCGGCCGCCCGGCACGCGTGGGCATCGTGCTGCTGCACGGCATCGGCGCGACCGGCGAGAGCATGGAGCCGCTCGCGGCGCGCTGGCGCCGCGAGGGCTGGACCGTCAGCACGCCCGACCTTCCCTATGGCGGGCCGGCCGCGTTCAGCCGCGACGTGGCCACAGCGGAAGCCATCGTGTCGGGCGAGCTGGACAAGCTGCGGCGCGCCGGCGCCGAGCGGCTGGTGCTGGCGGGCTTCAGCATCGGCGGCTTCTTCGCAGCGCACATGGCCGGCCGCACGCCGGTCGACGCGCTGGTGTCGATCGCACCCAATGGCGGCTCCGACATGAAGAAGGTGGACGACCAGCTCGCGCGCGCCCGCGAGCTGATCGCGCGAGGGCGCGGCCAGGATCGCACGCTGCTCTACGACGCGGCAGTCGTCGGCGATGAGCGCTACGAACTGCCGAACGCGACGCCGGCGGCCTACGTCTCCTGGTACGACCCCGCGGGCGTCATGAACTGGCGCGCGGTGTGGGGGCGATTGCGGCCCGGCACGCCCGTGTTCCTCGTGGTCCCGACCAAGGACCTGGCCAACCTGCGCAAGGTCAAGCGCGAGCTCTGGGAAGGCCTGCCGCCCCATCCCGCCAACCGGCTTTACGAACCACGAGCGGACCACCTGGGCGCGTCGATGGCATCGGCCGACGCCGCCGCCGCGTGGCTGCGCGAGACGGTCGAGTCACGCGCCTGAACTTCGTCCCCCGCGACGGGCCGTGTCAGCGAGAGCGGACGCGAAGCTTGGCCGTGCTCTTGCATGCAAGACCTTCGCGGCTTCCTAAGGTGACTCCACCGCAACAGCGACACAAGGAGTCCTCCATGAAACAGGATCAAGTCAAGGGCAAGGCGAAGCAGGGCATGGGCGAAGCCCAGGAAAAGGTCGGCCGCATGACGGGCAACCGTGACCAGGAAGCGCGCGGCCACGCGAAGGAACAGGAAGGCAAGGTCCAGAAGAAGGTCGGCGACGTCAAGGACGGCGTCGACAAGATCATCCGCAAGCCGTAATTCGGTCATTCCCGCCAGGGCGGGAATGCTCCCTCAGACCGGCCCGTGCAGCTGCGACAGCACCTGCTGCGCGAGCCGCTGCAGGAGTTCCGTGAGCCTCGCTTCGGCCGGTCCCTCCGGTTCCGCGCGCGCTTGCGCCCACAGCTGGCGTAGCGCGGCGGATTCTTCCGCGACGGCCTCTTCGGCCAACGACGCCCAGCGCTGCGTGTCCGCGGCGCCGCGGCGCTCGTGCGCCACGGCCAGGTAGCGCACCAGCGCCGATTGCACCAGCGCCAGCATCATCTCGTCCCCGAGCGCCACGCTCGTGCGGCCCGGTTCCGTGCGCCGGTTCTTCAACACCGCGCCGACCAGGCCGGCACCGCCGCCAACAAGCGCGCCGATGGCGGCGGCCGCGCCGAGCGTGAGGCCGCCCGTCATCAGGTCCACGGCCGCACCCATCGCGGCGCCGCTGGCCGCGCCCGCGAGCCCTGCCTGCGGCTCGTGGACCGCCTGCTGCACGTCGAACCGCTGTGGCAGCACCGGCTGCCAGCCGGTGGCGGGCAGCACGCCATCGAGCGAATGCAGCGACAGCAGCCGCGCATCGTTGGCCGCCTGGCGCTCGCGCAGCCTCGTCACGATGGCCGCCGCTGCGAGCTGCTGCGCGCCCTGCTGCGCCTCGCGCTCGCCACGCACGACCAGCTGGCGCACGCCGACCGGTTCGGCCGCGAGCTGGTGCGCCTCGCGCGCGGCCTGCAGCAGTTCGGTGGCGAGAACGCGCATCGATTCGCTCAAGCGCAGCTGCGCGCGCTGCTGCCACGCATCGCGCAGGCGCTCCATGCCCGGCGCCTTGTACGGCGGCAGCTGGCGCGCGATGGCCGCCTGCAGGCGCTGGTCCTCGCGCCAGGTGGGCAGCGACGAGACCGGCAGCACTTCGCCGGTCAGGCCCGCGCGGCGCATGGTGGCGGAGGCTTCGCCCTCGGCGCCCTGCCCCAGCAGCCACAGCACGGGCAGGCCGGGCTCGCGGCAGGCGGCCAGCGCCGGTTCGGCCAGAGGCAGGTCGGCGGCCAGCAGCACGACATCGGCGGCGGGCGAGCGCCGCTCGGCGAACTCGCTGCGCGGCGCGAGCAGGCGGGCCCAGAAGGAGGGTTTGGTGGCCGGTGCAGTCGCACCGCCGGCGATCGTCGTGTGCACGCCGCATTGCAGCGCGTCGCCGCGGGGCGTCGACAGCACCGTCCAGATTTCGCGCGGATCTTCGGGCGGCGGCACGCCACCCGCTTGCCGCAGGGCCTGTTCGATGGCCGCCAGCTCGCCGCGGCCCGCGTGCACGAGCAACAGGCCGACCCGGGCCGGGCGCACGCGGCCCAGCACGGGCTGGAAGGAGGGATCGCCGAGGTCGAGCGTGAGCGCGCGGGCCAGCCGGCGTTCGCGCCACCACGCGAACGCGGCGAGCAGCAGCCGCGGCACGACCACGACCAACCCGAGCAGGGCCAGGTAGAGGAACACCCAGCGCCGCGCCTCCTCGCGCCCGACGCCCTCGCCGGTGCCAAAGTGCAGGCGCGCCAGTTCGTCCATGCTGAACGGCTGCAGCGGCGTGAGCGCCACCACCGGCGCGAACAGCGCGCTCAGGAAGGCGTGCACCTGCGGCAGGTCCAGCAGCGTGCTCTCCCATCCGATGCGGTATTCGCGCACCAGCCCGCCCAGCACGATGGAGAGCGCCACACCGACGCCCCAGGCCGCCGCCGAGACGTGCAGGATGCGGCGCCACCGGTGCCCTTCCAGCGCGCCGGCGGCCTGCCACCAGGCCTGCTGGAAATGTCCGGCCACCTGACCGCGCAGCCCCGTCGCTGCGCGTCCGCCGAGGCTGCGCGCGCGGCGCGCCCACGAAAGCCGCAGGCGCGAGTCCGCTGATGGAGGGCGCACTGCGAAGACGAACAGCAGGAGATAAACCGCCAGGTTCCAGAACAGGAAAGCGAGCAGCGGCGGCGACAGCAGATTGACCTGCTTGGGATTGTCGATGCGCTCGACCAGCGCGCCGGCGACGAGGGCGAGCAGCGGCAGTCCCCAGGCGACCCAGGTCTGCCACGCGGGCGGATGCTGCAAGGCCGCCAACGCGGGCTGCCGGTGCGACAACAGGCCCAGCAGCCGGTCGGCCCGGGCGAGCAGGTAGGCCTTGGCATCGAGTGGCTCGCCGCGCGCCGGGTCGCCGGTGGCCGCCAGCGAATCGCGCTCGACCTGCTCCCGCTCGAGCCGGCCGACCAGCCTGCCTTCGGGATCGCCTGCCTCCAGCGCCTGCGCCAGCACCAGGCGGCGCGCCTGCGCCTCGGTGGCGTCGATCAGTTCGGTGGAAGCGGCAGGGTCGTGCAAGCCTTCGATTCTAGGAAGGCATGGACGGGCACCGGGGCCGCACGGCGCCTAGTGCTTGCCTTTTTCTTCGGCGAGGCGCCGGGCCTCGCGCATCACCACCACGCTGGGCTGCTTTTCGAACGGCGTGGGCGGCAGGCCGATCAGCGCCTGCAGGTAGGCATGGGCCCGGTTCATGTCGGCGCCGATCATGGCCAGCGCGACCTCGTGGTCCGGCTGTGTCTGCGCGATCTCCAGGTAGGCTGCGCGAAATCTCGCGTAATCGGCTTCGGCCCGCGCCACGCGGCGCTGCACGGCCTGCATGTTGGCGTACTCTTCACGGGTGTAGCGCATGAAATCCATGCTAGGCAGCACGCGCGGGCGCAGGTGCAACGCCGTTGAAACATCACGCCACCGACTGCAACCGTGAAGGTCATCACGCCTCTTCGCGCGTTCCGGATGTCCGCCCGCACGCGGAACGGCCCCGTTCCTACAGCCGCGCCTGCCGGCGCGGAACGCTCGCGGCGGCGGCCGCCGATACCACCGCGATCGCTCCGCGAGCTACCTTCGATCCCACATCGAAGGAGTACAGCGATGTCGGAAGACAAGGGTCGTCACGCGGCGGAAGAAGATCTCATCAGCCTCGAACACGAGTGGGAACGCCGCAACTGGTCGCAATGGCTCGGATGCAGCGAGCAGGAGCTGCAGCATGCCGTGGAATCGATCGGGGCCGATCCGGATAACGTGCGGCGCTTCCTGCGGCAGGCTCGTTGAATCCGGCAGCCTCGCTGAGATCCGGCGAGCGTTGGCCTGTCAGCCCTGCGCGCAGCGCTGGCCGCTGCGGGCCAGCACCGCTTCCAGCGCCGGCAGTTCCACCGGCTTGGTGAGGTGCGCATCGAAACCGGCATCGGCGGTGCGGCGGCGATCGCCTTCGGCGCCCCATCCGGTGAGGGCTGCGATGAACACGTCGTCGAAACGAAGGTCCTGGCGCAGCGTGCGGGCGACCTCGTAGCCGTCCATCACGGGAAGGCCCAGGTCGAGCAGCACCACCTGTGGGCGGAAAGCGGCGGCCTGCTGGATGGCCTGCTCGCCATCCGCGGCGCCGGCCACTTCATGGCCGAGCATCTCGAGCAGTGCCACCAGGGTTTCCAGGCCGTCCGGGTTGTCCTCCACGACCAGCACGCGGCGGGGGGCGCTGCCGTCGGCCGTGCCCATTGCAGGGGGAGGAGTAAGAGCGAGGGAATCGAAGTTATTGCGCATGGGAAACGGCGGGGATGATGCCACGCGGGCAAGCTCTACAGCACTCCGGAAACACGTAAAGACGGCCTTGCTAGAGCCATCGCCCCAACGCGGATCGTTTGCATGCCAACACTATCACGGCAGTGTGCGGGAGCGGGCAAGAAAAAGGGCCGCTCGCTGCGGCCCTTTGTCTTGAAGCGGAGCCGCTCAGGCGGCCGGCTGCAGGCCCACCTTGGAGTTGAAGGTGTAGCAGGCGGCCTCGAAGCTGCGGATCTCGTGCAGGGCTTCGCGCAGGCTCATCTCGCCGGCGTCCATCAGCTTGCCGGCCAGGTGCTCGGTCAGCGGCTTCATGCGCGCCAGGGCGGTCTTGGTCTCGCCGTACAGGCGCTCGCTCTGGGCTTCCATGATCGAGCGCGTCTCCTCGTCCAGCGACTTGCTGCCGTGGCCGTCGTTGGCCAGCGCGCCGAAGTTCAGCCGCGTCTTGCGGTACATGCCCATCTCGCCCACGGCGTGGTGCAGCAGCTTGGTGACACGGGTAATGTCGTTGTGCGCGCCGTTGGTGGTGCCTTCCTCGCCGAAGAACAGCTCCTCGTTGGCCATGCCGCCCAGCAGCACGCGAACGTCGTGCTCGATGTCGGACTTGGTCTTGAGCAGGTTGGCGCCCTGCTTGTGGAACACGAAGCCCAGCGCGTTGTTGCGCGGGTTGGCCTTGAGCGAGATCTTGATGGTCTTCATCTCGGCCAGGATCGCGTCCCAGTTGCCGCCGGCCTTCTTGCGCTCGTGCTCGAAGTCGACCAGGAAGTGGCCCCATTCGTGGATCGCGATGATGCGGCGGTCGCGCTCGCGCTCCTTCGTGGTGTTGGTGTTGACGTTGCCCACCAGCACCCGCTCGGCCGCCTGCATCAGCGTGTCGGCGCCGATCATGATGCCGGCCTGCACGGCCGTGATGCCCGCCTGGTTGACGATGGTCTCGAGGTCGGCCGGGCTGCGGCCTTCGGTGATCTCCACCAGGTGGCGCAGGTCCATCTCCGGCAGCACCTTGTCGGCGCGCTGCGAGAGGTAGTGCTGGATGATCGCCAGCCGCTCCTCGCGGTTGGGCAGGCGGAAGTCCACCTTCATCTGGAAGCGGCGCAGCATGGCTTCGTCCATCTGCATCTGCTCGCTGTTGAAGTTGGAGGCCACGATCCAGATGATCTCGGCGTCGTTCTTGGTGCGCACGCCGTCCAGCACCGCCAGCAGCATGTTCTGCGTGTCGTCGTCGAACTTGCGGTGGCCGCCGCGCTTCATGAACAGGTCCTGCGCCTCGTCCAGGAACACGATGCAGCGCTTGCGGCGCTTGGCCATCGCCACGATGCGGCTCAGGGTATTGGCGCCGCCGCCCACGTAGCCCGTCTCCAGGTTCACGGCCGAGTGGAACAGGATCGGCAGGTTCAGCTCCTTGGCCAGGTAGCTGGCGAGCTTGGTCTTGCCGGTGCCCGCGGGGCCGCTGAACATCACGTTGAACGGCTTGTTGATGCCGTACTCGGCGTACTCCGCACGGCGGCTGTACTGGTCCTTGATCTGGGCGACTTCGGACTTGATGTCATCCATGCCCACCAGGTCCAGGAGCGATCCGTTGACCTGGGAAGGCTCGATGAACTTGAGCGACTTGAACTGGCCCCGCAGCTGGAAGGCCAGGAAGCCCAGCAGGCCCAGGGTGAGCGCGGCCGACAGCACGCCGGAGACGCCGGCCTTCCACGCGTCCTTCTCGGACTGCGGACGGGCGTTGGCGAAGCCCTGGTCCAGGCGGTCCAGGATCTGCAGGCTGGACGCGTTCAGGTCCGAGCGCGGCACGAACGAGAGCTTGCCGCTCCACGGGGCCGACACCGCCTTGTCCGCGAAGATCTTGGTTTCCATGTCCGACGGGTAGTAGGCGTACTGCTTGCCACCCGAGGAGACGAGCACGAAGCGCTCGGAGACGTTCCACATCAGCGGCTTGTAGATCACGGTGATGCGGTCCACCTGGTTGTTCTGCAGGAAGCCCAGCACCGAGCCGGTGCCGAAGACGACGGGCTGCGTTTCGTCGAAGGCGGCGATGCCATCGGCGCTGGCCATGGCGCGCACCTGCTCGGCCACGGCGGCCTGCTTTTGCCACAGCACGAACGAATAGACGCCGGTGGCCGGGATCATCAGCGCGACGGCGATGACCAGGAACTTGACGGCGGAGCTCTGGATGACGAACCAGTCGGAAAACCGCGAAGCGGCCTTCTTGATCGACAGCCAGAGGCCGCCGTTGGGTTGCTCGTCCTTGCCGAACTCGTGGGTGGGGCTGGAACCGACGGATAAATCAGACATGCAGGTCCTCTCTTGTCAGTGGAATCCTACAGACGGCCGCCTTTTCGCGCGAGCGAAAGGGACATGTAAAGCCGATCTCGAGGGGTCCTCGTGATGTTGTTCACGCGAGCGGTTGAGCACGAACTGGACAGTATCGGCGGGCCATCGTAGGCACCGCGGTTACGGCAGAGTTCGGCGGGGCGAATGCGCGCGCGGATTGCTCCGGAAGCCCGGCAGGAGGAACCGGACGGTGCGATCCGGCTCCAAGCAGGTGGCCGGGTTTTTTTTCAAGTTTCTTCCCCCGGCTGCTTCAGTCCCCCCTCCGCAAGGAGCGGGGGACTTTTTATTGAGACCGTGCTCCGCTCGCGGCCTGTTACAGGCGGTAGGCGGCGTCCTACCTTGTAACAGCGCCTGCTCCCAACCGCCGCGGTTGCCGCCCTCCCTAGCATCGCGTTTCGCCGTCGAACATGCGCGGCGTTGCACAGGGAGGATCGCATGTCACAGGCCGGTTTGTTGTCCAGCTTCGCCCCCGGCCAGGCGCTGGACACCCTGCGTCAGCCGCTACGCCAGCTGTTCAACGCGCCTAAGGTGCGCCGCACCGGGCAAGGACGAATCTACGAAGGCGACGGCCAGCCGGTCATCGTCTTTCCCCGCCAGGGCACGGGCCCCGAAAGCACGGCGCCGCTGCGCCGCACGCTCGAAGAGGCGGGCTTCCGCCCTTTCGACTGGGGCCACGGCCGTGATGAGGGCCCGCGCGGCATGGGCCTGCCGCGCTGGCTTCGCAAGCTCGAGGAATGCGTGATCGACGCGTTCGAGGTGACGCAGGCGCCCGTCACGCTCATCGGCTGGGGCCTTTCGGGCATCTACGCCCGCGAACTCGCCAAGCGGGCCAATCCGCTGGTGCGGCAGGTGATCACGCTGGGCTCGCCCTTCAACACGGCGGCCGATCCGCACCGCCGCTGCAAGGTCGTGGCCCTGCTGGACGCGGGGCCCGAGCGCATGCCGCTGTGCATGCGCAATTCGCTGCGCCAGCAGCCGCCGGTGCCCTGCACCGCGATCTACAGCAAGGACGACGGCGTCGTGCGATGGGAGCAATGCGTCGAACGCGAGTCGCACGAAACCGAGAACATCGAGCTGCCCGGCGTGCGTCACGAGGAGCTGCCGGCCCATCCGCGCGCGCTGGAGGTGATCACGCACCGGCTGGCCCAGCCCAAGGACGAGTGGCGGCCGTTCGAGGCGACGGCCCGGCTGTTGTCCTGATTTCTTGACAGCGTCAAGCAATTGATTGACGATGGGCCGTGGCCCCGTCGTCCGTCTCGGCCGCGCATGTCAAGGCGGTGCGCGGCTTCAACCGCTTCTACACCCAGCGCATCGGCGTGCTGGACCCCTACCTGGGCAGCGACTTCTCGCTGACCGAGGTGCGCGTGCTCTACGAGCTGGCGCACCGTGACCAGCCGACCGCCAGCGAACTCGGGCGCGACCTGTCGCTGGACCCCGGCTACCTCAGCCGCATCCTGCGCCGCTTCGAGCACAAGGGTTGGCTGGAGCGGGTGCCCTCCCCCGCCGATGCGCGCCAGAGCCTGCTGCGCCTGACGCGTTCCGGCCGCGAAGCCTTCGAGCCGCTGCAGCAGCGTTCGCGCGACGAAGCCTCCGCCTTGCTGCAGCCACTGCCGCCCGGCCAGCGCGAGCGCGTCATCGCCGCGATGCAGACCGTGCAGCGGCTCCTGGCGCCCGACGAGGCGCGCACCCGCACGGTGCAGCTGCGCGACCCGCGCCCGGGCGACCTGGGCTGGGTGGTGATGCAACACGGCGAGATCTACGCCCGCGAGTACGGTTACAGCGACGAGTTCGAAGCGCTGGTGGCGGAAGTCGCTTCGGGCTACCTGAAGAACTTCGACCCGCACTGGGAGAAGGGCTGGATTGCCGAACTCGACGGCGAGCGGGTCGGCTCCGTCTTCGTGGTGCGCAAGTCGGCGACCGTCGCGCAACTGCGTTTGCTGATCCTCTCCCCGCATGCGCGCGGCCTCGGCCTCGGCGGGCGGCTGGTCGACGAATGCATCGCGTTCGCCAGGGCCAAGGGCTACCGCAAGATGGTGCTCTGGACCAACGGGCAACTCGATGCGGCCCGCGCCATCTATTCGTCGCGCGGCTTCACGCTCGAGGAGAGCGAGCCGCTCGAGGCTTACGGAAAAAAGCTGGTGAGCGAATCCTGGTCGCTCGACCTGCGCTGACTGCATGAACCTGGCGTTGTGGGCGGCCGCCGCGACCGGCGTGCAGGTCGGCGCGGCCATCGTCGCATCGCGCTTCGCCGTGGCGGAGGTGCCGCCGCTCACGCTGGCGATGCTGCGCTACGCCCTCGGCTTCGCCTGCCTGCTGCCGTTCGCCTGGCGGGTGCTGGCCGCGATGCCCCGCTCGGCTGCGCGAGCACCGGCCAGGGACCTGCTCGCCATGGCGGCGCTGGGCATCGGCCAGTTCGGCGTGCTGATCGCGCTGCTCAACTTCGGATTGCAGCGCGTCCCGGCGGCGCAGGCGGCGCTGATCTTCAGCCTGTTCCCGCTGCTCACGCTGGCGCTGGCGACAGCGCTCGGGCGCGAGAAGCCGACCGCGAGCCTGGCCGTTGGCGTGCTGCTGTCCATCGCCGGCGTGGCTTGCACGCTGGTGCCGAAGCTGGAAGCGCGGCACGCAGGCGGCTGGTGGGGCGAGATGGCGGTCCTCGGCGCGGCCGCGACCGGCGCGTTGTGCAGCGTGCTGTACCGGCCGTACCTGCAGCGCTATCCCGTGGTGCCGGTGTCCGCGTTCGCCATGCTCGCGTCCGTGGTCGCGCTGGCGCTGCTCGCATTGCCCGAGGCGTGGCCTGCGAGGCTGGGCGGATTCGGCGCGGGCGCGTGGTGGGCGATCGGCTTCATCGGCGTGTCCAGCGGCATCGGCTACTTCTGGTGGTTGTACGCGCTCAAGCACCTGCCGCCGACGCGCGTCACGGTGTTCCTCGCGCTCAATCCGGTGACGGCGGCGCTCCTGGGCTGGGGGCTGCTTGGCGAACGTCCGCAGGCCTGGACCTGGTTCGCGCTGCTGCTGATCGGAACCGGGCTGTGGCTCGCCACCCGCCGCGCCGATAATCCGCGGCCATGACCTCCCCGCCCGCGCCGCCCGCCGGCGAGACGCGCCGGCCGCAGCCGGAATCGCTCACCGACCTCTTCTTGTCCCTCACCTTCCTGGCCTTGCAGGGATTCGGCGGCGTGCTGGCCGTGGTGCAGCGCGAGCTGGTGGAACGCAAGCGCTGGATGACGCGCGAGGAGTTCGTCGAGGAATGGGCCGTCGCGCAGATCATGCCGGGGCCGAACGTGGTCAACCTCGCACTGATGATCGGCAGCCGCTACTTCGGCCTGCGCGGCGCGATCGTCGCGCTGGCGGGCATGCTGGCCGCGCCTCTGGTGGTCGTGCTCGCGCTGGCGCTGCTGCACGCTCGCTTCGCGGACCACCCGCAACTCGCCGGCGCCTTGCGCGGCATGGGTGCCGTGGCGGCCGGACTGATCACGGCCACGGGCCTGAAGCTGGTGCCGGCGCTGCGCAAGCACCCGCTGGGCACGCCGGGCTGCTTTGCGCTGGGCGCCGCGAGCTTCATCGGCATCGCGCTCCTTCGCTGGCCTCTCCTGTGGGTGCTGCTCGGACTGGGCAGCGTCGGCTGCTGGCTCACCTGGCGGCGGCTCGGGTCGCTGGAAGGAGCGCCGCGATGACCGGCGCCGACTGGGTCGACCTCTTCACGCACTACCTGGTGCTCTCGCTGCTGTCCGTGGGCGGCGCGATCACCACCGCGCCCGACATGCACCGCTACCTGGTGCAGGAGCGGCAGTGGATGACCGATCCGCAGTTCAGCGCGTCGGTGGCGATCGCGCAGGCCGCGCCCGGACCCAACGTGCTGTTCGTCGCACTCATGGGCTGGAACGTGGGGCTGAACGCCGGCAGCTTCTTCCTCGCGTCGCTCGGGCTGGTGGTCACCATGGTCGGCATCCTGCTGCCCAGCTGCACCCTCACCTACCTGGCTTCGCAATGGGGCCACCGAAATCGCGAGCTGCGCGGCGTGCGCGCGTTCAAGCAGGGCATGGCGCCCATCGTGATCGCGCTGCTGATCGCGACAGGCTGGGTGCTGGCCACGGGGGCCCAGCCGAAATTGCGCGATGCGCCGCTGTGGGCCGTGGCCTTCGTGGCCGCGATCATCGTCTGGCGCACACGCATCCACCTGCTCTGGCTGCTGGGCGCGGGTGCGGTGCTGGGGTGGTTCGGGCTCGTCTAGGCGGCGGGTTCGAGCAGCTGCGGCAACAGCTTGGCCGCGGTCCCGCACAGCACCACGTGCGCGGCATCGTCCAGGTCGCTCGGTTCGGGATTGAGCACCACCATGCGCGCATGGGCGGCCGCGGTGCGCGCAAGACCGGCGGCAGGGTAGACGACGCCGCTGGTGCCCACCACCAACATCAGGTCGCAGGTACCGGCAGCGTCTTCCGCGGCGGCGAGCACGTCCATCGGCAGCATCTCGCCGAACCAGACCACGGCCGGCCGGCGCAGGTTGCCGCACGCGCCGCATCGCGGTGGGCGGCCTTCGACCGGCGGCTGCGAATCGCAGCAGCGGCGGGGCGAATCCAGCCACTTGTCCTCGGCGATGCTGCCGTGCAGGGCCAGCACGCCGGGGCTGCCCGCCTTCTGGTGCAGGCCGTCGACGTTCTGCGTGATGAGCGTGAGGCGCCCCGGATGCGACTGCGCGAACCGCGCCAGCGCCACATGGCCGGCATTCGGCTTGACACCCGCCATGCGCTCGCGCCGCATCGCGTACCAGTCCCACACGTGCGCAGGGCGGCGCCGGAACGCTTCTTCGGTGGCGAGGTCCTCGGGAGGGAACTTCGCCCACAACCCGGTCTGCGCGTCGCGGAACGTCGGCACGCCCGACTCGGCGCTCATGCCCGCGCCGGTGAGCACGGCGATGCGGCGCGCCGCCGCGATCCAGCCGCGCACCTGCTCAACGCTCATGTCGCTGCCTGAGAGCCTCGTACAGGCAGATGCCGCTGGCCACGGAGACGTTCAGGCTCTCCACTGCGCCGCGCATCGGAATCGACACCAGTTCGTCGCAGGTCTTGCGCGTGAGCTGGCGCATGCCGGGTCCTTCGGCGCCGAGCACCAGCGCCACCGGCGCTTTGAGGTCCGCCTGCCAGACCGTGCGCGGCGCGTCGTCGCTGGCTCCGATGCACCAGATGCTGCGCTCCTTCAGCTCGCCGAGCGTGCGCGCGAGGTTGGTCACCATGAAGTACGGCACCGTTTCGGCGGCGCCGCTGGCCACCTTGGCGACGGTGGCGTTCAGGCCGACCGCGTGGTCCTTGGGCGCGATGACCGCATGCGCGCCCGCGCCGTCGGCGACGCGCAGGCAGGCGCCCAGGTTGTGCGGGTCGGTGACGCCGTCCAGCACCAGCAGCAGGGGCGGTCCCTGGACTTGGTCGAGCAGGTCGTCCAGTGATTTGGCCGCGGGCAGCGGCTCCACTCTGGCAGCCACACCCTGGTGGCCGTGGCTGCCGGCCAGCTTGGCGATGCGCAGCGCGTCGGCCTCGATCAGGCGAACGCCCGCCTCGCGCGCGCGATCGAGGAACTGCCGCATGCGAGCGTCGCGCCGCGCCGCCTCGTAATAGACCTCGATCACGGACTGCGGCGCGGTCTTCAGGCGCACGCCGACCGCATGGAAACCGAACAGGACCTTGGCGGATGACATGACGGCGATTATCTCGGCGAGGGGAAAACAGCCGTACGCGGAAAGCGCAGAAAGGACGCAGAAAACGCTGGGAAAAATCTCAAAGAATTCTTCCGCGCTTTCTGCGTCCTTTCCGTGGTTTCTGCGTACCGGTTTTCCTTCAGCCCTCGGCCAACCGCCCGGCCTCGATGGTGATGCGCCGCTCGCAGCGCTGCGCGATGCCCTGGTCGTGCGTGACCAGCACGAGCGTCGTTCCGAGCTCTCGGTTGAGCTCGAACATCAGGTCCATCACCCGCTCGCCGGTGGCGAAGTCCAGGCTCCCGGTCGGTTCGTCGGCCAGCAGCACGGCCGGCTCGACGACGAAGGCGCGGGCCAGCGCCACGCGTTGCTGCTCGCCACCCGAAAGCACCTTGGGGTAGTGGCCCAGGCGCTCGGCCAGGCCCACGCGGTCGAGCATCGCGCCGGCAGCCTTGCGGGCATCGCGCCGGCCGGCCAGTTCGAGCGGCAGCATCACGTTCTCCAGCGCCGTGAGGTTGCCCAGGAGCTGGAAACTCTGGAACACGAAGCCCACCTTGCGCGCTCGCAGCGCCGCGCGGTCGTCCTCGTCCAGCGCGAACAGGTCCTCGCCGGCCAGGCGCACGGTGCCCTGGGTGGGCGTATCCAGCCCGGCGACGATGGACAGCAGCGTGCTCTTGCCGGAGCCCGAGGCCCCGACGATGGCGGCGGTCTCCCGCTCCGCGAGCGTGAAATCGATATCGCGCAGAATGTCGAGCGTGCCCGTCGAATCGGTGACCGACTTGTGGACGTGTTCGACGGCGATGATGGGTTCGGGCATGGAGAAGGTTCAGTCTTGAGGCGCAGGCACTTTATCGCGGCTGGGTTAGCTGCCGCTTATGCGGGGACCGCTTTCGCGGCGCCCGCCACCGTCCTGGTGGTGGGCGATTCGCTCAGCGCCGAGTATGGCCTCAAGCGCGGCAGCGGCTGGGTGTCCTTGATGGAACGCAAGCTCGCCGACGACAAGGTCGACGCCCGCGTGGTCAATGCCAGCATCAGCGGCGACACCACCTCGGGCGGGCGCTCGCGGCTGGCGCCGCTGCTGGCGCAGCACAAGCCGACGCACGTGGTCATCGAGCTGGGCGGCAACGACGCCCTGCGAGGGCTGCCGCTGGAGATGACGCAGGCCAATCTCGCGTCCATGGTGCAGGCCGCACAGAAGGCCGGCGCCCGCGTGCTGCTGGTGGGCATCCAGCTGCCGCCCAACTACGGCGCGGACTACGGCAACCGGTTCGCGGCGATCTACGAGAAAGTGGCGCGCGAGCACCAGGCGGCCGTGGTGCCTTTCCTGCTCAAGGGCGTTGCCGACATCGAGGACGCGCCGCGGTTCTTCCAGTCCGACCGCATCCATCCCAACGAGCAGGCCCAGGAGCGCATGCTGGCCAATGTCTGGCCCGAGCTGCGCAAGCTGCTCAGGTGAGCGTGCAGACCCTGGCGGCGGCGCAGGCCGTTGGGCGCCTGGCCGAGTTCGACACCATCGTCGATGCGCGCAGCGAGGCCGAGTTCGCCGAGGACCACCTGCCCGGCGCCGTCAACTGGCCTTCGCTGAACAACGACGAGCGTGCGCTCGTCGGCACGATCTACAAGCAGGTCAGCCCTTTCGAGGCGCGCAAGCGCGGGGCGGCGCTGGTGGCCGCCAACGTCGCGCGGCACATCGAGAGCGAGGTGCTCGACAAGCCCAAGGACTGGCAGCCGCTGGTGTACTGCTGGCGCGGCGGCAAGCGCAGCGGGGCGCTGTCGCTGGTGCTGGACCAGATCGGCTTCCGGGTCACGTTGATCGAGGGCGGCTACAAGGCTTTCCGCAGCGCGGTACTGGCGCAGGTGCCTGAGCTTGCCCAGCGGTTGTCGTATCGCGTGGTGTGCGGGCCGACCGGCTCCGGCAAGACCCGGCTGCTGCATGCGCTGGCCGCGGCCGGCGCGCAGGTGCTGGACCTCGAAGGCCTGGCGCACCACCGCAGCTCGGTGCTGGGGTTCATCCCCGGCGAACCGCAGCCCAGCCAGAAGGCTTTCGACACCCGCGTCTGGGACGCGCTGCGCCGCTTCGATCCGCAGCGGCCGGTGTACGTGGAGAGCGAGAGCCGCAAGGTCGGCAATGTCGCCGTGCCCGAGGCCCTGATCGACGCCATGCGCGCCAGCCCGTGCCTGCGCATCGACCTGCCCGACGACGAGCGCGTGGCGCTGCTGATGGAGGACTACGCCTTCTTCGTCCACGATCCGCAGCTGTTCTGCGGCCGGCTTGCGGCCCTGAGCCAGCTGCGTGGCAAGGCCACGGTCGAGCGCTGGCAGGCGCTGGTGAAGAAGGGGGAGGTGGAAACTGTGGTGCGTGAGCTGCTGCAGGCCCACTACGACCCGGGCTATGCGTCGTCGACGCAGCGCAACTTCGTTCGGTTTGCGGATGCGCGGGCCTGCGTGCTGCCCGACCGCAGCGCGGCCAGCATGGAGCGTCTGGCGCGGGAGATCGTCGAGGCGGGCGGCTGAGTGCTCAGCCTTGCGGGGGCTGCTGGCTGGGTTCGGCGGGCGCGTCGCCCTGCCCTTCGTCGCCGGCCGTCGTGTCGCCCGCCGGCCCGCCGACCCCGGCCTTCCGGTCGGCCTTGGCCCTGAGCTTTTCTTCCTTCTTGCGCTTCTTGGCCAATTCCTTCTGTCGCTTCTCGTATCCGTAATTGGGTGTGGCCACAGCTCGTCCGTTCGTAAGAGGATGGGACCAATGTACGCCAAAAATCTGGGGCGGCAACACGGCAGCTGCCCCGCCTGCCTCAGCCGAGCGCGGCCAGCGCCTGTTCGACGTCCGCCTGCAGGTCCGCCGGGTGTTCGAGCCCGACCGAGAAGCGCACCAGCACGCCGCGATGCGGCCACTTCGCGACCTCGGCGCTGCGCATGGACGGGACGTCGTAAGGCACCACCAGGCTCATCGGGCCGCCCCATGAATAGCCGAGCTTGAAGAGCTTCAGCGCATCGCAGAACGCGTCGACCTGGGTGGACGCGTAGCGGTCGTGGAAGACCACCGAGAACAGGCCCGCGGCGAGGCCGTCGTCGCCGCACAGCGAACGCCAGTGCTCGTGGCCGGGCGAGCCCTCGAGCGCGGGATGCAGGACCTGCGCGACTTCGGGTCGGCCTTGCATCCAGCGGGCGAGCGAGCGGGCGGAGGCATCGTGCGCGCGATAGCGCACCGGCAGGCTCGGGAGCGAGCGCATCACCCCTTCGACGTCGTTCGCGCCGATGCCGAAACCGA
The DNA here is from genome assembly GCF_004682015.1 of Ramlibacter henchirensis. Taxonomy (NCBI): domain Bacteria; kingdom Pseudomonadati; phylum Pseudomonadota; class Betaproteobacteria; order Burkholderiales; family Comamonadaceae; genus Ramlibacter; species Ramlibacter henchirensis. The sequence continues at coordinate 433,350 of NZ_SMLM01000003.1, read as the reverse complement.
TCCGCATGTGCGTGAGCTTGATGCGCACGTGCAGCGCCTCGTCGCGCGTGGCGATGCTGCCCATGAGCACGTCGCCGCCTCCGCTGGGGTACTTGGTCAGCGCCTGCACCACGATGTCGGCGCCGCTGCCGGCCCCGAAGCGTTCGCCGTGCCTCAGGTCGAAGCCGTTGAAGGCCAGGCCCGCACCCCACGTGTTGTCGAGGACGGTCGTAATGCCGCGCTGCCGGCACACGTGCGCCAGGTGCGCGAGCGGCGGGAACTCCATCGTCACGGAGCCCGGCGCCTCCAGCCAGACCAGCTTCGTCCGCGGGCCGAGACGCCGCTCCAGGTCCGCCGGGTTCATCGGGTCATAGCGCTGGTGCGTGATCCCCCATTGCCGCAGCTCGCCTTCGGCCAGCGCCTTCAACGGGCCATAGGCGTTGTCGGGGATGAGGACCTCATCGCCCGTTGCCAGCAGCGCGAAGTTCACGCATGCGATCGCCGCCAGGCCGCTGGGCACCAGCAGGCACTGCTTCGCGCCTTCGAGCGTGGCGATGCGCTCCTCGAGCTGGAAGGTCGTGGGCGTGCCGTGCAGGCCGTAGGTGTAGCCGGTCTTGTGCTTCCAGTCGCGGGCGCGCAGCGCCGCGACGTTGGGGAAGATGACCGTCGAGGCCTTGTAGACCCCGGGCTGCGGCGCGGAAAAGCCCGCCGGCGGTGTGTAGGGGTGGTGGATGAGATCGGTCGGACGCGAGGGCATGCCGCGATGGTAGCGGCGGCCTCAGCGACTCAGATCTTCCACTTCTCCAGCAGCTTCTCGGGGCCCATTGCGTCGTAGCCCTCGAACGGCTGGTGGATCCAGGGGTTGGTGGGCAGGAATTCCACCGAGTAGTCCGGCGTGAACGTGGACAGGCCCTTGGTCCAGATCACTGCGCTGCGCAGCTCGGTGATGGGCTTGTAGCTGTTCCGCAGCAGGTCCACCACCTTGTGCAGCGTGTGGCCGGAGTCGGCCAGGTCGTCGACCAGCAGCACCCGCCCCGCGATCTCGCCCTTGGGCGTGGTGATGTAGCGCGCGATGTCCAGGTGTCCCTGGATGGTGCCGGCTTCGGCGCGGTAGGAGCTGGTGGACATGATGGCCAGCGGCTTGTCGAAGATGCGCGAGAGGATGTCCCCCGGCCGCATGCCGCCGCGCGCCAGGCAGAGGATCGTGTCGAACTTCCAGCCCGACTGGTACACCTTGATCGCGAGCTTCTCGATCAGGTTGTGGTACTCGTCGTAGCTCACGTACAGGTGCTTGCCGTCTTCCGTCAACATCTCGTTCTACTCCTAGGCCAGGTACGGATGCCGCATCATGATCGTGTGGTCGCGGTCCGGGCTGGTCGAGATGATATCGATGGGCACGCCGGTCACCTGTTCGATGCGCTGCAGGTAAAGGCGCGCGTTGACTGGCAGCTTGTTGTAGTCGGTGACGCCGACGGTGCTCTGCGTCCAGCCGTCCATCTTTTCGTAGATCGGCTTGCAGCGCGCGATCTCGTCGGCGCCCAGCGGCAGGATGTCGGTGTGCTCGCCATCGAGCTCGTAGCCGGTGCACAGCAGCAGCTCCTTGATGCCGTCCAGCACGTCGAGCTTGGTGATGCAAAGCCCCGACAGGCCGTTGACCTGCGCGCTGCGCTTCAGGAGCGCCGCGTCGAACCAGCCGCAGCGCCGCGAGCGGCCCGTGGTGACGCCCTTCTCGGCGCCCACGGTGGACAGGTGATGGCCGACGGTGCCCGGCGTCTCCCAATCCAGCTCCGTCGGGAACGGGCCGCCGCCGACGCGCGTGCAGTAGGCCTTCGTAATGCCCAGGATGTAATGCAGCATGCCTGGCCCGACGCCCGCGCCCGCCGAAGCGTTGCCGGCCACGCAGTTGCTCGACGTCACGTAGGGATAGGTGCCGTGGTCCACGTCCAGCAGCGTGCCCTGCGCGCCCTCGAACAGCAGGTTGTCGCCGTGGCGGTTGGCCTCGTTCAGCTCGCGCGAGACGTCGGCCATCATCGGCCGCAGCTGCTCGCCGTGCTTCAGCGCCTCGTCCAGCACCTGCTGGTAGTCCACCGCGGGCGCATGCAGGAAGGTGGTGAGCACATGGTTGTGCAGCTCCAGCAGCACCTTGAGCTTCTCGGCGAAGCGCTGCGGGTGCTTGAGGTCCTGCACGCGCAGCGCACGGCGCGCGATCTTGTCCTCGTATGCCGGGCCGATCCCGCGCCCGGTGGTGCCGATCTTCTCGGTGCCGCCCTTTTCGCGCAGGGTCTCGCGCGCCACGTCCAGCGCGGAGTGGAACGGCAGGATCAGCGGGCAGGCCTCGCTGATGCGAAGGCGCGAGCGCACCTCCACGCCGGCCCTCTCCAGCCCCTCGATCTCCTCGAACAGCTTGCCGGGCGACAGCACGACGCCATTGCCGATGTAGCAGCGCACGCCCGGCCGCATGATGCCGCTGGGGATCAGGTGCAGCGCGGTCTTGACGCCGTTGATCACCAGCGTGTGGCCGGCGTTGTGGCCGCCCTGGAAGCGCACCACGCCCTGGGCCATCTCGGTCAACCAGTCGACCAGCTTGCCCTTGCCTTCGTCGCCCCACTGCGTGCCCACGACGACCACATTGCGACCCGTTGTCTTGTTCATGACGGAGAAAACCCGGAAAGGAAAAAATCAGAGGGGGCGCACGGCCCATTGGCCGTGCTGGGCGACCAGCTCGCGGTCGCAGTGGAACTCGTCCACTTCACTTTCGTGGCCCGGCAGGACGCAGACCACGGTCTCGCCCTCGGCGCGCAGGCGCGCGATCGCGGCGCGCAGCTGGGGCTGCTCGCCCCAGGGCGCGCGGATGGCGGCCTTCAGTGGCCGCTTGGCCACCACGCCGACGAGCTCCTTGACGTCGAGCGAGAAGCCGGCGGCCGGCCGGTTGCGGCCGAACACGGCGCCGACTTCGTCGTAGCGGCCGCCGCGCACCAGCGCGTCGCTCGCGCCCGGCGTGTAGATGCCGAAGCGGATGCCGCTGTAGTACGCATAGCCGCGCAGGTCGGCCAGGTCGTACGTGATCGCAGCGCCCTCGAGGTGGCGGCCGATCCAGGCCAGCTGGTCCAGCGCCTGCGCGATCGCGGGCGACGGCGGCAGCACGCGGCGCGCCTCGGCCAGAACCGTCTCGTCGCCATAGAGCGTGACCAGGGCGGCAAGCCCTTCACGCGAAGCGGCCGGGAAGTCGCGCGTGAGCCGGGCGAGCGAGGAAGCGTCCTTCGCCGCGAGGGCCGCGTGCACGTCACGCAGCGCCTGCGCTTCCACCGGCACGCCGGCGAACAGCGAACGCACGATGCGGGCATCGGCGAGGTCCACCGTGAGCCAGGCCACTTGCGTCGCCTTCAAGCAATCGAGCGCGAGCAACAGGACTTCGAGGTCCGCTTCCAGGCCCGCATGGCCGTAGATCTCGGCGCCGAACTGCAGCGGCTCCCTCGTGGCATGGGGCCGGTCGGGGCGGGTGTGCAGCACCGGTCCGCAGTAGCACAGGCGGGCGACGCCGGAGCGGTTCAGGAGGTGGGCGTCGATGCGGGCCACCTGCGGCGTGGTGTCGGCGCGCAGGCCCATCATGCGGCCGGACAGCTGGTCCACCAGCTTGAACGTCTGCAGGTCCAGCGCTTCGCCGGTGCCGGTGAGGAGCGACTCCAGGTGCTCCAGCAGCGGCGGCATCACGAGCTCGCAGCCGTAGCCGCGCGCCGTGTCGAGCAGCTGCCGCCGCAGTTCCTCGATGTGCCGGGCCTCGGACGGCAGGACATCGGCGATGTGATCCGGCAGGACCCAGGCGGACATGAGGAAGTGATGGGCTGTTAAAAGCGGGATTTTACCGGGCGTGCCTCGGCTGCCGAGCTGGACTCGGCGCACCGCACAGAGGCGGCTCAGCCGAACACGAGCAGCAGCAGCAATCCCAGCCCCACGCTGCACAACCCGAAGAACCTCAGCTGCCCGTCCTTCAGTTCGAGCAGCTTGCGAAAGGTGCTGCGCCAGCCGCGCGGGGACAGCAGCGGGAACAGGCCCTCGAGCACCAGGACCAGGGCGAGGGCCGCCCAGAGGGTATCGCTGTCCAACTCAGCGACGCTGAGCCGGTGCCGCGGGGGCCGAGCCGCCGCCGGCGCCGGCGCCGCTGCCGGGGCCCCGGAAGGCGCGGAAGAACTCCGACCCGTTCGGGTCGACCACGAGCAGGTCGCCGCGCTTGTTGAAGGTGGCGCGGTAGGCCTCGAGGCTGCGATAGAACTGCGCGAACTGCGGATCGCGTCCGAAGGCGTCGCCGTAGACCGAGGCGGCCTGGGCATCGCCCTCACCCTTGATCTTCTGCGCGTCCCGGTAGGCGTTGGCGATGATCACCTCGCGCTGGCGGTCGGCGTCGGCGCGGATCTTCTCGCTCTCGGCGGCGCCGGTGGAGCGCAGTTCGTTCGCCACGCGGCGCCGCTCGGCCTCCATCCGGCGATAGACCGACTCGGTGATCGCTTCGCTGTAGTCGACCCGCGTCACGCGCACGTCGATCACATCGATGCCCCAGGGCTGCGAGCCCTTGACCTGTTCCAGCACCTCCGCCTTCACGTCGGCCATCAGCTGCTCGCGCTGCGTCGACAGCAGGTCGCGCACCGTGCGCTTGTTGACCTCCTGGTTGAAGGCGCTGCGCACGACGTTGGAGAGCCGGTTGGCGCCGGTGGCCTCGTCCAGGCCGACGGTGCGGATGTACAGGGTGGGATCGGTGATGCGCCAGCGCACGTACCAGTCGATCACCACCGGCTGCTTCTCCGCCGTGAGCACCGGCGTGGTGTCGTTGCTGTCCAGGTTGAGCAGGCGCTTGTCGATGTAGCTGACGTTCTGGAAAGGCGGCGGCAGCTTGAAGTTCAGACCGGGTTCCGTGATCACTTCGCGGATCTGGCCGAGTGCGTACACCACGCCGAACTGGCGCTGGTCGACGACGAAGAGCATGGAGCTGAGCAGGGCCAGAGCCACGAGGGCGGCGGCGCCGATAAAGCCGATTCGGTTCATTGCGTGGTGCTCCCGTCAGCGCGACTCGCGTTCGCGGCCGCGGGCGTTGGTGTCCCGGTTGCGGACATCGGAGGAAGGACCGGCGGGCCCGCCGCTGGTGCCGGCGGCCGGCGCGCCGCCGGTGCCGGCATCGGGCACGACCGCGGCGCCGCCCTGCGACACCTGCTGCATGATGCGATCGAGCGGCAGGTACAGCAGGTTGGAGCCCTGGCGCGAATCGATCATCACCTTGGTGACGTTGGCGTAGATCTGCTGCATCGTCTCCAGGTACATGCGGTCCCGCGTCACCTGGGGCGCCTTCTGGTATTCGGTCAGCACCGAGCGGAAGCGCTGCGCATCGCCCTGGGCCTGCGCGACCACGCGGGACTTGTAGCCCTCCGCTTCTTCCCGCAGGCGCGCTGCGGAACCGGCGGCGCGCGGGATCACATCGTTGGCGTAGGCCGCGCCTTCGTTCTTCAGCCGCTCGCGCTCCTGGGCTGCCTTGTTGACGTCGTCGAACGCGGCCTGCACCTGCTCGGGCGCGCGCACCCCGCCCTGCTGCAGGTTGATGACGACGACGTCGATCCCGACGCGGTAGCGATCCAGCACGTTCTGCATCACCGTACGCACGCGCGGCGCGATCTGCTCGCGCTCCTCACCCAGCGCCGCGTTCATCTGCATCTTGCCGACCACTTCGCGCACGGCGGTCTCGGCGACCTGCACGACGGTTTCCGCGGGGTTCTTGCTCTCGAACAGGTAGGCTCGCGCGTCCTTCAGCCGGTACTGCACGGAGAACTTGATGTCCAGGATGTTCTCGTCCTGGGTCAGCATCGCCGACTCCTTCAGGCCCGTCGCCTTGATCACGGTGTCGCGGCCGATGTCGACCGAGCGGATCTGCGTGACGTAGACGACCTCGTGCCGCTGGATCGGGTACGGCAGGCGCCAGTTGAAGCCCGCGCCCACCGTAGCCTTGTAGCGGCCGAATTGCGTGATCACGGCCTGCTGGCCTTCCTGCACGATGAAGAAGCCGGTCCCCAGCCAGATCAGCAGCAGCACCGCCGCGATGAGGCCGATGCCCACGCCGGCGCTCTTCATGTCGGGCTGGAAGCCGTTGTTGTTGTTGTTGTCAGGCCGGCGGCCGCGGCCGCCGCCGAACAGGCCGCCCAGGCGACGGTTGAAGTCGCGCCAGAGTTCGTCCAGGTCGGGCGGGCCCTGGTTGGGGCCGCGCTCCGGTCGCTGCGGATCGGGACGGTTGTCCTTGCCGTCGTCCCCGCCCCGTCCCCACCGGGGATCGTTCAGGTTGAACATGCCTCTGAGGCGCGACCCGATGCCGGGCAGGGGAAGCTTCATTCGAAGTGTTTCTGTTCGTTGTCTGGCCGGATTGTGCCCAATCAGGCGGCGGCGTCGTGCAATTCAGGACCTTGCGGGAGGGATTGGGGGCGGGCCGCGTCGGCGGCGCGGCCGGCCAGCTCCTGCCGCAGGGCGGGCAGGCCGTCCGCGGTGCGGCTGCTGACGAACAGGCGGCGCACCGGCGTTCCCTCGAGCTCGAAGACATCGCTGCGCAGGCGCGGGCGCTGCGAAGGCTCCAGCGCATCGACCTTGTTGAAGACCAGGAGCTGCGGCACCTGGTCGGCGCCGATCTCGTGCAGCACGCGCTGCACTTCCTCGATCTGCTCGCGGTGGTTCGGGTTGGCCGCGTCGACCACGTGCAGCAGCAGGTCGGCATCGGTTGCTTCCTGCAGCGTGGCCTGGAACGCGTCGATCAGTCCGTGCGGCAGGTCGCGGATGAACCCGACCGTGTCGGACAGCGACACCGACCGGCCGCCGGAGCCGCCTTCGACGTCATCGAGGTACAGGCGCCGCGTGGTGGTGTCCAGCGTGGCGAACAGCTGGTCGGCCGCATACGCGCGGGCTTTCACCAGCGCATTGAACAGCGTCGACTTGCCGGCATTGGTGTACCCCACCAGCGAGATGTTGTAGGCCCCCTGGCGCTCGCGCTGGCGGCGCTGCGTGTGGCGCTGTCGCTTGACCTTCTCGAGGCGGTCGCGCGTGCGCTTGATGGCGTCGCCGATCATCCGGCGGTCCAGCTCGATCTGCGTTTCGCCCGGGCCGCCGCGCGCGCCGATGCCGCCGCGCTGGCGCTCCAGGTGCGACCAGCGGCGGACCAGCCGGGTGCTCAGGTACTGCAGGCGCGCCAGTTCGACCTGCAGCTTGCCTTCGTGGCTGCGGGCGCGCTGGGCGAAGATCTCCAGGATCAGCAGCGTGCGGTCGTTGACCGGCAGGCCCAGGTGGCGTTCGAGGTTGCGCTGCTGGCCGGGGCTGAGGGCCTGGTCGAACAGCACTTCGGCAGCGCCGGTCTCTTCGGCCAGCGCCTTGATCTCGTCGGCCTTGCCGCGGCCGACGAACAGCGCCGCGTCGGGCGCCTTGCGCTTGGCGGTCAATCGCGCCACAGGCTCCAGGCCGGCGGTGCGGGCCAGTTCACCGAGTTCCAGGAGTTCGGAATCGAAATGGGGAAGGCCAAGGTCCACCCCGACGAGGATCGTGGGGGCGGCGGGGCTTGCTTGGGAATCTGACAAAACGGGGATCCGGGGGTATCAGGGATGGACACGCCCGGCGGGGAGCGCACGCCACCGCGTGCTCGCGGTCAGCTGGCGGCGGCTTCGTTGGTTTCGGCCGTGGAGAAGTTCACGGCGCGGCCGGGGACGATGGTGGAGATCGCGTGCTTGTAGACCATCTGCGTCACGGTGTTGCGCAGGAGGACGACGTACTGGTCGAAAGATTCGATCTGCCCCTGCAGCTTGATCCCGTTGACCAGGTAGATCGACACCGGCACGTGCTCGCGTCGCAGCGTGTTCAGGAACGGGTCTTGAAGTAGCTGCCCTTTGTTGCTCACGATATTCTCCGTGTTCGGGGTGTTGTTGGAAAACGCACCTTACCACAGCAACACAGCTGTGCAAGTAGTCTGGCTTCGGCACCGCCAGCACATGGGGCCGGCGCGGTCCGGTTCAAGGGCGCGCCCCATCAACGGGCATCTCGCGCACCTTACTCCTTGTCGGCGTAAGGGTTCTTCGACGTCTTCATCTCGATGCGCAGCGGCGTGCCGATGAGGTTGAACTCCTTGCGGAACCGCCCCTCCAGGAAGCGCTTGTACGCATCGGTGACGTGCTCGAGCGAGTTGCCGTGGATGACGATCACCGGCGGGTTCATCCCGCCCTGGTGCGCGTAGCGCAGCTTGGGGCGGAACATGCCCGAGCGCTTGGGCGACTGGAACTGCACAGCCTCCTGCAGCAGCCGCGTCAGCACCGGCGTCGGCATCTTGGTCATCGCGGCCTTGTGCGCCTGCGCGATCGATTGCCACACCGGGCCCAGGCCCTGGCGCTTCTTCGCCGAGATGAGGTGCAGGGACGCGAACTTCAGGAAGGCCAGCCGAGCCTCGATCTGACGCTGCAGCTGCTCGCGCTGGTACTCGTCGACTGCGTCCCATTTGTTGACGGCGATCACCACCGCGCGGCCGCTCTCCAGGATGTAGCCGGCGATGTGCGCGTCCTGGTCGGTCACGCCCTGCGTGGCGTCCAACAGCAGGAGCACCACGTTGGCCGACTCGATCGCCTGCAGCGTCTTGACCACCGAGAACTTCTCGATCGCCTCGAACACCTTGCCCTTCCGGCGCAATCCGGCGGTGTCGATCAGCTCGTACTTCTGCCCGCCGCGCTCGAACGGCACCGCGATCGCATCGCGCGTCGTGCCGGGCAAGTCGAACGCGACCAGGCGCTCCTCGCCCAGCCAGGTGTTGATCAGGGTGGACTTTCCGACGTTGGGACGACCCGCCACGGCCAGCTTGATGACGCCCGCCTCCACCTCGCCCGCTTCTTCCTCCTCGTCGGGCAGATTCAGCGGCTCGAACGCCGTCTCCACCAGGCTGCGGATGCCCTGACCGTGCGCGGCCGAGACCGGGTGCACCTCGCCCAGGCCCAGCTCGTAGAACTCCGAGAGCTGAACGCCCTCCGTCATGCCCTCGGCCTTGTTGGCCGCAAGCACCGTCGGCTTGCCCAGCTTGCGCAGGTAGTTGGCGATGTCGTGGTCCTGCGCGGAGAGGCCGCCGCGGGCATCGACCACGAAGACCACGACGTCGGCTTCCGCCACGGCCTGCCGCGTCTGCTTGGCCATCTCCATGTAGATGCCGCTCTCGGCGGTGGGCTCGAAGCCGCCGGTGTCGACCACGATGAACTCGTGCTTGCCGTGCTTCGCGTTGCCGTAGTGCCTGTCGCGCGTGAGGCCCGCGAAGTCGGCGACGATGGCGTCGCGCGACTTGGTGAGGCGGTTGAACAGCGTCGACTTGCCGACGTTCGGGCGGCCCACCAGGGCCATCACGGGTTTCATCGGCGCCCTTCGAGCAACTTACTGCGGAACGAAGGCGTGCACGCCGCCGCCGCGCGTGACCACGACCAGGGTGTTGCCCACCACCACCGGCGGCGCCGCCACGGGCGTGCCATCGGTAGGCAGGCGGTTGCGCAGCGAGCCATCGTCGCGCGAGAGCACGTGCAGCAGGCCGGTGCTGTCGCCGATGGCGACCGAACTGCCCACGACCAGCGGCGTGGAGAGACCGCGGTACAGCAGCTTGTCGTTCACCCAGGCGCGCTCGCCGTTGTCGCGGCGCCAGGCCACCACGCGGCCGTCCGATTCGGTGCCGATGACGAAGCGCTCGTCACCGCTCACGCCTTCGCCGCCGTTGGCCGGCTTGGTCCAGGACACCAGGCCGCGACCGGTGTCGACGCAGCCCACGGATGCCTGAAAAGCGCGCGCACAGACCGAGTTGCCGACGCGGCTGACACGCCCAACCAGGTCGACCAGCCGTTCGACATCGTTGGTGCCACGCGGAGTGGCGATCGGTGCTTCCCAGCGGATGCTGCCGTTCAAGGGATTCAGCCCGGCGAGGCGCCCGCCCTGCCCGGCCACCAGCGTGTCGCCCACGGCCAGCAGCACGCCGGCCTGGCGCAGCACCAGCGGCTCGCCCGGGCGCGACTGGTTCCAGAGGCGACGGCCGGTCTGGCCGTCGAAGGCGGTGACGGAGCGATCCGCCGCCAGCACGAACACGCGGTTGCCGGCCACCAGCGGTGCCGTGTAGGCCTGGGCGGGCAGACGCTCGCGCCACAGCACCTTGCCGCCGGAGAGCGCCACCACTTCGTTCTGCTGGGTGACGACCGCCGCCAGTGTGCCGTCGCTGCCCACCCCGGCGCCGATCGGCGCGCCCACGCTCGCACGCCACAGGTCGCGGCCCGTGCTTGCATCGAGCACCGCCACGGTGCCGTCGCTGCTCGCGACCGCCAGTTGGTTGCCGGTGACGTTCACCAGCAGCGGGAACGCCACTTCACCGATGCGATTCGTCCAGGCCGGCCGGATGCCCAGCGTCGCCGGGTTGGGCTGCAGCTCCGCCGGCTTCGGCTTCTCGGGGCCGCCGAAGAACGGCAGCGAGGAGCAGCCCGCAAGAAGCAGCGTGATCGCAGCGGCGGCGAGGCCGCGTCGGAGCACCGGTTGCGCCCGGCCCATCATGACTTGGCGGTCCCGGACGAGGCCTCCTTGGCGGGCGCCAGGCTCTTGGGATCGACGCCCAGCGAGGTGAGCTTCACTTCGAGCAGCCGCCGGTACTCGGCGCCGTCGGTGAGCGACTGGTAGGCCTTGGTGTATTCGGCCTTGGCCTCGGCCTTCTTGCCCTGCAGGTTGTAGATGTCCCCGCGGCGGTCGGCCACCAGCGCGTTGAATTCGTCGGGCACCTCGGCGTTCAGCTGCTTCAGCGCCTCGTCGTACGCCTTGGACTCCACGAGCAGCGCCGCGAGGCGCAGGCGCGCGACGGCCTGCAGGCCTTCGTCGGACGCCTTGTCCGCCACCCACTGCAGGGCGGCCTTGGCCGCATCGGGCTTGCCCTTGTCGGCCTCCGCCTGCGCGACGAGCAGGCCGGCCTGCTGCGCGAACACCGTGCCGCCGTACTTGTTCTTGACGTCGGCGAAGCCCTGCTCCGCGCGCGCCATGTCGCCGGCCCGCACGGCCCGCTCGACTTCCTCGTACAGGGCCGAGGCCTTGGCCGACTGGGTGCGCTGGTACCACTGCCAGCCGTTCATCGCGGCAATGGCGCCGAACACGGCGATCAGCAGCCAGGAGATCAGGTTGCCGTAGGTCTTCCAGAAGTGCTTGAGATCGTCAAGCTGCTCCTGTTCTTCGAGGTCGAGATGCGAGGCCATGGAATCCTTGTGCCCGGACGGGGCAACCGGGCATTGTAGTGAGCCGCGGAGGTCAGCTCTTCAGCGTCGCGGCCCAGGCGGTGACGCCTGCGAGCGGCTGCCGCTGCTGCGCGCCCGAGCCATCCCGCAGCGCCTTGACCGTGACTTCACCCGCAGCGAGTTCGTCCGCGCCGAAGATCAGCGCGTAACGCGCGCCGCTGGCATCGGCCTTCTTGAACTGCGACTTGAGGCTGCCGGGGCCGTCCGGACCGGCACCGTGCTGCAACACCCGCACGCCGGCGGCACGCAGCGCTTCGAGTGCGGCGACCACGGTCGGCAGCGGCGCATCGGCCGGCACCACCGCGTAGACATCCGGGGCCGCCGAGGGGACCGGCAGCCCGAGTTCCTGGATCAGCAGCAGCAGCCGCTCGATGCCCAGGCCGAATCCGACGGCCGGCGCGGGCTTGCCGCCCAGCTGGCCGATCAGGCCGTCGTAGCGGCCGCCTCCGCAGACCGTGCCCTGGGAGCCGAGCTGGTCGGTCATCCACTCGAACACGGTGAGGTTGTAGTAGTCCATGCCACGAACCAGGCGCGGGTTGACGCGGTACTCGAGTCCCACGGCATCCAGCGCGCCGCGCACGGCATCGAAATGCGCCTTCGATTCCGCGCCGAGGAAATCCATCAGGCGCGGCGCGCCTTCGATCACCGCCTGCATCGCCGGGTTCTTGCTGTCCAGGATGCGCAGCGGGTTGCTGTGCAGGCGGCGCTGCGCATCGGCGTCCAGCGTGGAGGCGTTCTCCTCGAAGTAGCGCACGAGCGCCTCGCGATGCGCGCGGCGTTCCTCGGGCTGGCCCAGGCTGTTGATCTCCAGCCGGACGTGCTGCCCTTCGACCAAGCCCAGCTCGCGCCACAGCGCGCGGGCCATCAGGATCATCTCGGCATCGACGTCGGGGCCCGCATAGCCCATCGCCTCGACGTCGAGCTGGTGGAACTGCCGGTAGCGGCCCTTCTGGGGGCGCTCGTGGCGGAACATAGGGCCCAGCGTCCAGATGCGCAGCGGGCCGTTGTACAGGGCGTTGTGCTCGATGACCGCGCGGACGATGCCGGCGGTGGCCTCGGGACGCAGCGTGAGCCGGTCGCCGTTCATCGAATCGACGAAGGAATACATCTCCTTTTCGACGATGTCGGTGACCTCGCCCAGGCCACGGACGAACAGCGCGGTGGGCTCGACGATGGGCGTCAGCAGGTACTGGTAGCCGTAGCGCGCGAGCACCGTGCGCACGGCCGACTCGAACCATTGCCACAGTGCCGAATCCGGCAGCTTCTCCGTGCGCGGCACGGAAGCCGGCAGGATGTCGTTCATGCCTTTGACGGCACTCAGTTTTTCAGCCATGAGTAACAGGTGCTCTTTCGGGGCGCCGGGCGAGCTTGCTCGCCCTTCCTGCCTGCCGCAAAGCGGAAGGCGCTCAGAGCGTCAGCGCAGGAGCGCCAAAACGCTTTTCGATGTAGTTCTCGACGATCTTGTGGAATTCGGCGGCGATGTTCTCGCCGCGCAGCGTCAACGCCTTCTGGCCGTCGATGAAGACGGGCGCCGCCGGGGCCTCGCCCGTGCCGGGGAGGCTGATGCCGATGTCGGCGTGCTTGCTCTCGCCCGGGCCGTTGACGATGCAGCCCATCACGGCGACCCTGAGCTTCTCGACACCGGGGTACTTGGTGCGCCACAGAGGCATGTTGGCCCGCAGGTGGTCATCGATCTGCTTGGCCAGTTCCTGGAAGGTGGTGCTGGTCGTGCGGCCGCAGCCCGGGCAGGCCGTGACGCTGGGAACGAACACGCGCAGGCCCAGCGCCTGGAGAATCTCGGACGCGATCACGACTTCCTGCGTGCGCGACTCGCCCGGCTGCGGCGTGAGGGACACGCGGATCGTGTCGCCGATGCCTTCCTGCAGCAGGATTCCCAGCGCCACGCTGGAGGCCACGGTGCCCTTGGTGGCCATCCCCGCCTCGGTCAGGCCGAGGTGCAAGGGATAGTCGCAGCGGCGCGCCAGCTCCCGGTACACCGAGATCAGGTCCTGCACGCCGCTGACCTTGCACGACAGGATGATCTGGTGGCCGGGCATGCCCATCGCTTCCGCCCGGCGGGCCGATTCGATGGCGGACGTGATCAGCGCCTCGTACATCACGCTGCGGGCGTCCCAGGGCTCGGCGCGGGCGTGGTTTTCGTCCATCAGCGTCGCGAGCAGCTCCTGGTCGAGGCTGCCCCAGTTGACGCCGATGCGCACCGGCTTGTCCCAGCGCATGGCGGCTTCGATCATCTGGCCGAACTGACGGTCGCGCTTGTCGCCCTTGCCGACGTTGCCGGGGTTGATCCGGTACTTGGACAGGGCCTGCGCGCAGTCCGGGAACTCGGTCAGCAGGCGGTGGCCGTTGTAGTGGAAGTCGCCCACCAGCGGCACGTCCACGCCCATGCGGTCCAGCTGCTCGCGGATGTAGGGCACCTGCTTCGCGGCTTCGGGCGTGTTGACGGTGATGCGCACCACCTCGGAACCGGCCTGCGCGAGCTCCTTGCACTGGATGGCCGTGGCGATCGGGTCCTCGGTGTCGGTGTTGGTCATCGACTGCACGCGCACCGGCGCATCGCCGCCGACGGTGACCACGCGCGAGCCCCAGGTGATGCGAGCCTGGCGACTGCGGCGGGAAGCGGGAGCGGCCGGCAGAACCGGCAGGCAGGGTTGGGGGGACATTTACTTGATCTCGAATCGGGCGACGTTGTCGCGCGAGACCCGACCGAGGTCGAACGGCTTGCCGCGAACCTCGACGGTCGTCGTGCTGACGCTGCCGACCGTGACCGCCAGCGGCAGCGCGCCGGAAGCCCCGGCGCTCTCACCGGCGGCCAGCAGCCGGCGCAGGGGAACCTTGCCCTGGCTGTCCATGACCTCGATCCAGGACGGGCCGCTGACCTTGAAAACGACGATGCCGGTGGCGGCCGGCGCGACGTTGACGGGTGTCGCAGCGGCCGGGGCGCTGGCCGGTGAAGCCACGGTGCTGACCGTCGTAACGGTGACCGCGGGGGCGGCGGCAAGCGCCGGCGTGGTCGACACCGCGACCGGGGCTGCGGTGGGCACGGCAGGCGCGGAGGGAGAAGTATTGGCCGCTGGCGTACCGCCATCAGAGACGGTGGCCGGCAGGACCACGGACGCGGCCATCGGCACCTCGGTCGTTTCGGTGCGGACCGCGGCGGCGGGAGCTTCGCTGCGGAAGCTGGGAAGCAGCAGGATGGCGATGGCGCCCAGGAGCAAGCCGCCCACTGCGAGCGTCACGGGGCTCTTCACGTAGTCGCGCCAAACCGGGGCAGCCGCATCGCCCGGTGCGCGGAAAGGCGCGCCGATGCCTTCATGGTCCTGGACCAGCCGCGGCGCGGTGGTCTGCGGCAGGCGATCCAGGATCGGTTGCGGATCGATCTTCAGCGTGCGGCAAACGCTCAGAGCCAGCGCGCGCGCGAACACCGCGTCGGTGAGCTGTTCGTAGCGGTCTTCCTCCAGCGCCTCGAGCTTGCGCACGGGGACCTTCAGAGACGCGGCCAAGGCGGCGACATGCAGGCCGGCAGCCTCCCGGGCTTGCCGAAGCAGGACGCCCCCGCTGGGGCCGGCGGCAAAGGCGGTGTCACTCATCGAAGGCTCCGCGGTCCAGGCGCCCCGCTTCCTTCGACTGCGGGAAGCGGCGCTTGAGCTGGTCGGCCAGCTGGTTCATGGCGAGGCGGTCGCCGATCTTGCGCTCAACCTTCACGCCCAGCCACAGCGTCTCCGCGTTGGCCAGCTGGCTGTTGTTCAGGCGGCGCATCAGGAACTGCGAGCGCTGCAGCTCGCCGCGGTCGTACATCAGCGACGCCAGGTTGTAGCCGATGATGGGATTGCCCGCATCCAGCTCGTACGCGCGGCTGAGGCTCTTTTCCGCCTCAGCCTTCTTGCCCGCCCGGTTGAGGCACAGGCCTTGCGCCATCAGCGTCTTGGCGCGATCGCCATACGTCCGGTTGCTGAGGGCCTGCTCGAAAGACTGGTTGGCATCCTCGAAGCGGCGCTGCTGGCAGTACAGCCACGCGAGGTTGTGGATGGTGTTGCCGTCGCGCGGATTGAGCGAGACGGCGCGCTTGAAGCTGTCCTCCGCCTGGCGGAAGTCGTTCAGGCGCATGTGGATCAGGCCGCGCAGGTTGTAGGCGTCCGGATAGGTCGGGTCGATTGCGACCACCTGCTTGAGTTCGTCCAGTGCGACCGCGGTCTGGCCCTGCTCGAAGTAGCCGACCGCCAGTTGCATGCGGATGCGGGCGCGGCGACGGGCTTCGGATTCGTCGGACTCGGTCGCGATGTCCTGCTGCCCCATGTCCGCATTTGGGCCGGATGCACATCCGCCCAGCACCAGGGCCGCGGACAACAGCCCCGCCCAGGGCACGACCGCCGCGAGCAATCCCACCATCCCCACGCCCCGCTTCATGCTCACGTCTCCTTCGCGCCGGCGCCGACGGGCACCGGTTTCAGCATCACGGTGCGCTGCTGGGCGATCCGTTCGCCCACGCGGGTGCGGTCCTTGACGTCGCCGGCGAGCTGGCCGCAGGCAGCGTCGATGTCGTCCCCTCGCGTCTTGCGCACGGTGGTGACGATACCAGCATCACTCAGCAATTTCGCGAACGCGACAACACGGGTGTTGGGCGAGCGCGTCAGCCCGGACTGGGGAAATGGATTAAACGGGATCAGGTTCAGCTTGCAGCTGACGCCCCGGCCGGCGTGGTGCCGCACCAGCTCGATCAGCTGGCGCGCATGCTCCGGCTGGTCGTTGACGCCGTCGAGCATGCAGTATTCGAAGGTGATGAAGTCGCGCGGCGCGTGCTCCAGGTACCGGTTGCACGCGTCCAGCAGTTCGGCCAGCGGGTACTTGCGGTTCAGGGGCACGAGGTTGTCGCGCAGGTCGTCGTTCGGCGCGTGCAGCGACACGGCCAGGGCCACCGGGCAGTCCTGCCCGAGTCTGTCCATCATCGGCACGACACCCGACGTGGAGACGGTCACGCGGCGGCGCGACAGGCCGTAGCCGTGGTCGTCCAGCATCACGCGCAGGGCGGGTACGAGCGCCGAATAGTTCTGCAGCGGCTCGCCCATTCCCATCATCACCACGTTGGAGATGACCCGCTCGCCCGTGTCCAGGTGGCGGCGCAGGAAGTGCTCGGCGAACCAGAGCTGGGCGACGATCTCGCCGGCGGTGAGGTTGCGCGAGAAGCCCTGGTGGCCGGTGGAGCAGAAACGGCAGCCCACCGCACACCCGGCCTGGGAGGAAACGCACAGCGTGCCGCGGTCGTCCTCCGGGATGAACACTGCTTCCACCGCATTGCCGTCGCGCACGTCGAACAGCCACTTGATCGTGCCGTCGGCCGACTCGTGCTGCGAGAGGACGGGCAGGCCTTCGATGCAGGCCGTGGTCTTGAGCTTCTCGCGCAGCGACTTGGCCAGATCGCTCATCTGGTCGAAGTCTCGCGCGCCGCGATGGTGGATCCAGCGGAAAAGCTGCGTGGCGCGGAAACGCTTTTCCCCGAGCGTTTCGCAGAACGCGGCCAGCCCTTCGAGGTCGAATTCGAGGAGGTTGGCCCGGGAGCCAACAGGACTGGCCGTCATCGCATGCGGGCTCCCGTCAGCGGGAGTAGACGTTCATGCCGGGGAAGAAGAACGAGACTTCGACCTTGGCGGTTTCGGGGGCGTCGGAGCCGTGCACCGCGTTGGCGTCGATGCTGTCGGCGAAGTCGGCGCGGATGGTGCCCTTCTCGGCCTTCTTCGGGTCGGTGGCGCCCATCAGCTCGCGGTTCTTGAGGATGGCGTTCTCGCCTTCCAGCACCTGGATCATCACGGGGCCCGAGATCATGAAGTCGACCAGGTCCTTGAAGAAGGGGCGCGCCTTGTGCACGGCGTAGAACTGCTCGGCCTCCTGGCGGGACAGATGCGCCATCCGGGCGGCAATGATCTTCAGCCCGGCGGCCTCGAAGCGCGCGTAGATCTGGCCGATCACGTTCTTCGCCACGGCGTCCGGCTTGATGATGGAAAGGGTGCGTTCGATCGCCATTTGGAATCTGCCTGTCGATTGTTTTGTGGAGGAATGCGCGCCGCTTGGGGTGTGCCGTGGCGCGAAAGTTCGGCAAAGCCCGATATTTTAGCCTGCCGGCGAAGCCGCCTCATGGCAGCGTGGGCTTGTTCAGCGGCCGCCGCGGCCGCCGCCGCCCCGGCGCTGGCCGCCGGAGCCACCACCGCCCCCACCGCCCCCAGCACCCCCTCCGCCGCCGCGGCGTTGTCCGCCGCCACCGCCGCCCGGCCCCTGGCGCTGCCGCATGAAGCTGTCCGCGCCGATGTAGCCGAAGGAGGTCTTCATCGGATCGGGCTGCGAATTGCCGCCGCCTCCGCCCGTGCGGTCCTTGGACCGGCGCTGCTGCTGCTGGGGTTGGCCGCCCTTGCCGCCGGGCTGGCCGTTGCCCCGGTTCGCGCCGTCGGGCCGCGGGCCGCCGCCGCGGTTGCCGCGCCTGCGGTTGTTGCGGGACTTGGCGTCCCCCTCACCCTGCGCGCGCTCGCTCGAGAGCGGCCCGCCGGAAGCCTGCGTAAGCGCCCGGATGTCGCGCTCGTCCAGCTCCAGCCAGGCGCCGCGCTTCAAACCGCGCGGCAGCACCATCGCGCCGTAACGGATGCGGATCAGGCGGCTGACCGCATGGCCGAGCGCCTCGAACAGCCGGCGCACCTCGCGGTTGCGGCCTTCGGAGATCGTCACGCGGTACCAGGTGTTGGCGCCCTCGCCGCCGCCATCCTCGATCGCGCCGAACTGGGCCTTGCCGTCGTCCAGCTCGATGCCTTCCAGCAGCCGCTGCTTCTCCTCGTCCGACAGCGCGCCCAGCACGCGCACCGCGTATTCGCGCTCCAGGCCGAAGCGAGGGTGCATCAGACGGTTGGCCAGTTCGCCGGAATTCGTGAACAGCAGCAGGCCTTCGGTGTTCAGGTCCAGCCGTCCGACCGACTGCCACTTGCCCTGCTGCAGCCGCGGCAGCTTGCGGAATACGGTGGGGCGGTTCTGCGGATCGTCATGCGTGACCACTTCGCCCACGGGCTTGTGGTACGCGATCACGCGGGCCGGCGGCGGCGCGATGCGGACCTTGATCGGCTTGCCGTTGACCTTGATCTGGTCGCCCCACTGGATGCGCTGGCCGATGTGGGCGGGCTCGTTGTTGACCGAGATGCGCCCTTCCATGATCAGCTGTTCCATCTCCAGGCGCGAGCCCAGGCCGGCCTGGGCCAGCACCTTGTGCAGCTTGGGCGTCTCGGCCTGCGGCGCCAGCACGCGCTTGGGCGGCCCGGTCTCCGCGCTGGTCTCCTGCTCGTCGAAGCGGCCCGAGACCACGTCCTCGAAGCGGATCGGCTCGGCCGGCGGCAGCGGAGCGGGCCGCTCGCGGCGCCCCTGGGGCTGCAGGTCGTCGGCGTCCTCGTCGTCGGCCTCTTCGCCCTCGTCCCGAAGGTCCTCCGGATCGCGCTGGCGAGCTTCCACCGGGTCCTGCGGGAGCGCCGCGCCTTCGGTCGCGGCCTGCCGCGCCGCCTGTTCCTGGTCTTCCGGGGGAGGGGCCTCGTCGGCCGTGGCGGGCTGGTCGGTGGGGTTCATGCGGGGGACTTCAGGTCAGCGCGGCGGGGGCCGCATCGCCGGCATCGGCCGGCGGGACTTCATCGGAAGGGGAATGGGAGGAAGCGGCTTCGGGGGATTGCGCATGTTCGCCGGCGGCGTCGCCGCGTGCATCCTGCGAGTCGATGGCGAGGTCTGGCTGGACCGCATCGTCGGCCGCGCCGGCCAGGCCGGCGAGCGCGGCGACCTGCTGCGAGGGCGACTCCAGCATGGGCAGCTGGTCGAGGGAGCCGAGGCCCAGGTCGTCGAGGAACTGCCGCGTGGTGGCATAGAGCGCCGGGCGGCCGGCCGCCTCGCGATGGCCGATCACCTCGACCCAGCCGCGGTCCTCGAGCTGCTTGAGGATCTGCGTGTTGATGGTGACGCCGCGGATGTCTTCCATGTCGCCGCGCGTCACGGGCTGGCGGTACGCGATGATGGCCAGCGTCTCGAGCGCCGCCCGGGTGTAGCGGGGAGGCTTCTCCGGGTGCAGCCGGTCCAGGTACTCGCGCATCTCGGGGCGGCTCTGGAAACGCCAGCCGCTGGCCACGCAGACCAGTTCGACGCCGCGCTGGGCCCAGTCGTGCTGCAGGTCTTCCAGCAGGGACCTGACAGTGTCGGCGCCCAGTTCGTCGTTGAACAGCACGCGCAGTTCGCGCAGCGGCAGCGGCTGCGGCGAACAGATCAGCGCGGTTTCGAGGACGCGCTTGGCATCCGCGGTATTCATCTTCTTGCTACTTCCTGGCTGGATCGGGCGCCGGCGGCGCTCCAGTCATGGGCCCATGTGGGCTGGGCGGCGTCATCGCCGGGGGCCTTGCGCAGGCTGCGCGGCTGGACCGGCAGGCGTGGCATGGGGGGCCATCGCTGGAGCCGGATTGTAACGCAGCCCCCAGAGCGAAAGCCCATGCACGAGGTCGGCAGGAAGCGCCGACGCGAAGTCCAGCGCCTCGCCCGTGAAAGGATGCGCGAAAGCGAGGCGGAACGCATGCAGCGCCTGCCGCCCCAGGCCGCCGTCCACGCTGCCGCCGTAGAGGGCATCGCCCACCAGCGGATGACCCAGGTGCGCCATGTGCACGCGGATCTGGTGGGTGCGGCCGGTGTGCAGGCTCGCGCGCACTAGGCAGGCCTCCTGCGCGGTGTCGAGGAGCTCGAAGGTCGTCATCGCGGCCTTGCCGGGGTCCGCCGCGCCGACGACTGCCATCCGCAGCCGGTTGCGCGGGTCGCGCCCGATCGGCGCATCGACCACGCGGGTCGGGGGCCCGCTCCAGCGGCGATGCGCGATCGCGATGTACTGCCGCGCGACCGCGCGCGCCGCGATCGCCCGCACCAGTGCGTCCATCGCTGCGCGCGTGCGCGCCACCACCATCAGGCCGCTGGTGTCCTTGTCCAGCCGGTGCACGATGCCCGCGCGAGGCAGCAGCCCCGCACGCTCGTCACGCGCCAGCAGGCCATTGAGCAGCGTGCCGGTCCAGTTGCCCGGCGCGGGATGCACCACCAGGCCTGGCGGCTTGTCGATCACCAGCAGGTGCTCGTCTTCGTGCACCACGGACAGCGGCATCGGCTCGGGCCGGAATGCCAGGCTCTGCGGCGTGGGCCGCAGTTCGATCGCGATCGCGTCCCCCGCCTTGACGCGGTGCGCGGGCCGCGCAGCACGGCGGCCGTTCAGTGCGACCGCGCCACCGTTGACCAGCTGCTGCAGGTAATTGCGCGAGAACTCGGGCACCAGCTCGGCCAGCGCCTGGTCCAGCCGGCGGCCGTGCCGCTCCTCGTCGACGACGAGCTGCCGCAGCTCGGACGCAGGTTCGCTTTCGCCCTCCTCGTCCGGCGGCAGCGGCGAGGCGTCGGGAGAAAGGCCCGCTTCTATAATCGTCCGGCCCTGTTTCAAGAAGGTCTGCGCGTGATGCTTCGAGCGAAATTATCCGGTGTCGCGGTGGCGGCCCTTCTGCTGGCCGGCTGCGCTTCGGTGAGCGAGGACCGCACGGCCACGATGAGCCCGAACCGGATCTACGCCGAAGCCCGCGACGAGATGAACGCCGGCTCGTACGAGAAAGCGGTTCCGCTGTTCGAGAAGCTCGAAGGCCGCGCGGCCGGCACGCCGCTGGCCCAGCAGGCCCAGCTGGAGAAAGCCTACGCGCACTACAAGGCCGGCGAGCAGGCCCAGGCCATCGCGACGCTCGACCGCTTCATGAAGCTGCACCCGGCCAGCCCCGCTGTCGATTACGCGCTGTACCTCAAGGGACTGGTCAACTTCAACGACAACCTCGGCATGTTCTCGTGGCTGTCGCGGCAGGACCTGTCCGAGCGTGACCAGAAGGCGGCCAAGGAATCCTTCGAATCCTTCAAGGAACTGGTCGCCCGTTTTCCGGATTCGCGCTACACGCCCGATGCGCGGGCCCGCATGACGTACATCGTCAACTCGCTGGCCCAGTCCGAGGTGCACGTGGCGCGCTACTACTTCTCCCGCGGCGCCTACGTGGCCGCGATCAACCGCGCGCAGGCTGCGCTGGCCGACTACCGCGACGTGCCCGCGCTGGAGGAGGCGCTGTACATCCTGGTGCGTTCGTACGACGCGCTCGGCATGACCCAGCTGCGCGATGACAGCCGGCGCGTGCTTGAGAAGACGTATCCGCAGAGCGAGTACCTGACCCGGGGCTACAAGGCCGGCAACGGCAAGTCCTGGTGGCAGTTCTGGTGACGCCCTCAGGCCGCCGCGGCTGAAGTCCGCGCCGCCCCCAGCGCCTCGAGTGCCTCCTCGAATTCCTCCGGCGACGACAGCCGCCGCATCGGCGGCATCGCCGCCAGCAGCCGCCGCCCATAACCCATCTGCGCCAGGCGCGTGTCGCACACCACCAGCACGCCGCGATCCGTCTCGCTGCGGATCAGGCGGCCTGCGCCCTGCTTGAGCGCCACCGCCGCTTCGGGGACGAAGTAGTCGTTGAACGGATTGCGGCCTTGCGATTGCAGCCGCTGCGAACGCGCTTCCACCAGCGGATCGCCGGGCGGTGGGAAAGGCAGCTTGTCGATCACCACGAGTTCGAGAGCGTCACCGGGCACGTCCACGCCTTCCCAGAAGGAGGCCGAGGCCACCAGCAGGCAGCCCGGCCGGCCGGGGCCGGCGCCTTCGCGGAATCGCTCGATCAGGCGGCGCTTGGGCCATTGGCCCTGGACCAGCACTTCGAGCTCCATCGAGCCCTGGAATCGCCGCTGCAGCTCTTCGCCGATGCCTCGCAGTGCGCGCAGAGTGGTCGTGAGCACCATCGTGCGGCCACCCAGGCCCTGGGCTGCCTGCGCAGCAAGCCGCGCCACCGCCGGGCTGTGGCCGGGATCGTTGGGCTTGGGCAGGTCGCGCGGAAGGTAGAGCGCCGCCTGCGCGGGATAGTCGAACGGGCTGCCGACCTTCAAGACCTCGGCGTCGTCCAGCCCGCAGGGCTCGGTGAACCATCGCAGGCGCGCGTCATCGCCCAGCGTGGCCGAAGTGAAGATCCAGGCGCGGCCGCCCTGCTCCACCGGCTCGCGCCCCGGCTCGTCGTCGGTGCCCTTCGCCGTTGGGGGATCAGCCTTGAGCAGCTTCGTGCGCACCGCCTGCGCGATGTCCAGCGGCGACTCCACCAGCCGCAGCTGCTGGCCCACGTCGACCCAGCGCACGGCATCCGGCGCGGCCTCGGCGAGGAAGCGGCCGCTGCGCTGGGCCAGGGTCGCGGCGCGCTCGTGCAGCCGCACGAAGTCGGGCGCGATCTCGCTCACGGTGGCCAAGGCCTCCATCGCGTCTTCGCATGCAACCTCCACGTCGGCCAATGCGTCCTGCCAGGCGTGCTGCGGCACGCCTTCCGGCGCGGCGCCGGTCCAGCGCAGGCGGCTGCCGGCCGTCGAGCGTCCCACCACCAGCCGCAGTTCGCGCGCGGCGCGGTCGAGCGCCGCGGCGACTTCATGCCACGGGGCGAGCCCGCGGGCCAGCTGCAGGCCGGCCGCCAGCAAGTCGCGCGTGAAGTCCAGCAGCTGTCCGGTGCCCAGCTGCGCGCCGAGGAACTGCACGCCGGTTTCGTTCAACTGGTGCGCTTCGTCGAAGACCGCCACGCGCACCGTGGGCAGCAGTTCGGCCATGCCCGATTCGCGCACGGCCAGGTCGGCGAAGAACAGGTGGTGGTTCACCACGACGACGTCGGCCGCGAGCGCTTCGCGACGCGCGCGGTTCACGTGGCACTCGCGGAACTTCGGGCACTGCGCGCCCAGGCAGTTGTCTCGCGTCGAGGTGACCAGCGGGATCACCGGTGAGCGTTCGTCCAGCCCCGGCAGCTCGGCCAGATCGCCGCTGCGGGTGGCCTGAGCCCATTGCTCCACGCGGGCCAGCGCGGCGGCGATGCCGCGGTCGCCCGCGCCCGGATCGCGACGCGCCAGCTCCATCCGGTGCAGGCACAGGTAGCTGCCGCGCCCCTTGAGCAGCGCGGTGCGCACGGGCAGCCCGAGCGCCTCGACCAGCCGCGGCAGGTCGCGCCCGAACAGCTGGTCCTGCAGGGTCTTGGTGGCGGTCGACAGCAGCACCCGGTCGCCCGAGAGCAGCGCCGGGACGAGGTAGGAGAAGGTCTTGCCCACGCCGGTGCCCGCCTCGACGACGAGCGCGCCGCCTTCTTCGATCGTGCGGGCGACGGCCAGGGCCATCTCGGTCTGGGCGGCTCGCGGCCGGAAGGAATCGGCCGCGCGCGGCAGGGCGCCGTCGGCCGCGAAGGCCCGGCGGACCGCATCAGTCAACGTCATCGGGGCAGTTTCAGGCGGGTTCCTTGGGATCCAGCTCCAGCTCGAGATGGGCGATCAGGTCGCGCAGGGCCAGGCGGCGTTTCTTGAGGCGGCGCAACGTGAGTTCGTCCAGGGGCTGCTCGCGCGCGGCGGCGTCGATGAGGGCGTTGAGATCGGCATGTTCGATGCGCAGCTCGATCAGGCGCCGCTCGGGCGAGTGCAGGTTGGATTCCACGACGAATGGGGGGCGGCTCGGCGGAGCGGGAACTCCACAGGATCAAACGATAATACGCGCTCCGCAGTCAATTATCGAGGGCGCGACGCTTTCCCGGCGCGCACTCGCCAAGCATGGGCAAAGGCTACCGACTCACCGCAGCGACGGGCATCCACAAGGGTGACCGCGAATACCAGCAGGACCAGGTCGCCCTGATCGCCCATCCCCGAATGAGCGGTTGCGTGCTCGCGGTGGTGGCCGACGGCATGGGCGGCCGCAGCGGCGGCCGCAAGGCATCCGACCAGGTGATGCTCACGGCGCGCCAGCTGTTCGAGCGCTACTCGCCCGACCACGACGACGCCGGCGTGCTGCTCAAGCAGGTGGTGCAGGAGGCGCACCTCGTCATCAAGCTCACAGCGATTGCCGCGGAGCAGGAGCCGCACAGCACCATCGCCGCGTTCCTCATCAACCCGGCGGGCGACTGCCACTGGGTGCATGCGGGCGATTCGCGCATCTACCACTTCCACGGCGGCAACCTGGTCAAGCGCACTCTCGACCACTCCTACGTGCAGACGCTGGTGGAAGCGGGACAGCTCACCGAGGAAGAGGCCAACGTCCACCCGCAGTCCAACATCCTCATGGGCTGCCTGGGGGCGGAAGACGATCCGCCGGCCACACTGCACCACGTGGACCAGCTGCGCCCCGGCGACGTGCTCATGGCCTGCAGCGACGGCGTGTGGCACTACTTCAGCCCCAACGAACTCGGTTCGGTGCTTTCGTCGCTCTCGCCGCGCGAGGCCAGCGAGTTCCTGATCGAGAAGGCGCGCTCGCGCGCCCGCGGCGGCGGCGACAACCTGTCGCTCGTGATCGTCAAGCTGGAGCCGCTGGAGGGCTGAGCGGGCCGCCCGCTCACGCGAGGCTCAGGGCGGCACGGGCAGCGGCTTCACGTCCTTGTTGCCGGACTGGGCGGCGCGCTTTTCCACCTTGGCCCTGTGCTCCTGGGCCTGCTGCAGCCGCTCGTTGTAGCGGCGCTCGTTCTCTTCGGTGTCGGGACGTTCGACCGGCTTGGGCGTGCGCGGCGCCTGGGCGGCACGGCGAGGCTTTGGCGCCTGTGCGGAGGCGGCGCGTTGCGGCGGAGCCGCCTTGGCCGTGTCGCGCACCCTGGAGCCGCGCTCGGTGTCCTGCTGCGTTTCCTGCTGCGTCTCTTGTGGTGCGCGCTGCTGCGCTTGCTGCCCCCCGGGCTCCGCTCCGCCCTCTCGCCCAGCCGAGCGCGATTCGATCTCGCGCATCCGCTCGGCCGCACGGCGCCGCCTCTCCGCGTCATTGAGCGCCAGTTCCTGCTGGCGCAGGCCGGCGAGAACCTGGCGCAGTGTGGCTCGTGCATCGGAGATGCAGTCGTTGACGGCGAACTTCTGGTAGCAGGCCTTGTGCGCCTGCTCGAACTCGGCTTCGGCCCGGCTGCGCTCGGCGGCGATCTGCGCGCGCTGGGCCGCGACGTCGCCCGGCTGTGCCCAGGCCGGCACGGCCACGCAAGCGAGAAGAAGAAACGCGAACTTGTTCATGTGAGCCGAGTGTCCACCGAGCGGTGCTCCTCGGCCAGGAATTCGGCCGATTGCATCTCGTTCAGCCGCGAAACCGTGCGCGGGAACTCATGCGCGAGGGGACCTTCCGTGTACAACGCCTCCGGCGCGACGGCAGCCGACATGATCAACTTGACGCGCCGGTCGTAGAGCACGTCGACCAGCCAGGTGAAGCGGCGCGCTTCGGAGGCGAGGTTGACCGGCATGTACGGCACGTCGGACAGCAGCACGGTGTGGAACTGCGTCGCGATCTCCAGGTAGTCGTTCTGCGAGCGCGGACCGCCGCAGAGCGTGCGAAAGTCGAACCACACCACGCCGCCGGCCCTGCGGCGGGCGCGGATCTCGCGCTGCTCGATGTGCAGCGTCGGATCCTCGTAATGCGCCTCGGCCAGTTCGTCGAAGGCGCGGCTCATCTCCGCATCGGCCTGCGCGCCCAAAGGCGTGTGGTAGAGCTTCAGGTGTTCGAGCGTGCGGCGCCGGTAGTCGATGCCGTTGTCGACGTTGACGACCTCCAGCTTCTCGTTGAGCAGCGCGATCGCGGGAAGGATGCGGTCACGGTGCAGCCCGTTCGGGTACAGGTCGTCCGGCCGGAAGTTGGACGTGGTGACGAAGCCCACGCCGTTGTCGAACAGCGCCTGCAGCAGGCGATGCAGGATCATCGCGTCGGTGATGTCGGCGACGTGGAACTCGTCGAAGCAGATGAGCCGGAAGCGCTTGGCGATGCGTTCCCCGAGGGCGTCCAGCGGGTTCACCGTGCCCTGCAGCTCGGTGAGCTCGCGGTGCACCTCGCGCATGAACTCGTGGAAGTGCAGGCGCGTCTTGCGCCGCAGCGGGACTGCGTTGAAGAAGCAGTCCATCAGGAAGCTCTTGCCGCGCCCCACGCCGCCCCACATGTAGACGCCGCGCGGGATGTCCGGCCGGTTGATCAGCTTCTTGAAGACGTTGGAGCGCTGCTCCTTGAACTCCGCCCACTCCTGCGCGCAGCGGTCCAGGGCCTCGACCGCGCGCAGCTGCGCGGGGTCGCTTTCGTAACCCCGCGCCTTCAGTTCGGCCTCGTAGGCGGCGCGGACGCTCATGCAGGGGAGCGGACACCCGTACGCGGAAAACGCCGAAAGCGCGCAGAAACCGAAGAAGCCATCATCGATTCTTCTGCGTTGCCTGCGTCATTTCTGCGTTTTCTGCGTACGGGTGTTCAACCCGGCCTTCAGAAGTTCAGCGTGCGCTTGTCGATCGCCAGCGCCGCTTCCTTCGTCGCTTCCGACAGGGAAGGATGCGCGTGGCAGATGCGCGCGATGTCTTCGGCGCTGGCGCGGAATTCCATCGCCACCACGGCTTCGGAGATCAGCTCGCTGGCCATGGGGCCGACGATGTGCACGCCCAGGATCTCGTCGCTCTCCGCGTGCGCCAGGAACTTGACCATGCCGGTCGTGTCGCCCAGCGCGCGCGCCCGGCCGTTGGCCATGAACGGGAAGCTGCCGGCCTTGTACTTCACGCCGGCCGCCTTCAGCTGCTGCTCGGTCTGGCCGACCCAGGCGATCTCGGGGCTGGTGTAGATGACCCAGGGAATGGTGTTGAAGTTGACGTGACCGTGCTGGCCCGCGATGCGCTCGGCCACCGCCACGCCCTCCTCCTCCGCCTTGTGCGCCAGCATCGGGCCGCGCACCACGTCGCCGATGGCCCACACATTCGGCAGGTTGGTGCGGCACTCGTCGTCGACCACGATGGCGCCGCGCTCATCGACCTTGAGGCCCACCGATTCGGCATTCAGGCCGATGGTGTTGGGCACGCGGCCGATCGACACGATCACGCGGTCGGCCTGCAGCGTCTGCTCTTCGCCCTTGGCCGACGTGTAGCTCACGGACACGCCGGCGCCGGACGTCTTCACCTCGCCGACCTTGACCCCCAGCTCGATCTTGAGGCCCTGCTTGGTGAAGGCCTTGTGCGCTTCCTTGGCGATCTGCTCGTCGACCGCGCCCAGGAACGTGGGCAGCGCCTCCAGCACCGTGACCTCGGCGCCGACGCGCCGCCAGACCGAGCCCATTTCCAGGCCGATGACCCCGGAGCCGATCAGCACCAGCTTCCTGGGCACGGCGGGGATGCGCAGCGCGCCGTCGTTCGAGAGGACCTTCTCCTCGTCGAACGGCACGCCCGGCAGCGCCCGCGGGTTGGAACCGGTGGCCACGATCACGTGCCTGGCCGTGAGGGACTCTTCGCCCACGTTGACCTGCCAGCCGCCTTCGGCCTTGCCCGCGAACGAGCCGCGGCCGTGGAAGAAGCTGACCTTGTTCTTCTTGAAAAGGTACTGGATACCGTCGTTGTTCTGCTTCACGACGGCGTCCTTGCGCCCCAGCATCTTCGCGAGGTCCAGGCCCAGGCCGGAGACCTGGATGCCGTGGTCGGCGAAGTGCTTGCCGGCGTGCTCGAAGTTCTCCGACGACTGCAGCAGCGCCTTGGACGGGATGCAGCCGACGTTGGTGCAGGTGCCCCCGAGCGCCGGCTTGCCGTCCTTGTTCTTCCACTCGTCGATGCAGGCCGTGTTGAAGCCGAGCTGGGCCGCGCGGATGGCGGCGATGTAGCCGCCCGGGCCGCCGCCGATGACGACGACGTCGAATTCCTTTGCCATGTGCCGCTCCTCAGATGTCGAAGAGCAGGCGGGCCGGGTCTTCCAGCGCTTCCTTCATCGCCACCAGCCCCAGCACGGCCTCGCGGCCGTCGATGATGCGGTGGTCGTAGCTCATGGCCAGGTAGTTGATCGGGCGGACGACGACCTGCCCGTTCTCCACCACCGGGCGGTCCTTGGTGGCGTGCACGCCCAGGATGGCCGACTGCGGCGGGTTGATGATGGGCGTCGACAGCATCGAGCCGAACACGCCGCCGTTGGAGATGGAGAAGGTTCCGCCGGTCATCTCCTCGATGCCCAGCTTTCCGTCGCGCGCCTTGGCGCCGAACTCGGCGATCTTCTTCTCGATCTCGGCGAACGACATCTGGTCGGCGTTGCGCAGGATCGGCACCACCAGGCCGCGCGGCGAGCCCACCGCGATGCCGATGTCGAAGTAGCCGTGGTAGACGATGTCGTTGCCGTCGACGCTGGCGTTGATCACCGGGTACTTCTTGAGGGCGTGCACCGCGGCCTTCACGAAGAACGACATGAAGCCGATCTTGACGCCGTGTTCCTTTTCGAAGCGATCCTGGAAGCGCTTGCGCATCTCCATCACCGGGGCCATGTTGACCTCGTTGAAGGTGGTCAGGATGGCGTTGCTGGACTGCGACTGCAGCAGCCGCTCCGCGACGCGAGCACGAAGTCGGCTCATGGGCACGCGCTGCTCGGGCCGTTCGCCCAGGTCGGGCGACGCCGGCGCGGACACCTGTTGCAGTGCAGGCGCGGGCGGGCGGGCGGCGGGCGCGGGCGGCGCCACGGCGGCCTTGGCGGCACCCCCGGCAACCGCCTGCAGCACGTCGCCCTTCGTCACGCGGCCATCGCGGCCGGTGCCCGGAACCGAGCCGGCACCCAGCTGGTTGTCGGCCATCAGCTTGGCCGCGGCGGGCATCGCGATGTCCGACTTCGCGCCGGCCGAGGCCGTGGCGGGAGCCGGCTTGGCCGCGGCCGGTGCGGCGGCCTGCGCCGGCGCTGCTGCAGCCGCGGCGGCGGCCCGCCCTTCGCTGTCGATCTTCGCGATCACCTGTTCGGCGGCCACCGTGCCGCCGTCGGCGACCACGATCTCGGACAGCACGCCCGCGCTGGGCGCGGGCACCTCGAGCACCACCTTGTCGGTCTCGATCTCGATCAGGATCTCATCCTGCGCCACGGCCTCGCCGGGCTTCTTCTTCCATTGCAGCAGGGTGGCTTCGGCCACGGACTCGGACAGCTGCGGCACTTTGACGTCAACGATCGCCATGTTGTTTTTTCCTAGGTTCTTATCTGGTGTGCCGTCATTCCCGCGGAGGCGGGAATCCAGGGCTCTTGGGCGGCGCGCATGCGCGCGCGTCTGGATCCCCGCCTGCGCGGGGATGACGTTGCGCTTATTTCGTGAGCACGAAGCCCTTGAGCTTGGCGAACGCGCCGTCCACCAGGGCCTTCTGCTGCTCCTGGTGCAGGTGCGCGTACCCCACCGCGGGTGAGGCCGACGCGGCCCGGCCGGCGTAGCCGAGCTTCTGGCCTTCCAGCATGTTCTCGTGGATGTTGTGCTGGATGAAGAACCACGCGCCCTGGTTCTGCGGCTCGTCCTGGCACCACACGATGTCGGTGGTGTTGGGGTACTTGCGCAGCTCCGCGGCGAAGACCTTGTGCGGGAACGGATACAGCTGCTCCACGCGCAGGATGGCCACGTCGTCGGCGCCCTTCTCCTCGCGCTTCTTGGCCAGGTCGTAATAGACCTTGCCCGAGCAGACGATGACGCGCTTGACCTTGTCGGCCTTGAGGTCCTTGTTCTCGGGGATCACGGTCTGGAAGCCGCCCTTGGTGAACTCGGACAGCGGCGACGTCGCGTCCTTGTTCCGCAGCAGCGACTTGGGCGTCATGATCACCAGAGGCTTGCGCAGCGGGCGGATCATCTGGCGGCGCAGCAGGTGGAAGATCTGGCTGGCCGTGGTGGGCTGGCACACCTGGATGTTGGTGTCGGCCGACAGCTGCATGAACCGCTCCAGGCGCGCCGAGCTGTGCTCCGGTCCCTGCCCTTCATAGCCGTGCGGCAGCATCAGCGTGATGCCGTTGATACGGCCCCACTTCACCTCGCCCGACGCGATGAACTGGTCGATGACGACCTGGGCGCCGTTGGCGAAGTCGCCGAACTGCGCTTCCCAGATCACCAGCGTGTGCGGGTCGTTGGACGCGTAGCCGTACTCGAAGCCGAGCACCGCCTCCTCCGACAGGATGGAGTCGATGCAGGTGAACGGCGCCTGGTTCTCCGTCACGTTCTGCAGCGGGATGTAGGTGCCCTCGTTCCACTTCTCGCGGTTCTGGTCGTGCAGGACGGCGTGGCGGTGGGTGAAGGTGCCGCGGCCCACGTCCTCGCCCGACAGGCGCACCGGGTAGCCGCTGGCCACCAGGGAGGCGAAGGCCATGTGCTCGCCCATGCCCCAGTCGACGTTGACGTCGCCGCGGCCCATCGCGGCGCGGTCTTCCAGCACCTTCCTGACCAGCGGATGGACCGTGAAGTTCTCCGGTACGGCCGTGATGCGCTCGGCCAGGCGGCGCCATTCGGCGGTGGGAATGGCCGTGTCGCCCGCATCCGTCCACTTCTTGCCCAGGTAGGGCTGCCAGTCGACGGCGTACTTGCTCTTGAAGTTGGACAGCACCGGATCGACCGTGTGCTTGCCCGCGTCCATGGCGGCGCGGTAGGCCTTGCCCATGTCGTCGCCCAGCGACTCGCCCAGGCCCTGCGCGGCCAGCTTGTCGGCGTACAGCCTGCGGGTGCCGGGGTGGGCCGCGATCTTCTTGTACATCAGCGGCTGGGTGAGCGAGGGCGTGTCCTGCTCGTTGTGGCCCAGCTTGCGGAAGCAGATGATGTCCACCACCACGTCCTTGGCGAACTCCATGCGGTACTCCAGCGCCAGCTGGGTCGCCAGCACCACCGCCTCGGGGTCGTCGCCGTTCACGTGCAGCACCGGCGCCTCGATCATCTTCACGATGTCGGTGCAGTACAGCGTCGAGCGCGCATCGCGCGGGTCCGACGTGGTGAAGCCGATCTGGTTGTTGATGACGATGTGCACCGTGCCGCCGGTGAAGTAGCCGCGCGTCTCGGCCAGCGCCAGCGTCTCCTGCACCACGCCCTGGCCCGCGAAGGCGGCGTCGCCGTGGACCAGCACGGGCAGCACCTGCTTGCCCTTGGGGTCGGCGCGACGGTCCATGCGAGCGCGCACGGAGCCTTCGACCACCGGGTTCACGATCTCCAGGTGCGAGGGATTGAAGGCCAGCGACAGGTGCACGGGGCCGCCGGGCGTGCTGACGTCGGAGGAGAAGCCCTGGTGGTACTTGACGTCACCCGCGGGCAGGTCTTCCTTGGCGGTGTGCTCGAACTCGGCGAACAGGTCGGCCGGCATCTTGCCCAGCGTGTTGACCAGCACGTTGAGGCGGCCGCGGTGGGCCATGCCGATCACGATCTCCTGCACGCCCCGGGCGCCGGCCTGCTGGATCAGCTCGTCCATCGAGGCGATGAAGCTCTCGCCGCCTTCCAGCGAGAAGCGCTTCTGGCCGACGTACTTGGTGTGCAGGAAGCGCTCCAGGCCCTCGGCGGCCGTGAGGCGCTCGAGGATGTGCTTCTTCTTCTCGTTCGGGAAGCTGGCCTTGCTGCGGATGGATTCCAGCTTCTGCTGCCACCAGCGCTTGCGGCCCTGGTCGCTGATGTACATGTACTCGGCGCCGATGGAGCCGCAGTACGTCTCGCGCAGGGCGTTGATCAGCTCGCGCAGCGACATGCTGTCGCGGCCGAAGAAGGTGTTGCTGGTGTTGAACACCGCTTCCTGGTCGGCGGCGGTGAAGCCGTAGAAGGACGGCTCCAGCTCGGGGATGTTCTCGCGCTCGGCGCGCTTGAGCGGGTCCAGGTCGGCCCAGCGGCAGCCCACGTTGCGGTACGCGGCGATCAGCTGCTGGACGGCGGTGCGCTTGCGCGCCAGCTCCGAATCGGCGCCCCGCGCGCCCACCACCCGGGTGCCGCCCTGCTTGGCGCGCTCCGCAAAGGCATTGATGACCGGCATGTGCGGCACGTCCTTGGCGTCGCTGCCGTCGGAGGCGGGCACGTGCTGCAGCGCGTCGAAGTATTCGCGCCAGGTCTGCGGAACGCTCGTGGGGTTGGCCAGGTAGTTCTCGTACATCTCCTCCACGTACGGCGCGTTGCCGCCGAACAGGTAGGAGTTGCCACGGTAGGCCGAATAGACGGAGCTCTGATCGCTCATCTCTCGCTACTTTCTGCTCCCCTTCAGGGAGCTTCAGCTGGTTGATGAAACCTTCCGCGGCACGGCTGGACCGGTTGGCGGTTGCACTACAGGCCGCGGATTGTGCCACGGTGTGGCACAACCCGCTTCGCTGTAGTGCCCGCCGTTGGCCGCATCACGAACCCCCTCACCCCAGCCCGGCCCCCTCGTCGCAAGGCATCCGCCTTGCTCCTCTCCCCCGAGGGGGAGAGGGGCCGGATCATTGCTTGATCAGGTCTTTGATTTGTTGCAGCGCTGAGGGATCTTCGATTGTCGTCAGGTCGCCGGGGTCGCGGCCTTCGCAGACGGCCTGGATGGCGCGGCGCAGGAGCTTGCCGCTGCGGGTCTTGGGGAGAAGGGACACGAAACGGACGCGCGACGGGCGAGCGACGGCGCCGAGTTGCTGGTCGACGAGCTTCATGACGTCGCCCTCGAGCTTGAGCGCGGCAGCGGCGTCGGTGATCACGGAAGAGTCCTTCGGGATGGCAAAGGCCATCGCCACCTGGCCTTTCATCGGGTCGGCCACGCCAACGACCGCCACCTCGGCCACGCCGGGGTGGCTGGAGATGCTCTCCTCGATCTCCCGCGTGCCCAGCCGGTGGCCGGCCACGTTGATCACGTCGTCGGTGCGGCCGAGGATGTAGAAGTAGCCGTCGGCATCACGGATGCCCCAGTCGAAGGTGCTGTAGACCTGCTTGCCCGGGATGCTCTGCCAGTAGGTGCGCACGAATCGCTCGTCGTCGCGCCAGACGGTCTGCATGAAGCCGGGCGGCGTGGGACCCTCGATGACGACCACCCCCTTCTCGTTCGGCCGGGTGAGTTCCTCGCCGGTGGACTCGTGGAGGATCTTGACCTTGTAGCCGTACATCGGCACGCCCGGACTGCCGAACTTCGCGGGCTTGCGCTCCACGCCGCCGGCGATGGTGAGGATCGGCCAGCCGCTCTCGGTCTGCCAGTAGTTGTCGATGATGGGCACGCCCAGGCCGTCGGAGATCCAGCGCGCGGTGGGCTCGTCCAGTGGCTCGCCGGCGAGGAACAGCCCGCGCAGGCTGGACAGGTCGTACTTCTTCAGGAACGCCGGGTCCTGCTTCTTCAGCACGCGCACCGCAGTGGGCGCGCTGAACATCACGGTGACCTTGTACTTCTCGACCAGCTTCCACCAGATCCCGGCATCTGGCCGGATCGGCAGGCCCTCGTACATGATGGTCGCCATGCCTGCGATCAGCGGGCCGTAGACGATGTAGCTGTGCCCCACCACCCAGCCGATGTCGCTGGTCGAGAAGTAGGTCTCGCCGGCGCGGCCCTGGAAGATGTGCTGCATGCTGGCCGCCAGCGCCACCGCGTAGCCGCCGACGTCGCGCTGCACGCCCTTGGGCCGGCCGGTCGTGCCGCTGGTGTAGATCGTGTAGCTGATGTCGGTCGACTGCAGCCACTCGCAGGCGACCTGCGCATCGAGGTGCTTGTCACGCAGCGGCGCCCAGTCGTGGTCGCGGCCCGCGACGCGCTCCATGGGCGCGAGCTGGCGGTCGGCGAGCAGCACCGCCTGCGGCTTGTGCGAGGACAGGCGGATCGCCTCGTCCAGCAGCGGCTTGTACGCGATCACCTTGCCGGCCCGTGAGCCGCCGTCGGCGCTGACGATCACCCTGGGCTCGGCGTCTTCGATGCGCGACGCCAGCGACACGGAAGCGAAGCCGCCGAACACCACGGAATGGATCGCGCCGATGCGCGCGCAGGCCAGCATCGCGAACGCGGCCTCCGGGATCATCGGCATGTAGATCAGGACGCGGTCGCCCTTGCCCACACCCAGCGCCTGCAGCATGGCCGCGGTGCGCTGCACTTCCTGGTGCAGCTCGCGGAAGCTGTAGACGCGCTCCCGGTCCGTCTCGGTCGACACCCAGATCAGCGCGGGCTGCTCGGCCCGGTCCTTCAGATGCCGGTCGACCGCGTTGTGGCAGAGGTTGGTCGTGCCCCCGACGAACCAGCGGGTGAACGGCGGATGGCTGTCGTCGCAGACGCGTTGCGGCGGCGTCTGCCATTCGATGAGCCGGCCCTGCTCGGCCCAGAACTCGTCGGGCTGCTCGATGGAGCGGCGGTAGAACTCGGCGTAGCCCATCCTTGTCTCCTGTCTCGGTTCTGCCGCGCCATTGTGGACCGCGGCCTTTCCGGACGCTGACGGGCGCGCTACTTCACCAGTGCCAGCGCTTCCTTGAACTGCGGGTGCCCGGCGGAGCGCAGCCACTCGAACACGACCATCTCGGTGGTCACCAGCTCGCAGCCCGCGCCGGCCAAGCGATCGAAGGCGGCGTCGCGGTTGCGTTCGGTTCGCGAGCCGCAGGCGTCCGTCACCACCCAGACCTCGAACTCCTGCTCCAGCAGTTCAAGCGCAGTCTGCAGCAGGCACACATGGGCCTCGCAGCCGGCGAGCACGAGGCTCTCGCGCTCGTCCTGCGGCTCGGCGGGTTTCTGCAGGTGCTTGGGCAGGCTGCGCGCATTGCCCTGCGGGGCGCGCGCCGGCGGGCGCAGGCGCGGGATCAGCTGTTCGGCCGCCCCGAACGTCATCTTGGAGACGGTCTTGCCGATCAGCGGCTGCAACGCGGGATCAAGGGGGCCGAGGCCTTGCGGGTTCTGCTCCGTGCCCCAGCAGGGCACCTCCAGCAGGCGGGCCGCCTTCGCGAGCCGCAGCGCATTGGCCAGCACGGCCTCGCGGTCGTGGATGGCGGGCATGAGGCGCTGCTGGTAGTCCACCAGCACCAGTTGGGATTCTTCGGCTTGGAGCAGCATTCGGGCGAGTCCTTCGGGTCGCCCGATTATCCGGCGCGCGGTTTCAGGACGATGCCATCAGCGGCATCGGCACCGTCTTGGCGAGGGCCCGCTCGCGCGCGCTTTGCATCTCCTGCCTCGCCTGCGAACCGGGCCGCGAATGCCGCTCGCGCGCGCGGCGCATGGAGCGGTGGCGCCGCTCCTCCTGCTCCCGCGACGCGGCCAGCTTGCGGATGGCGCCGGCGTGAACGCGGGCGATGTCCTCGTCCGTGTTCTCGACCGGGGCAAGCACGA
Source organism: Ramlibacter henchirensis (assembly GCF_004682015.1). Classification (NCBI taxonomy): domain Bacteria; kingdom Pseudomonadati; phylum Pseudomonadota; class Betaproteobacteria; order Burkholderiales; family Comamonadaceae; genus Ramlibacter; species Ramlibacter henchirensis. The sequence continues at coordinate 397,987 of NZ_SMLM01000003.1, read as the reverse complement.
AGTTCGGGACCAGCACGATCTCGACACCCCCCGCCTCGTACTCCACGCGCGTAGGCGAGCCCAGCACCTGCTGGATCGCGCGCAGCGCCTGCTCGCGGTCGAGCCCGGGCAGCACCAGGCTGAATTCGACCATTCCGCTGCGCGCCGCCATTCCCTTGTCGCCCGCGACCCTGGAGAGCTGGCGGGCCACGCTCAGCGCCAGATGCCGCGCGACCTGCGGACCGTAGATACGGCGCACCTCGAGCAGGTCGCTGCAATCGAAGACGGCCATCGTCACGGCCCGGCGCCGGCGCAGGCACCGGGCCAGGAGCTCGTGTCCGCAGGACAGCAGGCCTTCGTGGCTGTAGAGGCCCGTGGCGGGATCGAAGTGGCTGAACTCGCGCTGCGCGTCGGCCCGCCGCATGGCCGCGCCGGCAAACGCTGCGAGCAGGGCGGGCAGCACGACACCGAGTCCTTCGGCGATTGCGACCACGGGCGTCGGCGGCTCACCCGACAGCAGGCGCACGGCGGCCAGCACGACGAGCGCGACCGAGCTGACGCCGCAAGCCCACGCCGGACGGAGCATGAACGCGTAAGCGGCGCAGGCGACAGCCAGCCACGCTTGCGTCAGCAGTGCAGCGGCGCCGGCGTCTGCCGGGCGGTGCAGCTGGAGCAAGAGCACCGCGCAAACGACCAGCGTGCCGCGCAGCGCGAGTTCCGAGGGGTGGCGCGCAGCGCCGGAGTGCGCCCAGCGCGCCGCAAGCAGCGGCACCGGGGCCAGCAGCCAGGAGGCGAGGAGGCCGGGCCAGAGGAAGACCGCCGTGGCGGCCGTCGAGAAGGACAGGGCCGCAAGCGCCCAGGGTTCGATCGCGCGCACCCGGGTGGACACCCATCCGGGCGGCATCGCCGCAGCGGCATGGTGCCGGTCACCGCCCGGCGCCCGTGTCCCTGTGCCACCCTGTTCTGTCACTGCTTCACCTTCCGCGTGGCCTTCGAACCGCTTGTTGTGCCCGCGAAACTCAACTATGGAAGCGCGGGCGCGCGCGCTGCTAAGCGGATGCGGGGAAAGTTCTAAGGAATTTGCTTACTGAAGAGCGATCTGGTGACGGGTGGATGTCAGGTGCTGGCGCTTAAACTTGCCCGCCTCCCGCCCGAGCTCATCCATGCACGCTTCTCCACTCGCCGACGCGCCCCCCGTGAGGCTGCTGTGCGTGGAGGACAACCCGGACGACGTGGAGCTGATGGGCATCGCGCTGGAGCGGGCCGACCCGCGGCGCCGCTACCAGCTGCACCGGGTCGACGACGCCAGCACGTTCGCGCATGCGCTGCAGGAGGATTTCGACGCCATCCTGTGCGACTTCAACATGCCGCGGTTCTCACCGTATGCCGCGCTGCAGATCCTGATGGCGCGCCGGTCGCCGACACCGCTGGTGGTGGTGACGCGGGCGATCGGCGAGGATGCGGCGGTGCACGTGCTGCGCTGCGGCGCCAAGGATTACGTCACCAAGGACAAGCTCGGCACGCTGCCGCAGATCATCGAGCGCGTCATGTCTGAACGGCGCCGCACGACGGAGCAGGACCGGATGGCGCGCGAGCTGGAAGCGGCCTACCGCCGCCTGAAGAAGCTGTCGGCACGCCTCGTGGTGGCGCAGGAGCGCGAGCGCCTGAGCATCTCGCGCGAGCTGCACGACCACCTCGGCCAGACGCTCACCGGCATGCTCATCCACCTGCATGCGGCGCGGCGGTCCTGCGATCCCGACGCGGCACGCAACTACACGGGCACGGCCATGGAGATGGCGCAGGCCGCCATCGAGCAGCTCAAGACGCTTTCGTTCTCGCTGCGGCCCGCGCAGCTGGACCTGCTCGGTCTGGTGGCGGCGGTGCAGTCGGCGGTGCAGCGCATCGCCGAGCCGGCCCAGCTCGAGTTCCGGGTCACCTCGCGCGGCGAGGAGCCCAAGCCGCTGGGGGAGAACGCCTCCGTCGCCGTGCGGCTGGTGCAGGAAGCCCTGACCAACACCGTGCGCCACGCTCGCGCCGCGCGCATCGAGGTGCGGCTGCGTTTCCTGCCGCAAGGCCGCATCGCGTTGCTCGTGGTCGACGACGGCGTGGGCTTCGACAAGCAAGCGCTGCTCACGGGAGCCCCCAGCGAACGCAATGTCGGGCTGTACGGCATGATCGAACGCACGGAACTGGCCGGCGGCCGGCTGCACATCCGCACGCGGCCGGGCTCCGGTGTCGCGGTTCGCGCCGTGCTTTGAGATTCAAGGGGACAAGATGAAGAACTCCGTTGCAACCGCAACGATCCGCGTCGTGCTCGCCGACGACCACGACCTGGTGCGCTCGGGCATCAAGGCCCTGCTGACCATGGTCGACGGCGTCGAAGTGGTGGCCGAGGCCCGCGACGGCCGCGAACTGGTCACGCTGGTCGAGTCGCTGCGGCCCGACCTCGTGATGACGGACATCTCGATGCCGGGCATGGACGGCATCGCCGCCATCGCCGAGATCCGCGCCCGCATGCCCGAAGTGCGGATGCTCGTGCTCTCCATGTACGACACCGTGGATTTCGTGAAGCGCGCGGTGGCCAGCGGCGCCTGCGGCTACCTCATGAAGGACGCCCCGCCCTTCGAGCTCGAGCAGTCGATCCGCAGCGTGATGGCGACCGGCACCTACTTCAGCCCGGTCATCGCGCAGCGGTTGCTGCAGCCTTCGGAGCCCAGCGCCAGCGACGAACTCACCGACCGCCAGCTGGAGATCCTGAAGCTGATCGCGCAGGGCAAGGCGTCCAAGGAAATCGCGTTCGACCTGGGCCTGTCGTCGAAGACCGTGGACGTGCACCGCGCCCGCATCATGGAGCGTCTCAAGCTCAACGACATCGCGAGCCTGACCCGCTACGCGGTGCGCAAGGGGCTGGTCAATCCCTGATCAGGGCGCCACGCGCAACAGCTTGCCGTCGGTGCTGTCGGTGAGCAGGTAGAGCAGCCCGTCGGGGCCCTGGCGCACGTCCCTCACCCGCCCCACGCCTTGCAGCAGGCGGTGCTCGCGCAGCACCTTCCCGTCGGCGAGTTCGAGACGCGCGAGATGACTGAACTTGAGCGCACCGACGAACAGGTTGCCTTTCCAGCCCGCGCCATAGCGGTCGCTGGTGAGGAAGACCATGCCGGACGGAGCGATGGACGGCACCCAGTAGTGCACCGGCTGCTCCAGCCCCTCGCGCTCGGTGATGCCCTCGCCGATCTTCCCGCCGCCGTAGTTCTCGCCGAACGTGATGATGGGCCAGCCGTAGTTGCGGCCGGGCTCGGGCAGGTTGATCTCATCGCCGCCCTGCGGACCGTGCTCGTGCAGCCAGAACTTTCCGTCGGGCGCGAGCGCGGCGCCCTGGGCGTTGCGATGGCCGTAGCTCCAGATTTCCGGCATCGCACCGGAGCGGTTGGCGAACGGGTTTCCCGAAGCGGGCGCACCTTCCTTGGTGATCCGCACCACCTTGCCGATGTGGTTGTCCAGCCGCTGCGCGTCCTGCATCCGCGAGTAGCGGTCGCCCATCACCAGGAACAGGTTGCCGTCACGCGCCTCCACGATCCGGCAGCCGAAGTGCATCTGGCTCGAAACCTTCGGGCGCTGGCTGAAGATGATCCGCACGTCTTCCAGCCGCGAGCGGTCGGGCGCGAGCCGCGCCTTGGCCAACGCCGTCGAGTTGCCTCCGTTGCCGGGTTCGGAGAAGCAGAAATACACCGTGCGGTTCGACGCGTAGCCGGAGTCCACCACCACGTCCAGCAAACCGCCCTGCCCGCCCACCGCCACCTGCGGTACGCCGGCCAGCGGCTGCCCGACCTTGCCGTCGGGCTCCACCACCCGCATGCGGCCGGCGCGTTCCGTCACCAGGAACCGGCCGCCCTCCAGGAACGCCACCGCCCAAGGGTGCGCCAGGCCTGATGCCACCGGTTCGGCCCTCGGCTCCGCGCGGGCCGCGCCCACGAAGCCGCCGGCGCCGGCCAGCAGAACCGCGGCCCAGCGCCAGCGGGAGAAGCCCGGAAGCATCCAGCGCATTGTTCGAACTCCTTGCAGAAAGTTGATGGCCGACGCAGTCTGGCTCGAACGAACCAACTGGAATCTGCTTGAGCATCAGGCAGTTACAGTGCAAACCTCGCTTGACTTCTCGTATCACGCTGCTTACCCTGCGGGCAAATGACCAAGTGGCTCATCAGTTTCGGCTTGTCCGTGTCTTGCGCACTGCCCGCCCATGCGCAGCCCGCGACGGCCGAAGACGACCCGAACCGCTTCGTGGCCGAGAGCGGGCTTCTGCAGCGGCTGGGCGAGGTGGGTGGGCGCGTCACGAGCAGCGTCACGAGCACCACCTCCGAGCTCGTGGTCACCGCGATGGGATTCCTGGGCGTGCCGTACCGGCGCGGCGGCAACTCGGTCGAGACGGGCTTCGACTGCAGCGGATTCGTGCGGGCGATCTATGAGCAGACAGTCGGCCTGATCCTGCCCCGGCGCGCCAACGAGCAGGCCGCTGCCACGCAGGTCATCGACAAGCGCGAACTGCAGCCCGGCGACCTGGTGTTCTTCAACACGCTGCGCCGCGCCTTCAGCCACGTGGGGATCTACGTCGGGGAAGGCAAGTTCATCCACTCGCCCAAGCCGGGCGCGCAGGTACGGGTGGAAGACATGAACGCCAGCTACTGGCAGCGCCGCTTCGATGGCGCGCGGCGCGTGGTGGTGGCGCAGCAGCAGCCTGAGCCCGCCGCCGGCGCCCCTTCCGCTCCCTGATCTCCAGGCTTTAGCGCCGCTGCGGCGGCACGTCCGTGCAGGTGCCGTGGGCGATCTCGGCGGCCATGCCGACGCTCTCGCCGAGCGTGGGGTGCGGATGGATGGTCTTGCCGACGTCCACCTCGTCCGCGCCCATCTCGATGGCCAAGGCCACCTCGCTGATCAGGTCGCCCGCATGGGTGCCGACGATGCCGCCGCCCACGATGCGGTGGGTCTCCGCGTCGAAGAGCAGCTTGGTGAAGCCCTCGTCGCGCGTGTTCGCGATGGCGCGGCCGGAAGCCGTCCAGGGGAACATGCCCTTCTTGATCGCGAGGCCCTGCGCCTTGGCCTGCTCCTCCGTGAGCCCCACCCAGGCCACTTCGGGATCGGTGTAGGCGACGCTGGGGATCACACGCGCGTTGAACGTGCTCTTCTCGCCCGCCGCCGCTTCGGCGGCCACGTGCGCCTCGTGCACCGCCTTGTGCGCCAGCATCGGCTGGCCGACGATGTCGCCGATCGCGAAGATGTGCGGCACGTTGGTGCGCATCTGGATGTCGACCGGGATGTAGCCCCGCTCGCCGACGATGACGCCGGCCTTGTCGGCGCCGATTTTTGCGCCATTGGGGCTGCGGCCCACTGCCTGCAGCACGAGGTCGTAAACCTGCGGCTCCTTGGGCGCCTGCTCGCCTTCGAAGCGGACGAGGATGCCGCCCTTGGTCGCTTCGGCGCCGACGGTCTTGGTCTTCAACATGATGTTGTCGAAGCGCGGCGCATTCATCTTCTGCCACACGCGCACCAGGTCGCGGTCGGCGCCCTGCATCAGGCCGTCGAGCATCTCGACCACGTCGAGGCGCGAGCCCAGCGTGGAATAGACCGTGCCCATCTCCAGGCCGATGATGCCGCCGCCCAGGATCAGCATGCGCTTGGGAATGCTCGCGAGTTCCAGGGCGCCGGTGGAGTCGACGACACGCGGGTCCTTCGGCATGAACGGAAGGCTCACCGCCTGCGAGCCGGCCGCGATGATCGCGTTGCGGAACTTGACCGTCTGCTTCTTGCCGGTGGCCTGCTGCCCTTCGCCGCTGGTCTCCTCGACCTCGAGGTGGTGCGGATCGACGAAGCGGCCGCTCCCGCGGACCACCGTCACCTTGCGCATCTTGGCCATCGCTGACAGGCCGCCCGTGAGCTTGCCCACCACCTTGCCCTTGTGGGCGCGCAGCTTGTCCAGCTCGATCTTCGGTTTGCCGTAGCTGATGCCGAGCGTGTCGAAGTGGCTGACCTCGTCCATGACGGCCGCGACGTGCAGCAGCGCCTTCGAAGGAATGCAGCCGACGTTCAGGCAGACGCCGCCGAGCGTGGCGTAGCGCTCCACCAGCACGACCTTCATGCCCAGGTCGGCGGCGCGGAACGCCGCGGAGTAACCGCCCGGGCCGGCGCCGAGGACCAGCATGTCGCATTCGAGGTCGGCGCCGCCGCCGTAGGTGGAGGCAACGGGCGCGGGTCTGCCCTCACCCCGACCCTCTCCCGCCGGGGCGGGAGAGGGAGAGGACGCCTTTGCTCCCTCTCCCCCCTGGGGAGAGGGCTGGGGTGAGGGGCTCTGCGCCGCACTGCTCTCCAGCACCAACAACACGGAGCCTTCGGACACCTTGTCCCCTAGCTTGACCTTCAGTTCCTTCACCACCCCCGCATGGGACGACGGGATCTCCATCGAAGCCTTGTCGCTCTCGACGGTGACGAGCGACTGCTCCGCCTTGATCGTGTCGCCCGGCTTGACCAGCACCTCGATGACCGCGACATCCTTGAAGTCGCCGATGTCCGGAACCTTGACGTCGACGGTGCTCATTTGGCTTCCTTCGTCCTGAGCGTGAACAGGTCGAACGGCAGCGCGGAATTGCGGTCGAACTCGCACCCCGCGGTGATGCCGGCTTCGGCCACTTCGCGCGCCGTCTTCGCCTTGTTGTAGATCGAGTGCATGGCGCCGAGCGCGAAGCTGCGACCGGAGCCGATGCCCCAGAACTCCTTGAACTCGAACACCTCGCGGTAGCTGTAGAGGCCGTAGATGCCGGTCGCGTTGGCGATCACCACGCTGAACTGGCTGGACTCGTACGGATCACTGTCCTCTTCCTTGGTCTGCAGGAAGAAGTTGTCCTTCAGGTACGGGTGCAGCTTGGTGAAGGTGTCGAACACCTCGTCCTTGCTGTTCAGGTGGAGGATCTCGCGCGGCATCAAGCCCATCGCCTTGCGCAGCACCGGGAAGTGGGCCACGGTGCCGGCCATGCCGACGTAGCTGGGGCCTTCATCGGTCTCGACGCGGAAGATCTTGGCGTTGTCCTCGTAGCGCTTGGAGAGCATGGTGTCGCCGAATGTCACCAGGGTGTCCGCTGCGATGGCGATCTGGCCGGCCTTCTTCACTACTACGACGGTCGTCATGTGGGATCGGGTTTTCTTTTCTTCTTCAGAGCAGCACGCGGCGGAAGTCCGCCAGGATGGCGCCCAGGTAGGCATTGAAGCGGGCCGCCGCGGCGCCATCGATGACGCGATGGTCCCACGACAGGGACAGCGGCAGCATCAGACGCGGCTGGAACTGCTTGCCGTCCCAGACCGGTTCGGTCTGGCTCCTGCACACCCCGAGGATAGCGACTTCCGGCGCATTGATGATCGGCGTGAAGTAACGCCCGCCGATGCCGCCCAGCGAGGAGATCGTGAAGGTCGCGCCCGACATGTCGGCCGGCCCCAGCTTGCCGTCGCGCGCCTTCTTCGCCAGATCCGACATCTCCTGGCTGATCTGCAGCACGCCCTTCTTGTCGGCATCCTTGATCACCGGGACCACGAGGCCGTTGGGCGTGTCGGCCGCGAAGCCGATGTTCCAGTAGTTCTTGAGCACCATCTGCTCGCCGTCCAGCGAGCTGTTGAACTCCGGGAATTTCTTCAGCGCCGCCACGCAGGCCTTGATGAGGAAGGCCAGCATGGTGACCTTCACGCCGCTCTTCTCGTTTTCCTTGTTGAGCTGGACGCGGAAAGCTTCCAGGTCGGTGATGTCGGCATCGTCGTGGTTGGTGACGTGCGGGATCATCACCCAGTTGCGGTGCAGGTTGGGGCCGCTGATCTTGCGGATGCGCGAGAGGTCCTTGCGCTCGATCGGCCCGAACTTCGCGAAGTCCACCTTGGGCCAGGGCAGCACGCCCATCGCCTCGCCGCCGCCGGCGGGAGCCCTGCCCGCCGCCGCACGAGTGCTGGCCTCGCCCTTCATCACCGCCTTGGTGAAGTTCTGCACGTCCTCCTGCAGGATGCGTCCCTTCGGACCCGTGCCCTTGACCTCTTCGAGAGGCACGCCGAGTTCGCGCGCGAACTTGCGCACGGTCGGCGAGGCGTGCGGGAGCTTGCCGGACGGCGCGGAGGGTTCGTGGGGCGGCAAGGCGGCGGTGGGCGCGACGCGGGCGCCCTCACCCCGGCCCTCTCCCGCTGGTGCGGGAGAGGGAGGAACAACCGGTGCCGCTCCCTCTCCACTCGGGGGAGAGGGCTGGGGTGAGGAACTCCCTGCCCCCACTGCGCCTTCGAGCACCGCGATCAGATCGCCGATGTTGACCTTGTCCCCCAGCTTGACCTTCAGCTCCTTCACGGTCCCTGCCGCCGAAGACGGAATCTCCATCGAGGCCTTGTCCGACTCCACCGTGATGAGCGACTGCTCCTGCTTCACCATGTCGCCCGGCTTGACCAGCACTTCGATGACGGCGACGTCCTTGAAGTCGCCGATGTCGGGCACCTTGACCTCGACGCTCCCTCCCCCTGCCGGGGAGGGTTGGGGTGGGGGCGCTCCGGCGCCTGGACTCGCAGCAGCCGGCGCGGCAGGCGCCGATTTCGCGGGAGCGGCGGCTGCAGGCGCCGCAGCCGCAGCGCCCTCCGCCTCCACCACCAGCAGCACCGATCCCTCGGACACCTTGTCCCCGAGCTTGACCTTCAGTTCCTTGACGACACCGCCGGTGGACGACGGAATCTCCATCGACGCCTTGTCGCTCTCGACCGTGACGAGCGACTGCTCGGGCTTGATCGTGTCTCCCGGCTTGACCAGCAATTCGATGACCGCAACCTCACTGAAGTCCCCGATGTCGGGGACCTTCACTTCGACCGATGCCATGGGCTTGTTCTCCTGTTTGTTCTTGTGAGCCGCCGGCCGCCGGTCAGGCGTAGAGCGGATTGATCTTGTCGGCCTTGATCCCGTACTTGCGGATCGCCTCGGCCACCTTGGCGGCCGGCACGGCGCCGTCCTCACTCAGCGCCTTCAGCGCCGCGACCACCACGTAGTGGCGGTTGACCTCGAAGTGCTCGCGCAGCTTGCTGCGGAAATCGCTGCGCCCGAAGCCGTCCGTGCCCAGCACCTTGTAGCTGCGGCCCTTGGGCACGAAGGGGCGGATCTGCTCGGCGTAAGCCTTCATGTAATCGGTCGACGCCACCACCGGACCTGCGTGCGGCTCGAGCTGCTGCGACACGAACGGCGTGCGCGCCGTCTCGCCCGGATGCAGCAGGTTCCAGCGCTCGCAGTCCTGGCCGTCGCGAGCCAGTTCGTTGAAGCTCGGGCAGCTCCACACGTTGGCAGACACGCCCCAGTCCTTTTCCAGCAGCGCCTGCGCGGCGATGGATTCATGAAGGATCGTGCCCGACCCCAGCAGGTTCACCGAAGGCGCCTTGGCCTTCTTCGCGCCCGGCTTGAACAGGTACATGCCCTTGATGATCTGCTGCTCGGTGCCGGCCACCAGGCCCGGCATCGGGTAGTTCTCGTTGAGCAGGGTGATGTAGTAGAAGACGTTCTCCTGCTTCTCCACCATGCGCCGCAGGCCGTCGTGCATGATCACCGCCAGCTCGTGCGCGAAGGTCGGGTCGTAGCTCACGCAGTTGGGGATGGTCTGCGCCAGGATGTGGCTGTGGCCGTCCTCGTGCTGCAGGCCTTCGCCGTTCAGGGTCGTGCGGCCGGACGTGCCGCCCAGCAGGAACCCGCGCGCCTGCATGTCACCCGCCGCCCAGCACAGGTCGCCTACGCGCTGCAGGCCGAACATCGAGTAGTAGATGTAGAACGGCACCATGATGCGGTTGTTCGTCGAGTACGACGTCGCCGCGGCGATCCAGCTGGCCATGCCGCCCGCCTCGTTGATGCCCTCCTGCAGGATCTGCCCGGACTGGTCTTCCTTGTAGTAGGACACCTGGTCGCGGTCCTGCGGCGTGTACTTCTGGCCTTCGGGGTTGTAGATGCCGATCTGGCGGAACAGGCCCTCCATGCCGAAGGTGCGCGCCTCGTCGACGAGGATCGGCACCGCGCGCGGACCCAGTTCCTTGTCGCGCAGCAGCGAGGTCAGGAAGCGCACGTAGGCCTGCGTAGTGCTGATCTCGCGCCCTTCCGCCGTCGGCTCCAGCACCGCCTTGAAAGCGTCCAGCGCGGGCACCTTCAGCTGCTCGTCGGCCTTCACGCGGCGCTTGGGCAGGTAGCCGCCCAGCGCCTTGCGCCGCTGGTGCAGGTACTGCATCTCCGGCGTGTGTTCCTCCGGCTTGTAGAACGGGATGTCGGCCAGCTTCTCGTCGGGGATGGGGATGTTGAAGCGGTCGCGGAACGCGCGGATGTCCTCGTCCGTCAGCTTCTTGGCCTGGTGGGCGATGTTCTTGCCCTCGCCCGCCTTGCCCATGCCGAAGCCCTTGACCGTCTTGATCAGGAGCACCGTCGGCTGGCCCTTGGTGTTGACCGCCTTGTGGTAGGCCGCATAGACCTTCTGCGGGTCGTGGCCGCCGCGGTTGAGGCGCCAGATGTCCTCGTCGCTCATCTTGGCCACCATCTCCAGCGCCTTCGGGTGGCGTCCGAAGAAATTCTTGCGGACGAAGGCGCCGTCGTTGGCCTTCATCGCCTGGTAGTCGCCGTCGACGACGTCCATCATGATCTGGCGCAGGATGCCTTCCTTGTCGCGCGCCAGCAGCGGGTCCCAGTAGCTGCCCCAGATCAGCTTGATCACGTTCCAGCCGGCGCCGCGGAACTCGCCTTCGAGCTCCTGGATGATCTTGCCGTTGCCACGCACCGGGCCGTCCAGCCGCTGCAGGTTGCAGTTGACGATGAAAATCAGGTTGTCCAGCTTCTCGCGCGCCGCCACGCCGATCGCGCCGAGCGACTCCACCTCGTCCATCTCGCCGTCGCCGCAGAACACCCACACCTTGCGGTTCTCGGTGTTGGCGATGCCGCGGGCGTGCAGGTACTTCAGGAAGCGCGCCTGGTAGATCGCCATCAACGGACCGAGGCCCATCGAAACCGTGGGGAACTGCCAGAACTCCGGCATCAGCTTCGGGTGCGGATAGCTCGACAGGCCCTTTCCATCCACCTCCTGGCGGAAGTTGAGCAGCTGCTCCTCGCTGATGCGGCCCTCGAGAAACGCTCGGGCGTAGATGCCCGGCGAGCTGTGGCCCTGGATGTACAGGCAATCGCCGCCGTGGTTGTCGCTCTCGCCGTGCCAGAAATGGTTGAAGCCCGCGCCGAACATGGTGGCCAGCGAAGCGAAGGAGCTGATGTGGCCGCCCAGGTCGCCGCCGTCTTCCGGATGCAGGCGGTTGGCCTTGACCACCATCGCCATGGCGTTCCAGCGCATGTAGGCGCGCAGCCGCTCCTCCATCTCCAGGTTGCCGGGGCAGCGTTCCTCGTCCTGCGGCTCGATGGTGTTCACGTAACCGGTGGTGGCCGAGAAGGGCATGTCGATGCCCTCCTGCCGAGCCTGCTCCAGCAACTGTTCGAGCAGGAAATGCCCCCGTTCACGGCCTTCGGCGGCGATGACCGCGGACAGGGCATCGACCCATTCGCGGGTCTCCTGCACGTCCGCGTCGTTCGCGGCCGCGCCGAACATGTTGTCGGGCTGGGCTGACATGGTTTGTCTCCTTCTTTCGGGGGCTAATTTAGTACGCGCCATACGGCTGACCTTCGCAGGCCGGCGTGGCCGCGGCGAGTGTCGCACAGGACCCGGTCTTTTTCAAATCGTGCCGTCTAATTTCACATAATGAATTAAGAGCACTTCTGACGCTCACCTACACTCTGACGCTGATGCAAGACAGCACCCTTCCCGAGCTGCACGAGGCCGTGGCGCCGGTCCCGTGGCTGCGCCGCTGGTGGCGGCGGCAGACGCCGGGGCGGCAGGATCGCTACGCGATGCTCGCGCCCCTGGCCGCGGTGCTGCTGTTCCTCGCGGCCATCATTTCCGCGTTCTGGTACCTGCGCCTCGAGGAGATGGACCGCGAGCAGGAAGCGGTGCGGCGCGACGTGGAATACGCGCAGCAGCGCCTGCGCCTGCGGTTGCTCGAACGCCAGGAGCAGTTGATGCGGATCGCCCGCGACATCTCCAACAAGGAGATCGATCCGGAGGAATTCGTCGGACGCGCCGAGACCATGGTGATCCAGTACCCGGAGCTGCAGGCCCTGGCCTGGATCGACGACCGCCGGCGCATCCAGGCCGCCTATGCGGGCCCGAGCGTGCCCGCGCAGCAGCAGCGCCGCGCGGGCGACGTGCTGCGTCCCGGCGAAACGGAGACTACCTTCTCGCTCGTGCGCGACCTGCAGCAGCCGGTGTACTCGCAGCCGCCGCTCGCGGGCGAGAACGCGCCGCTGCTGCAACTGCACGTGCCGCTCGCCGAACACGCGCGCTTCGGCGGCGTGATCCTCGCCGAGTACTCGGTGGACAGCCTGCTGCGGTACGGCGTGCCCGCCGAGGTCTCGGCCCGCTACGCGGTGTCGCTGCTGGATGCGAAGGGCCGCGCGCTGGCCGGGCAGGTGCTGCCCGGGCGCGGCACCGCCAGCCGGCTGCTCGCGTGGGCCGCGCCGCAGGCCAATGAATACGAAGTGCCGGTCTCGCCCGTGGGCAACGGGCTGGTGCTCAAGGCCCAGGCCTACCGCACTTCGCTGGGCGTGGTCGGCAGCGGCCTGTTCTGGCTGGTGGGAACCCTGAGCGCGATGACGGCCTGGATGCTGATCGGCAACTGGCGCCACACGCGCCGTCGCATGCAGGCGCAGCAGGCCCTGATCGCCGAGACCAACTTCCGCCGGGCGATGGAGAACTCCATGCTCACGGGCATGCGGGCGCTCGACATGCAGGGCCGCATCACCTACGTCAACCCCGCCTTCTGCCAGATGACCGGCTGGAGCGAGGCGGAGCTGGTGGGCCGCACGGCGCCCTTCCCCTACTGGCCGGAAGCCGACCGCGACCAGCTGATGGCGCGGCTGGAGGACGAACTCAATGGCCGCACCACGCCCGGCGGCTTCCAGGTGCGCGTCAAGCGCAAGGACGGCACGCTGTTCGACGCACGCATGTACGTCTCGCCGCTGGTCGACCCCAAGGGCCACCAGACCGGCTGGATGACGTCGATGACCGACATCACCGAGCCGAACCGCATCCGCGAACAGCTCTCCGCTTCCTACGAGCGGTTCACGACGGTGCTGGAGGCGCTGGATGCATCCGTGTCCGTCGCGCCGCTGGGCAGCGAGGAACTGCTGTTCGCCAACAAGCTGTACCGCCTGTGGTTCGGGCTGCACACGGGCGGCCACCTGCAGATGGTGGCGCAGGCCGGCGTGCCGGACCATCCGCGCACCGACGAATCGCTCGACGAGGTCGACTCCTTCGTCGGCCTGCCCACCGGCCAGCTGACCACGGCCCAATCGGAGAACGCGGAGATCTTCGTGCCCGAACTGGGCAAGTGGCTGGAAGTGCGTTCGCGCTACCTGAACTGGGTGGACGGCCGCCTGGCGCAGATGGTGATCGCCACCGACATCACGCCGCGCCGGCATGCCGAGGAACAGGCCGCCGCGCAGGCCGAGCGCGCGCAGGCCGCCAGCCGGCTGATCACCATGGGCGAGATGGCCTCCAGCGTGGCACACGAGCTGAACCAGCCGCTGACGGCCATCAACAACTACTGCAACGGCCTGGTCTCGCGCATCCGCTCCAACCAGATCAACCAGGACGACCTGCTGGTGGCGCTGGACAAGACAGCCCGCCAGGCGCAGCGCGCCGGCCAGATCATCCAGCGCATCCGCAGCTTCGTGCGCCGCAGCGAACCGAATCGCTCGCTCTCGGACGTGGCGACCATGGTGGCCGAAGCGGTGGAACTGGCCGAGATCGAACTGCGCCGCCGCAACGTGCGCCTGTCGCACTACGTGGCCGCGCGCCTGCCCAAGCTGATGGTGGACCCGATCCTGATCGAGCAGGTGCTGGTCAACCTGCTGAAGAACGCCGCCGAGTCCATCGAGCATGCGAGACGTCCCACCGCGCACCGCAGCGTGGAACTGCGCGCCGTGCCGCGCCAGATCGAAGGCCAGCACGTGGTGGAGTTCTCGGTGCAGGACTCGGGCGCGGGCCTGGCGCCCGAGGTGATGGAGCGCCTGTACGAGGCCTTCTTCTCCACCAAGGTCGAAGGCATGGGCATCGGCCTGAACCTGTGCCGAAGCATCGTCGAATCGCACCAGGGCAGGATGCAGGCGGAGAACATCTACAATGGCAGCGAAGTCGCCGGCTGCCGCTTCTCCTTCTGGATTCCTGTCTCCGGCGCTATCAGTTCCGCAGCAAACAAGGACGCCGGAGTAGTTGCATGAGCCTGATTCCGAAAAAGGGCACGGTGTATGTCGTCGACGACGACGAGGCCGTGCGCGACTCGCTCCAGTGGCTGCTGGAAGGCAAGGACTACCGCGTCCGCTGCTTCGAATCGGCCGAATCCTTCCTCTCCCGCTACGACCCGCGCGAGGTGGCCTGCCTGATCGTCGACATCCGCATGGCCGGCATGACGGGCCTGGAACTGCAGGACCGCCTGATCGAGCGCAAGTCGCCCCTGCCCGTCGTCTTCATCACCGGCCACGGCGACGTGCCGATGGCGGTGAACACCATGAAGAAGGGTGCGATGGACTTCATCCAGAAGCCTTTCAAGGAAGAAGAGCTGGTCGGCCTGGTCGAACGGATGCTCGAACACGCCAAGGGCGCCTTCGCCGAGTACCAGAGCGCCGCCAGCCGCGACGCGCTGCTGTCCAAGCTCACGAGCCGCGAGGCGCAGGTGCTCGAGCGCATCGTCGCCGGCCGCCTGAACAAGCAGATCGCCGACGACCTGGGCATCAGCATCAAGACGGTGGAGGCGCACCGCGCCAACATCATGGAAAAGCTCAACGCCAACACGGTGGCCGACCTGCTCAAGATCGCCCTCGGCCAGAACCACCCGGCCAAGGCCTGACGCCCCGCCCGCACGCCGCGGGCGCCGGCGCGGCGCCCATCGCGCATCCCTCCCATGACTGCACAACTCATTGACGGCAACGCGCTGGCCAGGCGCATTCGTTCCGAAGTCACCGGCCGCACCGAAGCGCTCAAGGCGCGCGGCATCCAGCCGGCCCTGTCCATCATCCTCGTGGGCAGCGACCCGGCCAGCCAGGTCTACACGCGGCACAAGGTGAACGACAGCACCGAGACGGGCCTGAAGGCCACGCTGGAGACCTATCCGGCCGACCTCACCGAGGCGGCGCTGCTGGACCGCATCCACACCCTGAACGCCGACCCGAAGGTGCACGGCATCCTGGTGCAGCTGCCCCTGCCCAGGCACATGGACGCCAGCAAGGTGATCGAGACCATCTCGCCCGCCAAGGACGTCGACGGCTTCCACGTCGCCAGCGCCGGCGCGCTGGTCACCGGCCAGCCGGGCTTCTGGCCGTGCACGCCCTACGGCTGCATGAAGATGCTGGAGAGCATCGGCTTCGACCTGCGCGGCAAGCACGCCGTCGTGATCGGGCGCAGCAACATCGTCGGCAAGCCGATGGCGCTGATGCTGCTGCAGAAGAACGCCACGGTGACGATCTGCCACAGCGCCACGCGCGACCTGAAGGCGCACACGCTGCAGGCCGACGTGGTGGTGGCCGCGGTCGGCAAGCGCAACGTGCTGACGGCCGACATGGTCAAGCCCGGCGCGGTGGTCATCGACGTGGGCATGAACCGCAACGACGAGGGCAAGCTCTGCGGCGACGTGGACTTCGAAGGCGTGCGCCAGGTGGCGGGCTGGATCACCCCGGTGCCCGGCGGAGTCGGTCCGATGACGCGCGCGATGCTGCTCGTGAACACGCTCGAAGCGGCCGAGCGCGCAGCCCGGTAATCGCGGCCATCAGCATCGGCAATCCCGCGGGTGCTTGAACAGCCGCGGGCGTGCCGCAAAATGGGCGCCATGCCCACCAATCCCCTGCTCGACTTCCACGACCTGCCGCTGTTCGACCAGATCCGGCCGGAACACGTCGCCCCCGCCGTCGACACCCTGCTGGCCGAGAGCGAAACGGCGCTGGAAGCCGTCGTCGCGCCCGGTTTCCCCGCCGACTGGAAGGCTTTGTCGGCCCGCCTGGACTGCACCACCGAACGCCTGAGCCGCGCCTGGGGTGCGGTCAGCCACCTGAACAACGTCGCCGACACCCCCGAGCTGCGCGCCGCCTACAACGAGGCGCTGCCGCGCGTGACCGAGTTCTGGACCCGGCTCGGGTCGGACGAGCGCCTGTACGCCAAGTACAAGGCGATCGATCCCGCCACCCTCAACGAGGAGCAGCGCCAGGCGCTGAAGAACGCGATCCGCAACTTCGTGCTCGGGGGCGCGGAGCTGCAGGGCGCGGCCAAGGAACGCTTCGCCGCCATCCAGGAGCGGCAGGCGGAGCTGTCGCAGAAGTTCAGCGAGAACGCGCTCGATGCCACCGACGCCTTCGCCTACTACGCGTCGCTCCAGGAGCTCGATGGCGTTCCGGAGGACGTGGTGCAGGCCGCGCGCGTCGCCGCCCAGGCCGAGGGCAAGGACGGCTACAAGCTCACGCTCAAGATGCCGAGCTACCTGCCGGTGATGCAGTTCGCCCACAGCCGCGAACTGCGCCAGCGCATGTACCGAGCGTACGTCACGCGGGCGAGCGACCAGGCGCCGCCGGAGTTCCGCAAGTACGACAACACCGAGGCGATCCGCGAGATTCTCGCGCTGCGCAAGGAAGAAGCCCAGCTGCTCGGATACGGCAACTTCGGCGAAGTGTCCGTCGTGCCCAAGATGGCGGAGTCGCCGCAGCAGGTGATCGGCTTCCTGCGCGAACTGGCCGCCAAGGCGCGGCCGTTCGCGGAAAAGGACGTGGCCGATATGCGGGCCTTCGCCGCGGAGAAGCTCGGCATCCGCGACCCGCAGCCCTGGGACTGGAGCTACATCGGCGAGAAGCTGAAGGAAGAGCGCTACGCGTTCAGCGAGCAGGAGGTCAAGCAGTACTTCACGGCACCGAAGGTGCTGGCGGGCCTGTTCAAGATCGTCGAGACGCTGTTCGAGGTGGTGATCCGCCGCGACTACGCGCCGGTGTGGAACCCCGGCGTCGAGTTCTACCGGATCGAGCGCGAACACAAGGACTCGAGCGGGCACGTGAGCACCGAGCGCGTCGGCCAGTTCTACCTGGATCCGGCCGCGCGCACCGGCAAGCGAGGCGGCGCCTGGATGGACGACGTGCGCGCCCGCTGGCAGCGGCCCGACACGGGCAAGCTGCAGACCCCGGTGGCACACCTGGTGTGCAACTTCGCCGACGGCGTGGAAGGCAAGCCGGCGCTCCTGACGCATGACGACGTGATCACCCTGTTCCACGAATCGGGCCACGGGCTGCACCACATGCTGACGCGCGTGAACGAGCGCGACGTCTCGGGCATCAGCGGCGTGGAATGGGACGCGGTGGAACTTCCCAGCCAGTTCATGGAGAACTTCTGCTGGGAATGGGCCGTGCTGCGCCACATGACGGCGCACGTGGAGACGGGCGAGCCGCTACCGCGCGACCTGTTCGACAAGATGGTGGCGGCGCGCAATTTCCACAGCGGGCTGGCCACGCTGCGGCAGATCGAGTTCGCGCTGTTCGACATGCTGCTGCACACCGAACACGACCCGGCCGAGGACTTCATGCCGCTGCTTCGCAAGGTTCGCGAGGAAGTCGCCGTCCTGCAGCCGCCGGAATTCAGCCGCACCGCCCACACCTTCAGCCACATCTTCTCGGGCGGCTATGCGGCGGGCTATTACAGCTACAAGTGGGCGGAGGTGCTTTCTGCCGACGCTTATGCGGCTTTTGAGGAAACCGCGGGCGCGGATGGTTCACCCAGCGTGGAAACCGGGCGAAAATACCGGCAGGCCATCCTGGAGTCCGGCGGCAGCCGGGCGGCGATGGAGTCGTTCAAGGCGTTCCGCGGGCGGGAGCCCACGCTGGACGCGCTGCTGCGGCACCAGGGGATGGCCTGACGGAGTCAGTCCAAACAGCAGGAGGAGAGGGTTCGTGATGTCGTCTTCGAAAGCCGTTCTTGCGGGCCGCCTGGCGGTCCTCGCCCTCGTTGCCGCCACCGGCGCGGCGGGCGCGCAACAGGTCTATCGCATCGTCGGTCCCGACGGCAAGGTCACCTTCTCCGACAAGCCGCCCGTTGAAACCGGCGCCAAGGCAGCCCCGGCGGCCGCCGCGGGTGGCCGCGCGGGCGGGGCCATCGCCTCCGGCTCGCTGCCGTTCGAACTGCGCCAGGTCGCCAGCCGCTACCCCGTCACCCTCTACGCCGGTCCCAACTGCGTGCCCTGCGGCGCGGGCCGCAGCTACCTGTCGCAGCGCGGCATTCCGTTCGTCGAGAAGACGGTCAGCAGCCAGGACGATGTCGAGGCGTTCGCACGCCTGAGCGGCGGCAGCCCCGCCCTGCCCCTGCTCACGGTGGGCGCGCAGCAGCTCAAGGGCTACTCCGAGACGGAGTGGTCGCAGTTCCTGGACGCCGCCGGCTACCCGCGCAACTCGCTGCTGCCCGCCAGCTACCGTCCGCCCGCGGCGACCCCGCTGGTGATGGCGCAGCCGATCCAGCCGGAGGCCCCGGCCGCCGCAGCCGAGCCCGCCGCGGCGACTCGTGCACCGGCGCGCGCGCCGCAGCAACCGGGGGGCAGCAACCCCGCCGGCATCACGTTCTGAACTAGAACTTGATCGTGCGCACGCCGGAAGGCGTGCCCAGCAGGCAGACCGACGCCTTCTGGTGGGCGAACACGCCCACCGTCACCACGCCCGGCCACTGGTTCACCTCGCTCTCGAAGGCGAGGGGCTGGTCGATCTTGAGGCCGGCGACATCCAGGATGCGCTGCCCGTTGTCGGTGACCAGCGGCGCGCCGTCCTTCACCCGCAGCGTGGCCCGCGCGCCCATCGCGGCGAACTGGCGGGCGATGCGGCCTGCGGCCATCGGCACCACCTCCACCGGCACCGGGAATGTGCCCAGCACCGGCACCAGCTTGGATTCGTCGGCGATGCAGACGAAGGACCGCGATTGGGCGGCCACGATCTTCTCGCGCGTGAGCGCGGCGCCACCGCCCTTGATCATGTGGCCGACGCCGTCGATCTCGTCGGCGCCGTCGATGTAGACGGCCAGTTCCCCGACCTCATTCGCGTCGAACACCGGCACGCCGATGGCGCGCAGCCGCGCGGTGGAAGCCTCCGAGCTGGACACCGCGCCTCGGACGCGGTCCTTCATCCCGGCGAGCGCCTCGATGAACTTGTTGACGGTGGAGCCGGTGCCCACGCCCACGATCTCGCCCGGCACGACGTACTGCAAGGCGGCCTGGCCGACGAGGGCCTTCAGTTCATCCTGGGTCACGCGACAATCCTCGGCTGTTCGACAAGAGAAAACGCGACGGATTATCCATGCCCCTGCTGCCCTACTCGCTCGCGCGGCCGTTCCTGTTCGGGCTCGATCCCGAAGCCGCGCACGACCTCACGATGGAATCGCTGGCGCGGCTGCAGGGCACGCCGCTGGCGCGGGCCTGGAGCTCGCCGGCCGTCCACGATCCGATCGAGCTGGCCGGGCTGCGCTTTCCCAACCGCGTCGGCCTCGCGGCCGGTCTCGACAAGAACGCGCGCTGCATCGACGGCCTGGGGGCCATGGGCTTCGGCTTCGTCGAAGTGGGCACCGTCACGCCCAGGCCGCAGCCAGGCAACCCGAAGCCGCGCATGTTCCGCCTGCCGCAGGCCCATGCGCTGATCAACCGGCTGGGATTCAACAACGACGGGCTCGATGCCTTCCTAGCCAACGTGAAGCGTTCGTCCTTCCGCCAGCGCGGACGCATCCTCGGCCTGAACATCGGCAAGAACGCCGCCACGCCCATCGAGGACGCGACGAGCGACTATCTCACTGGCCTGGAAGGCGTGTACCCGCACGCCGACTACGTGACGGTCAACATCTCCAGCCCCAACACGAAGAACCTGCGCGCGCTGCAGTCCGATGAAGCACTGGATTCGCTGCTGGGAGCCATCGCGCAGCGGCGCGAGACGCTGGCCACGACCTACGGCCGGCGCGTGCCCGTCTTCGTGAAGATCGCGCCCGATCTCGACGAAGCCCAGGTCGACGTGATCGCGGCCACGCTGCGGCGGCACGGCATGGACGGCGTGATCGCGACGAACACCACGATCTCGCGCGAGGCCGTCCAAGGCCTGCCGTATGCGCAGGAGACTGGGGGGCTGAGTGGAGCGCCTGTATTGGCCGCCAGCAATCGCGTGATCTCGCAATTGCGCGCCGCGCTCGGCGCGGGGTTTCCGATCATCGGAGTCGGCGGCATCCTGAGCGCCGAGGACGCGGTCTCGAAGGTACGAGCCGGAGCGGACGTGGTGCAGATCTATACCGGCCTGATCTACAAGGGGCCTGCCCTCGTGGGTGAAGTTGCTTCGGCGCTCAAGCGCATGCGCTGAAGTTGTTCGCCCGAATGACGGGGAACTACTGAAGCAACCCCACCACGTCCTCCGCCAGCGCCAGCGAACTCGTCAACCCCGGCGACTCGATCCCGAACAGGTTCACCAGCCCGGGCACGCCATGCAGGGCCGGACCGTCGATGCGGAAATCCGGCGCCTTCTCGTGCGCGCCGTGGATCTTGGGCCGCACGCCGCTGTAGCTCGGCTGCAGGCTTCCATCCGGCAGGCCGGGCCAGTAGCGCCGCACTTCGGCGTAGAAACCCTCGGCGCGCGCCGGGTCGACCGTCCAGTCGATCTCCTCGGGCGCGTGGATGTCCAGCCACTCGATGTCCGGCCCGAACTTGGCCTGGCCACCGAGGTCGAGCGTCAGGTGCGTGCCCAGGTGGGCATCGGCCGGCGCCGGATAGATCAGCCGGCTGAAAGGCGCCTTGCCGGCCAGCGCGTAGTAGTTGCCCTTGGCGAACCACTCGCGCGGGACGAAGCGCGCATCCAGCCCCTCGAAGCGGCGCGCGAGTGCGCACGCGTGCAGCGAAGCGGAGTTCACCAGGATCGAGGTGGCCAGTTCGGTGCCGTCGGCCAGCCGCAGAACGTGCAGCCCGCCCTCGCCCGCCGCGAGGCGAACCGAATCGAGCGCGGAACGGAAGGCGACCATGCCGCCGGCCCGTTCGAGGTCGCCTTGCAGCGCGAGCATGAAGCCGTGGCTGTCGACGATGCCCGTGCTGGGCGAATGCAGCGCGGCGATGCAGCGCAGCGCCGGCTCCATGGCGCAGGCCTGCTCACCCTCGAGCCACTCGACGGGGACGCCGTTCGCGGCGGCACGGTCCTGCAAGCCGCGCAGCGCGCGCACTTCCGCTTCGCTGTTGGCCACGGTGAACTTGCCGCAGCGCCGATGGCCGATGCCGTGGCTCGCGCACATCGCATAGAGCAGCTCCTTGCCGCGCACGCACAGCGGGGCCTTGAGCGAGCCAGGCACGTAGTAAAGCCCTGCATGGATGACCTCGCTGTTGCGCGAGCTCACGCCCTGGCCGATGCCGCCCTGCGCTTCCAGCACCAGGGTCTCGCGACCCGAAATGGCGAGCGCGCGCGCCACGGCGAGCCCCACCGCGCCGGCGCCGACCACCACCGCTTCGACCTGATCCATCCTGCTCCCGTCCGCGCGCAGGCGCGACCGGGCCGCAAGTTAACACGAGCCGCTCGCAAGCCGCGGCGGGATGGCTCTTTCAGGCCTGCGCCGGGACGGCCCACGTGCGGCCCCGGGCGCGTGTGGCCGGGTCCACGGCCATCAGCGCCTCCAGGATCCGGTGCGGCTGCAACGACAGCGGCGTCATGCACCAGCGGTTGAGCGCATCGTTGCCGACACGCGCCATGCCGATGTGCTGGCCGATGTCTCCGTCGATGGCCGGGTCCGGATCGGAGAAACCCATCGCTACACGCAGCCGCTCCACGTCGGCCTTGGTGCCGGTCAGGAAGGTCCAGCCCGGGCCGATGCCGTTGAGCTCGCGGTACGCCTTCAGGTCGGCCGGCCGGTCGAACTCCGGCAGCAGCGTGATCGAGTACATGAACACGTCCCGGCCGACGCGGTCGCCCAGCGCCTCCTGCACCGCGCGCAGGTTCTGCGTCATCGGCGGGCAGCGCTCGCTGCACTGCGTGTACATCATGCTCACGAACACCACGCGGTCGCGCACCAGGTCGGAGTGGAAGCGCACGCGCCGGCCGTCGTGCGTGATCAGGGGCACGTCCGGGATGCTGCCGAGCGGGCCGCGCGCGGCGAGGCTCCCGCCCGGAAGCTGCGCGCCCGGCGCCAGCTCGAGCTGGTAGGCCAGTCCGGCACCGGCGGCGGCAGCGATGCCGCCCCCCAGGATGGCCAGGCTTTGGCGGCGGCCTTCTGCCGCCGATGCCGCGCTGCTCGCGCGGATGGGATCAGGCGAAGATGTCATGGCAGTCCCCCGTGTCAGGCCACGATGTCGAAGCGGGCCATCATTGCGTGGTCCTCGTGGATCGTGTTGTGGCAGTGCATGATGTACTTGCCCGGGAAGTCCCGGAAACGCAGGTACACCTGCACGTTCTCGTTCGGTCCGAGCAGGAACACGTCCTTGCGGCCGCGTTCCCAGGCCGGCGGGTCGATCCCGTTGCGCTTGAGGATGCGCCCTTCCTCGAAGTGGATGTGGACCGGATGCGCCCAGCCGCCGCTGGTGTTGCGCAGGTTCCAGATCTCCGCGGTGCCCATCTTCGGCGTGCAGATCGGCCGGCCGTCGAACAGCCTGTCGTTGATCGTCCAGCCCCCGCTGGAGCGTCCGAAGTTGAAGTTGCGCGTGGCCGCCACCTGCGCCATGTCGATCGTCGGCTGGTCACGCAGCCTGCTCAGGACCCGGCTGTTGTCCGGCCCCGGCAGCGGCCGGTCGACGATGAACTTGAGCAACTGGTCGGGCGTGGGCAGCAGGTCGACCTCCGCCTTGCGGCCGTCCAGGTGCTTCAGGCGGTTCGTCAGGAACAGCTCGGAGCCCACCGGGAACCGCGAAAAATCGATGACCAGGTCGGCGCGCTCGGCCGCGCCGAGCACGACGTTGCTGCGCAGGACCGGCGAGGCGAACAGGTTCCCGTCGCTGGAGATCTGGATGAAGCTCTGGACTCGGTTCTGGTAGCGAAGCTGCAGGTCCCAGATCCGGGCGGTTCCCGCCGCCAGGAGCCTGAAGCGGTACTTGCGCGGCGCGACGTGGAAGTACGGCTGGACCTTTCCATTCACCAGCCACTTGTCGCCGATGAAGCCGTCCTGGTTGAACTGGTCGAACGAGACGTAGCCGCCGCTGTCGAAATACCGGTCGGCCAGCATCAGCGGCACGTCGAACTCGCCGCTGGGCAGCCGCAGCGCCCCCGTGTTCGGATCGTTCTCGTTGCCGGAGTCGAGGCCGTCGAAGGCCAGGAAGAAACCTGCCAGGCCGCGGTACACGTTGCCCGCGGTGAAGTCGTGCCGGTGGTCGTGGTACCACATGGTGCCCAGCGCCTCCTTCGAGTCGCCGCCCGCGTACACCATCGGGTAGTGGTAGTCCTTGTACTCGCCGGCCCGGGTGAGCGTCGGACCGCACGCGGTGGCGCTGAACCAGTCTTCCGGATAGCCGTCGCTCTCCGAGGGCGTGTGCAGGTTGTGCAGGTGCACCGAGATGTCGGGCGAGCCGTAGCCCTGAACGGAGCTCGGCAGCTGGTTGCGGAAGCGCACCACGATCGGCTGTCCATACCGTGCATGGAACAGCGGCCCCGGCACCTTGCCGTCGTAACCCCAGACTTCCTGCGTGGGCAGCTCCGGGTGGAACCGGTGCGAGCCCACCTTGACGTCGATCTTGTACATCAACTGCGCGGGGGAGCCGGCCCACGCCTGGTGGTCGGCGCGGCCGGCCTCGCCTTCGCCCAGGGTGCCGATCGGAGTCGGACTGAGCGAAGACTCGGGCGACTTCGGCTGCTGCACCGGCAACTCCTCCGCCCACGGCGTCGTGGGAGGGCTGGGAGGCCGTGGCGGCGGCAGCACCTGGCCGGTGGCCAGCTTCGGGGCGAACACGCCCGCCGCGGATGCACCGGCCGTCCTGAACAACAGGCGCCTCGATGCGCTTCTCGGCGCATCCACCGGGAGCTTTTCCCGGGATTCGGTTCGATCAGTCATGCCCGCCTCCTCCTCGTACGACTCATGTCGGAAGCAGCGCCGGCCCGTCCCATTGACTTCGAGGGCGCAGCGCGCGGTCGGACCAATTTAGGCCTCGCGCTCGCGCGAGGACAGGGGGCGGAAAAGCAAGTTCTGGGGAGGAGTCGGGCCGCCTGGACGCCGGTCGAGGCACGCGATCTGCCTGACCGGCTTGCTGCGCGTTGGCGCGAGGGCCGCTGCCGATCCATGCGCAAGCGAGGCGCCATGCGCCCTTCCCCGCCACACCGCTTCAAATGCAAGAACAGTCGAAAAAACGGCGGTCCGCGTTCGCCACTTGCATTCGGTCACGATTGATCTAGCTGGCTGCAAAAAAAAAGCCGCCCGGCATGCGGGCGGCCTGACGACGGAGCACCGTGGCTACAACAAGCCCCACGTGTTCGCGCAGCTCACGGCCTGCGCGCGCGAGCGCACGTGCAGCTTGTGGTACATGTTCTTCACGTGCGAGTTGACGGTGGTGGAGCTGATGGCCAGCTTGTCGCCGATCTGGCTGCTCGTAAGTCCGCTGGCGATCATTCGCAGCACCTCGTGTTCGCGAAGCGAGAGCTTGATGCGCACCACTTCGCCGGACGGCCCCGGCACCGAGTGCGTCGCAGCGCTCGCGCCACGCTTGAGCAAGAGCCGCCTGGAAAGCGCCGGCGTGATGGCCGCCCCGCCGTTGGCCACCTGCAGGACGGCCTGCACGAAGCTCACGAACCAGGAGTTCTTGACCACGAAGCCCGCGGCGCCCAGCTCGAAGGCGCGCATCGCGTCATCGTCCGTCTCGTGTTTCGACAGCGCGATCACCTCGGCCTTGGGGTTGAGGCTCTTGGCGTGCGCCATCAGATCGAACCCGGCCCCGTCGGAGAGCGCGACGTCGACGAGCAGCACGTCGAAACCCAGGTCGCGCACCAGGCGCCTGCCGTCGCGCAGCGAGCCCGCCTGGCCCGCCACGACTGTCCGGCTGTCACCCATGAGTTCCTGCGAGATGACGCCGCGCACGTGCGCGTCGCTGTCCACGACGTGGACGCGAAGCGGCGAGTCGGGCTGGCCGGCCATGCTCTCGGGCCAGACGCAGGGTGAGTTCTTGAAGATCGCGAATCCGCCTGGCTGCGCGCGGATGGGGACGGTCGGCGTTGCGCCGGGCGCGCGGCACTCATAGTCAGTCATTCCAGGTTCCCTCCTTATCCACCTCTCAGGGACGCGAAGGTAAGTTGATGACGCAGGTCATGTCTGTACGCCAACGAACATTCGTCAGATACCCGCCACGGCCGAGCAGAACCGTTGCGCCGAATCGAATCATTACGTCTCACGCAGCTTGTTATCTCAAGGCCGGGAAGATCGCGAAGCCGCTGCGCGGCGCTGACCGTTTCGATACCTGCACGGCGTTCTTGGCTCAGCCATATTGCTATCGCTTTCATAGCTTCGTGGCGTGACTCGCCAACGGCTGTGGGACGAACACACGCGACACGCGAGTAAACATCCGGCGCGCTTTCAGAACTTGGAGACGCGTCGCAAAAAACTGCGCGCGACTTGATCCGCATCATCAGAAGCGATGCACCAGAACTGAGGATTGCTGGTGAGGTCGGTCACTTCCACCATGAAGCCGTAAGTCCCCTCGCGAACAAAACCGCGAGTCCCGCCACACCACCACCCCGGAGGAAAACACCATGGCGACCCCCCTGCAGTACGACTTCTTCGTGACGACCGAGGACCTGCTCTTCATCCTCAACCAGATCAAGATCGCGGAGGAGACCACCAATCCCGATGGGACCGTCAACGGCGATGCGTTGCGCGACGCGGTGAACCCGCTGGCGCCCTTCGGATTGCGCACGGTGGATGGCACCTGGAACAACCTGCTGCCGGGCCAGCAGCTATACGGGTCGGCCGACCAGGTGATGCCCCGGCTGACCACCGGCACGCTGCTGCCGCAGTACGTCACGCCGATGCCGGGCACCACCAACCTGTACGTCGATCCGGAGCCGCGCATCATCAGCAACCTGATCGTCGACCAGACGGCAAGCAACCCGGCCGCGGTGCAGGCTGCGGAGGACCGGGCGGGCGAAGCCACGTTCCCGGGCCTCGAGGAAGTGCAGGTCTCCGAGAACGGCACGCTCTTCATCCCCAACCAGTCGCCCGACGTCGGCCTGTCGCCTCCGTTCAACGGCGTGATGACGCTGTTCGGCCAGTTCTTCGACCACGGCCTGGACCTCATCACCAAGGGCGGCGGCACCGTGTTCGTGCCGTTGCAGCCGGACGACCCGCTGTATGTGGCGGGCAGCCGCACCAACTTCATGGTCCTCACGCGGGCCACCGATGATCCGGGCGCCGACGGCATCGCCGGTACGGCGGACGACGGCCACGTCAACACCACGACGCCCTTCGTCGACCAGAACCAGACCTACACCTCGCACCCCTCGCACCAGGTGTTCCTGCGCGAGTACACGACCGACGCAACCGGCAACACGGTCGCCACGGGCGCCCTGCTCGAAGGCCAGTACGGGGCCGCCAACTGGACCGAGGTGAAAGCGCAGGCAGCCGACTTGCTGGGCGTGCAGCTGACCGACCAGGACGTGTTCAACGTGCCCCTGCTGGCAACGGACCGCTACGGTGAGTACCTTCGGGGCGACAACGGCTACGTGCAGTTCGTGACACAGGTCGTGGATCCGGTCACGAGCGAGGCCCGGCTCGAACTGGTGGAGGCCGATCCGACCGCAAACGGCGGCCTGGGGACCCTGGTGCCCACGAATGCGGTCCGCACCAACCACGCCTTCCTGGACGACATCGCGCACCACGCCGCGCCTGCCATGGTCGATCTCGACGGCAATCCCATGACGACGAACGACCTCGTGGCGCAGACCGCGGACACGGATCCCGGCACGGGCGACGACGGCAACCGGCTCACCTACGACGACGAGATGCTGGGCCGGCACTTCATCACCGGCGATGGCCGCGGCAACGAGAACATCGGCCTGACGGCCATCCACTCGGTCTTCCACTCCGAGCACAACCGGCTGGTGGACCAGTACAAGGAAACGCTGATCGCCGACGCGATCGCCAAGCAGGACGTGGCGTTCCTGAACGAATGGCTCACGACCGACCTGGGCACGGGCCCGCGCACGGCCGAGCAATGGGCCGCGCTCGGCCAGGAAGTGGCGGCCGGCGCCACCTGGGACGGCGAGCGCCTGTTCCAGGCCGGCCGCTTCGTCACCGAGATGCAGTACCAGCACATGGTGTTCGAGGAGTTCGCCCGCGCGGTGTCGCCCCAGATCGACCCGTTCATCTTCCAGAACTCGGCCGATCTCGACCCGGCCATCGTCGAGGAGTTCGCCAACGTCGTCTACCGCTTCGGCCATTCGATGCTGACGGAGACCGTCGATCGCACCAACGCCGCGACCATGGGCGAGTACGACATCGGGCTGATCCAGGCATTCCTGAACCCGGTGGAGTTCAACATGGGAGTCGACGCCAACGGCAATCCCATCCCTGTCGATGTAGCCGGCGCCATCTCCGGGATCATGCTGGGCATGTCCTCGCAGGTCGGCAACGAGATCGACGAGTTCGTGACCGAGGCGCTGCGCAACAACCTGCTCGGCCTGCCGCTGGACCTGGCGACGATCAACATGACCCGCGCCCGCGAGACGGCCATGCCCACCTTCAACGAGGCGCGCGAGCAGTTCTACGAGATGACGGGCGACCTCCAGTACGAGCCCTACACCAGCTGGATCGACCTCGCACCGCACCTGAAGAACCCGCTCTCCGTGGTCAACTTCATCGCGGCCTACGGGCAGCACGATTCCATCACCTCGGCGGCGACGGTCGAAGCCAAGCGCGACGCCGCGATGGACCTGGTGTTCGGCACGCACGGGCTGACCGATCCCGCCCAGATCCAGGCGTGGATGGCGGACCGCACCGCCTTCCTGAACAGCACCGGCGAGTACGCCACCGACAACGGCGGCGTCGACAAGATCGACTTCTGGATCGGCGGCCTGGCCGAGTCCACGACCGAGTTCGGCGGCATGTTGGGCCCGACCTTCAACTTCGTATTCGAGTCCCAGCTGGAAAACCTGCAGAACGGCGACCGCTTCTACTACCTGAGCCGCACGCAGGGCCTGAACCTGCTCAACCAACTCGAACCCAACACGTTCGCCGCGATGGTGATGCGAAACAGCGACCTGGGCGAAGAAGGCACCACCGCGCACCTGCCCGGCCATTTGTTCGTCACCCCGAACTACACGCTGGAGATGGACCAGGACAACCAGCGCACCGGCATCCTCGGCCCCGACGGCTTGACGATGAACGGCGATCCGCTGCACGGCGATCTCCTGCTGGACATGCTCAGCCCGCTGGTCCAGCGCGCGACGGCGGACGCGGACGGTGACGGCGTCGTCGAGGCCGGCGAATACGACGCCCGCCTGGACAAGAACGGCGACGGCGTCATGGAATACGACGGCATGCTGAGCTACAACTTCACCGGCGGCGACCACGTCGTCCTGGGCGGCACGCAGTTCAACGACATCCTGACCGGCGGCCGCGGCCTCGACACCCTCTGGGGCGACGGCGGCGACGACTTCATCGACGGCGGCGACTCGCCCGACCACATCTTCGGCGGCGACGGCGACGACATCATCCAGGACCGCGGCACCGAGCCCGGGGCCGCCGACTTCCTGCGCGGCGACAACGGCAACGACGTGATCGGCGGCGG
Organism: Ramlibacter henchirensis; assembly: GCF_004682015.1. Taxonomy (NCBI): domain Bacteria; kingdom Pseudomonadati; phylum Pseudomonadota; class Betaproteobacteria; order Burkholderiales; family Comamonadaceae; genus Ramlibacter; species Ramlibacter henchirensis. Next base: position 369,172 of record NZ_SMLM01000003.1, on the reverse strand, counting down.
GCCGGGCAACGACCTGCTGTTCGGCGGCGCGGACAACGACTTCATCTTCACCGGGCAGGACTTCAGCGAGGTGTTCGCCGGCACGGGCGACGACTTCGTCCTGGGCGGCAACGGCCCCGATGTGCTGATGGGCAACGAGGGCAACGACTGGATCGAGGGCGGAGAAGGCTTCGACGGGATCGCAGGGGACAACTCCGAGCTGTTCTTCAACAGCACGATCGTCGGCCACGACGTGCTCAACGGCCAGGGCAACGACACCGACTACGACGGCGAGTCGGGTGACGACATCATGGTCCAGAACACCGGCATCACGCGAAGCAACGGCATGTTCGGCTTCGACTGGGCGATCCACAAGGACGACCCGACCGGCGCCAACTCCGACCTGGGCGTTCCCATCTTCACGACGGACCCGAACTTCATCCTGCGCGACCGCTTCGATTCCGTCGAAGGCCTGTCCGGATGGAACCACGACGACGTCCTGACCGGTGCGGCGATCCTGAGAGCCGAAGTCGGCGGCGACGGCGTGGAGGCCCCGACCGACTCCAGCGCCCTGAAGGCCGGCAACGTCGGGCTGATCGACGGCCTGGCAGAGCTGCTCGGGACGACGGATGCGGCGGTGAGCGCGCTGGCGCCGGACACGACCATCATCGACGTCACCCTCGGCGCCGAGATCCTGCTCGGCGGCGGCGGCAGCGACACCATCACCGGCAACCTGGGCGACGACATCATCGACGGCGACGCGTGGCTGAACGTGCGCATCGCGGTCGACATGCCGGAAGGAGGGGCGGAGGCCGACTTCAGCGTCGACAGCATGGACGAGATCCGCGACCGGATGCTCACCCGCGAGATCAACCCGGCGCAACTGAGCATCGTTCGCGAGATCCTGCAGTCCGAGGCCGACTCGCTGGCGGTCGACACCGCCGTCTACAACGGCAGCTTCGAGGAGTACCTGGTCGACCAGGCCGCCGACGGCATCGTCACGGTCACGCACATCGCTCCGGCGGCGGGAGCGTCGAGCGACGGCACCGACACGCTGCGCAACATCGAGCAGCTGCAGTTCCTCGACCGCATGGTGCAGCTCGGGCTGGCCATCTCCACGCCGGGCGCGTTCACCGTCGCCGAGAACACCCAGGCGGTGACGACGGTAACGCTGGCCAACCAGGATCCGGAAGCGCTGTACCTGTTCTCGCTCGAAGGCGCGGACGCCGACCGCTTCGTGATCGACTCCCTCGTCGGCACGCTGTCCTTCGTCGCGGCGCCCAACTTCGAGGCGGCGGCCGACGTCGGGCTGAACAACGTCTACGACGTGGTGGTGCGGGTGACGGACGGTGTGCTGTCGGATACGCAGGCCATCGCGGTGACCGTCACCAACGCGGACGATGCCGCCACCGGCGGGGTGAACATCACGAGCTGGACGACGACGGACACCAACGCCACGCTGACGGCCACGAACACCGTCGTGGACGAGGACCTGGGGACCGGGCCGGCAGGCACCCTCCAGTGGCAGCAGCTGGACACCGCCACGGGCAACTGGGTCGACATTGCCGGCGCCACCAGCGCCACGACGGGCACCCTGTCCAACATCACGACGCGGGTGGTCACCACCTACACCGATGCGTTCGGAACGCAGCAGGTCGTCTCGGCCCAGACCGCGATGATCGGAGACGGGCTGGCCAACAGCATGACGGGCACGGCGGGCAGCGACATCCTGCTGGGCCTCGGCGGCGCCGACACGATCAACGGTGGCCTGGGCAACGACGTGCTCGAAGGCGGCAACGGCGGCGACTCGCTCACCGGCGGCGCCGGCAACGACATCGTCGAGGGGAATGCCGGCAACGACACGCTGCTGGCCACCGTGGGCGACGGCAACGACATCCTGCGCGGCGGCGGCGGCACGGACGCGTACAGCCTGGCGGCCACCGCCGCCGGCGCCAACGTCAACCTGACCGCCAACTCCTCGACCAGCACGGAGACGGGCACCGACACGCTGAACGCGATCGAGAACGTGACCGGCAGCCAGGGCGGCGACACCATCACGGACGGCGTTGGCACCAACGTGCTGACCGGCGGCGCAGGTGCGGACACGTTCGTCATGACGAACGACAACACCCGCGACACGATCAACGGCCTTGGCGGCAGCAACACGATCGACTACTCCGCCTCGGCGGCCAACCTGAGCGTCACGCTGACGGGCACCAACACCGAGGTGATCGGCAGCGGAACCCTGAGCGGGCTGACGGGGAACACCGACCAGATCACGAACATCAACAACTTCACCGGCGGGACCGGCAGCGACACGATCACCGGGAACAACAACGGCAACACCCTCGTGGGTGGCGGGGGCAACGACACCCTCACGGGCGGGGGCGGAACCGACAACCTCTCGGGCGGCGACGGCAACGACACGCTGAACGGACTGGGGGGCAACGACACGCTCAACGGCGGCGCCGGCGCCGACACGCTGAACGGCGGGACCGGTGTCGACCTGGTGGACGGCGGCGCGGGCAACGACACCCTGGTCGCGAGCGGCGCGGTGGGCGCCACGGACGGCAACGACACCTACATCGGGGGTGATGGCACCGACCTCTACACGCTTGCCGGCACGACCGCGGGGGCCACGGTGAACCTCTCGACGCCGACGGGGACCTCCACCAGCGGTGCCACGGGAAGCGACACCTTGTCCGGCGTGGAGAACATCACGGGCAGCTCCGGCGGCGACACCATGACCGACGGCGCGGGCTCCAACGTGCTGACCGGCGGTGCGGGCGCGGACACCTTCATCATGACGAACGACAACGCCCGGGACACGATCGACGGGCTGGGCGGCAGCAACACGGTCAACTACTCGGCCAACACGACCGGCCTGAACGTGACGCTGAACGCCGGCGCGGTGGTGGGCGGCAGCGGCGCCACGGCAGCCACCAGCGATGTCATCACCAGCATCAACAACCTCACGGGCGGCAGCGGCGCCGACACGATCATCGGCAATGCCAACGGCAACGTCATCTCCGGCAACGGCGGCAACGACACCATCACCGGCGGGGCCGGGGCCGACACCCTGAACGGCGGCGACGGCGCCGACACGCTGAACGGGCTGGGCGGCAACGACGTCCTGAATGGCGACGCCGGCAACGACACGCTGCTGGGCGGCACGGGCAACGACACGCTGAACGGCGGTGGCGACAACGACAACCTGCAGGGGCAGGACGGCAACGACACGCTGAACGGCGGCGCCGGCACCGACACGCTGACGGGCGGGCTGGGGTCCGACATCTCGACGGGCGGCACGGGCATCGACACGTTCGACTTCAACTCGACCGCCGAGATCCCGAACGAAGCGCCCCTGCTGCGCGACCGCGTCAACGACTTCACGAGCGGAACCGACAAGCTGGACTTCACCACCATCGACGCCAACACGGCGGTGGCAGGGGACCAGAACTTCACGTTCAGCACCACGAGCGGCGCCGGCTTCACGGCCAACGCACAGCTGCGCTACCACAACGAGCCCACGCCAGGCGTCGGGACGACCGGCTCGGTCATGCAGGGCAACGTCGGCGGGGCCAACGGCCTGACGACGGACATGCAGGTCGCGCTGATCGGAGTCACGACGCTGCAGGCGGCCGACGTGATCGGCTGACAGCCGCTGCCCGGCGGCGCGCCGCCGGGCAGTTCCCCTTTGTTTTCGTTTTCCAGGCACCGGGCCGAGCCGGCCCGGGGTCCCCTTCATTGCCCCGAGGAGAGAGATTCATGAAAACCGCAACCGCCCAGCGCAGGAGCGAGGTCGCCCAGGCGCTGTCGGAGTTCAAGGGCGCGTTCTGGACGGTCGCCTTCTTCAGCGCGGTGATCAACATCACCGTGCTGGCGCCCTCCATCTACATGCTGCAGGTGTACGACCGCGTGCTGGCCAGCCGCAACCAGACCACCCTGGTGATGCTGACCGTGATGATCCTGGGCGCCCTGTTCTTCATGGCCGCCCTGGAGTTCGTCCGCAGCTTCGTGCTGGTGCGCGTGGGCGCCCAGCTGGACATGCGGCTGAACAAGCGCATCTACACGGCCGCCTTCGAGCAGAACCTGAAGCAGGCGGGCGGCAACGCCGGACAGGCGCTGCAGGACCTGACGTCGGTGCGCCAGTTCGTCACCGGCAACGGCCTGTTCGCGTTCTTCGATGCGCCCTGGTTCCCGCTGTACCTGGCGATCATCTTCTTCTTCAGCGTCCCGCTCGGCCTGTTCGCGCTCGGCGGCGCCATCGTGCTGGTCGGCCTGGCCTGGCTGAACGAATCGGCGACGCGCAAGCCGATCGCGGAGGCCACCTCCGTCTCGATCGCGGCCAACAACCTCGCCACCAACAACCTTCGCAACGCCGAGGCGATCGAGGCGATGGGGATGCTGCCGCAGCTGATGAACCGCTGGTTCGCGATGCACACGCGCTTCCTCATGCTGCAGGCCAAGGGCAGCGAGCGGGCGGGCGCCATCACCTCGCTCGCCAAGTTCGTGCGGATGTCGATGCAGTCCCTGGTCCTGGGCTTCGGCGCCATGCTGGTGCTGGACGGCAAGATGACCGGCGGGATGATGGTGGTCGCCTCGATCCTCATGGGCCGCACGCTGAGCCCGGTCGAGCAGCTGATCGGCGTCTGGCGCAACTGGGAAGGCACGCGCAGCGCGTGGTCCCGCCTGCACCAGCTGCTGGCCGCCAACCCCGAGCGCCGCACCGGCATGTCGCTGCCCAAGCCCCAGGGCCGCATCGCGGTGGAAGGCGTGACCGCCGCGCCCCCGGGAGTCACCACGCCCACCGTCCGCCAGCTCAATTTCGCGCTCGAACCCGGCGACGTGCTCGGCGTGATCGGCCCCAGCGGCGCGGGCAAGTCCACCCTGGCCCGTCTGCTGGTGGGCGTGTGGCCGGCCGGCGTGGGCACGGTCCGCCTGGACGGCGCCGACGTCTACCTGTGGAACAAGGACGAACTCGGCCCCTCCATCGGCTACCTGCCGCAGGACGTGGAGCTGTTCGCCGGGACCATCGCCGAGAACATCGCGCGCTTCGGCGAGATCGACTCCGAGAAGGTGGTGGTGGCGGCCAAGCGCTCCGGGGTGCACGAGATGATCCTGCAGTTCCCCCTGGGCTACGAGACACCGCTGGGCGACAGTGGCGCCGGCCTCTCGGGCGGCCAGAAGCAGCGCATCGGCCTGGCCCGCGCCATGTACGACGACCCGTCGCTGCTGGTGCTGGACGAGCCCAACTCCAACCTCGACGAGGTCGGCGAGCGAGCCCTGGTGGATGCCATCGTCGACCTGCGCAACCGCGGCAAGACGCTGGTGCTGATCACGCAGCGCACCAGCGCACTGGGCGTCACCAGCAAGCTGCTCGTCCTGCGCGCCGGCGCCACGGCGATGTTCGGCCCGACGGCCAAGGTCCTGACCGACCTGACCACCGCCCGCGAGAAGAGCCAGCCCCAGCCTGCCCGCACCGGGACGGCGCCCGTAGTGGGCTGAGGCCCGCCCGCCATCGTTCATCCGTCAATCGAGAGTGAGGAGACCATCATGAAGAACCCTTCCAGCAACGAACTCGCGGCCCTCCAGACCGCGGCGCTCAAGGCGAACCCCGTCGTCGACGTCGATTCACGCAAGCACGTGCGGCTGGGCTGGGCCGTCATCCTGGCCGGCCTGGGCGGCTTCGGCGCGTGGGCCTCGCTGGCGCCGCTTGACAAGGGCGTTCCGCTGACCGGCACCGTGACCGTCGCCACCAACAAGAAGGCCGTGCAGCACCAGGTGGGCGGCACCGTGGAATCGATCCTGGTCAAGGAAGGCGACGTGGTGAAGGCGGGCGACCCGCTGGTGCGCATGAACGCCGTGCAGCCGCGCGCGGCGGCGGAGGCGATCCGGGTGCAGTACTTCGCCGCCCGCGCCGCCGAAGCCCGCCTCATCGCGGAGCGCGACAGCCGCGGAACCATCGCCTTCCCCGCCGACTTGCTGCGCATGCAGGGCGACCCGCGGATCGCGACCATGATCACCGTCCAGCGCCAGCTCATCACCACGCGCCAGTCCGCGCTGCGCAGCGAAATGGCGGCGCTGGAGGAAAACATCATCGGGCTCACCCTGCAGAACCAGGGCCTGGAGGAATCGCGCCAGGGCAAGCGCGAGCAGCTGCAGTTCCTCAAGGAGCAGCTCGAGGGCATGCGCGACCTGGCCAGGGACGGCTACGTGCCGCGCAACCGCCTCCTGGAGCTGGAGCGGCTCTATGCGCAGATCAACACCTCGATCGCCGAGGACAGCGGCAGCATCGGCCGCAGCGCCCGCCAGATCTCCGAGATCCGCATGCGTCGCGTGCAGAAGCAGCAGGAGTACCAGAAGGAGGTGCGCACGCAGCTGTCGGAGGCCCAGAAGGACGCCGAGGCGCTGTCCAACAAGCTGGCCGGCCTGGACCATGAGGTGACCAACACCATCGTCCGCGCCCCGGTGGACGGCACCGTGGTGGCCATGAACGTGTTCACCAACGGCGGCGTGGTGCCCGCGGGCTACCGCCTGATGGACATCGTGCCCAGCGGCGACCCGCTGGTCGTCGACGGCCAGCTGCCCGTGCACCTGATCGACAAGGTGAACCCCGACCTGAAGGTGGAGCTGATCTTCTCGGCGTTCAACCAGAACCTCACGCCCCACATCCCCGGCGTGGTGACCCACGTCTCGGCCGACCGGCTGGTGGACGAGAAGACGGGACAGCCCTACTACGCCGTGAAGGCCAAGGTGGCGCCCGAGGGCATGAAGATGGTTTCGCAGCTGCAGATCCGCCCCGGCATGCCGGTGGACATGTTCGTCAAGACCGGCGAGCGGACCATGATGAGCTACCTGCTCAAGCCCATGATCGACAACGCCCGCATGGCGCTCAAGGAGGACTGATCGTGAGCACCGCCAAGAAAAACAAACTGCGGCTGGTAGCGGCCGCCGCGCTGCTGGCCGTTGCGGCGCCCTCCTCGTTCGCCATCAGCCTGGTGGAAGCCTACGAGGCCGCCGTCAAGAACGACCCGGTGTACCGGTCGGCCCAGCACGAGAACGAGGCCGCGCAGCAGTTCGCGGTGCTGGGGAGGTCCAACCTGCTGCCCAGCATCGCGGCCACCTACGCGCCGTCCCGAAACCGTGCGGACGTGACCAACACCGGGGTCGGCGGCGGGGCGACCGACCACCGCCGCTACAGCGCGTTGTCCGCCAACCTCCAGCTGCGCCAGCCGCTGTACCACCCGGAGGGCATGGCGCGCTACCGCCAGGGCGTGGCGCAGACGAAGGGCAGCGACGCGCAGTTCGCCGGGCGCAGCCAGGAGTTGATCGTGCGCCTGGCCTCGGCCTACACCTTCGCCAAGTACGCGGAGGACCAGCTGGCGCTCGCGGTGGCGCAGCGCGACGCGCTGTCGGAGCAGCGGCGGACCAACCAGCGCCTGTTCCTGCGCGGGGAAGGCACGCGCACGGACGTGGTGGAAACGCAGGCGCGGCTGGACCTGGCCGTCGCGCAGGTGCTGGAGGCCAACGACAACGTCCGCAACGCGCGCGATGCGCTGAGCGCCATCGTGGGGCAGGACGTCTCGCAGCTGGATGCCTTGACCGACGATTTCCGGGTCAAGCAGCTCGTGCCGGGCGAATTCGCGGACTGGCGCGGCATCGCCCTCAGCACCAACCCGGAGATCCAGGCGCGGCGGCACGCGGTCGACGTGGCGCAGGAAGAGGCCAACAGGCACCGTGCCGGCCACCTGCCCCGGCTCGACTTGGTGGCCAGCGCAGGCCGCAACGATTCGGAGAGCATCACCACCTTCAACCAGAAGGCCAACATCCGCAGCGTCGGCGTGCAGCTCAACGTGCCGCTGTATTCGGGCGGAGCGGTCTCGGCCGCGGTCGCGCAGGCCGAGTCGAACGCCGAAAAGGCCAAGGCGGACCTGGATGTCGCCACCAACGAAGTGCTGATCGAGTTGCGCAAGCAGTTCGATCTCACCGCCAGCAGTGTTGCGCGCCTGGATGCGGCCCGCGCCGCCCTGGATTCCGCGACGCTGCTGGTGGAAGCCACGCGGCGCAGCGTGGCCGGCGGCCAGCGCATCAACCTGGACGTGCTGCAGGCTCAGCAGCAGCTGTTCGACGCCCGGCGCACCCTCGCCCAGGCGCGCTACAACCACCTGCTGAGCCTGCTTCGCCTGCGCTTTGCCGCCGGCGTGCTGCAGATGTCCGACCTGGTGGAGATGGCCAGTTACTTCAAACCCGTGAGGGCCGGCGGGTGAAGCCGCTCGCACGGGCCCTGGGTGAGATATTCAGCGAGCCTAGCCCCATGGTCAGCCCCCACAACACCTTCATCGACCTGCTCCCGCGGGAGGAGGCGCGGCTGCTGGAGTCGATGTGCCGGCCCGTGGAACTGGAGCTGGGCGAATTGCTGCAGGAAGCGGACGCGCCCACGCGGCACGTCTACTTCCCGGTCGACGCCCTGGTCTGCCTGTTCGCCACCTGCGAGCGCGAACCCTGCGCCGAAGTGGCCATGGTCGGCCACGAAGGCATGGTCGGCATCCAGCTTGCGCTGGGCATCGCGTCGGCGCCGCTGACGGCCATCGTGCAGGAGGGCGGCACGGCCTTGCGTGCGGACGCGGAGGATTTCGACGCCGAGATCCTTCGCAACGCCGAACTGCGGGCCGCCGTGAACCGGTTCGTGCACGTCACCCTGCGGCAGATGGCCGCTTCCAGCGCCTGCCTGCACACGCACCAGCTGTCGCCCCGGCTCGCGCGCTGGCTGCTGATGACGCACGACCGCGCCGGCTCGCGCAGCATCCATGTCACGCAGGAGTTCCTGGCGCAGATGCTGGGCGTGCGCCGCGTCGGCATCACGGCCGCGGCCAAGGAGATGCAGCGCGGCGGGCTGATCGACTACAGCCGCGGCCGGGTGACGGTGCTGGACCACCGCGGGCTGAGGGCGGCCTCGTGCAGCTGCTACAAGACCGACCGGCAGCTGTTCACCGCGATGCTGAAGTCGGCGGCGAGGCCGACCGTCAATCCACCTGCGCTCCAGAGCGCCTGACCAGCTCGCCCCACTTGTCGATCTCCGACTTGTTGAAGGCGGCGAGTTCGTCGGGGCGCAGCCGGCGCTGCTCCACGCCCTGCTCCTGCAGCTTCGCGGCGGCGTCGGCCAGGGCCGTCGTGGATGCACGGCGCAGCCGGTCCAGCGTGGCGGCCGGCGTCGCGGCCGGCGCATACAGCATGAACCAGGCAACCAGGTCGAAGTCGCGCACGCCCTGCTCCAGCAGCGTGGGCACGTCAGGAGCCGCCGCGCTGCGTTGAGCGCTGCTGGCGCCCAGGGCGCGCAGCTTGCCGGCCCGGATCTGCGGGTTCACCGCGGCCGGGTGATAGAACATGAAGTCCACCTGGCGGCCGATGACGGACGTCAGCGCCATGCCGCCTTCCTTGTACGGCACGTGCACCATCCGCCCGCCCAGCCGCTGCGCCAGCATCTCGCCCGCGAGGTGGCCCGAGGTGCCGTTGCCGGCCGAAGCGAAGGTGATGCCCTCCCGCCGCGCCGCGAGCGCCGCCAGGTCGCGCAGGGACTTCGCCGGCGAATCGGCGGCCACGACCAGCAGCGTCGGCGTGAAGCCCACCAGAGCGAGCGGCGCGAAATCCTTGAGCGGGTCGTACGGCAGCTTGCGGAACAGCGAGGAGTTGATGGCGTGCGTGCCCACGGTGCCCATGACGATGGTGCGTCCATCCGGCGCCGCCTTGGCGACCAGGTCGCTGCCCGAGGCGCCGCCCGCGCCGGCGCGGTTCTCGACCACGATGGTCTGCTGCAGCGCGCGGCCCAGGCCCTCGGCCACGACGCGGCTGACGATGTCGGTCGTCGTGCCCGCGCCGAACGGCACGATCAGGCGGACGTTGCCGTCCTGCGCGAACGCCGGCAGCGCCATCGCGGCGGGCAGCGCCGCCGCGGCAGCCAGCAGCCTGCGGCGCGAAGTGGAAAACCCGCTCATTGCCGCACCCCGTGCTCCTGCCGCAGCATGCGCGCGGCCTCCACCATCGAGCGCAGCTTGCCCTGCGCCACTTCGCGCGGCAGGTACTTCATGCCGCAGTCGGGCGCGAGGATCACCTGCTCGGGCTTGATGTGCTTCAGCGCCTTGCGGATGCGGCCGGCCACGACCTCGGGCGTCTCCACGTTCATGTCCGACAGGTCGATGCAGCCGACCAGCACCTGCTTGCCGCCCAGCTGCTGGAGCACGCTGGTGTCCAGGTTCGATTGCGCCGTCTCGATGGAGACCTGCTTGCAGCGGCAGCCGGACAGCTCGGGCAGGAAGGAGTAGCCGCTCGGCCGCTCGTGGATGATGGCCGCGTAGCCGAAGCAGATGTGCACGCAGGTCGTGCCCTGCACGCCGTCCAGCGCGCGGTTCAGCGCCGCCAGCCCGTACTGCCTGGCCTTCTCGGGGCGCGCCTGCATGTAGGGCTCGTCGATCTGCACGACGTCGGCGCCGGCCGCGAACAGGTCCTTGATCTCGGCGTTGACCGCGTCGGCGTAGTCGGCCGCGGCCTCTTCCTCGGACTTGTAGAAGTCGTTCTGCGCCTGCTGCAGCATGGTGAACGGACCGGGCACGGTGATCTTGGTCTTGCGCGTGGTGTTGCGCTTGAGGAACTTCAGGTCCTCCACTTCCACCGCGTGCTTGCGGCGGATCTTGCCCACGATGCGCGGCACCGGGTTGGGATGGCCGGACCGGTCCAGCGCGCTGCCGGGGTTGTCCAGGTCCACGCCTTCCAGCGCGGTGGCGAAGCGGTTGGAGTAGCTCTCGCGGCGGATCTCGCCGTCGGACACGATGTCCAGCCCCGCTTCTTCCTGGAAGCGGATGGCCAGCAGCGTGGCGTCGTCCTGCGCCTGCGCGAGATAGGGCTCCTGCAGGCGCCAGAGCTCTCGCGCGCGCACGCGCGGCGGGAAGCGTCCGGCCAGCTTGGCGCGGTCGATCAGCCACTCCGGTTGCGGATAGCTGCCGACGATGGTGGTGGGGAACAGCATGCTTGGTTTCTCCTTTGATTCAGACACCCAGGTAGGCCTGCCGGATCTCGGGCCGTTTCATCAGCTCCTCCGGCACGCCTTCGGCCACGATGCGGCCCAGCTCGAGCACGCAGGCACGGTGCGAGATGCGCATCGCCATCGACACGTTCTGCTCGACCAGCACGATGGTGATGCCGCCGGCGCTCACCTTGCGGATGGCATCGAACATGTCGCCCACGACGATGGGCGACAGGCCGAGCGAAGGCTCGTCCAGCAGCAGCAGCCGCGGGCGCGCCATCAGCGCGCGGCCGATGGCCACCATCTGCTGCTGCCCGCCGGAGAGCTCGCCCGCCGGCGCGGGGAGCCTGGCCTTGAGCGCCGGGAAGAGCTGCAGCACTTCGTCGAGCGTCTCGCGCCGCCGCTTCTTCGCCGCCGGCAGGAAGCTGCCGATGTCCAGGTTCTCCGCCACCGTCATGCCGGCGAAGAGGCGCCGCCCCTCGGGCACCAGCGCGATGCCGGCCTCGCAGAACCGGTGCGGGGCCAGCCGCGTGATGTCGCGGCCCTCCATCACGATGCGCCCAGACACCGGGCGCAGGATGCCGGCCAGCGTGTTGACCAGCGTGGTCTTGCCGGCGCCGTTGGGCCCGACGACGCAGAGCAGCTCGCCCTGCTTCACGTGCATGGAAATGTCCCAGAGCGCGCGCGCCTGGCCGTAGGCCACGGTGAGCTGCTGCAGTTCAAGCATGCGACACCCCCAGGTACGCGCTCATCACCGCCGGGCTTTGCATCACCTCGCGCGGCGCGCCTTCGGCCAGCATCGCGCCCTGGTCGAACACGACGATGCGATCCGTCAGCGCCATCACGGCGTCCATCACGTGCTCCACGAACACGATGGTCGTGCCCTGGTCGCGGATGCGACGGATCAGCGCGACGGCGGACTGGATCTCGGTGGGCGTGAGCCCGCACAGCACTTCGTCGAGCAGCACGAGCCTCGGCCTCGATGCAAGCGCACGGGCCAGCTCGAGGAACTTACGCTGGTGCAGGTTGAGCTCGCCCGGCAGCACCTTGGCCTTGCCGGCCAGGTGCGTGAATTCGAGCCACTGCAGCGCCTCGCGGCGGCCCTCTTCCATCGACCGCAGGCCCTGGCCCGCGTACATCGCGGCGATCGCCACGTTGTCGAGCACGCTCATCTGCGAGAAGGGCCGCGGGATCTGGTAAGTGCGCGCGATGCCGGCGCGCGCGATCTGGTGCGCCGGCAGGCCCGCGATGTTGCGCCCCTCGAGCCACACCTCGCCGCCGTTGGGCAGGTAATGGCCGCTGACGACATTGATGAAGGTGGACTTGCCCGAGCCGTTAGGACCCAGCAGGCCGAGGATCTCGCCGCGGCGGACTTCGAGGCTGACGTTGGAGAGGGCCTTGAGGCCGCGGAAGGATTTGGAGAGGTTTTTGACCTGGAGCAGGGGCGTTTGGGCAGCGTGCGTGCCCCCTCCCCAACCCTCCCCCAGAGGGGGAGGGAGGACCTTCCCTTGCTCCTCCCCCCTCTGGGGGGAGGTTGGGAGGGGGGCACGCGCCGATGCGTCGGGCCGCATCCTGCGCCGCAACTTCCCCATCACCCCTTCCGGCATGAACAGGATCCCGATCACCAGGATCAACCCGATCACGCCCTTCCCCAGCACCGCATATTCCCCGCCCGTGAAGGCGAACAGCAGGCAGGTGATCGCCACCGCCCCGATCGCCGGGCCGATCCAGTGGCGCGTCCCGCCCAGGATGCTCATGAGCACCACCGTCAGCGGCACGGTCAGGTTGAACGTCTCCGCCGTCGTGACGTACGAAATGAAGAGCGCATGGATGCCGCCGGCCCATCCCGCCAGGGCGCACGAAACCGCCAGCGCCGCCAGCTTCCAGCGGTAGGTGGGCACGCCCATCACTTCCGCGGCTTCCTCGTCGTCGTGGATCGCGAACAGGCCCGCCCCGAAACGCGAATGGCGGATCCCCCAGGAAATCAGCAACGTCACCACGGCCGCGGCCAGCATCATCAGGAACAGGCTGCCGGTCGGCGTCGGGCCGAGCTTCGGGACCGGCACCGCGTTGAGGTACACGCCGGGTCCGCCGTCGATCGGCGTGTTGCCGACGATGGTGGCGACGACGAACGTGACAGCCAGCGTGAGCAGCGCGAACAGCTCGCCCCGAACGCCGCGCACCCGGAAGGCCACCGCGCCGACGCCCACGCCGATGGCCGCCGCGATGAGCGCGGCCACGGGCAGCGTCCAGAGGAACGGCCACTCGAATTTCGCTGCGAGCGTCGCGCTCGTGTACACGCCCGCGCCGAAGAACGCGCCGTGTCCGAAGGAGAAATAGCCCGCGTACCCCGACAGGATGTTCCAGGACGTGGCCAGCACGATCCAGAACAGCGCCAGGTACAGGAACGACTCGTAGAAGGCCGGCAGCCGGAAGAACGGCAGCACGGCCAGCAGCACGCCGGCGCCGGCGACGGCTGCGGGAGCGGCGCGCAGCTTCATCGCCCGATGCGCCCCGGCCGCAACAGCAGGATCAGGATCAGCAGCGTGAACGACACGAGCGGCGCCCATGAGGGCGAGGTGACGGCCATCGTGACCGCTTCACTGACGCCGATGATGACGCCGGCCACCAGCGGCCCGAGCGCGGTGCCCAGGCCGCCGAGCATCACGGCGGCGAACACCACGCCCACCCATGCGTACATCTGCGACGGGCTGATGCTGCTGGACAGCGCGATGCACACGCCCGCCACGCCGGCCAGCGCAGCGCAGGTGCCCGCGAGCAGGTAGCCGTTGCGGCGCTGGTTGATGCCGAAGGCGGCGGCGACGGGCGCATCTTCCGCCGAAGCGCGCAGCGCCTTGCCGAGGTCCGTGTAGCGCAGCACCGCCCAGACCGCGACCGAGATCGCCACGGCCAGGAAAAGCGCCAGCAATTCCGGGATCGGCAGGAACAGCGGGCCGAGCCGCAGCTTCATCTCGGCGTAGTGCGACTCCAGCTTGCGCGGGTCCGCCGTCCAGATCGTCTGCATCACCGACTCGGCGATGCCCATGAAGCCGAACGTGAGCAGCAGCGAGCTGAACGGTGACAGCCGGAAGCGGTCGGTCAGCCAGTGCAGCGCCGCGCCCAGCGCGAACATCAGCGGCACGATGCCCGCCAGCGTGAGCAGCGGGTCCACCTTGGACACCACCGCCAGCTGGTAGCAGATGTACGCGGAGAGGAACGCGAAGGCGAAGTGCGTCAGGTTGATGGTGCGCAGCAGCCCCCACGACAAGCCCAGGCCCAGCCCCAGCAAGCCGTAGAGGGCGCCCGCGAACACGCCCGACAGCACCGACTGCGCGAGCAGCGTCCAGCTCGGGAAGGACATCGGGTCAGCGCGCGATCATCTTCGCGCCCGGTGCTGCGAACTCGGGCGGGTACACCACCTGCCATTTGCCGTTCTGCACCTGCTTGATGCGCATCAGGTCGTCGCCGTAGTTCGATGGGCCGTCGAAGCGCAGGTTGCCCTGGATGGTCTCGACCTTGTTCTTCTTCAGCCACTCGGCGATCTGCTTGTCGTCCAGCCCCTTGGTGGCGTTGACCGCCGTTTCCAGGATCTGCCAGGCGGTGAACGAAGCAGCGGCCTGCACCTCGACCGAGGTGTCGGGGAAGTTGGCCTTGGCCGCGCGCTCGCGGTAGGTCTTGATGAACTCCTGGGCCTTCGGGCGCGAGCTGAAGGGCGGGTGCTCCTCGAAGATGGTCACCGACAGCGCGCCCTGCGCCTCCGGCAGCGTGACCAGCGGGCCGGGCGCGGGGTAGAGGTAGAAGTGCTGCGGCGGCGCGTAGTCGATCTTCTTCATCGCGTCGAGCAGCAGGTTGCCGTCCAGGCCGATGGCGCCCACCCACACGAAGTCCGGCTTCGCGTCCTTGATGCGGCTGGCGATCGGGCCGAAGTCGCGGTTGCCGAACTCCCATTCGAGGAACAGCACTTCCTGCAGGCCGCGCTTCTTGATCGTCTCGCGCGCGCCCATCGACATGAAGTGGATCGACGGGAACTTGCTCGTGACGACCGCGACGGTCTTGGGCGGCTTGGGGCCCTTGGCCAGCGCCTCGAACACGGTGTTGGTCGTCGTGTTGGCCGGGTCGGAGCCGAGCGACCAGGCCGGGAACTGCTTGTCGTACTTGGCCAGCGAGGGCACGCCCAGCGTGTGGTGCACCAGCACCTTCTCGTAGCGCTGCGCAACGCCCATGGCGGAGAGGATTGCGCCGGTGGCGTACGGCCCCATCAGCAGGTCCACCTTGTCCGAGGTGATGAGCTGCTCGTACAGCGTGCGGGCCAGGTCCGGCTTGGACTGGTCGTCCTTCAGCACCCATTCCACCTTGCGGCCCAGCAGGCCGCCGCGGCGGTTGAGGTCCTCGACGTAGATGTCGCCCACCAGCTTGTGCACCTGCGCGGTGGCGGACAGCGGCCCGGTCAGGGCCAGGGTGCTGCCGATGCGGATCGGCGGCTGCTGCGCGAAAGCCAGCGGCGCGGCAGCGGTGAGCGCGGCCGCCGCCAGGACGGTGCGGCGAGGCACGTTGTGCGAGTGGGTCATGGCTGTCTCCTTTTCGGTCGTTATCAAGCGCTGGCGCGCGGTGTGAAGCGGTGGATCCAGGTCAAAAGCTTGCGGACGGCGTCATGCCGCGCTCCTCTCGCGGAGCATGGCCTCGATCTCGCCGTTGTGCTCGCCCAGCGTCGGCGGCGGGCGCACGGACAGCGACCGCTCGCCGTCGTAGCTCACGGGCGGGCGCACGGTGCGAAAGTCGCCCATGGTCGGATGCGTGGCCTGCACCAGCAACTGCAGGTGCCTGGCCTGCGGGTCCTCCAGCGCTTCGTCGGTGTCGTACATGGGCGCATGCGGCACGTCCTCGGCCAGCAGGCGGTTGCACCATTCCGTGCGCGTGCGCCTGGCGAAGATGCCCGAGAGCAGCTCGATGATGGCTTCCTGGTTCTGGATGCGCGCCTCGCGCGTGGCGAAGCGCGGGTCCTGGAACATGTCCGGCCGCTCGATGGCGTTGGCCAACCCTTGCCAGAACTTCTCCGGCGAGGACATGTGCAGCGCCACCCACTTGCCGTCCTTGCACTCCATCACGTACGACTGCGACACGCGCGGCCGGCTGAATGGCCCCATCACCTCGCCCGCCGAGTAGTAGTGGGTGAACGCGTCCAGGTTCCAGTGCGACATCGCCTCCAGCATCGACACCTCGACCTTGCGGCCGCGGCCGGTGCGCGAGCGCTCGTACAGCGCGCCGAGCACGCCATAGGCGGCATAGAAACCGGTCACCGCATCGGCGATGGCCGGGCCGACGACGCGCGGATTGGCGGGGTTGACCAGCAGCTTGAGATAGCCGCTCGCCGCCTGCGCCACCGTGTCGTAGCTGGGACGCGAAGCCGACGGGCCGTCCGGGCCGAAGCCGCTGATCGAGCAGTAGACCAGGCGCGGGTTGATCGCGCGCAGCTGCTTCTCGCCCACGCCGAGCTCCTCCGCCACGCCGGGCCGGAAATTCTGGATGTAGACGTCGGCGGTCTTCACCAGCTCGTACAGGCGCTCGCGGTCGGCCTGCTGCTTGGTGTTGAGCGTGATGCTGCGCTTGTTGCGGTTGTAGGTCTGGAAATGCGGGCTGTAGAGGCCGCCCTTGAACGCGCGGAACGGGTCGCCGCTGCCGGGCTGTTCCACCTTGATGACGTCCGCGCCCAGGTCGCCCAGCAGCATGCCGCAGGCGGGGCCGGTGATGAAGGTGCCCTGTTCGAGCACGCGCACGTCCTTCAGGACTTCGATCACTTCGCGGCCTCCTTCGCCGGCGGCTCGCCTTCGTACACCAGCTCGCGCGTGGCCTGGTACGAGAGCGCGAATCCGCTCGGGTTGACGGCTTCCTCGGTGAGGTGCGCGATCAGCCCCGCGCAGCGGGCGAGGATCGGCACGCCGCGCAGCGCGCGCAGCGGGAAGTTGGTGCCCAGCAGCACGGCCGGAATGGCGGCCGAGACGTTCAGGCGCAGGTCCTTGCCGACGATTTCGGGGATCACCTTCTCCACCGCTTCGGCGATCTCGACGAAGCGCAGGCTGCTGCCCGCCTGCTTCGCCACCTCGAACAGGCGGGCCACGCGCGGATCGCGCTCCTTGTGCAGCGGATGGCCGTAGCCCGGGATGGGCTGCTTCGCTTCGCGCCAGCGCCGAACCACTTCGCGCGCGGCCGCGGCGAGGTCCTTGCCCTTGGCGGCTTCGTCGACCTCGGTGAACAGCCTGCCCGCCGTTTCCGAGGCGCCGAGGATCACGCTGCCGCAGCCCAGGATGCCCGCCGCCACCGCGCCTTGCAGCGCATCGGGCGCCGCCGCATACGTCATGCGGCTGGCCTGTACGCTGGGCACGAGGCCATGCTCCGCGATCGCGACCAGCGTCGCATCGAGCACCATCGCATCGGCTTGCGAGGGCCGCTTGCCCGTGACCAGCAGGCTGAAATAGTCGGTGAAGGAGATGCGTCCGATCAGGTCGCGGCACAGGTCTTCGCCGCGCACCGTGATGCTGTGTTCGTCCGACGTGCTGATCGCCGTGCGCGGCACGGTCGACTTGCCGATCTTGTTGATCGATGAACTCATGCCGCGCCCTGCGGAATCAGGCGGAAGTCGTAGTGGGCGACGTGGTAGGGCTTGTTCATCTTGCGCCCGTCCATGGCCGTGCCCGGCTCCTTCTTCTCGAAGTCGACCACCAGGCTCTCGCGCACGCCGAACACCGCGTCGGAGTCGAGGTAGGGGCTGTCCTTGACGAACAGGTGCGTGACCAGCTTCTTGTGCCCGGGCGCCGAGACCATCATGTGGATGTGGCCGGGGCGGTTCGGATGGCGGCCCATCTTGCGCAGCATGTCGCCCACCGGGCCGTCGTCCGGCACCGGGTAATAGGTCGGGCGGATCGACCAGAACCAGTAGCGGCCCTGGTCGTCGGTGCGGATGCGGGCGCGGGCTCGCATGGGCGAGTCGTCGCGCTGCATGTCGTACACGCCTTCGCCGTCGCCCGACCAGATGTCCAGCAGTGCGCCCTTGAGCGGCTTGCCTTCCAGGTCGGTCACGCGGCCGCTGTAGAGGGCCGGCTCGCCCGACACGCCTTCGGCGATGTCGGCGCCCAGCGGCAGCTCAGGCGCGCCTTCCCAGTAGAACGGTCCCTGCACGGTGGCGTCGGTCGGCGGAGTCGCGCCGGTGCGGCCCTTGAGCGCGCGCGCGTGCTCGAGGGCGACCACGAGCATCGACAGCCCCAGCGTGTCCGACAGCAGGATGAACTCCTGGCGCTTGTCGTCGCAGGCCTTGCCGCAGGCGGTGAGGAACTCGATGGCCTTGATCCACTCGTCGCCCTTGAGGTCGACGTCGCGGGCGAAGGCATGCAGGTGCTTGATGAGGGAGGTCATCACCTCCTTGAAGCGCGGGTCCCGGCACTCGGCCAGCCGGCCGATCACCGCGTCGGTGATGCTGAGGGTGTCGTATTCCAGTTGGGCCATGGGTCACCTCCGTTGGGCTTGCCGGGACTCTATCGATTGACAGTACCGGGAAGTAGTGAAGAATTTCGATGGTTTGGATCGATGCCGTCGATCATTCGCCGGGGTAAACCCTATGGAACTGCGCCACCTGCGCTACTT
Organism: Ramlibacter henchirensis; assembly: GCF_004682015.1. Lineage (NCBI taxonomy): Bacteria > Pseudomonadati > Pseudomonadota > Betaproteobacteria > Burkholderiales > Comamonadaceae > Ramlibacter > Ramlibacter henchirensis. The sequence goes on along the minus strand of NZ_SMLM01000003.1, from coordinate 350,538 downwards.
CGTGTCTCTGGCCGAGTGCCTGTCGTTCACCCGCGCGGCCGAGCGGATGCATGTAACGCAGTCGACGCTTTCGCACCAGATCAAACAGCTCGAGGACGAAGTCGGCCAGCCGCTGTTCGAGCGGATCGGCAAGCGCGTGGTGCTCACGCAGGCCGGCGAGAGCTTCCTGGGCTACGCGTCCAAGGCGCTGCGCGAAGTGGACGACGGCCTGTCGCACCTGATGCGCGCCGGCGATGAACTCACGGGCGAGGTACGCATCGGCGCCACGGGGACGTTCAACATCACCTTCGTCCCCGAGTGCCTGGCGATGTTCCTGCAGCGCAATCCCACGGTGAAGGTGACGGTGGAGGAACTCGCCGCCAATGCCATCGGCCAGCGGCTGATCGACTCCACACTCGATGTCGGCATCGCCTACCAGCCCGCCGATCCCACGCACCTGTGGTTCGAGCCGCTCTACACCGAGGAGATGGTCCTCGTCGTTGCGCCCTCACACCCGCTGGCCCAGCGCCGGCGCGTGCGGATGGTGGAACTGCACCGGCAGAACCTGGTGCTGCTGCCCCATGCCTTCGCGACCCGCACGATGCTGGAGGAATGCTTCCGCGCGGCCGGCGCGGAACCGGTGGTGGCGGCGGAGATGAATGCGATCGCGCCCATGATCGGCATCGTGGCCCGCACGCAGCTGGCGACGATCGTCTCCAGCCACGCCGTCACGCCGCGGGAAGACGTGCGCATCGTGCCGCTGGAGAGTCCGACGCCGGTGCGCACGCCCGGGATGCTGTGGAAGCGCGACGCGAAACAGCCGCCGGCCGTGCGGTCGTTCGCGGCTTGCATTCGCAAGCTGGCGCTGGGGCGGAGTCTGAACGGGGGTGCGATCCGGGAGCGGCGCGCGGACGCGGCGGTGTAGGCGTCGCTGCGCGACACGTCGACCGAATGGATGCTCCTGCCACAAGGCACCAGGCAAGCGGCAGTGAGGTTCCCAGGATGCGGCTTACTGCACGTTGGCGCTGACAGAGGCATTGCCATTGATCGTCAACGTGCAGGTCCTGGTCTTGTTGCCGCCGCTGGAGCATGCACCCGACCAGATCACATCGCGGCCGTTCGATGCGTTCAGCGTGATCGACGTTCCGGTGGCAAAGGAGGCCGAGCCGCTGCTGCCGACGGTGACACTGATGCCCGCAGGGCTAGATGTGATCCGTTCTCCGCTGCGTCCGCTCGCACTCACCGTCAAGGCCGCATTGGTGCCGGGCGGGTTGACCGTGAGCACCGCCGTCCTGGTGACGGCGCCCAACACTGCGGAGATCGTCGCCGCAGTCGCGGCCGTGACCGGGCTCGTCGTGACGGTGAAACTGGCGCTGCTGGCGCCGGCAGGCACGGTGACGCTCGCCGGCACCGCCGCCGCGGTCGAGTTGTCGGAAAGCGCCACCACCGCTCCGCCGGCCGGTGCCGGGCCTGTCAACGTCACGCTCGCCTGCGAGGTCCCACCGCCGGTCACGTTGCCGGGGTTCAAGGCCAAGGTAGCGAGGCTCGCGGGTGGCGGTGGCGCGGCCGCCGGCGTCACCGTGAGCGAGGCCGTCCGGCTCGTGCCGTTGTAGGTCCCCGTGAGCGTCACGCCGGTGTTCGCGGCAACCGCGCTGGTGGTCACGGCGAAGCTGGCGCTGGTCGCACCCGCCGGCACGGTGACGCTGGCGGGAACGGCGGCCACTGCCGGGTTGCTGCTGGCCAGGGCCACGACCACACCGCCCGAGGGTGCCGGCGCAGTCAAGCTCGCAGTGCCGGTCGAAGAGGCCGGGCCCACCACGCTCGCGGGGTTCACCGACACCGACGACAGGCTCGCTGCTGCGGGAGCCGTAGCCGCCCGCGGCTCGAAGCGCCGCGCGCTCGAGAACGGACCGAACACACCCGCCGAGTTCTGCGCCCGCACGCGCCACCACAGGCGTTGCGCGGGCAGGCCTTCGATGGTCGCCTGCGAAACGTTGACCACCCGGCTCGCCCTGAACGGGGCCGTCATGGTCGAGGAATCATCGACCTGGATCTCGTAGCTGGTCGCGTTGGCGACGTCGCTCCAGTCGAAAGTGACGGGTTGCGCTGGTCTTGCGTCGGCGGCCGGAGAGAGCAGCGTCGGCGCGGAAGGCGCGGACGGCGCCTCCGGCGGCGGTGGTGACGTCGGGGCATTCACCGTGAGCGCCGCAGTACGCGTCACGCCGCCGAAGACCGCGGAGATGCTCGCCGCGGTCGCGGCCGTCACCGGCGACGTCGTGACGGTGAAACTGGCGCTGCTGGCTCCCGCGGGGACGGTGACACTGGACGGCACGGCGGTCGCGGCCGAATCGTCCGAGAGCGTCACCACCGCTCCGCCGCTCGGCGCGGCGCCGCTCAGGGTCACCCTGCCGGTCGAAGCCGTACCGCCCGCGACGCTCGTCGGGGTGAGGCTCACTGCCGAGAGCGTCGGCCCCGGCGGCGGGGCCGACGGGCCGACGGTGATCGCCGCGGACTGGAACACGTTGTTGAGGGCGGCCGTGAGCTGAACGGTCGTCAGGGCGCTGGGGAAGGTCGTCACCGTGAAAGTGGCGCTGGTGGCACCCGCGGGGACGGTGACGCTCGCCGGCACGCTGGCCGCGCGGGGAAGATTGCTCCCCAGGTTGATCGCGACCCCGCCCGCAGGTGCGGCGCTCGCCAGCCGGACGGTGCCGGTCGCGGTAGCGCCTCCTGCGACAGTGGTCGGATTCACCGTGAGCGACGTCAGCGCAGGCAAGGCCGGATGCAGCGTCAGCGCAGCGGACCGGGTCACGCCCCCTCCGGACACCGAGATCGTCACGATGGATTGCGCGGTGACCGGGGTGGTCGTGATGTCGAAGAAGCCGACACCGCTCCCGGCGAAGACCGTCACGACGCTGGGCACCTGCGCCAGCGCCGGGTTGCTGCTCGTCACCTGCAGGATCTGGTCGAATCCTGTCCCCTCCGCGGCGGTGACGACGCCCTGGGAGCCACTTGTCGTCGACATCGGCCTGACGAAGAACGACGTGGGCGCAGCGGCTGCTTCCAGCGTGATCGGCCACTGCGTCGTCACGCCTCCCGCGCTCGCTGTGATGGTGACCACCGTGCTCGTCGGCACCGGGCTCGTCTGGATGGGGAACCCGACGCCGACGGAGCCCGCGGGAATCGTGACCGCGTTGGGGACGATCGCAGCCGGAGAGTTGGTCGAGAGGTTCACGATGAATCCTCCCGCCGGCGCAACGCCGGGGAAGGCGCCGCCCTCCAGGTCCACATAGCCGAACATCGCTGCTCCGCCCGTGGCGCGTGTCGGGTTCGCCTGGAACGGATCGTCGTTGAGTGTCGGCGGCAGCACGGTCAGCTGGCGCGATATGGATGCGCCATTGAACGTCGCCGTCAGCACCACCGCCGTGGGGGCTGTCACCTGCCCGATGGGGATCGCAACACTGTTCTCGGCGAAGCCAGCCGCCACCGTGAGTGTCGCCGGCACCGGCACCAAGGCCGGGTTCGAGCTGGTCATGGCGACCGCCGCCCCGCCCGCCGGGGCCACGCCACTGAGCTGCACACCGACATGGCGGCCGGGGCCGCCGTAGACCGACTGCGGCAGGGCGCCGCCCACGGTCGTGATCGCCACCGGCACAGCCGGCGCGGCGCTGACCGTGAATCGTCCCGTCGCGGACCATTCTGTGTTGGCGTTGGTCGAGGCGCCCGTGCGTGGATCGAACGAAGACAGGCCATGCTGCGAGAGCACGCGCCAGAACTTGGGTCCGGGCGTGAGCGGCGGCAGGACGGCGAACGGCTCGGTGGACTGGTTGTAGAACGCCTCGATGTTCGAGAACGTCGCGTCGGTGGCGACTTCCCAGACGTAGCCCGAGGCCTGCGGGTTGGGGACATGCTCCCAACGGAGCGTCACCGGAAGCGTCAGCGTCTCCCCATTCACGGGAGACACCAGCACCGGCGGCGGCCCGATGGGGTTGTTGTAGAACACCGTGTACTGGATGACGTTGGAAGGCAGGCTGCGGATGCCCCCGACGAAATCCGAGTCGGTGGCGAACACGCGTGCATAGAAGGTGCCTTCACCCAGGCTGGGGTGGTGCACGAAGCCGTCGGTGGTCGCGCGGATGTTCTCGTTCCAGAACGTCACGACGCCCGGGGTGCCCAGCGGGAAGCTGGGGTCGCTCGAGACCTCGAGGCGGTAGGTCGGCGCACCTGGAACGGCGCTCCAGCTGAAATGCACGCTCTCCCACGGATGGAAGGTCGAATACCCGCGCGTGGGCGCAAGCACGGGCGTGCCCGGCGTGCCGGGGCCGGCGCCGGTGACGTTGAAGCTTTGCGCCGGCGACCACGCGCTCGATTCGCCCGCGCTGCCGGCCGCCTGGACCTGCCAGAAATACGAACCGGGCGAGAGGCCGCTCAGGGTGTCCTGCGTGGTCGTTCCGTTCGTCGAGTCCGCGAAGACCAAGGGCGTCATGCTCGGCGAGGCACTGACTCTCCAGTTGTAGCCCGCGATGGCAGCGCCGCTCGGGTCGGTGACGGCCGACCAGGACATGGTGGCCGGCACCGTGACGTTCGCGCCGTTGACCGGTCCGAGAGGAGTTGGCGCAGGCGGCGCGGCAGCGGCCATGCCGCCGGCGGCGAGGCCGAGAACGATGATGAAGAGAGCAGCGACCTGCCGCAAGGCGCCAGGCCACCTCGCACGCTTCACTGTCGTGAAGGGCGACAAGCGCCACCGCATCAGCGCCAGGGCAATCGCGGTGAAGGCCCTCTCGATCGAGGACCTCTTCATGGCGTCTCTGGAGATCATTGGGTTCTCCTGGACATCTCCGCCCGCTCGCCCGGTTCTGTCGCCGGTCGTCGCGATTCTGGCACTCCTGGCGCGCGAAAGATTCGCCCTTCCGCCGAGCAGGTCTGGGTAGTCGGAGGGGGCCGGCCGCTTGCTGGGTTGGTTGGCTGCGCCCTGCCCTCAGCCGCTGTTGGTCGCAACCGGGCCGGGTGCAATCAACGCAAGAAGCACGCCCGGTGAGCGGCACGCGGACTCCGAGTGAGGAACCTCCGCAAATCGGTTCCGGGGTGGGTGATCTGCCGCGGTCGGTGGGTCAATTCACCCGGGCGATGCGGCACCATCGCAAAGTTCGCCACATGCGCGGGGACTTCGAAGCAAGGCCTTGGCTGATGACACCATCCCAAACACTGGACGTCCGAACATTTCGCGCATACCCCTAGAGCGCTTGCCTGGTCGTCACATATTGTTGCGCCACGAGGTGGGGGGTTCTATGGGCGCGCGCACTGTCCTGCTGGTGGACGATGACCGGGATTTCACCGACACCCTGGCAATGTTGTTCGAGGCGGAGGGATTCGATGTCCTTACTGCGCGCGATGGCCGGTCAGCGGTGGACGTCGCGCACGAGGTGCGGCCTCCCGTGATCCTGCTGGACCTCGCGATGCCTGGAGAAGACGGCTACAAGGTGCTGGCGTCCATCCGCACCGACGCTGGCTCCGCTCAGCCTGCCGTCTTCGCGGTTTCGGGCTGGGGAACCGAAGGCATGGAAGATTCATGCGTGGCCGCAGGGTTCGACGGCTACTTCAGGAAACCTTGTGAGCCCGCAGGCCTGATGCGCCGCGTTGCGGAGGCGATCTACCGCAGGTGCGTGCAAGACGACGAGCGCAGCCGTCACGAGTCGCTGCACCCGGGAGAAGCACGCCCGGTGGGGCATCCTTCCCGGGACTGAGAGGCGCTCTGCGCAATCCGGTCTTTGCGCTCCTGTTCAAGGTAGGGCCTGACTGCATCCGCCCCTTCGACAGTGGCGCAAGCCGCTGTCCTCCCGCTCAATGCAAGAGAGCCCCGCCCGGCACTACAAAAACCTGGTCGGTCCCACACCGCACAAGCGTCTTGCTGGCCGCCTCATCGAAGGAGCGGAGCATCACTTTCCAGCGCCCGCCAAGTAACTGCTCAAGGGCTATCACGCGATACAGGCGAGGGTCGTTCGCAAAGCGCAGGACGTCCTGCATGCTCAGCTTCTGGATGGTCCGTAGTGCGTTCGGTTTCATGGAGCTCCCTGATGACCCAGGCCGCTCCTACAGATGTAGTCCGTCGCTGACTAGGACGTAGGAAGTCTCCACGGGGCTGCTCGTCCATGCCCGTAACGGACACTCGAACCTGTAAGGGCGCGTTCAGCCCGGGTTTGTCGCCCGCAAGCCGGCGCGGCGCTAGCGGCTGCGTTTGCGCCGTTCCCCACGGGTCTTTTCATACTGCTCGGCAAGATCGCCGTCGATCCATTTGAGCTTTTCGAAGGCATTTGCAGCCTGCGCCGACAGAGGCGTCGCTCGCCCGGTCCTGGGCGCGCCGACTCCGGCCCTCGCTTCTTCTCCAGAGTGGCTCTCTTTGAGCGAGGATCGCAGCTTCACATGGCCCCATCGGTCAAGCGATTGTTCACCTCATAAGTTGATGCATGGCGTGGTCAAAGGTGCTGCGAGCGCGTAAGGCGCAGCAGGCACATCGATTCTCCGGCTGACGAACTGCACCCCTGCACCGCACGAGCCCAGCGGGGATGCAGGAGATCTCGAGGCTGAAACAGGCAGCAGCCGGCAGCAAGCGCCGCATTCAACTTCGCGAACCTCACCTGAGGCGCTTCGCTCGCCACCTATACCAAGGTCGTAGGCGACTCATTCCCCCGTCCAACCGGAGCTTCCATGCGTGCAGTCTCGATCGACGCACGCACAATGGCTGTCCGACCCCGTCACGCGTAGTCTCCAAACCGAGACACGAAGGGGATCACGGATGCCGCAAAGCGCACTCGTCGCGATCGTGGACGATGACCCGTCCATCCGCGACACCACACAGGACCTGCTCGCGTCGGCGGGCCTGGACGCCGAAACGTTCGTGTCTGCGCAGCAATTGCTCGACTCGGGCCATCTGGATCGCGTCGCCTGCGTGGTCGCGGACATGCGCATGCCGGGGATGAGCGGGCTGGCGCTGCACGAGCACGTCGCGGCATCCGGGGGCAGCGTGTCCACCATCCTCATCACGGCGTACCCGGACGAGGCCACCCGCAGGCGCGCCCTCAAGGCGGGCGTGATCGCCTATCTCACCAAGCCGTTCGCCGGCGACGAACTGCTCGACTGCATCGGCCTGGCGGCGCAGCGGAGCCCGTCCGTGGCGATCGAGGGCAGGTTTCCGCCGCCACACGGGCGCCGTGACGGCGAGCCTGGATCCCCGACCCTTCCGAGCGAGGAGTGTTCAATGCCTTCACCGTGCGAAGTCGACGGCGCCGAGCAGTTGCGCGCCGTGCACACGACGCTTGCGGCCGCTACGGCCGTCCTGCCCATCACACCGGAGATGGCGTGGTCGGTCCCGCGGCTGGTCAAGCGCACGCGGCTCATTCCGCCCGGGCCGCAATCGACCACCGGAGTGCTGCGCGCCGTGATCGGGACGCCGGCGCTGGATGAGGCCTTCGCGCAGGCGCTGGCCGATTCGGGTTTCCTGTCGTGCGACAAGGCCCTGGAGCAGGCACGCTGGAAGTACGACATCGAGGAAATGCTGGCCAAGGAGCGCAGCGGGGGCGCGGGTCAGGTGCTGGAGCATTGCCGCAGCGTCCTGGCGCAACACCGCACCCGGCAGCCATTCGACTGGGATGCCGTGCTGGCCGAGCTGCAGACGCTGGCGTCGTGGTTCCCGGAACTTCGCACCCTGCACCTCCTGGAGCAGCTCTACACGAGGCTCCAGGCCCTGCACGTGCAAGCGGTGCTTGCCGCCGAGCTCTGGGTCGGCCGGGGTTCGGCTCGCAGCATGGGAGTGGCGCATGCCTGAGGACGGCCAGCACCCCGGCGCCTTGCGCATCCTGGTGGTGGACGACAACCGCGACGCCGCGACCGCCCTGTCGATCCTGCTCGAACTCGAGGGGCACCGCACCCGCACGGCCCACAACGGGCTGGAGGCCGTCCGGGAAGCGAGCCGCGAGCGCTACGACGCGGTCATGCTCGACCTGGGCATGCCCATCATGGACGGGTTCCAGGCGGCCGCCGTGCTGAGACAGCTCTGGCCTGCACCGCTGCTGATCGCCTGTACGGCGTGGGACGATGCCGGCACCCGCAGTCGCACATCCGACCTGGGCTTCTCCGTCCACCTGACCAAGCCCGTCCCGCTCGAGGTGCTCAAGGCCGCACTGCGACGGGTGGGCCCGGCGGCGAAGGCAAGGTCCGGCTCAGGTGGACGGTGACCACGTGCCGCCCAGGCGCAGCATGTCGCCCATGCGAACGAGCTCGGGCAGCGACTTCGCCCGCATCTTGCGCATGATCTGCCCCCGGTGGACCTTGACGGTCACTTCGCTCACGCCGAGCTCGCCTGCGATCTGCTTGTTCATGCGCCCGACGATCACCAGCGCCATGATCTCCCGCTCGCGCGGCGTCAGGGTGGCGAAGCGTTGCCGCAGGTCCTCCAGGGCTGCGGCATCCTGCCGCAGCGCACGGTCGCGCTCGATGGCGGCATGCACCGAATCGAGCAGTTCCTGGTCGCGAAAAGGCTTGGTGAGGAACTCCACCGCCCCCGCCTTGATGGCGCGCACCGACATCGGGATGTCGCCGTGGCCGGTGATGAAGATGACGGGCAGCAGGACGCCGGCGCGTGCCAGTTCCTGCTGGAAGGCGAGCCCGCTGGACCCTGGCAGGCGAACGTCCAGGACCAGGCAGCCGGGCACGTCGGGGCGGCTCGATTGGAGGAACTCCCGGGGCGACGCGAACCCGCGGGCCTCCAGGCCCACCGAGGCGATCAGGTCCTGGACGGCCTCCCTCATCGACGGGTCGTCCTCGACCACGTAGACGACGGGCCGGTCCACTCGCATCCTCAGGACACCGGCGGGTCCACGGGCAACGAGAACCGGAACACGGCGCCGCTCGGCAGGTTGGGCGTCACCGAGAGCCACCCGCCGTGGGCTTCGATGATGGAACGGCTGATCGACAGGCCCATCCCGATCCCGTCCGCCTTGCTGGTGTAGAACGGCTCGAAGAGCCGGTCGGCCCGGTCGGGGTCGACGCCCGGCCCCGAGTCGCGCACCTCGACCGTCACGGTGTTCGCGCCGTCCCAGCTGGAGGCGATCGCCAGCTCACGGGTTGCCGGGCCGCTGCCGCTCATCGCCTCGACGGCATTGACGATGAGGTTCAGCACCACCTGCTGCAGCTGCACCCGGTCCCCCTCGATGGGCGGCACGTCGGGCGCCAGCGACGTGTCCAGCACGATGGCGTTGCGCCGCACTTCGTTGCGCGTCAGCGCGACCACTTCAAGGATCGCCTCGCCGAGATCGAGGCGGGCCGTGCGCGGCGCCTGGCGGTTCACCAGGGCGCGAATGCGGTCGACGACGTGGGCTGCCCGCTTGCCGTCGGCGCCGATGCGCTGGAGCGCCGACCGCGCCTTCTCCATCTGCGGCGGCTCGGCCGCCAGCCAACGCGCGCACGAGGCAGCGCTGGTCGTGATGGCGCCCAGCGGCTGGTTCACCTCGTGCGCGATGGAGGCGGCGAGCACCCCGAGGGTCGTGACGCGGTTGGCGCGCGCGAGCGCCGCCTCGGCGTCACGCAGCGCCTCTTGCGCGTTCCGCAGCTGCGTGATGTCCTGCAGCGTCCCGAACGCGCGCAGCCCCTGCGCCGCGTCCCCGGTCGCCTCGCCGCGGCTGTGCACGATCCGCACCTCCCCGTCCGGGCGAAGGGCGCGGAACTCGACGGCGAACCGCCCGTTGCGCCCGGCGGCAGCCGCGATCGCCCCGGTCAGCGTGTCGCGGTCCTCGGCGTGCACGAGCTCGAGGACCCGCCCCTGCCAGGACGACAACTGGTGCTGCTCGACGCCGTAGATCCGGCAGGCCTCGTCCGAGAGCGTCAGGCTCTGGGTGCCGAGGTCGTATTCGAAGTAGCCCATGCGCCCGATGCGCTGGGCCTCCTCCAGTTTGCGTTCGCTCTCGCGCAGGCTGCGGAAGATGAGCAGGCTGGTGAGCACATCCTCCAGGCGGCGGCCGATCTCCTCGACCAGGCGCTTCTCCGGCTCGCTCCACACACGCGCGTGCGAGCACTGGTGCAGGCCGAAGAGGTAGGGCCGGTCGACCCTGGGCCGCACCACCGTGGCCACCTGGGAGAGAACGCCGAAGCGCTCGGCGGATGCGGTCACCTGCAGGCCGTGCGGGTCGAACACCAAGGCGGCGCCCTCCGCGGCGAGTGCGGCGCGGAAAGTGCTGGCGGTATCCGGGCTGAGCGGCACGTCGGCGCCCAGGGCGAACGCACCGGAGAATTGCGGCCGCGTGTGCTCCATCACCGCCTTCCAGGACGGTGCCCCGGGGTCGCACGGGTAGACCAGCCAGGCGCGATCGCACCCGAAGACTTCCAGCACCGCGTCCAGCACGTCGCTCGTCATCTGCTCGAGATCGTTCGTGCCCTGCATCGCGCGGTTGATGCGGTCCATGCGTTCCAGGAACCACACATGGGCGGCGCGTTCTTCCTCGGCCACCTTGCGGTCGTGGATATCCGTGAGGACGCCGTACCACTTCAGGATCCGGCCCTGGTCATCGCGCAGCGGCACGGCACGGCTGAGGAACCAGCGGTACTCGCCGTCGAAGCGACGAAGCCGCACCTCCTGCTCGAAGGGCTCGCCCGTCGCGATGCTGTGGGCGCGCGCGGCCCTGTAGCGCGCATCGTCGTCCGGATGCACGGGGGCCGGCGAACCGACGGCCCCCGGGGCCAGCCCGGCGTATTCGAGCCAACGCCGGTTGCCCATGGAGTTGCGCCCGCTCGCGTCGGCGACGAAGACCATGGCCGGCATGGTCTCGACGATCTCGCGCAGCTCCTTCTCGCGCTGGCGCAGCGCCTGTTCAGCGAGCTTGCTTTCGGTGATGTGCCGGCCGACGCCGCGGTAACCGACGAAGGCGCCGGTCTCGTCGAACACGGGCAGGCCGGAGACCGACACGTAACGCTTGCCGCCGTCGGGCGTCGGGCGCGCGAGCTCGAAATCACGGAACGGCAGGTGGGCGTCGAGCGTTGCCCGGTGCCTGCGCCAGGCCTCCTCGTCCGGCTCGAGGTACGGCACTTCCCAGCGCGTCTTGCCGAGCTCGGAGCGGCGGGCCGGCGCGTCCGCCAGCTCCGGGCCGTATTCCTGCCTCGTGAAGCGATGCTGCGCGTCGGATTCCCAGTAGACGTCGAATGAGAACTCGACCAGCGTGCGGAAGCGCTCCTCGCTGTCCCGCAGCGCCTGCTCGGCGTGCTTGCGCTCGGTCACGTCCTCGCAGCCGACCAGCAGAACCGGCCGGTTGTCCGGCAGCAGGACGGCATTGGCCGTCTCGCGTACCCAGAGCATCGTGCCGTCCTTGCGCACCTTGCGCGCTTCCCACCGGAACGATCGGCCGGGGTGTCGAAGGCAGTTGTCGGCGTTCTTCTGGACGATGGCGCGGTCGGGCTCGAAGAAGACATTCAGCACCGGCTGCCCGACGAGCTCGCCCACCGCGTAACCGAGCTGCTGGGCTCCCAGGCGATTGACCGACACGATGGCGCCGGCCTCGTCGACGATGAAGTACATCGTCGGGTTGGCCTCGAAGGCGACACGCCACAGTTCCTGGAGTTCATGGCTCGTCTCCCCGGTGCGCTGGCGCCCGGTGATGTCGGCAGGCTGGTGTCTCGGCCAACCCATCGGTGCGGCATGGGGGCCTGGGGCCTGCGGCGATGAATCCTGCTTCCCTGTCGAGGGCACGGGGCGCCTCCGATGGCTCTACGGAATGCCGTTCCATTGTGCGTCGCAGGCCGGCGGCTGTCATGATGGCATTCCCCTCCGGGAGGCAGTCAAGCGAAGCCGGCCCGCCCAGCCCCTCCGGCGCCACGCACCGTTGCCTGGACTAGGCTACCGGCGCACGGCGCTGCGCCATCACCAGCGCCAGCGACGCCAGCACGCCGACCGCGAGCAGCATCCCCAGCCCCCAGCGATAGCCCGCATCGTGCGTCCACATCACGCCAAGGAGCACGGGCGCCGAGGCCCGCGCGATCGCGACGGGAACGCCAAGCGCACCATTGAGCGACGCGACATGCTCGCGGTCGACGTACTGGGCGATCGCCGTTCCCTTGACGATCGTCAGCATGCCGTTGCCCAGTCCGTAGAGCAGCACGAAGAGCACGCCGCCCCACGGCGAACCGGCGCCGGCGATCAGCGCCGCCAGGGCGAGAGGAACCAGGATGGGAATGAGCCGGTTGGCCAGGTGCAGGTCGAAGCGGCCTTCGAAGAAGAACAGCAGCACGCGTCCCAGGACCTGCACCGCGCCGATGGTGGCCGGGATCGCGATGACCCAGGCTTCGGCGAGCCCGCTCTCGCGGAGCAGGCTGACGAGGTGCGGCGGGATCGCGGCGGTGATCCCCATCATGCCCACCACGAACACGCCAATCAGCAGGAACGCCGGGTGGCGCAGGAGCGCGGGAGGAAAGTGGCCGCCGCCGGGCGCGGATGCCGCACCTGCCGGAGCGTTTCGCAGGACGAGCGCGTGGATCGGCAGGCAGACCAGCAGGTGGATGCCGGCGAGCACCAGCAAGGCGGCGCGCCAGCCCCAGGCGGAGATCAGCGCGGCGGAAAGCGGGATGAAGACGCTGCTCGCCAGCCCGCCCAGGAAGGTGATGGTGATGATCGCGCGGCGGAAGTCGCGCGGGAAACGCCGCGTCACGACCGAGAAGGCGGCGTTGTAGAGGGTGGCGGCCAACGCGGCGCCGAGCAGGAGCCAGGCGGCGAAGAAGCCGGCGGCGGACTGCACGAAGGCATGCAGTGTCAGGCCGGCGGCGATCAGCAGCGTGCCGCCCGTCATCACGATGCGCTCGTGGCCGCGGTCGATCCACCGCCCGACCGGGTACGCCAGCAGGCCTTCCGCGAGCAGGGCGAGGCTGAAGGCGAAGGACGACTGCGTGCGCGTGAGCCCGAGTTCGCGCTCCACCGGACCGAGCAGCAGGGCGAACGTGTAGAAGACGCTGCCCCAGCTGATCAGCTGCGCGAGCGACAGCCAGCCGACCAGGCGTCGATCATGGCCGGGGCTCGATGCGGTCACCGCATCCGTGGCGACCACCGCCGCGGCCCCCACCACGTCCCTCTCCATCGAGCTGTCAGGCCTCACAGCCACAGGATAGCCAATGCCGGCCATGGCTGCGGATCGCGGTGACTTGCTCCAGAATGAGCAAGCCCCAAGCGGGTCAAAGAAGGCGGACCAATGAGCCGGAACCAAGACAAGCTGCAGGGCCACGCCGGCGGCGAAGCAAGCGGGATGCGCAAGGGGCTCACCAGCTACGGTGACGCCGGTTTCTCCCTGTTCCTGCGCAAGGCCTTCATCAAGGGGGCAGGCTACAGCGACACCGCGCTGGACAGGCCTGTGATCGGCATCACCGATACCGGCAGCGGCTACAACCCGTGCCACGGCAACATGCCGCAACTGCTCGAGGCGGTGCAGCGCGGGATCATGCTGGCCGGCGGCCTGCCGGTGAAGTTCCCGACCATCTCGCTGCACGAGAGCTTCGCCCATCCGACCAGCATGTACCTGCGCAACCTCATGTCCATCGACACGGAGGAGATGATCCGGGCGCAGCCGATGGACGCCGTGGTGCTGATCGGCGGCTGCGACAAGACCGTGCCGGCGCAGCTGATGGGCGCCGCTTCGGCCGGCATCCCGGCGGTGCAGCTGATCACGGGATCCATGCTCACTGGTTCGCACCGCGGCGAACGCGTCGGCGCATGCACGGACTGCCGCCGCTACTGGGGGCGCTTCCGTGCCGGCGAGATCGACGACGATGAGATCGGAGGCGTCAACGACCAGCTGGTGCCCAGCGTGGGAACCTGCTCGGTGATGGGCACGGCCAGCACGATGGCGTGCGTTGCGGAAGCCTTGGGAATGACGGTGGCAGGCGGCGCCTCGCCCCCGGCGGTGACCGCCGACCGGATGCGCGTGGCCGAAGAGACCGGCGCGGTGGCGGTGCAGATGGCCAGGAGCCACCTCGGCATCGACCGGATCCTCACCGCCAACGCGTTCGAGAACGCGATGCGAGTGCTGCTCGCCATCGGCGGATCGACCAACGCCATCGTGCACCTGACGGCGATTGCGGGCAGGCTGGGGCTTCAGGTGGATCTCAAGGCGCTGGACCGGATGGGACGCGAGACGCCGGTGCTCGTGGACCTCAAGCCCTCCGGCCGGCACTACATGGAAGACTTCCACGCCGCCGGCGGCATGGCCACGCTCCTGAGGGAACTCAAGCCCCTGCTGCACCTGGACGCGATGACGGTGACCGGCCGCACGCTGGGCGAAGAGCTCGACCGTGCGCCGGCGCCGTTCAGCCAGGATGTCGTGCGTCCGAGGGACAACCCGGTCTACGCGCAGGGTGGCATCGCGGTGCTGCAGGGCAACCTCGCGCCCGGCGGGGCCATCATCAAGCAGTCCGCGGCCGACCCTGGGCTGATGGAGCATGAGGGCCGGGCCGTGGTGTTCGAGAACGCGGCGGACCTCGCCCAGCGCGTCGACGGCGACGATCTCGACGTGAACGCGGACGACATCCTGGTCCTGAAGAACATCGGGCCCAAGGGCGCCCCCGGCATGCCGGAGGCCGGATACATCCCGATCCCGCGCAAGCTCGCCCGCGCCGGCGTGAAGGACATCGTCCGCATCTCCGATGGCCGGATGAGCGGAACGGCGTTCGGCACGATCGTGCTGCACGTGGTCCCGGAAGCTGCGGTGGGCGGACCGCTCGCCTACGTACGCACCGGAGACCGCATCCGCCTGTCCGTCTCCCGCCGCGAACTGACGCTGCTCGTGAGCGAACAGGTACTCGCGCGTCGCACCCAGGAAGCGCCGCCGGTCCCGCCGGCGGCCGAGCGCGGCTACCGCAAGCTCTTCCTTGCCACCGTCACGCAGGCAGACGAAGGTGTCGATTTCGATTTTCTGCGGCCGCCGAAACCTGTCGGGACGATCCCCAATACGTAGAACCCGGGGCTCACTGCTGGAAAGCCACTAGAGCGGGCGACCGGGCGCATTGCAAGAATCGGGAGGCACCGGGGCAGTGCCCCTGCTCGTTCAACAGGAGACAAACCGATGAAGTTCCTGAAGTACTTTCTTGCCGCGCTCGTCGCTGCCGGCCTGTCGTTCGCGGCCATCGCGCAGAACATCTCGATCGCGACCGGCGGCACCGGCGGCGTGTACTACCCCATGGGCGGCGGGCTCGCGGCCGTGCTGTCCAAGTACGTCCCCGGAATGCAGGCCACGGCTGAAGTGACGGGCGGCTCGGTCGACAACCTGAAGCTGATCGCGAGCGGCAAGCCGTATGTCGCCTTCTCGATGAGCGATGCGGCCCAGGACGCCTACAAGGGCGAGGACAAGTTCAAGGGCCAGAAGGTGCCGGTGAAGACGCTGGCCGTGCTGTACCCGAACCGCATGCACGTGGTGAGCGTCGAGGGCAAGGGCATCAACAAGTTCGCCGACCTCAAGGGCAAGCGCGTGTCGACCGGCTCGCCCGGCAGCGCCACCGAGGTGATGGCCTTCCGCCTCATCGAGGCGGCGGGCATGGACAAGGACGGCGACATGAAACGCGAGCGCCTGGGCGTCGCGGAATCGGTCAACGCCCTCAAGGACGGCAAGATCGACGCGTTCTTCTGGGTCGGGGGCCTGCCCACCGCGGCGGTGACCGACCTGGCCAACACGCCCAACACCAAGATCAGGATGATCGACCATGCCGAGCTCGTGGCGGCCATGAACAGGAAGTACGGCAACCTGTATGTCGAGGACACCATCCCCAAGGCGGTTTACAAGGGCATGGACGCCGACAACAAGCAGGCGACGGTCATGAACATCCTGGTCGCCCACGACAGCATGGACGAGAAGACGGCCTACAACATCGTCAAGACCCTGTTCGAGAAGAAGGACGAACTGGTCGCGGTCCACAAGGAAGCCGAGAACTTCAAGCTGGAGAACCAGAAGGCGAGCGCCACCCCCATCCCGTACCACCCGGGCGCGCTCAAGTACTTCGCCGAGCGCGGCGTCAAGGTCAACTAACGCGGGGACACGGGTTAGCCCGGCATGAACGAGCCTGCCCGCGTGTCGCTCTCGGAGGCCGCGGCAGTCTCGTCTGAGAGCCTGCAGAAGGCCGAGGAGTACATCGAGGCGGAGGAAGGCGCGGCCAACAGGCCGCGCGGCGGCCTCGCCGTCTTCCTCACCCTGGGGGCGGTCGCAATGAGCGCCTTCCACCTCTATTCCGCGTATTCCATCGTGCCGACGCAGACGATGCGCGGCGTCCACGTGGCGTTCGTGCTCGCCCTCACCTTCCTGCTGTTCCCCGTCGCGCGGCGCTTCCGCCACCGGATCATGTGGTGGGACTGGCTGGCGGCGGCGATCGCGATCGCGGTGGCGGCGTACGCCATCCGCGGCGGCGATGACTTCACGGACCGCAACACGCTACCGCTGCCCTGGGACGTCGCGTTCGGCATCGCGCTGATCGTGCTCGTGCTGGAGGCCATGCGGCGCACGAGCGGCTGGGTCATGCCGGTCATCACGGCCGCGTTCCTCGCCTATGCGCTGGCCGGCCCGTGGCTGCCTGCGCCGTGGACGCACAAGGGCTACGACGTCGGCAGGCTGGTGGGTGTGATGTACATGACGCTGGAAGGCATCTTCGGCGTGGCGATCGACGTCTCGTCCTCGCTCATCATCCTGTTCACCATCTTCGGCGCTTTCCTGCAGTACTCCAACGCCGGCAAGTTCTTCATCGATTTCTCCTTCGCGGCGATGGGGGGCAGGCCCACGGGCGCAGGGCGCACCGTGGTGCTGTCTTCGTTCCTGCTGGGCGGGCCCTCCGGTTCCGGCGTGGCGACCACCGTCACGCTCGCTTCCGTGGCCTACCCCATGCTTTCCAAGGTCGGCTACGAGCGCAACGCGGCGGGCGGCCTGCTCGCAGCTGGCGGCCTTGGCGCCATCATCTCCCCGCCGGTGCTCGGGGCGGCGGCGTTCCTGATCGCCGAGTTCCTCAAGATCTCCTACATGGATGTGCTGCTGATGGCGGTCATCCCCACGGTGCTGTTCTACCTGGCGCTCTTCCTGATGGTGGAGATCGACGCGCGCAAGTACGCGATGGGCAACATCACCTTCGAGAAAGTTCAGACGGCGTGGGCCCTGGCGCGCCGCTACTGGTTCCACTTCCTGTCGCTGGTCTCGATCATCGCCTTCATGGTGTGGGGCTTTTCCCCGGTGATGTCGGTGTTCTGGGCGACCGCCGTCTCCCTGGCGACGAGCTTGCTGCGACGCGACACCTCGCTGATCCCGTACGACCTGTTCACCGCACCGGGGAAACTGGGCCGCAAGCTCCTGGACATGCCGCTGACCAGGGCGATGGCAGGCGGCTCCACCGGCATGCTCAACGTGGGGGCGACCTGCGCGGGCGCGGGGATCATCGTGGGGGTGGTCACGCTCACCGGGCTCGGCCTGAAGTTCAGCTCCATCGTGATCGCGTACGCCGCGGGGTCCCTGCTGCTGACCGCGATCTTCACCGCGCTGGTGGTGTGGATCGTCGGCCTCGCGGTGCCGGTGACGGCGTCCTACATCATCTGCGCGGTGATCGCCGCGCCGGCGCTGACCAAGCTCGGCGTGCCCGATTTCGCCGCGCACATGTTCATCTTCTACTACGCCGTTCTCTCGGAAGTGTCTCCCCCCACGGCGCTGTCGCCTTTCGCGGCGGCGGCGATCACCGGCGGCGATCCGTACAAGACGACGCTGCACTGCTGGAAGTACACGCTCCCCGCGTTCCTGCTGCCGTTCATGTTCGTGCTCGATCCCGATGGCCGCGCGCTGCTGCTCATGGGATCGGCCAAGGCGGCGGCGGGCGCCGACTGGCTGCTGGTGGCCAAGGTGACCCTCACGGCCGCCGCGGCGATCGCTGCGCTGGCCGCCGCCTTCCAGGGCTGGGCGTTGCTGCGGACGAGCGCCTTCGAACGCGTGCTGCTCGTCGCCGCCGGCCTCGCGCTCGTCTACCCGTCGGGCCTCGCCAACGGCACGGGCTTCGTCCTCCTGCTGCTTGTCCTCGTGATGCAGCTCGCACGGCGGGCCGCGCACTCGGCCAAGCCGCGGATTTCATAGACCGGAGTTCCCAATGCACCGATTCGACACGTCCGCCAAGGGCGTCTACCTCATCACCGTCACGCCGTTCACCGACGGCGGCGCGCTCGACCTCGCCAGCACCGACCGCATGGTGGACTTCTGCCTCGAGCGCGGCGTCACCGGGCTCACGATCCTGGGGATCATGGGCGAAGCGACGAAGCTCACCGCGGAAGAAGCCAAGGCGTTCACCCGCCAGGTCGTGCAGCGTGCCGCCGGCCGGGTCCCCATCGTCGTGGGCGTGTCCTCGCCCGGCTTCGCGGCCATGGGCGAACTCACCCGGGCGGTGATGGACCTCGGTGCGTCCGGCGTGATGGTGGCGCCGCCCTCCACGGTGCGCACGGACGACCAGATCGCGGGTTACTTCGACATGGTGAACGAGACGCTGGGGCCGGTGCCCTGGTGCCTGCAGGACCATCCCGTCGCGACCGGCGTGCAGATGTCACCGGCGGTGATCCTGCGCATCCTGAAAAATTCGCCGCACTGCGTGATGCTCAAGCACGAGGACTGGCCGGGCCTGGCGAAGCTGTCGGCCATTCGCGCCGCCGGCGACAAGGGCGAAGTGCGCCGCGTATCCATCCTCACCGGCAACGGCGGCGGCCTGTTCCTGCCCGAGGAACTGTCGCGCGGCGCCGATGGCGCGATGACCGGTTTCGCCTGGCCCGAGATGATGGTCGACGTGGTCGCGGCCCATGCGGGAGGCGACGTCGAGCGCGCCCATGACCTGTTCGACGCGTACCTCCCGCTCGCGCGCTACGAGCAGCAGGCCGGCATCGGGCTGGCCGTGCGCAAGCACCTGCTGCACCAGCGCGGCGCGATCGCCTCGCCGTTCGTTCGCAAGCCCGGACCCAGGCTCTCGGCCCAGGACCTTGCGGACATCGATCGCCTGGTGCGCCGGCAGGACAAGCGCCTGCACGAACTCGGATGAAGGAGCCTTCCCATGTCCATGCCCCCCACCCCCGCACCCGCAACCATGGACCTGGACCCCCAGGTCATCGAGACGCTCTCGCGCGTCACCACGGCCACCATCACCACCGTGCTGCTGAAGAAGGGCTTGCGAAACCTGTGGCTGCGCGGCGCCCGCCCGATCCGCGCCGGCCAGCCGCGGCTGGTCGGGCGAGCCTTCACGCTTCGCTTCGTACCGGCCCGGGAGGACCTCGCCACGCCGGAGTCCTGGGGCTCGCCCATTTCCACGCGCGCCGCCATCGAGGACATGCCGGCGGGCTGCATCGCCGTGGTCGACGCCATGGGCGTGCAGGATGCGGGCATCTTCGGCGACATTCTTTGCGCCCGGATGGCCAGGCGCGGCATCACCGCCCTGGTCACCGATGGCGTGGTGCGTGACGTGCAAGGCGTCCTGGGCACGAATCTGCCGGTGTGGTGCGGCGGCGCTGCCGCACCGGCGTCCGTGGCCGGACTCACCTTCGTCGCGTGGCAGCAGCCGATCGCCTGCGGCGGCGTTGCGGTGTTCCCGGGCGACGTGATGGTCTGCGACGACGACGGCGCGGTGCTGATCCCCGCTGCGCTGCTGGAGCACGTGCTGCAGGAAGCGCCGGAGCAGGAGCGGCTCGAGGGCTGGATCATGGACGAAGTGAACAAGGGCGCAGCGCTGCCGGGCCTGTACCCGCCCAATGCGGAGAACAAGGCGCGCTACCAGGCCGCGATGCAGCCGAAGGGTCGGTGAGGTTTCGAGATTGCGGCCACCGCGGGCACGGCATTCAACGGCCACCGCCCGTGGTGAACGAAAAGCGCGCAGAGCCGGGAGTGCCGCTGACGGTGTAGTCGATCGCAACCGCATAACTCGTGCTGGGCTGCAGCACCTCCGGGATGAGGGAGAACCATCCGTCGGCGAAGGCGCCATTGGGGTCGGCCGTCGCGCCCGAGCCGTAGGTGACCAGGAGTGCCACGGGTCCGGACGGACCGGTGATGGTGGCCGAGGTGATGCGCAGCGCCTGGGGCCCTGCCACGGTGATTGGCTGGCCCCATTGCGCATCCGGGTTGGACGGGAAGGGCGAAGGCGATTCGTTGCCGCCACGGGCCACGGCATCGGTGGTGTCCGCGCAAGGGAACGTGGCCACACCCTGTGGTGACTGCAACTGCGCCGAAGCCGGGACGCCCAGATCGACGGTCAGCGTGTCGAGCGAGGCCACGACGTTCCATGCGAGGCCTACTTCGCGGAAGCCGGTCAGGAGCGACTTGGCGTGGTACGGGGCGGCCATGAGGTTGCGGATCGCATCGGCTGCCGTCGAGCCGCCGGGCGATCCGCTGGCGGAGATGTCCTCGCCCACAGCGCGCGGGGCATAGCGCGCGGCCAGGGCGCGGTCGAGCGGCGTCGCACCGGTGAAGCCGGGCTTGCCGGGATCCTCGCCGTGGCCCAACTCGCTGTTGAGGCTCATGTAGTTGCCATGGGCCGCCGCTGCCTGGTCGAGGGCCGCGGATTGCGCGAGCAGCCCGAAGCCGCAGCGCAGCCGGGCTGCATTGAGCTGATCGTAGGCCAGCCGTTGCGGGCTGCCGGCCGCGTAGGTGGCGCTGTTAACGGAAGTCGCGGGCGGCGCGGTCGGTGGAGCGACGTCGCCGCCGCCACCACATCCGCTCCCGACCAGTGCCGCGACCAACGCGGCTGGCGCGACTGCCGCGCGCAGATGTCTCGGAATCATCTCTGGTTGACTCCGCAGCGCGCCCACGGTTCACCTCGTTTGCGCGCATCACGCGAGCGAGTAGATGCTGCAAGGATGAGGTTCCGAAGGCAGGGAATCCACCACCCCGGCCGGCCCATGCCTTCACCACAATGAGACATCCACTTCCTGGGGTGCCCCTCATGATTTCACGTCACTTGTTTGCCCGCTGCCTTGTTGCAACCGCGTTCGCGATGGCTCTCGGCGCCTGTGGCCAAATGCGTATGGGCGGTGGCACGGGTGGCATGGAGACGTATCGCGCGACGCTCTCCGGGGCGCAGGAAGTGCCGCCGGTCTCGAGCGCTGGGACCGGAAGCGCCGAAGTGACGGTGAACCCCTCGACGATGGCCATGACGTACCGCGTCACCTACTCGGGCCTGACCGGGCCGGCGACAATGGGTCACATCCACGGCCCCGCTCCTGCCGGGCAGAACGCGGGCGTCAAGATTCCGTTCCCGAGCGTCGCGCAGTCGCCCATCACGGGCACCGCAACCCTCACCGCCGAGCAATACGCGGACCTGAAGGGCGGCCGCTACTACGTGAACATCCACACGGCCGCAAATCCGGGCGGCGAGCTTCGCGGGCAACTGGCGCGCTGAGCGAACGCTTTGCCAGCCAGGTCATCCCTCTTGGCTTGCAGGATCTCCTTAGCCGCGGCGTGAGCCTTGCGATCAGCATCCGATGTGGCGTAGACCTGTTTGGCTTTCCGGCTGATTCGGGAACGATGCCAAAAAGAAAAAACTCCGTAGTCAGGGACTTACGGAGTTTTCAGATTGGTGGGTGATACATGGATCGAACATGTGACCCCTGCCGTGTGAAGGACACGCCCGCAAGCGAACGAGCCGCAAGCGTAGCACAAGCGGCTACAGCTTCTCCGCCAGCCCTTCGAGCTGAATCGACCATTCGGCTGCCGGATTACTCGCGTCGATTCGACAGGTCACGGCCCCCGCGAGCCCGGCAATTACGCGCAGCTTCTTCTGCTGCGTGAACTTGCCCACTGCGCCGGTACGCTTCACCTCAGTCTTCCCTCGCTTGGCAGTTATGTACACCGCTGACGACAGCCCCTTTAGGCGGGTCACGTCCGAGTCGCGCGGCAGGTGACTGCGCGAGAAAGGACTTAGTACGGCCACTGGCCTTGCCGAAAGTAAGCTGGTCCAAATGCCGCCGTGGTGCCCAGTTTCAGAGCCGTGATGCGCGACTTTGTACAGACTCCCGCGCTGCGGCGGCTTCGCCGTGCTCGCAATCACTGCGCTCCATCCCGTTTGAGGATCGCCCTCTTCTTCAAGGTCAGATCCCAAAATGATCGAGTGATTTCCCGCGCGCAGATGCATTGCAACTGCGATGTGATTCGGTCGACTCTCGGCTGCCGCTTTCTTGATTGACCAGGTCGCGGGGAACAGAGCTGCGATGTCTTGTTGGCTTTTTACGATCATCGCCGCCGATGGGCTAAGCGACCACAGCTCTCCAGTGCCATCCTCTGACAGCCACATACGCTTGTCGTGGGACGCAAACATTGGCGGCCTGTTCCTTTCACGTGCGATGTCCACGCACTTTGTCAACTCCTCAAGGCCCGAAGTGTGTGGATAAGCTCCAGAAGGAAAATTGCGCCACGCCTCTACCACGTCGATGAACTCTTCGCGTCGGAGCGCGTGTGACATCCAAAGCTGAGCGTGCGAGTAAACCTCGCTAAGCCTACCGAGTCCACGGAAGTGGTCGTCGTGCCAGTGGGTGCAGGCGATCACACGGACTTGTTCCGGCTGGACCCCGATGGACGTTAGATAAACGTGGGCAGCCGGTTCGCCAGTTTTCCGATCCGTACAGCTATCGAAAAGAAACCAATTGCCTTGGTAGTGGGCAATGACGCTCTCACCGACATTTGGACCAATCAGAGTAAGTTCGAGTTCATTTGGCAGCGGCGGTCCCGGCATCTCCCATTTCTCCCACGAACCACTTCGCGTACCCGGCAGCTCGGACCTTCGCTGCGTCAAGTTCTCTGCGAGTCCAATGCCTCAATCTCCGGAAGCGAATGGCAGACGCAGTAACTCGGCCGCCGAACTCATCAATTTGGTATCCCACAGACCAGTAGAAGACAGCGCCAGGCTCAACTAAGCCGACGTCATCTGCCGACAGTTCGTCAAGCTGAAATTCTGCGTGCTCCTGAAGTCCGCCCTGCCGGTCGCTTGCAGCTACAGCCGTGAACGTCCCCGCAGCCGCATCAACAGATTCAACTTTGCAGACCCACGATTCAAGTGTCTTGAAAGAAGTGGCGGGCTGTGGACGTCCGCGTAGTGCCGTTTCTTCAGACTTCACGTCATGGCGAAGCGGGGCCGTATTGCCAAGCTCGGGCAGTAGCGAATGAGCGCGCGGAAGCCGACCCGTGATCTGGTCGAGTCTTGCCGTGGAGGAGGTGAACCGCTGTTGCTTAGCGGAGACTTCCGATGTCTCAACCACTTACGCACTCCTTCTGAATTTGCTCAAGCAACTCCATAGCGATCTTTTGTGAACCGTCCCACTGATCTTGCAGCAAGCTCGCCGATTGCGCGCCCGTGCTCGGCTCCCCTTCTTTAGCCATATCGTAGTGATCATTGACGGACACATACACGCCCGATTCGACCACATTGGATGGCTGCACTGTGACTTGCACATAACCACCGCGTCCATCTTTGCGCTCTAGCTCGACAGTGACGTTCCTCATGCCCACATGTTTGGTCCACGTCCGCGCCCAAAACTCATATGGAATCATTTTGTGCCCTGCAGCGTGCCATGCATCTCGCGATGGCAGCTTGAAATGGGCGGTCCAGTTGATGCCTACGGCTCGCACTGTGGAAGCCTCAAGCAACTGCATGGTGCCAATCACAAGATCACGAACGGGGCCGAACAGGTTCTCTTGCGCGGTTCCAACCTGAATCCGATCCGCGCGGACATGGAAGTCCATGCCGGCCACGCTGAACACCGTAAGCTCGTCGCTGACTAACAGTGTTTGCTTCTCGGCTGCCGCCTTGGTCTCCTGCTTGCCAAGCAGATCGTTGCTTTGGAACCACAATGGGTGAAACATCGACGGCGCGAAGCTCCCCGCGACTACGACAGTGGAACCTTTGTTTTCAAAAGACGTCGGCATGCATCCCCCGGACGCTTTGAGCGCCGCCTGCCGAATGGTGACACACCATCTCGTAGCTCAGCAATTGCTGGATTCCCATCCTGCAACTCTGACATAGGTTAACGATCCAGTGGTGTCAACGTGTCGAAGCCTCATAGACGTAGATTGGCGGAAGCCCCCTCTTCAAGCACTTGCGAGTCAGTGGCGATGTCGAGGCTACGTGGGGCGAGCACGGTGAGGTCCAGTGGGGCCGCGGATCCACACAGCCAGTTCAGATTAGCGGGGCAGCCGGTACGCTCTTCAGCCGTAACGTGTGCCGAACTGCGATTTCGATCGAATAAGTTCGGCGAGGTCGCTTGACGAGGCAGGAGACGGTGCAGGCCATGGCGAAACTGACACGACAGTTCTTGATTGGAAGAAATTTTGTCCGCTCCAAGCCGCATGAGAAGAAGCAGGTTCGGGTCCAGCTCCATCACTACCGTGGGCGGAACGAGCCGAACGGGATTCGCGGCAGTGTCGGGGTGGTATTCGAGGCAGATGATGGAAAGTGCCAGTACCTCATGCTCGACAAGGCGGACGTACTCGTACTCGCAGGGGCTCTGCTCAGCTGCGTCGAGCGGGATCGGGAGATCCTCGACATTTTTCGGGAAGCTCTCAGCCGACGAAAGAAGGTGAAGCCAGGCAGCCCCTCTGAGACGTGGATCCGAGCGTCTGCCTGACGATGTGGGGTGCGGTTCGCGCCTTCCCGGGCTGCTCAGCTCTCTTGCTGAAGGCGCCTGTGCACGACTCTGTGGCAGCTCGCGCAGAGACACTTGAGGTCTGACAGCTTCGTCTTGTGACCAGGTGCCATGTCCTGCACCTGCACGGCACGGTGGTGCACCTCGATGCACGCCTCTCCGCTGCTGTCCCCGTACACCTTCACGGGATCCATTTCGCACCGCTCGCAGAACAATCGACCGTGCGCCTGCCTGAACTCGTCCTTCTTCGCCGCCGCAAGGCCACTTCGACGTTCTTTTCGCAGGTGCGACCGCAGCTTCGGGGTGCCTTCGACGTACTCGCGATCTGCCGCTTCGCGAGGGACTTCAGGATCGGGCGCATCCTTCGGAACAATCTGATAACCCGCGCCCTCTAGTGCCTTGAAGCATGGGGTGCCGACGCCTCCTGAAAAGTGCCCCGGTAGGACCGAGAAGCCCAGCGCGCGCGTCGCAGCGATCCCGAAGATGGCTTTAGGAGGAAGCCGCTTGCCGGTGTCAAGCAGCACGTCGTAGTCGGTGGACTCCCCGAACCTATGCGATGCACCTGCAAGCAGTTGCTCGACCGCGAACAGGAGGTCTTGAGCGCCGACCTTCTCAAGCTGCGATGCAGGAAGCCGCTCCGGCGCGGCTGCAACTACATCGACCACCTTCTCATCAGTGAGCTGAAATGGGGCCGACAGCCGGATGCGGATCCTCTTCGTCGAGTTCCCGCCTGATGCCGAGGGCGACTGTCCGAACACCTTCATCCGAGATGCCAGAAGTTTGCAGACCTCTTCTGCCGTCGTCGCACCCTCAGCGGCGCTTAGGATTCGGCGCTGTTCCAGCGGCACTGACTTCACCTGGCTACTGTCAACAAACGCGCCACTGAGCACGACCTGAGCTGAACGCAGTCGGCCAACTAAGAGCCTCAGGCCAGCCTCGTACTGCGAGTTCCGAGCGTCCTGGCCCTTTGCTCCGCCGCGCGAATGAAAAACTATCTCAGAAGAGTCGATCTCAAAGTGGGCGTCCAGCGGATTCCCATCATTGTCAAGAACTGAGTAACGCATTCTCGATCACCCCTACTTTGCTGCCTGCGACTGTTCTTCGCCGGCCGCGACAACGACTGCATCCCTCATTCGTGACCGCAGGTGCTCTCTGAGGGCAGAATCCGTGGCGTACACGTAGCACCCCTTCATTCCTCGGGTCATCAGCGTTCGGTACGTGTTCCGAATGATTCGATCTGCCGCGCGGTACGCACCTTCAGGGTCGTCACGCGACATAGTGACGTAGCCTTTCATTGTCTTGTCATGGCGGTCGCGTGCGCGCGGCACAGACCTGAGCGTGCCGGTCGGGCCTGCAACGAGGTCAGGCCCAATAATCACTCCAACGTAGTCCAGCTCGAGCCCTTGGCAGGTGTGAATGCAACCCACCTGCGCGCTCGAGTCTGGTGACACCAGCCAGAGGCTCCCTTGATCCAGCAGGTTCCACTGCCGTCGGTAGCTGCCGATCACGATGTCATCGGCTGCTGGATCATTTCTACTGGCCCACTTCCAGCAGTAGCCTGCCACTACGCGCGATTTGTTGTTTGCATTCTTCGCTTCGATTGCTGCGTGCATGTCAGCCGGGTCATCGAACACCTGGAAGTCGTAGCGGACTCCGTCTAGAGAGTCATTCGCCGTCTCCTCGATGCCTAGTGTATTGTCCAGCCAAGCCAGGTAGCCGTCTGACCCGGCGCACCTGAACTGCGAACGTAGCTTGTACTGCTCGACGGACGCACCCTGCTCCTCGGCGAGCTGGCGAATCAATTCGACGCTGCCGACATCTTTGAGCGTGACGCGCTGGCGGTCATCAATGAAGAAGATGGCGCAGTTTGCGGCTCGGATGATCTCCCTGATCTGATGATCACCTTCGTTCTGATAGAAGCCGCTCTTCTCGGTCAGTCGGTGCGCCTCGTCAACGATCAGCGCATCGAACGCGGCTGGCTGGCAGTTCATAAAGGAACCGGAACCCGTGAACAGGTTTGCCAAGTGTGCATTGCCGGGACCCTGCGCGAGTTGATGGCTGTAGACCTCACGCGGCGCGGCGTTCTTCGAGACGTACTTCACGTTCAAGCCATGTCGCAATGCGGCGAGCAGGTTGACCGCGACGACCGATTTGCCCGTACCGGGGCCACCTTCTACGATCACCACACGGCGCGAACTGGTGCTGGCCTGTCGGCAAGCAGCCAGCGCCGCTTCGTAGATCTCTTTTTGGTCGTCAAGCAACGTGAACTCGCTGTTCCCCTTGAGCAGGTTGACCACTGAATCGGCAAGCGCCTTAGAGGGCCTGATGCGGCCCTTCTCGACCTCGTACAGGATCGACTTTCCTCGCCCATGCCTGACGTGCTCTTTGATGAAGGCGCGCAGCGTCTCGCGGTCCGCTTCACCTTTCAGAAATAGGGGGGCTTTCGAGACGTAAGGCTTGTAGTGGTCGCTGTCCAAAACCCCGGGAGTGTCGAAATTGTGCAGGTACGCACATGGCTGAAGGCGAATTCCCCCCTCGTACACCGCCTCGTTGAAGCCCTCCAAGAACGCCACATAGGACCACGCCTGATACGACGGGTGCACTGTGAATCGTTCAGCGCCACCCAGCCGCGTAGTGACGATGCCATCACTCTTCGTCGCCTTCGCATCTGTCCAGCCTTTCAGCTCAACGACGACGATGCGCTTGGTGCCGTCTTCGTGGTGCCCAGCGAGAATCACATCGATCCGCTTCGTGCTTTGCGGCAGCACGAATTCCACTGCGACGCCGAGGTCGTCCGGGATGTCGCGATCCCTCAGCACCTTCGCCAATGCGTTCAGCGAGTCACGCCATGAACTCAGCTCGCTGCCCCCTACCCGACGGCCGGTGGCCGCTTGAAAGCGGTCGTGAATAACATCCTGGATGTCGCGGTGGTCGTTGTCGTGAAGGAACTCGCGCTTGTCTGATTGATAGACGATCATGGCTGCGGCGGCTTGTTGTACTTCTTGCTGCTACCACGAGCGGTTTCCACCGGGTACTTCTCTGCATTGGCCTTCAGCTTGCGACGCACTGCGTCGTCTAGATCGACGCCAAGAACGTCTGCGAGCCGCACGAGATACAACGTGACATCGGCCAGCTCTTCTCGAACAGCGGTTGATGTCCGGGGATCGGATGCGGCGCGGGCAGACTCGTCCTCGCGCATCCACTGGAAAATCTCGGCAAGCTCGCCGACCTCACCGACTAACGCCAGGATCAGGTTCTTAGGCGAGTGAAATTGATCCCAATCGCGCTCTTTCGCGAAACGTCGTAGCTCCTCGGCCAACGCCTGCGCTTGGATTAAGTCGCGTTGATTGCTCATTGCTCAAAGCAGAAGCAGCTCTCAGTCATCTTTGCCTTTTTTTGGAAGCAGCTGCGAGAACTTAACCAACAACTCCGCGAGAGCCTTCGGGTCCAGATCATCGGTGGCCACCTGTTGTCCCACTGTGTGTCGAGGAGCATTAAGCAGTTCTCTTGAGAGCGTCCTGCGAGTCACATCATCCGTCGAGTTCCAAACCGCCTCGACCGCGACTTGCTTCACCGAGATTTCAGTCAAGTCAGCTTGATAAGTCCTAATCTCGGCTAGCGTTGTACGGTACAGACGCAAGAAAAAGAACGAGAAAACTTCTACGAACACGACGATGGTCACTCGTGGCACGTAGTGCGACAACAGGTCTGTGACCGAACTGAACTGCTTCTCGTGGCCCAGGACCATGTAGGCGAGCAACGTGACTGCGAGGGCAGTGGTTAGTACGCCGATCACCAAGTTTAGATTGCCTCGGCGAGACAAGGAATCAAGCTCATTCTCCAACCTGCGGTGCGCCCGCTGCAGAGTCTCCCTAACCTCCTGCAATCCCTTCGCTCTCACTGCCGCCGCGGAGTAACGGTTTTCGAGTTCCTTTGCCAACTCCGCATTGATGGCGGGGAGCAAGCTGGCCACGAGCTGATCCTTGTCGCCGAGCTGGCCAGCGACTTGAGCTTTTCCTATTTGTGAAACATTTTCGTCAAGCCGGTCAACGCGCAGCCGCAGTTCGCGGAGCCGCCGGCCTAGTGTGTCGGTCGGCAAAAACCCCGGGCCAGTGTCTTGAAAGTCTTCCCGCCGGAACTCGATTCCCCCCCGCAGATAGAGCAGGAGCATGCCGCCGACACCGACTGCTAACGCGAATAAACCGACAGACAGGAAAAGAGCGCTTCGATGCGGTTCGCCATAAACCATCACCGTGAAGTCGTCCCTCAGTAGCAGAACGACGAGCCCGACTGCAAAGTAGAAGACTGAACTGACAAATAGAAGTCGCGAGGACTTCAATGGATTCTGCATCGACGCTCCCTGCACCGGCTATTTCGGCCCTATCTCAGCTGGCCACAGACGAAGAGTCTAGCAACTCAACAGGAACGGGCCGTGACTTTTCCGGGGTGGTAAGCCGCCACACAACAAAGTGGCAAGAATGGGGCAGGTCAGGATGCGCGTGTGGTGCGACGGATCGCAAGCCCCCGGCAAGGCATGGGGAGCGTCGGGCCAACGCGGAATACCGGCCTCTCGCGGCTAGGGGCTGTGCGCTGGGATCGCCCCGAAAATCGCCGCCGGGCTGGCGTCTCCGCGACGCCACACGCGCTCGCCATTGACCTCGGCTTGCACGATCAGCACTTCTTCTTCGGCCTCCACTGCTTCCAGCTCTTTGCTGATAGCCTCCAGCCGGGCGGCGCGAGCCTCGGCGCTGACACCTTCGGGTACGCAGTCGATGTCCTGCAGCAGCGCGCGCTGGACGGCTTCAGGGCCGAGCATCAGCGTCCAGGTGGGACCGGCATCGTCGGCGAGATTCAGATCGAGCAGACTGACATGGTGGCCGTGCGCGAGTTGCCGCAGGTTACGCGCATGTCGCTGACGCGCGCGCTCGTGCCACGCGGTCACAGTTGCGACGACCTTCTCGCGCACGGCGTCGCGACTGCGCGGCTGCGCTTCGAGCGCAGTGCGCTCGTTCTTCAGCGCGCGGATTCGCGCGCGCACGGCTTCGATTTTCTTCAGCACGGCCATCAGGCAGCTCCCATTGCGTAGTCGCGCAGTCGCGGCACCAGCGCCGACAAGGCGACGAACTCTTCTTCGTCACGCGGATCGCCGCGCATGATTGCGTCTGCGAGATGCCGCTCGACGGCGGCACGCCGCAGCAGGCTCTCATCCACGCCTGCTTGCTTCAGTTCATCGCTCGGTCGGGCGGCGAGATCGGCCAGCGACATCACCTGGTATTCGGGGTGCGCTGCGATGGTGGCTTCGGTACGCAAGGCGCGGGAAGCAGCAATGCGATTGCGGTACGCCTCGGCGCGCCCACGACGTGCTTCACCTAGCACTTCGAGATGCGCTTCGAGCCGGTAGAGCTTGTCGATATCCATTTACATCGGTCCCTTCGATGAGGCGCGGCGCTTCGCCCAGCATGCGACGGCGAGCCGGTTGAAGGCGTCGGCGAGGCCCGCACGGGATGAGGATTGGGCCGACAGCTTCCTCATGCGCTCGACCTCGGCGGCGAGTTTCTTGATGTCTGCTGGGGTCATCACGGCGACTTCGCCAGGCTCGTGGAGATGCACGGTCATTTCAGCTCCTAGAAAAGGTTCTCGTCGGAAGCGGGAGTTGCGGATTCGGCTACCCAGGCGCGGAGCTGCTCGACGTTGACCCACCGCTTGCCACCGCGTCCGATGCGCCGCATCACGACCGGGATGTCATGGTTCTCGATGCCCGCCACAAGGCCGTTCACAGAGAGGCCGACGAACGCGGCGGCTTGGCGCACCGGCCAAAAACCCGGCGTGCTGGGAAACGGCTCGTCAGCGAGGCGCGGGTCGTGTCCTGCGGCGCGCTCGTAGGTGTGGGGTTGCATGCGAGCGAGTCTGCCCGCGCGTGTCGATTTGCGCCTGCGGGCCAATTTCGCTCACCCGAGGTCAAGTCGAGTTGAAGCTGTCGAGAGCGCCCGGTCTGATCGCAATTGCGAAATCAAGTTTGCGAAAGCCAAAAACTCGCGACCAGCGGGCCTCATCGCCCCCGCCCGCCCCGCGCGCGGCCAGGGTCCCCAGTGCTCTACGGCTTGAATGCCATCAGGTATAGCGTCGAGTCCGCGGGCTGCGCTGCGCCCGCTTGAAACGACTCGCTACGGGCTTCCTTGCTTCGAGCAATGTGCGCCGCGATGTCGGCGGCGAATCCGCTCCCTTTTACCCCAATGTGACATCTCTCCGCGATCTCTATGAACGCACCCCACCGCAGGGCGAAACCAGCCCCGTGGAGTTCCTCCCCGCCACCTATTGCCGCCTTTGACTGCTTGAGGCGCAAACTCGTTACGTTCCCCTTCGGGTCCAGAAAAATCTCTAGGGGTTCACCCAGCCACGGCGACGTGATCGTCGGGTGAAAAAAGAGGCAGTGCTGCAGAGCCTCTTTGTAGACGTCGCGATTGGCGAAGGTCGGCAGCGCGTAGAAGATGGACTTGCCCGATGCGATGGACTTGTGCTGCGTCGCATCAACCGCCCATCTGACGGAGTCTGTCGCGAAAGAAGAGGGCCGCTTGAACTGCAGCCCGAAGCCCTTGTACCCGGCGGGCAGCTTCATGATCTCGTCTGCGGGGTAGTCCTTTTCCAACAGCGGTGAGAAGGCAAAGATCACGACCTTCTGCCCTCGATGCTCGAAGTAGTCTTGAATCCCTCGAACCACCCAGCCTTCGTACTCCCGCTCAAGCGGGATCATCTTCGTTCCGGTTAACTTGTGCAGCATCACCGCCTCCGCGGCTGAGTATCGCGCAGTCTCGCAGCGCGCCTCGACCCCTGCCGTTTGCTCAATGCGACGCTTCGTGATCTACGCGCGATTATCGGCACCCGGCGAGCAATATGTTCGATGCTGGCAGGTGGCAGCAGTGGCACCAAGGTTGCGTCTACTCGCCCGGTCTTCGTTGACCATGCCTTCAGTGGAAAAGTGGCAAACAAGCTGCCACTGCTGCCACCCTGTCATCGGCATCTTTGGGTCAGAACGTCGGAGTGCCGACACGAAGGCCGTAGACGCTGCCGGCCTTGTCGCGCTCGTACTCGCAACCTGTCGATTTCAGACGCTTCCCGAATGAGGCTACGTTCGAGGGCGTCGGCGTGAATCCCTCGACCCCGCACCACGACTTGTAAGACTCGAACAGTTCGTTCGCGCGTGTGCCTTCGGCCAGCGCGCACTTCTCCGTCGTGGCGAGCCACTGCACAAGCGCGTCCTGCTGGTCGAAGTAGGCGACAGTTCGCTCGGCCACCGGCGCAGGCGGTTCCAGCCCTTCGCGGCAATAGAGGACGGCCCCAGCGACGATCCATGCGAGGATGCCTTCGCCTTCGGCCAGCAGCTTCTCTTTCAGGTCCTTGTCACCGTCAGGCAGGTTAGGGTCACGCCTCGACAAGCCCGGGCGGTTCCAGCGGCGGTCGAACGGCCAAGTGTGAATGCGCCCACGAGTGGCCTCATCCATGTGATCGAGCTGCGGTTCGTGATTCGTCAGCAGCGCGAGCTTGTGAGTAATGGAAAACGTGAACGTGTTCTCGTGCATGCCGCGCGCGGTCATTTTCCCGTCGCCGGTTTGCTTCTTGACCCATGCGGCGTTCAGCTTGTGCCGTTCCTTCGCTTCGCTGCCGAAGGCGAGCCGCGCGCCAGCCAGGCTGCGCGCCACCGGGGTCGGGCGTTCCGCATCTGCATCGCGGCTCGAAGCCATCATCGCATCGGGCGGAACCTGGACGCAGTAGGGGCCGAGGATGTGTTCGATCACGTCGAACATCACGCTCTTGCCGTTCGAGCCGTCGCCAACGGCAACGAACATCTTCTGCTCGCGTGTCGAACCCGTCGCCCAGTATCCAATCGCGCGCTGGGCATAGCTTGCCAGCTCAGGGCGAGGAATGAAGCAGTTCGGGCCATCCGGCAGACCGGTGATCTTTGCGATGAAGTCGCGCCATGCAGGCGCACCGGCATCGGGGTCGAAGCGGCAGTTGCAGCTCTTCGTGATGAAGTTCTCGCGGCTGTTGGCGCGCAGGACCCCGGTACGCAGATCGACAACTCCGTTCGCGACGCCGAGTGCCCACACGTCGAGATCAAGCTCCGTGGCACTCACGGCAAAGCGCGAGTCACGCGCGGCAAGCGCGAGCATGTTGTCGAGGCCCTTCTTGTTCCGGCAATGCAGCGCCCAGGAGCGCACGGCTCGTGCGAGCTTTTGAGCGTGTTTACGTTCCTCGCCATCGAGGCGATCCGCATCTTTTTCGAGCGTCGCGGCAGCGGTCCAGTAGCGTTCGGCGACCTTCAGTGCTGCGTCGCGGGCGCGGCTGCCTGACTCGTCCACTTGCCAGCCGCACCCGGTCCACCACAGCCACACTTTGCGCTCGACGACATAGCGCAGGTCGCCCTTCGTCTCTTCGTAGAGCGCGTTGACGTTGCCGCTGTCGGTGTGATCGACGCGCCCACCATCGGCTCGGTCAGGCTGCGTTGCAGACGCGCGAGGATTCGCCCAGCCGTCCTCGGCTGCGCGCTTGAAGATCGTGCGGTAGGTGTAACGCTTGGGGACCTCACGCCACAGGCGGTCGAAGGCGCGCGGGTCGAAAGCCGCGCCGCCCCTGCGGCTGAACTCAATTGCGATGTTGCGGGCTTCGGCCTCGCGGTTGGCGAAACGCAGGCTATTCAACGCCAGGATGATCTCGAACCACTTGAGGTAGCTTCCCTGCTCGTAGCGGTGAGGCCTGAGAGCGGCAACAGCGGAGCGGATGTCCAGCATCGTCTCGTCGGTGACGTTCGCGAACGCGAGCGCGCGAACAGCCGCATCGATGTCTTCTGCGTTCGCTTCATGGCGATCTTCCGTAGGGAACACGCCATCGTAGAGAAGCGAGAAGTCGTCGATGCAACGGCCCGAAGAGCGCAGCGCCTTGAACTCGCAGCCACTCACAGCACCATAGTAGAAACTCTGGCTCAGCGTGAAACTCTCGTCCGCGAGAACCCCACCGAGAATCTCGTTCAGGATGCCGACATACGCGCGCCGGTCGTGTGGCACGCAAGGGGTTGAGAGCGGGCACAGGACGCGCCAGCGTGGCTTGCCGGGCTCGTTGCGGGCCGTCGTGTACAGGAGTGCTTCGACGCCCGCGCGCGTCAGGATGTCGTGCGCGCGCTCGACGCTGGTGACCTCGGTGTCGTAGTCACCCTCGATGCCGTGCACTTCGCGCACGTTGGCGTCCCAGCGCACCGAGCCCTGCGCACTGCGATGGTCGCCGAATGTAGCGAGCTTGAGAAGCGGCATTGCCGCCTTGCTGGCGTACTGCGGGGGCGACATCAGTTCGCGCGCCAGATCATCCCAGTGCACGACGCGCTCGCGCCGCTGTAGCGCATTCACGTCGTCGAAGACCGTCATCTTGATCTGCATAGGTGCTGCCCCGTGCTAGGCGAGCGCCGCCAGGTGGCCGGTGGCAGCGTCGAAAGCGATCTGCGGGAAGCGTTCGCGGTGGGCGATCCAGTGCTTGCCCTTGACCTTGCGGATCGCGTCAGCACGCACCAGGGGCGCGCGGTGATGACGCAGGAAGTTGTGGAGCTGGAAAAAGCCGGGGTTGTACCCCAGCTCAGGATGCTGGCTGACGAAGGCGTCCCACGCCTCGTGGATGGTCGACCATTCCATGTTGGTACTGCTTGGTTGATTGAGTTGAGTTGGTGTCACGCTCGCAGCGAAACGCGGCGAACTCTAAAGAAGATGCATGCACTTGTGGGCCTCAGTGCACATCCACCCGACTCGGTAACCGACTCGTTGCAAGTACGTATGAATCAGTCGCCCAAAAAGAAAAGCGGGCTCAAGGCCCGCTTCAGCATGTGCGATCACTCGATCAGGCAGCTTGCGCCCACGACCGTTCTTGCGCCTGCCTGAGCGCGCGCGTTTCGAGGTGACCGTAGCGGCGCGTCAAAACGGCGGCATCGTGACCGAGGACCTGCGCGGCGACCGCCACCGACTCGCCAGATCGCAGCAAGTCGGCGGCGCGCACATGGCGCAGGTCGTGCATGCGCAGATCGGGCCTGCCCGCCTCGCGCGTGACGAACTCCCACGCCTTGCGAAAGTTGATCGGCTGGCCGCGCACCCTGCCCTCGAACAGCAGCCGGTCGGGGTCGATGCTCTTGTAGACACGGCGAATGAGCGTCGAGGTGGAGTCGCGGAACATCAGCACGCGCGGCGTGCCGTTCTTCGTCACCGGGGCGAGGACTTCGCAGCGTTCCAGGTCGAGGTCACGGCCATAGCGGCGCAGCAGCTCGGACTTGCGCGCGCCGGTGTCGATCAGGAGCGACACGTACACGCCGAACCGCGCGTCGGGGTAGATCAGGGCCAGCTTGCGCACCGCGTCGATGACGGCGGGCTCGACGTGCACCCGGCGGATCGGCTCGGGCGAGCGGCTGATCTGCGTCGTGGGGCTGACGAACCCGCGCGGGCACAGGCGGTTCTTCTTGGCCCACTTGTAGGCGCTGCCGAGCGCCGACAGGTCCCGGTTGACGGACGCTGGAGCGTAGCCAGCCTGCCGCATGGCGTCGGCGGCCTTCTGCAGTTCATCGGCCTTCACGTCCCACGCAGGCAGCTCGCCGAAGGCGTCGAGCCACTTGCGAAGGCGCAGGTCGGCGTCGCCAGCGGTGGCGGCGCTGAACGCCTGCACCAGCTCGCGCAGGGTGTGATTGGAAGGGGGACGATCCTCGATGGCCTTGACGGCGGCAGCGAGGTCAAATTGCATGCGTGAAGCAGCGAGTCGGGGCACTTCGATTCTCCGTAAGGGCACTGCCTTGGAAGGCTGGTGCGGTTGCGATGAATCGCTGCGAGCGTGAACCTAACTCGTTGTCACCCAACAACTTTTGGCTGTCAGATGGTGGGTGATACATGGATCGAACATGTGACCCCTGCCGTGTGAAGGCAGTGCTCTACCGCTGAGCTAATCACCCGTTTTCGCGGCAACGAAAGCTGCCGGAAAGCCCGCGATTATGCCACAGGCGCGGAGCCGCTCTCGCGGGTCTGGATGCGCCACAGCGTCTTGCCGCCGCTGGCCTTGTCCAACTGCGCCAGCATTTCCTCGTGGGCCGCGGCTTCCTGTTCGCTGGCGAGCAGCACGGGCAGCGTGAACTGCCGCAGGTCGACTCGGGTCTGGATGCCGGCAACGGCGTCCTGCGGCGACACGTCCATCAGCAGTGCTTCCTGGCCGCGCGTGAGGTTGATGTAGACGTCGGCCAGCAGTTCGGCATCCAGCAGCGCGCCGTGCAGCGTGCGGCCGGAGTTGTCGACGCCGAGGCGATCGCACAGCGCGTCGAGGCTGTTGCGCTTGCCCGGGTACATCTCCTTGGCCATGGCGAACGTGTCGATCACGTTGTCGACGAAGTTGCGGAAGCCCGGCTTGCCCAGGAGCTCCAGCTCCTTGTTCAGGAATCCGACGTCGAAGGCGGCGTTGTGGATGATGATCTCGGCGCCGCCGACGTATTCCAGCAGTTCGTCTGCGACGGCCGCGAACTTGGGCTTGTCGCGCAGGAACTCGCTGGTGATGCCGTGGACCTTGAGCGCGTCCTCGTGGCTTTCACGCTCGGGATTGAGGTACCAGTGCCGGTTGTTGCCGGTCAGCTTGCGTCCCACCAGTTCCACGCAGCCGATCTCGATGATGCGGTCGCCCGTCTCGGCGGACAGGCCCGTGGTTTCGGTGTCGAGGACGATCTGGCGCATGGCCGCGATTATGCGGGCTGCTGCCGAGCTGCAAGCGCCCGCCGCCGTGCACACGGCACGCGCCAGTGGCGACGTTTCCACGCCGCCGCGGCGCGCTGCGCCTCAGTGCTTTTCTTTCGCGTGGTTGATCGAGTACTTGGGAATCTCGACCACCAGGTCCTTCTGCGCCACGATGGCCTGGCAGGAAAGCCGCGAGTTCGGCTCCAGGCCCCAGGCGCGATCGAGCAGGTCTTCTTCGTTCTCGTCCACCTCGTTGAGCGAGTTGAAGCCTTCGCGCACGACCACGTGGCAGGTCGTGCAGGCGCAGCTCATTTCGCAGGCGTGCTCGATCTTGATGCCGTTGTCCAGCAGCGCCTCGCAGATCGAGGTGCCCGCGGGCGCGCTGATCTCCGCACCCTTGGGCGCGTACTCCGGATGCGGAAGGATGCGGATGACGGCCATGGTCAAAGCGTCTCCACGTTGCGGCCGGCCAGCGCCTGCCGGATGCTGCGGTTCATCCGGCGCGCGGCGAAGGCTTCCGTCCCCTTGGCGAGCGCAGCGGTGGCCGCTTCGATGGCGCCGGCGTCCTCGCTCGATTCGGCGGTGCCACGCAGGTCCTGCATCAATGCTTCGATGAGGGCGCGCTCATCGGCATCGAGCAGATTGCCGTCGGCGTCCAACGCGCTCTGCGTCGCCAGCAGCATGCGCTGCGCATCGATCTTCGCTTCCGCCAGCGCCCGCGCCTTCATGTCCTGCTGCGCGGTGGAGAAGCTTTCCTGCAGCATCGTGGCGACCTGCTCGTCGGTGAGCCCGTAGGACGGCTTGACGTCGATGCGCGCCTCGACGCCGCTGGTCTGCTCCTTCGCGCTCACGCTGAGCAGCCCGTCGGCATCGACGGTGAAGGTGACGCGGATGCGTGCCGCACCCGCGGCCATCGGCGGTATGCCGCGCAGTTCGAAGCGCGCCAGGCTGCGGCAGTCCTGCACCAGGTCGCGCTCGCCCTGCACGACGTGCAGCGCCATCGCGGTCTGGCCGTCCTTGTAGGTTGTGAAGTCCTGCGCCTTGGCGGTGGGAATGGTCTCGTTGCGCGGCACGATGCGCTCGACCAGCCCGCCCATGGTTTCGATGCCCAGCGACAGCGGGATCACGTCCAGCAGCAGCAACTCGCCCGAGGCGTTGTTGCCCGCGAGCTGGTTGGCCTGGATGGCGGCGCCGATCGCCACGACCTCGTCGGGGTTGAGGTTGGTGAGCGGCTCGCGGCCGAAGAAGTCGGCCACCGCGCTGCGCACCTGCGGCATGCGCGTCGAACCGCCGACGAGGACCACCCCCTTGACTTCGTCGCGGGACAGTCTGGCGTCGCGCAGGGTCTTGCGCACGGCGGACAGCGTGCGCTGCGTCAGCTCGGCCGTGACGCGCTCGAACTCCACGCGCGTGATGGGCACGGTGACTTCGCCGGTCGACAGCAGCAGCACGGCTTCGGTCTGCTCGTGGTCGGTGAGCCGCTCCTTGGCGGCGCGGGCTTCCATCTTCACGCCGCCCTTGTCCGCGGGCGTCGAGGCCTTCACGCCGGCTTTGGCGAGCAGGTGCTCAGCCAGTGCACGGTCGTAGTCGTCGCCGCCCAGCGCCGAATCGCCGCCGGTGGAGATCACCTCGAACACGCCACGCGACAGCCGCAGGATCGAGATGTCGAAGGTGCCGCCCCCCAGGTCGTAGACGGCATAGACACCCTCGGACGCGTTGTCCAGGCCGTACGCGATGGCCGCGGCCGTCGGCTCATTGATCAGGCGCAGCACCTTCAGGCCGGCCAGCTGCGCCGCGTCCTTGGTGGCCTGGCGCTGCGCGTCGTCGAAGTAGGCCGGAACGGTGATCACCGCGCCGTACAAGTCGTCGCTGAAGGTGTCTTCGGCGCGGTAACGCAGGGTGGCCAGGATCTCGGCGCTGATCTCCACCGGCGACTTCTCGCCGGCCCGTGTGCGCAAGGTCACCATGCCGGGCTGGTCGACGAAGTCGTACGGCATCCGTTCGCGGTCGGCGATGTCGGTGAGCCCCCGGCCCATGAACCGCTTGACCGAAGCGATCGTGTTCTCGGCGTCGTGCGCCTGCGCGGCCTGCGCGTCATGGCCGATCTGGCGGCCGGCGTTCTCGAGGTAGCGCACCACCGAGGGCAGCAGCACGCGGCCTTCGGCGTCCGGCAGGCATTCGGCCACGCCGTTGCGTACAGCCGCGACGAGGGAGTGCGTGGTGCCGAGGTCGATGCCGACCGCGATTCGGCGCTGGTGGGGGTCGGGAGCCTGGCCCGGCTCGGAGATCTGGAGGAGCGCCATGGCTTTTATTGTCCCAGCTGGTCGAAGCGCGCTTCGACGTCATGGGCAAAGCGCTCGATGAACATCAGCCCCCTCACCTGCTGCGCGGCTGCGGCGGCGTCGTTCTCACGGTCGAGCAGGCGCTCGATGTCGTCGAAGACCTTGGCGCGGGCCTGCTGCAGCTCGTCGGCGAGCACGTCGAGGTCGTCGCTGCTGCGGGCCTCCTCCAGCTCCTCGCGCCAGTGCATCTGCTGCATCAGGAAGGCCTGCGGCATGGAGGTGTTGCGTTCGGCGTCGATGGGCGCGCGGCGCAGTTCGCACAGGTAGGCTGCGCGCCTGGCGGGATCCTTCAGGCGGTTGTAGGCCTCGTTGATGCGCACCGACCACTGCATCGCCGCGCGCTGGGCGGCGCCGCCCTGTGCGGCGAAGCGGTCGGGGTGGGCTTCGCGCTGCAGTTCCTTCCAGCGCGTGTCGATGGCGCCGCGGTCCTGCGCGAAGCGTTCCGGCAGGCCGAACAGGACGAAGTCGTTGTCGGAGAGGGATAGGGCCCCCACGCTCCCCCACTTCGTGGGCTCGCTGCCCCCCGAGGGGGCCTTCGCGTCTTGGGGCGGCCCTGCGACGCTCACACCCTGAACGACTCGCCGCAACCGCAGCGGTCGCGCTCGTTCGGGTTGTTGAACCGGAAGCCCTCGTTCAGGCCTTCGCGCACGAAGTCCAGCTCCGTGCCTTCGATGTAGGCCAGGCTCTTGGGATCGACCAGGACCTTCACGCCGTGGTTCTCGAACACGAGGTCCTCGGGCGCCGCCTCGTCCACGTACTCGAGCTTGTAGGCCAGGCCGGAGCAGCCGGTGGTCTTGACCCCGAGCCGCACGCCGATGCCCTTGCCGCGCTTGGCAAGGTAGCGCAGCACGTGGCGGGCAGCCGCCCGCGTCAGCGTGACGGCTTTCGGCTGCCCGGACTCGCCGCCCGCGCCTTCGACGGCCGCGGTTTCGACGGGATCAATGCGCATGCTTCTTCTTGTAGTCCTCGACGGCCGCCTTGATGGCGTCCTCGGCCAGGATGGAGCAGTGGATCTTCACCGGCGGCAGCGCCAGTTCCTCGGCGATCTGGCTGTTCTTCAGCGCCGCCGCCTGGTCCAGGGTCTTGCCCTTGACCCACTCGGTGACCAGCGAGCTCGACGCGATCGCCGAGCCGCACCCGTAAGTCTTGAAGCGCGCGTCCTCGATCACCCCGGTCTGCGGGTTGACCTTGATCTGCAGCTTCATCACGTCGCCGCAGGCGGGTGCGCCGACCATGCCGGTGCCCACCGTCGCGTCGCCCTTGTCGAAGGAACCCACGTTGCGCGGGTTCTCGTAATGGTCCACGACCTTTTCGGAGTAAGCCATGTTCTCTCCTAACGTCTTTTCAATGGTTGTCTAGTGCGCGGTCCACTGGATGGTGCTGAGGTCCACGCCGTCCTGGTACATCTCCCAGAGCGGGCTGAGTTCGCGCAGCTTGGCGACGTTCTTCTTGATCGTCTCCACCGCGTAGTCGATTTCTTCCTCGGTCGTGAATCGGCCGATCGTCATTCGAAGGCTGCTGTGCGCCAGTTCGTCGCTGCGGCCAAGCGCGCGCAGCACGTAGCTGGGCTCCAGCGAAGCGGAGGTGCAGGCCGATCCCGAGGACACGGCGAGCCCCTTGATGCCCATGATCAGCGACTCGCCTTCGACGAAGTTGAAGCTCATGTTCAGGTTGTGCGGAACGCGGCGGCCCGGCTCGGTGCTGCCGTTGATGAACACCTGCTCGATGCCCTTGAGGCCCTCGAGCAGCCGCTTGTGCAGCGCCGTCGCCTTGGCGTGGTCCTGCGCCATCTCCAGCTTCGCGAGGTGGAAGGCCTCGCCCATGCCGACGATCTGGTGCGTGGGCAGCGTGCCCGAGCGCATGCCGCGCTCATGGCCGCCGCCGTGCATCTGCGCTTCCAGCCGCACGCGCGGCTTGCGGCGCACGTACAGCGCGCCGATGCCCTTGGGCCCATAGGTCTTGTGCGACGCCAGGCTCATGAGGTCGACCGGCAGCGACTTGACGTCGATCTCCACCTTGCCGGTGGCCTGCGCCGCATCGACGTGGACGATGATCCCGCGCTCGCGGCAGATCGCGCCGATGGCCGGGATGTCCTGGATCACGCCGATCTCGTTGTTCACGAACATGACGCTGACCAGGATCGTGTCCGGCCGCAGCGCGGCCTTGAACCTCTCCAGGTCCAGCAGGCCGTCTTCCTGCACGTCGAGGTAGGTCACCTCGAAGCCCTGGCGCTCCAGCTCGCGCATGGTGTCCAGCACCGCCTTGTGCTCGGTCTTCACCGTCACAAGGTGCCGGCCCTTGGTCTTGTAGAAATGGGCCGCGCCCTTAAGCGCGAGGTTGTTGGACTCGGTGGCGCCCGACGTCCAGACGATCTCCCGCGGGTCCGCCCCGATCAATTCGGCCACCTGCTCGCGCGCCTTCTCCACGGCGGCTTCGGCCTCCCAGCCCCAGGCGTGGCTGCGCGAGGCCGGGTTGCCGAAGTGCTCGCGCAACCAGGGTACCATGGCGTCGACCACGCGCGGGTCGACCGGCGTCGTGGCGCCGTAGTCCATGTAGATCGGGAAATGCGGGGTCATGTCCATGTCGGGCTGGCTCTTGGCTGGCGTTCGTTTCCGTGGGTTGGTGATCAGGACTTGGCGGGCACCATGCTGCCCAGCGCGAACACCGAGTTCGGCGCGTTCACGCGGATCGGCTTGACGACCGGCGCGCTCGAGATCGCGCGCTTGACCGCCGGCTTGTCCTCGATCTGGATGCCCTTGGCCAGCTGGTCGTCGACCAGCTTCTGCAGCGTCACCGAATCGAGGAACTCCACCATGCGCTGGTTCAGCTGCGCCCACAACTCGTGCGTCATGCAGCGGCCGCCGTCGCCGTGGCAGTTCTCCTTGCCGCCGCACTGGGTGGCGTCGATCGGCTCATCGACCGAGACGATGATGTCGGCCACGGTGATCTCGGAAGCCTTGCGGCCGAGCGTGTAGCCGCCGCCCGGCCCGCGGGTGGACTCCACCAGCTCATGCCGGCGCAGCTTGCCGAACAGCTGCTCCAGGTACGACAGGGAGATCTGCTGGCGCTGGCTGATCGCGGCCAAGGTGACGGGGCCATTGTTCTGGCGCAGGGCCAGGTCGATCATCGCCGTGACCGCAAAGCGGCCTTTGGTTGTGAGACGCATCGCAACCTCCTTGTTGCTGTGTACCGTTGTTGCACCGCACAAGCACCAGCCGGCGCGGTCCGTCTCCACCCATGTTCACGGCCTGTGCGGCCGTCCCTCGCGGCGCCTCCCGAGCGCCTGTTCCATGCGGCGCCTACGCGCCACGTCGAGTTCTTTTGATCCTGAGCGATTCCGTCAAGTATACCCGAAAACCCACTGCTTTGCTCGGGTAAATAGACTGGCCAGTCGCGATTTGGTTCCGGGCCGGCGAGCTAGCTCAGCCGCGGCGGCCGGAGGAGATGGGGACCACATTGTCGTGCACGACGGCGCCGAAGGCCTGCTGCTTGAGCAGCGCCAGCTGGTCGCGCACCCGCGCGGCCTTCTCGAACTCGAGGTTGCGCGCGTGCTCGAGCATCTGTTTTTCCAGCCGCTTGATTTCCCTGGCCATGTCCTTTTCCGACATGTCCTCGGCCATGGCGCGCTGCAGTTCCTGCTTCTCCTGCTCCTTGGCCGCCTTCTCGCTGTAGACGCCGTCGATCAGGTCGCGCACTTCCTTGCGGATGCTGCGCGGCGTGATGCCGTGCAGCGCGTTGTGGGCGATCTGCCTGGCGCGGCGCCGCTCCGTTTCGCCGATGGCCTTCTTCATGGACTCCGTCATGTTGTCGGCGTAGAGGATCGCCCTGCCGTGCAGGTTGCGCGCCGCGCGGCCGATCGTCTGGATCAGCGAGCGCTCGGCGCGCAGG
This sequence comes from Ramlibacter henchirensis, assembly GCF_004682015.1. Taxonomy (NCBI): domain Bacteria; kingdom Pseudomonadati; phylum Pseudomonadota; class Betaproteobacteria; order Burkholderiales; family Comamonadaceae; genus Ramlibacter; species Ramlibacter henchirensis. The sequence goes on along the minus strand of NZ_SMLM01000003.1, from coordinate 307,957 downwards.
AAGCCTTCCTTGTCGGCGTCGAGGATGGCGACCAGCGACACCTCCGGGATGTCCAGGCCTTCGCGCAGCAGGTTGATGCCGACCAGCACGTCGAACGCGCCCAGCCGCAGGTCGCGCAGGATCTCCACCCGCTCGACCGTGTCGATGTCGCTGTGCATGTAGCGCACCTTGACGCCGTTGTCGGCCAGGTAGTCGGTGAGCTGCTCCGCCATGCGCTTGGTCAGCGTCGTGATCAACACCCGCTCGTTCTTCTCGGCGCGGATGCGGATCTCCTGCAGCACGTCGTCGACCTGGTGGGTGGCGGGGCGCACCTCGACCTCGGGGTCGACCAGTCCGGTGGGGCGCACCAGCTGCTCCACGACCTGGCCGGCATGCTCCTGCTCGTAGGCCGCGGGCGTGGCCGACACGAAGACCACCTGCCGCATGCGCGCCTCGAACTCCTCGAACTTCAGCGGCCGGTTGTCCAGCGCCGAAGGCAGGCGAAAGCCGTACTCCACCAGCGTGGTCTTGCGCTGGCGGTCGCCGGCGTACATCGCATTCAGCTGGCCGATCATCTGGTGGCTCTCGTCCAGGAACATCAGCGCGTCCTTGGGCAGGTAGTCGGTGAGCGTCGAAGGCGGCGCACCCGGGGGAGAGCCCGAGAGATGGCGCGTGTAGTTCTCGATGCCCTTGCAGTGGCCGACCTCGCTGAGCATCTCCAGGTCGAAGCGGGTGCGCTGCTCCAGGCGCTGGGCCTCCACCAGCTTGCCCATGCCCACCAGTTCCTTCAGGCGCTGTTCGAGTTCGATCTTGATCGACTCCACCGCCGAGACCACCTTCTCGCGCGGCGTGACGTAGTGGCTGGAGGGATAGATGGTGAAGCGCGGCACCTTCTGGCGGATGCGGCCCGTGAGCGGATCGAACAGCTGCAGCGACTCGATCTCGTCGTCGAACAGCTCCAGCCGCACCGCCAGCTCGCTGTGTTCGGCGGGAAACACGTCGATGGTGTCGCCGCGCACGCGGAAGGTGCCGCGCGAGAAGTCCTGCTCGTTGCGGTTGTACTGCATGCGAATCAGCTGGCCGATCACGTCGCGCTGGCCGATCTTGTCGCCGGCGCGGCAGATGAACCGCATCTGCGTGTAGTCCTCCGGGGCGCCGATGCCGTAGATGGCGCTCACCGTGGCCACGATGACCGTGTCGCGGCGCTCCAGCACGCTCTTGGTGGCCGACAGCCGCATCTGCTCGATGTGTTCGTTGATCGAGCTGTCCTTCTCGATGAACAGGTCGCGCTGCGGAACGTAGGCTTCGGGCTGGTAGTAGTCGTAGTAGCTGACGAAGTACTCCACCGCGTTCTTCGGGAAGAACTCGCGGAACTCCGAGTACAGCTGCGCGGCCAGCGTCTTGTTGGGTGCGAACACGATGGCCGGCCGCCCCAGGCGCGCGATCACATTGGCCATCGTGAAGGTCTTGCCGGAACCCGTCACGCCCAGCAGCGTCTGGAACACTTCGCCGTCCTGCACGCCTTCCACCAGCTTTTCGATCGCCTGCGGCTGGTCGCCCGCGGGCGGGTACGGCTGGTACAGCTCGAAGGGCGAGCCGGGATACGTGATGAACTCGCCCTTTTGCTTTTCAGGCATGGCGACTGCGGTTTCTGGCATGACTGCTGCTGGGTTGGGTGAATGACGCGCGCTTAAAATCGCAGGCAAGCCGGACAGCGTACAGCATGCTCCGGCGGCTCCGCAGCCCCTGCACCCGCATCTTCCAGAGGATCCCCCGCATGTCTTTGTTCCAGTCGGTCGAGATGGCCCCGCGCGACCCCATCCTGGGCCTCAACGAGCAGTTCAACGCAGACGCCAACCCGCAGAAGGTCAACCTCGGCGTCGGCGTGTACTACGACGACAGCGGCAAGCTCCCCCTGCTGCAGTGCGTGCAGCAGGCGGAAAAGCAGATGATGGAGGCGCCCAAGGCGCGCGGTTACCTGCCCATCGACGGCATCGCGGCGTACGACCAGGCCGTCAGGAACCTCGTATTTGGGGCCGAGAGCGAGCCCGTCAAGAGGGGCCGCGTCGCCACCGTGCAGGCCCTGGGCGGGACCGGCGGCCTGAAGATCGGCGCCGACTTCCTGCAGAAGGTGAATCCCAAGGCCAAGGTGCTGATCAGCGACCCGAGCTGGGAGAACCATCGCGCCCTGTTCAGCCAGGCCGGCTTCACGGTCGAGACCTACCCGTACTACAACGCCGCCCGCCGCGGCATCGACTTCGACGGCATGCTCACCGCGCTGAACATGGCGCCCGAGGGCACCATCGTCGTGCTGCACGCCTGCTGCCACAACCCGACCGGCTACGACATCACGGCCGAGCAGTGGGACAAGGTCATCGCCGCAACCAAGGCGAAGAAGCTGGTGCCTTTCCTCGACATGGCCTACCAGGGCTTCGGCGCCGGCATCACCGAGGACGGCGCCGTGATCGGCAAGTTCGTCGCGTCCGGTCAGGATTTCTTCGTCGCGACCTCGTTCTCGAAGAGCTTCAGCCTGTACGGCGAGCGCGTGGGCGCCCTGTCCGTCCTCTGCCAGGACAAGGACGACGCAGCGCGCGTGCTCAGCCAGCTGAAGATCATGATCCGCACCAACTACAGCAACCCGCCCATCCACGGCGCTTCGGTGGTGACCAGCGTGCTGAGCACGCCGGAGCTGCGGGCGATGTGGGAGAAGGAGCTGGGCGAGATGCGCCTGCGCATCAAGCAGATGCGCTTGGCGCTCGTGGAAAAGCTCAAGGATTGCGGCGTGAAGGAAGACATGAGCTTCATCACGACGCAGGTCGGCATGTTCAGCTACTCGGGCCTGTCCAAGGACCAGATGGTCCGGCTGCGCACCGAGTTCGGCGTCTACGGCACGGACACCGGCCGCATGTGCGTGGCCGCGCTCAACAGCAAGAACATCGACTACGTCTGCAAGTCGATCGCGAAAGTGCTCCAGTAACCCGGAGCGGCCGGCGCCTCACCCCCACACGATCGACCGCATCGCGATCGAGGCGCCCTGGTAGCCCTCGTTGAAGAAGCGGACCGGCTCGCCCGGTTCCGCCGCGCCGGCGGCGTAGAGCAGCGGCAGGAAATGCTCGTAGCTCGGATGCGCGAGCCGGGCCATCTCGCCCCACGACTCGAAGCGGGCCAGGCCCTCGATATCGCCCGCGCGCACGCAGTCGGCCACCTTGCTGTCGAATGCCACCGTCCAGTCGTACGCCTGGTTGGACGGCAGCTCGCGCCGCATCACGCGCAGGTTGTGGACCGTGTTGCCGGTGCCCACGACCAGCACGCCGCGATCCCGCAGCGCGCGCAGGCGCCGGCCCATGGCCAGGTGTTCGGCGGGCGGGCGGTCCCAGTCCAGGCTAAGCTGCACGACCGGGATGCCGGCCTCGGGGAACATGGGCTTGAGCACGGACCAGCTGCCGTGGTCCAGGCCCCATTCGCCTTCGTCCACGCCGGCGCCGAGCAACTTCGCGATTTCGCGCGCGGCCTCGGGCGCGCCCGGCGCGGGGTACTGCTGCGCGAACAGCTCGGGCGGGAAGTTGCCGAAATCATGGATGGTTTTCGGCCGTTCCATGCCGGTGATCCACCAGCCATGCGTCAGCCAGTGCGCCGACACGCACAGGATCAATCGGGGCGCCGGCCACCGGGCGACGAACTCGCGCCCGAACGCCTGCCAGCCCCGGCGCCATTCGTTGTCCTGGATGACATTCATCGGGCTGCCGTGGCCGATGAACAGGGCCGGCAGGCGCGCGCTGGGTCGCAGGCTCTGCAAGGAAAGTGACAGGTCGGAAGCGTCGGTCGTCATGCGTTCTTGGTTGACACAAGCTTGCTGAAAATTCCCGCAAATCGTGCGGCGCAATAAAAGCAAGCTGCACTGTGTCGCACGCGTGGATTCCGATGATGCCTGCGGGTTTCACGGATGAGCACGAGGCGGGCAGGACTGCTATATTGCATTGCACCATTCAACGGGCCACAGCACATGCTCTACCAGATTTACGAAGCCCAGCGTTCGCTGATGGAACCCTTCGCCGATTTCGCGCAGGCGGCGGCAAAGCTCTATAGCAACCCCCTTACGCCCTTCGGCCAGAACCTGTTCGCCCAGCGCGCATCCGCCGCGTACGAGCTGGTGTACCGGCTCTGGAAGGACTACGAGAAGCCCGAGTTCGGCATCAAGACGGTCGCGGTCGACGGAACAGATGTCGTCGTGCATGAAGACGTCGAGATCGATAAGCCGTTCTGCGAGCTGCGCCGCTTCAAGCGTTTCTCCGACGATCCGGCCACGCTGGCCAGGATCAAGGCCCAGCCGACCGTGCTCGTCGTCGCGCCGCTCTCGGGCCACTACGCCACGCTGCTGCGCGACACGGTCCGCAGCCTGCTGGCCGACCACAAGGTCTACATCACCGACTGGAAGAACGCGCGGACGGTCCCGCTCTCCCAGGGCGAGTTCCACCTCGACGACTACGTCAACTACGTGCAGGAATTCATCCGGCACCTGCAAGGCATCTACGGCAACTGCCACGTGATCAGCGTGTGCCAGCCGACGGTCCCGGTGCTGGCCGCGGTGTCGCTGATGGCTTCCCGCGGCGAGGTCACGCCGCTGACGATGACCATGATGGGCGGCCCGATCGACGCGCGCAAATCGCCCACGGCCGTGAACAACCTGGCGATGAACAAGAGCTATGAATGGTTCGAGAACAACGTGATCTACCGCGTTCCGACCAGCTTCCCGGGCGCAGGCCGCCGGGTGTACCCGGGCTTCCTGCAGCACACGGGCTTCGTGGCCATGAACCCCGACCGGCATCTCTCCAGCCACTACGACTACTTCAAGCACCTGGTGGCGGGCGACGACGACAAGGCCGAGGCGCATCGCCAGTTCTATGACGAGTACAACGCCGTGCTCGACATGGACGCGGATTACTACCTCGAGACCGTGCGCACGGTGTTCCAGGAGTTCGCGCTCGTCAACGGCACCTGGGACGTGATCAGCGAGGACGGCGACCTCGAGCGCGTTCGTCCGGAGGACATCACCACCACGGCCCACCTCACCATCGAAGGCGAGCTGGACGACATCTCCGGCGCCGGCCAGACCGAGGCCGCGCACGAGCTCTGCTACAACGTGCCGAAGTCGCGCCAGAAGCACTTCGAGGTCAAGGGAGCCGGCCACTACGGCATCTTCTCCGGCCGCAAGTGGCGCGAGATGGTCTACCCCGAGGTGCGCGACTTCATCGCGCGCTTCAACGACGGCCCGGTGGTGCCGAACGCGCAGCGCACCGCTCCGGCCAAGGCGTCGGCACGCAAGAAGGCGGTCGAGCCCGCGGCCTGAGCGGGGTTGCGCCGGAGCGAGCAACTCTCGGAGGTTTCCCGGTGCAAGACCTTGCGGCGCGGCTCCATGCCGCGCTGCCGCAGACGCAGTGCACGCGCTGTGGCTACCCCGATTGCGAGTCCTACGCCCGGGCCATGGCCCGGGGCGAGGCAGACATCAACCAATGCCCGCCCGGCGGCGCGGAAGGCATCCAGCGCCTGGCCGCCCTCACCGGCCGTCCGCCGCTGCCGCTCAATCCTGCCAACGGCGTCGAAGGGCCGCGCACCGTGGCGGTCATCGACGAGGCCTGGTGCATCGGCTGCACGCTGTGCCTGAAGGCCTGCCCCACGGACGCGATCCTCGGCGTGCACAAGCGCATGCACACCGTGATCGAGCCGTACTGCACCGGCTGCGAGCTGTGCGTGCCGGTCTGCCCCGTGGACTGCATCTCGCTGGAGAACGTCACCGGCGACCGCGCTGGCTGGCAGGCGTGGAGCGCCGAGCAGGCGGAAATGGCGCTGGACCGCTACGAAGCACGCAAGCAGCGCCTGGCTCGCGAAGAGGCCGAGCACGCCGGGCGGCTGGAGCGCAAGGCCGAGGCCAAGCTCGCCGACCTGCCCGCCCAGACGCACGGCACCGAATGCACCGAGGCCGATCGCAAGCGCGCCGTCATCGAGGCCGCCCTCGCCCGCGCGCGGGCCCGCCGCGGCAAGGCCTGAGCCGAGCGGCGTCAGCCACCCGCGACGTCGTTCACCTGCTCGTTGAATTCCACGATGCCCATCGCGGCGCCCACCTCGCGCGGCAGCGCGTCGCGCGCCGAGAACACGCCCAGCACGCGGGTGCCGCTCACCACCGGCAGGTGCCGGAAGCCGCGCTCCAGCATGATCAGCACGGCCTCGGACACCGGCAGCTCCGGCTTCACGCAGACCGGCTTGGGCGTCATCACCTCCCGCACGGCGGTCAGCGCCGGGTCGAGCGCCCGGGCCAGCACGCGCGTCATCAGGTCGCGCTCGGTGAGGATGCCCAGGATCGCGTCGGGCGGCTCCATCACGAGCACGCTGCCGCAATTGGCGCGCGTCATCACGCAGGCCGCTTCGTAGACGCTGGCCTCGGGGCCGACGCGCACCACGTGCTTGTGCGTCAGCGACTGGAACACGGTGCGTTCGCTCATGAGGCACCTCCCTCTTGCAAGATCTCGCGGCGCGGAACTAGCGCAGCGAGGCGTTCAGCTTCTGCAGCGCCGCGGCGCCGGGACACAGGTCCGCCTCGCCCAGGGCGTTGAGCGGACGGTCGCTGGTGTTCAGCGCGGTGTGCAGGTCGGTGGCCAGCGGGTCCACGAACAGCAGCCCCGTGAGCACCTCGCCGCGGGCCTGATGCTGCTGCATGTAGGCCATCGCCTGGTTGCGGTCGGTCGGGTCGTAGCCCGTGTTCAGGCTGCGCAGCCGCAGCAGCGTGCCGTCGTGCTGCCGCACGTCCACCACCTCGCCCGGGCCGTAGTCCACCGTGATCTCCTCGCGCCCGGTGATGAAGTCGATCCGGCTCACCGCCTCGTTGTGCTCGCGCACGTAGTCGTAGCTCTTGGTGCTGCCCGGGTGGTTGTTGAAGGCCACGCAGGGACTGATCACGTCGATGAACGCGGCCCCGCCGTGCTGCAGCGCGCCCTTGACCAGCGGCACCAGCTGCGCCTTGTTGCCCGAGAAGCTCCGCGCGACGTAGGTGGCGCCCAGCTGCAGTGCCAGCCCCACCAGGTCCACCGGGCTGTCGCTGTTGACGACGCCCTTCTTGCTCTTGGATCCCTGGTCGGCGGTGGCGGAGAACTGCCCCTTCGTGAGGCCATACACGCCGTTGTTCTCGACGATGTAGGCCATGCGCACGCCGCGCCGCATCGCATGCGCGAACTGGCCCAGGCCGATCGACGCCGAGTCGCCGTCGCCCGACACGCCCAGGTACAGCAGGTCGCGGTGGGCGAGGTTGGCGCCGGTCAGCACGCTCGGCATGCGGCCGTGCACGGTGTTGAAGCCGTGCGAGGCGCCCAGGAAGTAGTCGGGCGTCTTGGAACTGCAGCCGATGCCCGAGAGCTTGGCCACGCGGTGCGGCTCGATGTCCAGCTCCCAGCAGGCCTGGATGATGGCCGCCGAGATCGAGTCGTGGCCGCAGCCGGCGCACAGCGTCGAGATCTTGCCCTCGTAGTCGCGCCGGGTGTAGCCGACCTTGTTTCGCTCCAGGGTGGGATGCCGCAGCGGCGGCTTGGCGATGTACGTCATGGCTGCAGCTCCGGGTCGCGGCGCGGCGCGGCCAAGGCGGGCGCCTGCACGTGTTTCAGGATGGCGGTGGTGATGAAGCGGGCGGTGATCGGCGTGCCGTCGAAATGCAGCACCTTGACCAGCCGCGCCGGGTCGATCTCCAGCTCGTTGACCAGCAGCGATCGCATCTGCGCATCGCGGTTCTGCTCGACCACGAACACCCGGTCGTGCGCGGCGATGAACTGCGCCACGCTGTCCGGGAACGGAAACGCGCGCAGGCGCATCGCGTCCACGTGCACGCCCTCGTCCGTGAGCACTTCCAGCGCCTCGTCCATCGCCGGACTGGTCGAACCGAAATACAGCACGCCGAGGCGCGTCGGTTCCGTGGCGAGCCGAAGCACGGGCTGCGGCACCAGGTCGGCCGCGGTGCGGAACTTGCACAGCAGCCGCTCGACGTTGTAGATGTAGTCGGGGCCGCGCTCGGAATAGCGGGCGTAGGGATCGCGGGTGGTGCCCCGCGTGAAGTAGCTGCCCCGGGTCGGGTGCGTGCCCGGGAGCGTGCGCCACGGGATGCCGTCGCCGTCCACGTCCTTGTAGCGGCCGAAGTCCTTGCCGGCCTCCAGTTCCTCGGCCGTCATCACCTTGCCGCGATCGAAGCGACGGCCCTCTTCCCACACGAACGGGCGGCACAGGCGCTGGTTCATGCCGATGTCCAGGTCGGTCATCACGAAGACGGGCGTCTGCAGGCGATCGGCCAAGTCGAGCGCCGCGGCCGCGTGCTCGAAGCACTCGTGCGGGTCTTCAGGGAACAGCAGCACGTGCTTGGTGTCGCCGTGCGAGGCGTAGGCGCAGGCCAGCACGTCGGCCTGCTGGGTGCGCGTGGGCATGCCGGTGGACGGGCCGCCGCGCTGCACGTTGATGATCGTGACCGGGATCTCGGCGAAGTAAGCGAGCCCGATGAACTCGGTCATCAGCGACACGCCCGGGCCCGACGTGGCCGTGAACGCGCGCGCACCGTTCCAGCCCGCGCCCACGACCATGCCGATGGACGCGATCTCGTCCTCGGCCTGCACGATCGCGTATCGGTTCTGCCCGGTGGCGGGGTCCACGCGGAACTTCCCGCAGTACTTCTGGAAGGCCTCGGCGACCGATGACGACGGCGTGATCGGGTACCAGGCCGCGACCGTGGCGCCGCCGTACACGCAGCCCAGCGCGGCGGCGCTGTTGCCGTCCACGAAGATGCCGTCGCCCACCTTGTCGGCGCGGCGCACGCGAATGCCGATCGGCGCCTTCAGGTGCTCACGCGCGAAGTCGCGGCCGAGGTGCAGGGCCTGGACGTTCGAGGCCAGCAGCTTCTCCTTGCCGCGGTACTGCTCGCTGAACAGCTTCTCGATCACCTCCGGCTCGATCTCCAGCAGCACCGAGAGCGCGCCGACGTAGACGATGTTCTTGAACAGCTGGCGCTGCCGCGGATCGCTGTAGACCGCGTTGCAGATCTCCGTGAGCGGCATGCCGATCACGTGGACGTCGGAGCGGAACTTCGAGGGCGGCAGCGGGCGAGTGCTGTCGTAGAACAGGTAGCCGCCGGGTTCCAACTCCGCGACGTCGGCGTCCCAGGTCTGCGGGTTCATCGCCACCATCATGTCGATGCCGCCGCGCCGGCCCAGCCAGCCCGCTTCGCTGACGCGCACCTCGTACCAGGTCGGCAGGCCCTGGATGTTGCTCGGGAAGATGTTGCGCGGGCTCACCGGCACGCCCATGCGCAGGATGGCCTTGGCGAACAGCTCGTTCGCCGAAGCCGAGCCCGAGCCGTTGACGTTCGAGAACTTGACGACGAAGTCGTTGATGGATTCGATCGGCTTCATGCGGGCCTCCCGGCCACCTCGCGCGCCTGCTGCCCGGCCTGCGTGGGGTTGAGCAGGAACTTCTGCATGTCCCAGGCGCCCGTCGGACATCGCTCCGCGCACAGGCCGCAGTGCAGGCACACGTCCTCGTCCTTGACCATGATGCGGCCGGTCTTGAGCGGTCCGCCGACGTAGAGGTCCTGCGCCAGGTTGAGCGCCGGCGCCTTCAGGCGCGGCCTGAGCTCCTGCTCCTGGCCGTCCTCGGTGAAGGTGATGCAGTCCATGGGGCAGATGTCCACGCAGGCGTCGCACTCGATGCAGGCGCTTTCGGTGAAGACCGTCTGCACGTCGCAGTTCAGGCAGCGCTGCGCCTCCTTGAACGCGGTGGCGGCGTCGAAGCCAAGTTCCACTTCCACCTTGATGCTGGCCAGCGCCTTCTCGGCCTTGGCCCAGGGAACCCTGTAGCGCAGGTCCAGCGAGGTGTCGTTGTCGTAGCTCCACTCGTGGATGCCCATCTTCTGGGAGACGAGATTCGTCATCGGCGCAGGCCGCACGGCGGTGTCCAGGCCGTTCAGGTAGCGGTCGATCGACACCGCCGCTTCATGGCCATGCGCCACCGCGGTGATGATGTTCTTCGGCCCGTACGCAGCATCGCCGCCGAAGAAGACGTGCGGCAGCGTGGACTGGAAGGTTTCCTTGTAAAGCTTGGGCAGGCCCCAGTCGTCGAAGGCAAGGCCGCAGTCTCGCTCTATCCAGGGGAAGGCGTTCTCCTGGCCCACGGCGACCAGCACCTCGTCGCACTCGAAGAAGACCTCGGGCTCCCCCGTGGGCACCAGGCTGCGTCGGCCGCGCTCGTCGTACACCGCCTTGACGATTTCGAACGTCATGCCCGTGAGCCGCCCCTCCTCGTGCACGAAAGCCTTGGGCACGTGGTAGTTGATGATGGGGATGCCTTCGTGCATCGCATCCTCCTTCTCCCATGGAGAGGCCTTCATCTCCTCGAAGCCGCTGCGCACGATGACCTTGACGTCTGTGCCGCCCAGGCGGCGCGCCGAACGGCAGCAGTCCATCGCCGTGTTGCCGCCGCCCAGCACGATCACTCGCTTGCCGATGCTGGTGACGTGGCCGAACGAAACCGAAGCCAGCCATTCGATGCCGATGTGGATCTTCGAAGCGGCCTCGCGCCGGCCCGGGATGTCCAGGTCCCGCCCGCGCGGCGCCCCGCAGCCGACGAACACCGCGTCGTAGCCTTGCGCGAGCAAGGCCTTCATCGAATCGATGCGCTCTCCCGAGCGGAACGCCACGCCGAGGTCCAGGATGTAGCCCGTCTCCTCGTCGATCACCGACTCGGGCAGCCGGAAGCGGGGGATCTGCGTCCACATGAAGCCACCGGCCTTCGCTTCGCCATCGAAGATCGTGACGTCGTAGCCTAGCGGTGTGAGATCACGCGCGACGGTGAGCGACGCGGGACCCGCGCCCACGCACGCGATGCGCTTGCCGTTCTTCGGCGCGACCTTCGGCATGCGGCCGCGAACGTCGTCCTTCAGGTCGGCGGTGACGCGCTTGAGGCGGCAGATCGCCACCGGCTCGGGCTGCTGGGCATGCGCCTGCTCCACGCGTGCCCGCCGGCACGCCGGCTCACAGGGCCGGTCGCAGGTGCGCCCCAGGATGCCCGGAAAGACGTTCGACGCCCAGTTGACCATGTAGGCGTCGCTGTAGCGGCCCTGCGCGATCAGGCGGATGTACTCGGGAACGGGGGTGTGGGCGGGACAGGCGTACTGGCAATCGACGACCTTGTGGAAGTAGGCCGGATCGGCGGTATCGGTTCGCTGCAAGGCTTCGTCTCCTTCGCTTCCCGCCGGCGCCCTGCGGCGCTCGCCGGGGCGGGGCTGCGGCCCCGTCCCCCACTATGACCGCCGGGTCCCTGCGCGCCGCTCCGGGCTTACCCGGGTGGGCAACTCAACCGCGAAGCTCGATCTCGCCCAGCACTTCTCGTTCGTAGGCGTGCAGCGACGGCAGGCCGCCGGTGTGCAGGAACAGCACGTTCTCATCGGGCCGCAGCTCGCCCTTGCGCGCCAGGCCGATGAGCCCCGCCATGATCTTGCCGGTGTAGACCGGATCGAGCGGAATGCCCTCGGTGCGTGCCAGCATCTGCACCGCTTCCACCATGGCCGCGTTGGGCAACGAGTACTTGGGCTGCCAGTAACCGCCCACGCTGTGCACGGCTTCGCGCGGCACCTTGATGCCCGTGCCCAGCAGGTCCATCACGGCCTGCGCTTCCTTCAGCACCAGCGGCTCCTGGTCGGCGGGGTCGCGGCTGACGCCGATGCCCACGATCGGGATGCGGATGTTGTTCCCCAGGAAGCCGGCCACCAGCCCGCCGTGCGTGCCGGAGCTGCCCGAGCCCACCACCATGCGATCGATGCGCAGGCCCTGCTCGAACAGCTGCTGCTGCAGCTCCTGCGCGCACGCGACGTAGCCCAGGCCGCCCAGCGCATTGGAGCCGCCGCCCGGGATGATGTAGCCCTTGCGGCCTTCGGCGGCGAGCGCATCGGCCACCTTCTTCATCTCGGCGCCCATGTCGGTGCCGGCCGGCACGACGGTGATCTTCTCGACCCCGAGAAGGCGGAACATGAAGTTGTTGCCGCTGGCCTTGGGGTCGTAGCTGTCGGCAACGCGCTCCTCGATGACGAAGCGGCACTTCAGGCCTTCCTTCACGGCGGCGGCCAGCGTGATGCGGCAGTGGTTGGACTGCGGCGCGCCGCAGGTGATCAGCGTGTCGGCGCCCTGGGCCAGCGCGTCGGCGACCAGGAACTCCAGCTTGCGCGTCTTGTTCCCGCCCGGGAACAGGCCCAGCATGTCGTCGCGCTTGATCCACACGCGTGGGCCCTGCCCGCCGGGACAGGACTGCGCGAGCGCGGCGCTGAAGCGGGGAAGGAATTCGACGGGGGTGGCGAACGGTGTGTAGCGCCGGCGGGGAAATCTAGAGAGGTCCATCCGGCGATTCTCCCGCAAGCGCGGTGAACGCCTTCACTACCTCCGGCGGGGCCTGGACCAGCTCGATCAGCACGCCTTCGCCGCCGACCGGGAACTCCTCGTTGCCCTTGGGATGGATGAAGCAGATGTCGAAACCCGCCGCACCTTTCCGGATGCCCCCTGGCGCGAAGCGAACGCCCTGCCCGCCCAGCCACTTCACGGCCGCGGGCAGGTCGTCGATCCACAGGCCGATGTGGTTGAGCGGTGTGGTGTGGACAGCCGGCTTCTTCTCCGGGTCGAGCGGCTGCATCAGGTCCACTTCCACCTTGAGCGGACCGGCGCCGAGCGCGCAGATGTCCTCGTCCACGTTCTCGCGATCGCTCCGGTACGTGCCCGTGACCTCCAGGCCGAACACGTCGACCCACAGCTTGCGAAGCTGCTGCTTGTCGGGGCCGCCGATGGCAATCTGCTGCACCCCGAGCACACGGAAAGGCCTGGCGCTCATTTCTCGAACTCCACGATAGGCTGGTCCACTACGAGCGACTCGCCCTTGCCCGCCAGCACCTTGGCGACCACGCCATCGGCCGCGGCGAAGAGCACGTTCTCCATCTTCATCGCCTCGATCACGGCCACCCGCTCGCCGGCCTGCACTTTCTGGCCGGGCTGCACGGCCACGTCGACCAGCAGCCCCGGCATCGGCGAGAGCACGTAGCGGCTCATGTCCGGCGGCGCCTTGTACGGCATCAGCGCGTGCAGCTCGGCCGTCTTCGGCGTGAAGACCATGACCACGAGGCGGGTGCCGTTGTGGCTGATCGCGATGGCCAGCGGGTTCTTGCCCACGCCACGCTCGACCTGCGCCGTGAAAGGCTTGCCGCCCACGGTGCCGCGGATGCGGGAGGCGCCCATGTGCCAGTTGCTGCAGATCTCGTAGCGCTTGCCGCCGGTCTCCACCACGCTGGAGCCGGAGACAGCCTGGAAATCCGAAACCCTGGCGGGCTGAGGTTCGTTCTTGCCGCCCTCGCCCAGCTTGACGACGACGAAGTCCTCGCCGACGCGGAAGGTGTGGCCGCGCATCTGCCCGCTGATGCCGGCCGAGCGCTGCAGCGAGCGCCGGTTCACGTAGGCCGCCAGCGCCACGAGGAAGTCCGGATCGTCGTGCGTGACGTCTTCGGCGCGGAACCCCTTGCCGTAGTGCTCGGCGATGAAGCCCGTGTTGAAGTCGCCCGCCACGAACTTCGGATGCGCCAGCAGCGCCGCCTGGAACGGCACGTTGCTGGAGATGCCGCGGATCACGAAGCCGTTGAGCGCATCGCGCATCTTCGCGATGGCATCCTGGCGGTCGCTGCCGTGCACGATGAGCTTGGCGATCATCGAGTCGTAGTGCATCGGGATCTCGCCGCCTTCGGCCACGCCCGTGTCCACCCGCACGCCACCAACGACGCCGCCCTCGGGAGAGGGCTGCGGTGAGGGTTCCCCCGCCCACATGCTCTCCTTCGGCGGCTGAAATCTCACCAACCTTCCAGTCGACGGCAGGAAATTCCGGAAAGGATCTTCCGCATTGATCCGGCACTCGATGGCCCAGCCGGTGCGCTTCACGTCGGCTTGCGTGATCGGCAGCTTCTCGCCGGCCGCCACACGGATCATCAGCTCCACCAGGTCCAGGCCGGTGATGCATTCCGTGACCGGATGCTCCACCTGCAGCCGCGTGTTCATCTCCAGGAAGTAGAACGACTGGTCCTTGCCGACCACGAACTCCACCGTGCCCGCGCTCTGGTACTTCACTGCCTTGGCCAGTGCAACGGCCTGCTCGCCCATGGCCTTGCGCGTGTCGTCGCTGATGAAGGGCGACGGCGCTTCCTCGATCACCTTCTGGTGCCGCCGCTGGATCGAGCATTCGCGCTCGTTGAGGTAGACCACGTTGCCGTGCGCGTCGCCCAGCACCTGGATCTCGATGTGGCGCGGCTCCTCGACAAATTTCTCGATGAAGACGCGATCGTCGCCGAAGCTGTTGCGCGCCTCGTTCCGGCAGGAGGTGAACCCCTCGAAGGCTTCCTTGTCGTTGTAGGCCACGCGCAGGCCCTTGCCGCCGCCGCCCGCCGACGCCTTGATCATGACCGGATAGCCGATGTCCTTGGCGATGGACACGGCCTGCTCGGCGCTCTCGATCGCCTCGTTCCAGCCCGGAATGGTGTTGACCTTCGCTTCCTTCGCCAGCTTCTTGGAAGCGATCTTGTCGCCCATCGCCGCGATCGAGTAGTGCTTGGGCCCGATGAAGGTGATGCCCTCCTCCTCGACCTTGCGCGCGAACTCCTCGTTTTCCGAGAGGAAGCCGTAGCCCGGATGCACCGCCTGCGCACCGGTCTGCTTGCAGGCCTCGATGATGCGGTCCATGCGCAGGTAACTCTCGCGGCTGGGCGCGGCGCCGATGTGCACGGCCTCGTCGGCCAGCGCCACGTGGCGGGCGTCGCGGTCGGCGTCGGAATACACGGCGACCGTCTTGATGCCCATCTTCTTCGCCGTCTTGATGACGCGGCAGGCGATTTCGCCGCGGTTGGCGATCAGGATCTTGTTGAACATGGTAGACCTTAGAAAGTCGGACGGCCGTACGCAGAAAACGCAGAAAGGTCGCAGAGGACGCAGAGAAGATTCAAAGGTTTGCTCTCCGCGATTTCTGCGTTTCTCCGCGTTTTCTGCGTACGGGAGTCCGCATCCGCTTTCACAGCGGGATGTTCCCGTGCTTGCGCCACGGGTTCTCCAGCTTCTTGTCGCGCAGCATCACGAGCGAACGGCAGATGCGCTTGCGCGTCTCGTGCGGCAGGATCACGTCGTCGATGAAGCCACGGGCGCCGGCGACGAAGGGGTTGGCGAAGCGGGCCTTGTATTCCGCTTCGCGCGCGGCCAGCTTGGCCGGGTCGTTCTTGTCCTCGCGGAAGATGATCTCCACCGCGCCCTTGGCGCCCATGACCGCGATCTCGGCGTTGGGCCAGGCGAAGTTGACGTCGCCGCGCAGGTGCTTGGAACTCATCACGTCGTACGCGCCGCCATAGGCCTTGCGCGTGATGACCGTCACCTTGGGCACGGTGCACTCGGCATACGCGTAGAGCAGCTTGGCCCCGTGCTTGATGATGCCGCCGTACTCCTGGCTGGTGCCGGGCATGAAGCCGGGCACGTCGACGAAGGTGATCACCGGGATGTTGAACGCATCGCAGAAGCGCACGAAGCGCGCCGCCTTGGTCGAGCTCTTGATGTCCAGGCAGCCGGCCAGCACCAGCGGCTGGTTGGCCACGATGCCCACCGTCTGTCCTTCCATGCGGGCGAAGCCGATGATGATGTTCTTCGCGAACTCCGGCTGCAGCTCGAAGAAGTCGCCGTCGTCGACCGTCTTGACGATCAGCTCTTTCATGTCGTACGGCTTGTTCGGGTTGTCCGGCACCAGCGTGTCGAGCGAAGGGTCCATGCGGTCCACCGGGTCGTTGCTCGGGCGGATCGGCGGCTTCTCGCGGTTGTTCAGCGGCAGGTAGTTGTACAGGCGCCGCAGCATGATCAGCGCCTCCACGTCGTTCTCGAACGCGAGGTCCGCCACGCCGCTGCGGGTGGTGTGCGTGGTGGCGCCGCCCAGCTCCTCGGCCGTGACTTCCTCGTGCGTGACGGTCCTCACCACCTCGGGCCCCGTGACGAACATGTACGAGCTGTCCTTCACCATGAAGATGAAGTCCGTCATGGCCGGCGAGTACACCGCGCCGCCCGCGCACGGGCCCATGATCATGCTGATCTGCGGGACCACGCCCGAGGCCATCACGTTGCGCTGGAACACGTCGGCGTAGCCGCCCAGCGACGCCACGCCCTCCTGGATGCGCGCGCCGCCGGAGTCGTTGAGCCCGATCACCGGCGCGCCCACCTTCATGGCCTGGTCCATCACCTTGCAGATCTTCTCGGCATGCGCCTCCGACAGCGCGCCGCCGAACACGGTGAAGTCCTGGCTGAACACGAACACCAGCCGGCCGTTGATCATCCCGTAGCCGGTGACCACGCCGTCGCCCGGCACCTTCTGGTCCTGCATGCCGAAGTCGTGGCAGCGGTGCTCCACGAACATGTCCCATTCCTCGAACGTGCCTTCGTCCAGCAGAAGCTCGATGCGCTCGCGCGCCGTGAGCTTGCCCTTCCTGTGCTGCGCCTCGATGCGCCGGGTGCCGCCACCCAGGCGGGCTGCCGCGCGCTTCTTCTCCAGTTGTTCCAGGATGTCCTGCATGTTCTCTTCTCCGTGTCCTTTGCGGGTATCAGGGGTGCGCGCGCCACAGCGCGAGCAGCTGCCGAGCCGCCGTCGATGCCGGCACGCTGCCGTGCTCCACCTCGGCCGTCAGGTGCCCGAGGCGGGCCTTCACCTGCGGGTGCTGGCGGAAGTCGTGCCGCAGCCCGCTCTCGATGCGCTCCCACATCCACGCACGGGATTGCTGCTTGCGCCGCGCCTCGATGGCACCGGCTGCGCCCTGCAGTTCGCGATAGCGGCTGACCGCCTGCCAGAAGCGATCGACGCCATCGCCCGTGAGCGCGCTCAGCTGCAGCACCTGCGGCTGCCAGGGCCCGCGCTCGCGGCCCTGCTGCGTGAGCAGGCGCAGCGCACTGGTGATCTGGGCCTGCGCGCGCATGGCCGCATCCGGGTCGAGGTCGGACTTGTTGATCGCCACCAGGTCGGCCAGCTCCATGACGCCCTTCTTGATCGCCTGCAGGTCGTCGCCCGCGTTGGGCAGCTGCAGCAGCACGAACATGTCCGTCATGCCGGCCACCGCCGTCTCGCTCTGGCCCACGCCCACGGTCTCGACGATCACGATGTCGTAGCCCGCGGCCTCGCAGACCAGCATCGCTTCCCTCGTCTTGTCGGCGACGCCGCCGAGCGTGCCCGCCGACGGGCTCGGGCGGATGTAGGCCTTCTCGTGGACCGACAGCCTCTCCATCCGCGTCTTGTCGCCCAGGATGGAGCCGCCGGACACGCTGCTGGAAGGATCGATCGTGAGCACGGCGACGCGATGGCCCTGCTCGATGAGGTACAGCCCGAGCGACTCGATGAAGGTGCTCTTGCCCACGCCCGGCACACCGGAGATGCCGAGGCGGAACGAACGGCCCGTATGCGGCAGCAGTTCCGTGAGGAGTTCATCGCCGCGCGCGCGGTGATCGGCCCGGGTGGATTCGAGCAGCGTGATCGCCTTGGCGATGGCGCGGCGCTGCGGCCCCGGGGCCGCGGCGAGGATGTCCCGCGCAGTGACGCCGGCCTTCACGCCAGCACCTCGAAGCCGCGGCCGTCCGGGAGCTTGTAGCGAAGGAAATCGCGCCGGTCTTCGGTGAGGATGGCCTGCGTGTCGAGCTGGCTGGCCAGCCAGACCAGCGACGCATCTGCCAGGTCCATCAGCGACTTGTGCTTTTCCGAGTACCGCTGCATCCAGGGCAGCAGCTCCCCGAGGTCCGCGGCCTCGAAGTTCAGGACGATGGCGCCGCCCTTGTGCAGCCAGTGCAGCATCGCAAGATGGTTGCGCGGCGACAGCAGGTAGCTGGCTTCCGCCACGCAAGGCCAGGTGGTGGCCAGCTGCCAGGCGGGGCAGTGGCGGCCGATCTTGCCGGCGTAATGGCTGTGTCGCTGCTCGGCGTCATCGAAGAGCGCCACCATGACGCTGGCGTCGAGCAGCACGAATCTCATTTGCGGCGGCCCTGCTTCTCGGCCACGGCCTTGCGCACCAGCGCCTTGACGTCGGCGGCCTTGTTCGTGCGCACCTTGGCGCGCGCTGGATCGGGCAGGCCGTACGCGGCACGGGCTTCCTGCAGCAGGTGCACCGGGTCCTGCGGCGAAAGCGCCTCCCGCAACAGATCCTGCACGAACCGGGAGCGCGTGCTCTTGCGCCGGGCGACTTCGAGGTCGAGCCGGCGCTCGAGTTCGGGATCGAGCCGAATGGACAGGGTGGACATGGCGGGTGAGGTTTGTATGACGTGTGACAGTCACACAAGTATACGCAATATCCGGCGGCTCAGCCGCCTTGCGCCTTGCGGATCTGCTCCAGCACATCCTTCGCGCTGGCGGGGATCGGCGTGCCGGGGCCGTAGATGCCCTTCACCCCGGCCTCGTAGAGGAAGGCGTAGTCCTGCTGCGGGATGACGCCGCCGACGAACACGATGATGTCGTCGGCGCCCTGCTTGCGCAGCTCCTCGATGATGGCGGGGACCAGCGTCTTGTGCCCGGCCGCCAGCGTGGAGACGCCGACCGCATGCACGTCGTTCTCGATGGCCTGGCGCGCGCATTCCTCGGGCGTCTGGAACAGCGGCCCCATGTCGACGTCGAAGCCCAGGTCCGCGTAGGCCGTGGCCACCACCTTCGCGCCGCGGTCGTGGCCGTCCTGGCCGAGCTTGGCGATCATCACGCGCGGGCGGCGGCCCTGCTCCTCGGCGAAGCGGGCGATCTCGCCCTTGAGTTTTTCCCAGCCCTCGGCCGAGTCGTAGGCAGCTGCGTACACGCCGGTCACCTTCTGCGTATCGGCGCGGTGGCGCCCGAAAACCTTCTCCAATGCCTCCGACACCTCGCCGACCGTGGCGCGCAGGCGGATCGCCTGGATGCTCAGGTCGAGCAGGTTGCCCTGGCCCGTTCGCGCGGCCGTGGTCAGCGCCTCCAGCGCCGCATGCACCTTGGCGCCGTCGCGGCTGGCGCGGATCTTCTGCAGGCGCGCGATCTGCTGCTCGCGCACCTTGTGGTTGTCCACCTCGAGGATCTCGACCGGGTCCTCCTTGGCCAGGCGGTACTTGTTGACGCCGACGATCACGTCCTTGCCGGCATCGATGCGGGCCTGCTTCTCTGCCGCCGCGGCCTCGATCTTGAGCTTGGCCCAGCCCGAGTCCACCGCGCGCGTCATGCCGCCCATGGCCTCGACTTCCTCGATGATCTTCCAGGCCACGTCGGCCATGTCCTGGGTCAGCTTCTCCATCATGTAGCTGCCTGCCCAGGGATCGATGACGTTCGTTATGTGCGTCTCTTCCTGGATGATCAGCTGCGTGTTGCGGGCGATGCGCGAGGAGAACTCCGAAGGCAACGCGATCGCCTCGTCGAAGCTGTTGGTGTGCAGCGACTGCGTGCCGCCGAACACCGCCGCCATCGCCTCGATCGTGGTGCGCACGATGTTGTTGTAGGGGTCCTGCTCGGTGAGCGACCAGCCCGACGTCTGGCAGTGCGTGCGCAGCATCAGGCTCTTGGGGCTCTTCGCGCCGAAGCCCTTCATGATCCGGCACCACAGCAGGCGCGCGGCGCGCATCTTGGCTATCTCGAGATAGAAGTTCATCCCGATCGCCCAGAAGAAGGAAAGGCGCCCGGCGAAATCATCCACGCTCAGGCCCTTGGCCGTCGCCGTCTTCACGTACTCCTTGCCGTCGGCCAGCGTGAAGGCCAGCTCGAGGGCCTGGTTGGCGCCGGCTTCCTGCATGTGGTAGCCGGAGATCGAGATCGAGTTGAACTTCGGCATGTTCTTCGCCGTGTACTCGATGATGTCCCCGACGATGCGCATGCTGGGCTGCGGCGGGTAGATGTACGTGTTGCGGACCATGAACTCCTTGAGGATGTCGTTCTGGATGGTCCCGGACAGCTGGTCCTGCCGCACGCCCTGCTCTTCGGCGGCAACGACGTAGCCGGCCAGCACCGGCAGCACCGCGCCATTCATCGTCATCGACACGGAGACCTGGTCGAGCGGGATGCCGTCGAACAGGATCTTCATGTCCTCGACCGAGTCGATCGCCACGCCGGCCTTGCCGACGTCGCCGAACACGCGCGGGTGGTCGCTGTCGTAGCCACGGTGCGTGGCCAGGTCGAACGCGACCGAGACGCCCTGCCCGCCAGCGGCCAAGGCCTTGCGATAGAACGCGTTCGACTCCTCCGCCGTGGAGAAGCCCGCGTACTGGCGGATGGTCCACGGCCGCACGGCGTACATCGTGGCCTGCGGGCCGCGCACGTACGGCTCGAAACCGGGCAGCGTGTTGGTGTGCGGCAGGCCCTTCAGGTCCTCGGCCGTGTACAGCGGCTTGACGGCGATGCCGTCCGGCGTGAGCCAGTTCAGGGCCTGGGGGTCGCCGCCGGGCGCGGACTTGGCGGCGGCCTTCGCCCACGCCTCGACGGGCACGGACGGGTATTCGTTGGCAGAGCTCATGGGGAGGGTTCGTGCGGAGATCGGCGGCATCTTACCGCATTCATAATTATTGATGCAAAATGCCCAACCCCGTTAGAATCGCCGCCCATGTCAGCCGTGTCCCTCGCCCCGCGCGCCCTCTACGAGGAGGTGGCCGAGCTGCTGCGCCAGCGCATCTTCCGCCGCGAACTGGAGCCCGGCAGCTGGATCGACGAGATGAAGATCGCGGAGGAGTTCGGCATCAGCCGCACGCCGCTGCGCGAAGCGCTCAAGGTCCTCGCGGCCGAAGGCCTGGTGACGATGAAGGTGCGCCGCGGCGCCTACGTCACCGAGGTGTCGGAGCAGGACCTGGCCGAGGTCTACCACCTGCTTTCCCTGCTCGAGAGCGACGCCGCCGCGGTGGCAGCCACCAAGGCCACCGATGCGCAGTTGCGCGAGCTGCAGGCCCTGCACAAGGAACTGGAAGGCGCGGTGCGCAACCGCGAGAAGTTCTTCGCACTCAACGAGCGCTTCCACATGCGCCTGCTGGAGATCGCCGGCAACCGCTGGCGCAACCAGATGGTGGCCGACCTGCGCAAGGTGATGAAGCTCAATCGCCACCATTCGCTGCTGAAGTCCGGGCGCATCGAGGAGAGCCTGGCGGAGCACCGTCGCGTGATGAAGGCGCTGGAAAAGCGCGACGCCGCGGCCGCGATGCAGCGGATGCAGGAGCACTTCCGCAACGGGTTGGAAGCGGCGGCGTGAGCCGCGTAGGCGGCACAGCCTTACACAGCTCAAACAGAAGCACACACACGGCGCGCGTGGCCGCTCCTACAGTGGCTGAGCGGTTCGGGCGCGCGCTTGCCCGGGCCCTGAGACAACAGGAGCCCTTCGATGAACACCAGCTGGATCAGCGCCGCGCGATTCGCGCTGCCGGCCGTTGCACTGCTCTCGGCCGCGGGTTGCGCAGCGCCTCATGCCACGGACTGGGACCTCGTCTCCGCGCGCGACCAGCACCGCTACATGCCGTCGCTCGTGATGGACAACCGCCCGGCCGCGATCGTCACCTCCGGCCCCGGCGGCTTCGTCGTGGGCATGGGACCCGGGGTCCCAGCCCCCGCGGTCCAGGTGGTGTCGCAGGACGGCCAGCTGCGGCTGGTGTCGCAGGAGACGCTCGCCCGCATGCAGGCTTCGGGCGCCATGGGCGCAAGCCCGGCCACTGCGCCGCAAGCGCCCGGACAACCAGCTCCGGTGAGTCCCGCAGCGCCTGCGCGCTGAGCCTCTGCAGCAGCGCCCACGCGGCCTGCCGGGGCGGTTTTTTTGCTACCCTCCAGCGACGGTGCCGACGCCGGAAGGAGCCCCATGGACCGCCGCAGTTTCATCGAGTCTTGCGCCGCCCACGCGACCTGCCTCACCGCCGCGTCGGCAGCCCTGCCCGCCTTCGCCGCCGACGCGAAGGCGAAGGAATACGCCAGGGCATTGCTGGTCGATGAACAGGGCCGGCCGGTCAAGGCTTCAAGCCTGAAGCCGCGCAGCAACTACGTCTTCCACTATCCGTTCGAAGCGACGCCGGTCTTCCTGCTGGACCTGGGCAAGGCCGCGCCCCCGCAGGTGCTGACCACCAAGAATCGCGACACCTACGCCTGGCCGGGCGGCGTGGGCCCGCGGCGCAGCATCGTGGCCTTCTCCGCGATCTGCGCGCACCAGCTCGTCTACCCGACGAAGGAGGTGAGCTTCATCAGCTTCCGCCCCAAGAAGGCCAGCAAGGGCGTGCGCGACGACCTGATCCACTGCTGCGCCGAGCACAGCCAGTACGACCCGGCCAAGGGCGCGCAGGTGCTCTCCGGCCCCGCCGAACAGCCGTTGTGCGCCGTGCTGCTCACGCACGATGCGGCGGCGGACACGCTGACTGCCTACGCAACGCTGGGCGGCGAGCTCTTCGACGAGTTCTTCCGCAAGTACCAGGCCAAGCTCAGCTTCGACGTGGGACCGAGCGCGGTCAATCCCGTGGCCAGGAACGCCGTCGTGCGCGAACTCGAGAAGTTCTGCCGCAACACCATCCAGTGCTGAACCGCGCCCCATGACGCCGGCGATCACGCTGGTCTACTTCAACGCAGGCGGCGGACACCGCGCGGCCGCACAGGCGCTGGAGCAAGTGATCGCGGAACAGGGGCGGCCTTGGCGCGTCGAGCGCATCAACGTCATGGAGGTGCTGGACCCCGAGCGCCTGTACAAGCGCCTGACCGGGATGGAGCCCGAGGATTGGTACAACGCGCGCCTGGCCACCGGCTTCACGCTGGGCCTGGCGCAGGAGCTCAAGGTGTTCCAGGCCACCCTGCGGCTCCTGCATCCCTTCCTCGTGCAGCGCCTGCGCGATCACTGGTTGCGCACCGAGCCGGACATGGTGGTCTCGCTCATCCCCAACATGAACCGGTGCCTGTACGAGAGCCTGGCCTCGGCACTTCCCGGCGTTCCGTACGTCACGGCCATGACGGATCTTGCCGACTACCCGCCCAACTTCTGGGTCGAGCCCGGGCAGCGCCAGCACTACATCTGCGGCACCGATCGCGCGGTTCGCCAGGCATTCGAGCAGGGTTGCGAGCCGTGGCAGGTGCACCGAACCTCGGGGATGATCCTGCGCCCGGACTTCTACAAGCCCGTCGCACAGGACCGCCGCGCCGCACGCGAGGCGCTCGGCCTGGACCCCGACCGGCCGACCGGCGTCGTCATGTTCGGCGGCCACGGCTCGGCCGCGATGCTCTCGATCGCCAAGGAGCTGCACGACGTGCAGCTGGTGCTCCTGTGCGGGCACAACGCGTCCGTCGCGCGCCGGCTGCGGCGCATGCCCGCTCAGTCGCCGCGAGCGGTGGTCGAGTTCACGCCCAACGTGCGCGAGTACATGCAACTGGGCGATTTCCTGATCGGCAAGCCCGGGCCGGGCAGCCTGTCCGAGGCCGTGCACATGGGCCTGCCGGTGGTCACCGTGCGCAACTCGTGGACCATGCCGCAGGAGCGCTACAACACCGGTTGGCTGCTCGAGAACGGCTTCGGCGTCGTGGGCACGTCGATGCGCAAGCTGCGCGAGCCCGTCAACGAGCTGCTGGCGCGCCTGGACGAACTGCGGGCCAGCGTCGCGAAGGTCCGCAACCGGGCGGTGTTCGAGGTGCCGGACATCCTCGAGCAGGTGCTGCGCGAAGCCGGGCAACCCGTGCCCGGCCTGCCCGAGGTGCAGGACCTTCGCGCCTGAAGCCGCTCAGTCCGGCTTGGCGCCGGACTCCTTCACGACCTTCGCCCACTTCGTCATCTCGGACTGCACGAGCGACGCCAGCTGCTCGGGCGTGCCGGGCGCGGGATCCAGACCGAGCGTCGCCAGCTTCTCCTTCACGTCCGGCAAGCCCAGCACACGCGTGGTCTCGGCATTGATCTTCATCTGCACTTCGCGGGGCAGGTTGGCCGGTGCGAAGAGGCCGAACCACGACGTGGCCTCGAACCCCGGCAGGCCCGACTCGGCCAGCGTCGGGATCTGCGGCGCGGCCGCCGAGCGCTTCGCACTGGTGACCGCGATCGCGCGCAACTCGCCCGACTTCACCAGCGGCAGCGCCGAAGGCATGTTGTCGAAGATCATCGTGATGCGCCCGCCCAGCAGGTCCGGGATGGCCTGCGCGCGGCCCTTGTAGGGGATGTGCTGCATCTTCACGCCGGCCATCGTGTTGAAGAGCTCGCCCGAGAGGTGGATGGACGTGCCGCTGCCGCTGGAGCCGAACGTGAGCGGCGTCTTCTTCGCAAGGTCGATCAGCTCCTGCGTGGTCTTGGCCGGCACGCTGTTGTTCACGACGAGCAGGTTGGGCGTCGAAGCCAGGAAAGTGATCGGCGTGAAGTCGCGCTGCGGGTGATACGGCAGGTTCGGGTACAGCGACGCGTTGATGCCGTGCGTGCCCACGGTGCCGATCACCAATGTCGCACCGTCCGGCGCGCTCTTGGCCACCAGGTCGGTGCCGATGTTGCCGCCCGCGCCGGGCTTGTTGTCCACCGTGACGGGCTGGCCGAGCGACGCCCACTTGTCGGCCAGGATGCGCGCCAGCGTATCCGGCGCGCCGCCGGGCGGGAACGTCACGACGATGCGGATGGGCTTGGTCGGCCAGGCCGCCTGTGCCGCGGCGGCTCCCGCGGCGCAGGCGAGAAAGGCGATGGACATCAGTTGCCCGAGGCGGTGGAACTTCATGCGGGGTGTCTCCTTGTTGGTGCCGGAGACATTCTGGGGTGGGTATCCGCGGGCGGACTCGGGGGAATCCATCAGTCCCGCCGGAACACCACGATGTGCTGCCAAGGCAGCACATCCGACGTGCGCTCATACACCACCGCATGCACCGCCATCTCCCGCCGCACCTGCGCCTCGCTCATCTTGTGCAGCGTCTTGATCGGCACCTTCGGGTCTTCGCCCCGGTACTCGACCAGCACCAGCCGCCCGCCCGGCCGCAGCGCGCGCACGACGCTGGCCATCACCTCCACCGGGTACTCGAGCTCGTGGTACACGTCCACCAGCAGCGCAAGGTCGATGCTGGAAGGCGCCAGCCGCGAGTCGCGCTCGCTGGCCAGCACCGGCACGATGTTGGCGATGCCCTCGCGGCGGGCCCGCGCCTGCAGCTGCTCGAGCATCTGGGGTTGCACGTCGACCGCATGCACAGTGCCGCCCGGCGCCACCAGCCGCGCGATGCGGCGCGCGTGATACCCGGTCCCAGCCCCGATGTCGGCTACCTGCAGGCCCGGCGCGAGATTCAGCTCGCGCAGCAGCAGGTCCGATCGCTCCTGGCGTTCACGGTCCTCGCGCTCCAGCCATGCGGCGCCCTGCCAGCCCATCACGCCTGCGATCTCGCGGCCCATGAAGGACTTGCCGATGCCGTCGGCGCTGCGCGGCACCACCTCGTATCCCGGCGCGGGCACAAGCTGCGCGGGCACCGCAGGGGCGAAGCACGCGGCCGCCGCCAGGCAGAGCTGGCGGCGGAGCAAGGAAGCAGGTCCGCGCGGCATCGGGCCATTGTGGCCCGCGCGCGCCTCAGGGTTCCAGCGTCAGAACGCCGCGATACCGGTCTGCGCGCGCCCGAGGATCAGCGCATGGATGTCATGCGTGCCCTCGTAGGTGTTCACCACCTCGAGGTTCACCAGGTGGCGCGCCACGCCGAACTCGTCGCTGATGCCGTTGCCGCCCATCATGTCGCGGGCGAGCCGCGCGATGTCCAGCGCCTTGCCGCAGGAGTTGCGCTTCACGATGGACGTGATCTCCACCGCCGCGGTGCCCTCGTCCTTCATGCGGCCGAGCCGCAGGCAGCCCTGAAGGCCGAGCGTGATCTCGGTCTGCATGTCGGCCAGCTTCTTCTGGATCAGCTGGTTGGCGGCGAGCGGCTTGCCGAACTGCTTGCGGTCCAGCACGTACTGGCGCGCGCGGTGCCAGCAGTCCTCGGCCGCGCCCAGCGCACCCCAGGCGATGCCGTAGCGGGCCGAGTTCAGGCAGGTGAACGGTCCCTTGAGGCCGCGCACTTCCGGGAAAGCGTTCTCTTCCGGGCAGAACACTTCGTCCATGACGATTTCGCCGGTGACCGAGGCACGCAAGCCCACCTTGCCGCTGATCTTGGGCGCCGACAGGCCTTTCCAGCCCTTCTCGAGCACGAAGCCGCGGATGGCGCCTGCGTCGTCCTTGGCCCAGACCACGAACACGTCGGAGAAGGGCGAGTTGGAGATCCACATCTTGCTGCCGGTGAGGCGGTAGCCACCGTCGACCTTCCGCGCGCGCGTGACCATGCTGCCCGGGTCGGACCCATGGTTCGGCTCGGTCAGCCCGAAGCAGCCGATGAACTCGCCGGTGGCCAGCTTGGGCAGGTACTTGCGCTTGGTGGCTTCATTGCCGAACTCGTAGATCGGCACCATCACCAGCGAGGACTGCACGCTCATCATCGAGCGGTAGCCGGAGTCCACGCGCTCGACCTCGCGCGCGATCAGGCCGTAGCTCACGTAGTTCAGGCCCGCGCCGCCGTACTGCTCGGGAATGGTGGGGCCCAGCAGGCCCAGTTCGCCCATCTCGCGGAAGATGCCCGGGTCCGTGGTTTCGGTGCGGAAGGCTTCCAGCACGCGCGGCGCCAGCCTTTCCTGGCAATAGGCGTGGGCGGCCTCGCGCACGGCACGCTCGTCGTCGGTGAGCTGCTGGTCCAGCAGCAGCGGGTCGGCCCAATGGAACGTGGCCTTGCTTGCCATGATGGGGAACTCCTGGTTTCAGTCCGGCAGGACCGCGGTGACTTCGATCTCGACCTTGGCACGGTCCTCGATCAGGGCCTTCACCTCCACCGCCGTCATCGCGATTTCGTAGTGCCCGATCAACTCCCGGAACGCCTGCCCGACCTGCTTGCCGGCCGCCAGGTATTCGCGCTTGTCCGTGACGTACCAGGTCATGCGGACGATATTTTCCGGCTTCGCGCCCGCTTCCTTGAGCACGTCCGCGACATTCTTCAGCGCCTGCCAGGTCTGTGCGCCGAACTCGTCGCTGTGGAACTGCTGGTTGGCGTCCCAGCCGACCATGCCTGCGATGTAGAGCTGCCGGCCGCCGGCGACGACGCCATTGGCATACCCCTTGGGCCGCGGCCAGCCGGCCGGAAGCACCGCCTGATGCTGGCTCATGCCTTGTCTCCCTTCAGGTCCTTCAGCAGTTCCCGCGCGATGATGAGCTGCTGCACTTCGCTCGCGCCTTCGTAGATGCGCAAGGCACGGATGTCGCGGTAGAGCATCTCGACCGGCTGGCCGCTCACCACGCCCAGGCCGCCGAAGATCTGGACGGCATCGTCGATGACCTGCTGCGCGCCTTCGGTGGCGGTGAGCTTGGCCATCGCGGCCTCGCGCGTGACATTGCGGCCCTGGTCGCGCTGCCACGCGGCGCGGTAGACCAGCAAGGCGGCGCTGTCGATCGTGGTCGCCATGCCGGCCAGCTTGGCCTGCGTCAGCTGGAAGTCCGCCAGCGTCTGGTTGAACATCTTGCGCGTCGTGGCGCGGTGCAGCGCCTCGTCCAGCGCGCGACGCGCGAAGCCCAGTGCGGCGGCCGCGACGGACGTGCGGAACACGTCGAGGGTCCGCATCGCCACCTTGAAGCCTTCGCCCGCTTCGCCGATGCGCTGCGAAACCGGAATGCGGCAGTTGGTGAAGCGCAGGCGCGCCAGCGGATGCGGTGCGATCACCTCGATGCGCTCGGCGATCTCGAAGCCCGGCGTGCCCGCATCGACGATGAAGGCCGAGATGCCGCGCGCGCCCGGCGCCTCGCCCGTGCGCGCGAACACCACGTAGAAATCCGCGATGCCGCCGTTGGAGATCCAGGTCTTCTCGCCATCGAGGATCGCCTCGCCGCCTTCGACGCGCGCGGAGCACTGCATCGCAGCGACGTCCGAACCCGCTTCGGGCTCCGACAGCGCGAACGCCGCGATGGCCTCGCCGCGAGCGACGCGCGTCAGGTAGCGGTCCTTCTGGGGCTCGGTGCCCTGCAGACTGATCGCCCCGGAGCCCAGGCCCTGCATCGCGAAAGCGAAGTCGGCCAGCCCGCTGTGGCGCGCCAGCGTCTCGCGGATCAGGCAGATCGCACGCGTGTCGATGCTTGGCGCCGCGCCGTGCGATCCGCCCACCGCATGACGCAACCAGCCGGCCCCGCCGAGCGACTTGACGAGGGCGCGGCACTCGGCATCCACGTCGCGTCCGTGCGCATGCGGCACGTTGCCGTTGGCCCACGCGTCGAGCGACTGGGCCAGTTCCCTGTGGCGTGGCTCGAGGAAGGGCCAATCGAGGTAGGCGCGGTCGCTCACGTCAGTTCCCCTCGAACACCGGCTTCTGCTTGCCGACGAATGCGTTGTACGCCCGCTTGAAGTCCTCGGTCATCATGCAGATCGCCTGGGCCTGCGCTTCCGCCTCGATCGCCTGCTCCAGCGTCATCGCCCATTCCTGGTGGAGCATGGTCTTGGTGATGCCGTTGGCGAAGGTGGGACCGGCGGCCACCTCGGCGGCCAGCTTCTGCGCTTCTCCCAGCAGCGCGTCCGGTTCGCACAGCCGGTTGAAGAAGCCCCAGCGCTCGCCCTCCTCGCCCGACATCGAGCGCCCGGTGTAGAGCAGTTCGCTCGCGCGGCCCTGGCCGATGATGCGCGGCAGGATGGCGCAGGCGCCCATGTCGCAGCCGGCCAGGCCGACGCGGTTGAAGAGGAACGCGGTCTTGCTGCGCGCCGTGCCCAGACGCAGGTCCGACGACATCGCGACGATCGCACCGGCGCCGGCGCACACGCCGTCCACCGCCGCCACGATCGGCTGCGGGCAGGCCCGCATCGTCTTGACCAGATCGCCCGTCATGCGAGTGAACATCAGCAGCTCGGGCGCCGCCAATCTCACGAGCGGCCCGATGATCTCGTGCACGTCGCCGCCCGAGCAGAAGTTGCCGCCCTCGCCGGTGACCACGACCGCCTTCACATCGGTGGCGTAGCGAAGCTGCCCGAACAGGTCGCGCAATTCCGCATACGAGTCGAACGTCAGCGGGTTCTTGCGCTCGGGCCGGTTCAGCGTGATGGTCGCCACCTTGCCCTGCACCGACCAGCCGAAGTGCCGGGCCTTGTAGCCGGCCATCGGCTTCATGTTGCCGGCGGCCAGCGCCGGGTCGAGCCGCGGCCCGCTCTCGTCTTTCATGGGATCTCCTTGTGTGGACTCAGACGCCTTGCGCCTGGTTGGCTTGCTCCAGCGGCGACAGGCCCGCGGTCTGCACGGCCATCGCCTTCTCGCGTTCGAGGTTGCGCTCCAGCTGCGACTTGCCGGAGAGATATTGCACCGGCCACTTCGCGTCGCGGTAACCGATGCGCGCCGCTTCCAGCAGCGTCCAGGACGGGCTGGCCAGGTGCGGTCGAGCCACCGCGCACAGGTCCGCCCGGCCGGCCGCGATGATGCTGTTGACGTGGTCGGCTTCCGAGATCGCGCCCACCGCCATCGTCGCGATGCCGACTTCGTTGCGGACACGGTCGGCAAAAGGCGTCTGGTACATCCGGCCGTACACCGGCTTCTGCTTCTTGCTCACCTGGCCCGAAGAGCAGTCGATCAGGTCGCAGCCCGCCGCCTTGAAGGCGCGCGCGATCGCCACGGCGTCGTCGGGCGTGATGCCGCCTTCCACCCAGTCGTGCGCCGAGATGCGCACCGACATCGGCAGGTGCTCCGGCCAGACCGCGCGCATGGCCCGGAACACCTCCAGCGGATAGCGCAGCCGGTTCTCCAGCGAGCCGCCGTACTCGTCGGTGCGCAGGTTGGTCAGCGGCGAGATGAAGCTGGAGAGCAGGTAGCCGTGCGCGCAGTGCAGCTCCAGCCAATCGAATCCGGCGGCCGCGGCGAACCGCGCGCTGCGCACGAAATCGTCGCGCACGCGGTCCATGTCGGCTCGAGTCATCGCGCGCGACCAGTCGCTCACGCCATCGATGTACTGCTGCGGCGAGGCGGACAGCAGCGGCCAGTTGCCCGACGCGAGCGGCTGGTCCTCGCCTTCCCAGGGCACGCGGGTCGAGCCTTTGGGGCCCGCATGCCCGAGCTGCATCGCGATCCTTGCGTCGCTGTGGCGGTGCACGAAGTCGACGATGCGTTTCCAGCCGGCCTGCTGCTGCTCATTCCACAAGCCCGGGCAGCCGGGGGTGATGCGCGCATCGGGCGATGTGCAGGTCATCTCGGCCACGACCATTCCGGCTCCGCCGAGCGCGCGGGCGCCCAGGTGAACCATGTGGTAGTCGGCGGGCACGCCGTCCTCGCACAAGTACTGGGCCATGGGCGAGACGACCACGCGGTTCTTCAGCACCGTCCCGCGCAGCCTGAACGGCGTGAACATCGGCGGCACCGGCTGCTGCGTCGGCGAGCGGTGCACGCCGGCCAGTTGCGCGATCCAGTCCTCGTACTGCTCCACGTAGCCCTTGTCGCGCAGGCGCAGGTTCTCGTGGCTGATGCGCTGACTGCGCGTGAGCAGCGAATAGGCGAACTGCGGCGCGGGCAGGTTGACGTAGCGCGGCACGTTCTCGAACCACTCGGTGGAGTTGCGTGCGGCGTTCTGGATCTTCAGCACCTCGACGCTGCGCACCGCCTCGTAGTCGGCGAGCGCGCGGTTCAGGTCGCCCTGGGCGCTGGAGATGCAGCGCGCCAGCTCGATCGCATCCTCGAGCGCCAGCTTGGTCCCGGACCCGATCGAGAAATGCGCCGTGTGGGCGGCATCGCCCATCAGGACCACGGGCTGGCGGCCGTTGTGGTGCACCCAGGTCTTGCACACGACGCGCGGGAAACGGATCCACTGGGCCGAGCCGCGCAGGTGGGCGGCATTGGACATGAGCCTGTGCCCGTCGAGGTACTTGGCGAACAGCCGCTCGCAGAACGCGATCGACTCCTCCTTCTCCATCGTGTCCAGCCCCGCCTTGCGCCAGACCTCCTCCGGCGTCTCGACGATGAAGGTCGAGGTGTCTCCGTCGAACTGGTACGCATGGACCTGGAACCAGCCGTGCTCCGTTTCCTCGAACGCGAAGGTGAAGGCCTCGAAGAGCTTGTGCGTGCCGAGCCAGACGAAGCGGTTGCGCCGCATGTCGACGTCGGGCTGGTACGTGGCCTGGTACCTGGTGCGGATGCGGCTGTTCAGGCCGTCGCTGGCGATGATGAGGTCGGCGTCGGGGAACTGCTCGTCGCCCTGCACGTCGGTCTCGAACTGCAGGCGAACGCCCAGTTCCTCGCAGCGCTTCTGCAGGATGTTGAGCAGGCGCTTGCGGCCGATGCCGCAGAAGCCGTGGCCGCCCGAGCGGATCTTCTCGCCCCGGATGTTGACCTCGATGTCGTCCCAGTGGTTGAAGGCGCCGAGGATCTCGGCCGCCGTCTGCGGGTCGGCCGCCTGGAGGTTGCCCAGCGTCTGGTCGGAGAACACCACGCCCCAGCCGAACGTGTCGTAGGGCTTGTTGCGCTCGACCACCGTGATGTCGTGCCGCGGGTCCTGCTTCTTCATCAACAGGGCGAAGTACAGGCCGGCCGGGCCGCCGCCGATGCAGACGATCTTCATTCAGATGCTCCAAGCCTGGATTATTTAAGTTTAAAGCATCTAGCCGAAAAACGGCCATCCCCCAAAGGGGTGGCTCAGGCGGCCAGCGCGACCTGGCGGTGTGCCAGCGCCATCACGTCGTGCGGGTCCAGCGCCTTCAGGCGATGGTCGCTCCACACCTGCCGCCACCGGCGCGCGCCCGGCAAGCCGTTGCGCAGGCCGAGCATGTGCCGGGCCGCGGCATACCAGTACGTGCCGTGCTCGCGCCGCTGCCGCGCCATGTAGTCGACCAGCGCGGCCTCGACCGACTCTCGCGTGCCCTCGAACGGCGCGTCGCCGAAGAACGCCTCGTCCCAGGACGCCAGCCACCAGGGGTTGTGGTACGCCTCGCGCCCGACCATCACGCCGTCGAGTGCTCGCAGTTGCTCCTGCACTTCGGCGGTGGTGCCGAAGCCGCCGTTGATGACGAACTGCAGCCCCGGGAAGTCGCGCTCGAGCCGATGCACGGTCTCGTACCGCAGCGGCGGGACCTCGCGGTTCTCCTTCGGCGACAGGCCCTTGAGCCAGGCATTGCGGGCGTGGACGATGAACACGCCGCAGCCGGCTTCGGCCACCGTGCCGACGAAGTCGCGCACGAATTCGTAGCTCTCGTCGCGGTCGATGCCGATGCGGTGCTTCACCGTCACGGGGATGCTCACCGCGTCCACCATCGCCTTCACGCCGTCGGCCACGAGCTTCGGCTCGGCCATGAGGCAGGCGCCGAACGATCCGCGCTGCACCCGCTCGCTGGGGCAACCGCAGTTGAGGTTGATCTCGTCGTAGCCCCACTGCTCGCCGAGCTTCGCGCATTTGGCGAGCTCATCCGGCTCGCTGCCGCCGAGCTGCAGCGCCAGCGGATGCTCGGTCTCGTCGAAGTCGAGGTGCCGCGGAACGTCGCCATGCAGCAGCGCGCCCGTGGTCACCATCTCCGTGTAGAGCAGCGCGCGGCGGCTGAGGAGCCGGTGGAAGTAGCGGCAGTGGCGGTCGGTCCAGTCCATCATCGGTGCAACACTGACGCGCCATCTGATAAGCTCTTGATTCACAATGGTTTTTTCAGATTGTCGGATCGCTAAAAAGCGGCGTGTGCGCGATGAAGTGCACACGGCGTGCACACGGCAGGGCTATCGCGGGAATAATCCGGGAACGATCGGACGCACAAAGACTGCACACGAGGGGACTGCACACGATGCCTACATTTTCTCAGCTACCCAGCGGCAAGTGGCGCGCGCAGGTAAGGCGCGCGGGCCTGTACCGGGCCGCCACCTTCGCGACCAAGCGCGAGGCCCGCGACTGGGCGACCGGCATTGAAGCCCAGTCGCACCACATCGCGGCCGGCGGCTTCGCCCCTGCGCCTAAAGGCGCCACGGTCGGCGACCTGATCGACAAGTACCAGGAGACGCTCGCCCGCGAGCCTGGCAAGACCAAGGCTGCAACGCTGGCGATGCTCAAGCGCGAGATGGGCAAGGTGAAGCTCTCCTCCGTCTCCGCCGTCGTCTTGCGGGACTTCATCGATCGACGCGAACAGGCGGGTGCCGGCGGCGTGACGATCGCGGCCGACCTGTCGTTCCTGTCCGCCGTGCTCAAGTGGGCTCGACACGCCCGTCAACTGGACGTCAACGACCGGCTCGCGCTGGAGGCCCGCGAAAGCCTCAAGCACCGGGGCCTGCAGACGCGCAGCAAGGAGCGCCAGCGCGAGCCCACCGACGACGAATTGGACAAGCTCTACGCCCATTGGGGGACCAGCCCGCGGCAGCGAATTGACATGCCCACGCTGTGCCGGTTCGCGCTGGCTACCGGCATGCGCCAGGACGAGATCTGCCGACTACAGGTCGAGGACGTCGACAGCCAGCGCAAGACGGTCGTAATCCGCGACCGCAAGGACCCTCAGAGAAAGGCGGGCAACAATCAAACCGTGCCATTGCTGCCTGACGCGTGGGCAGTCGTTGAGCGCGCGATCAAGGACCGGCAGGCCGGCAGCATCTTCCAAGCCAGAGCCGCGTCAGTCTCGACCGCTTTTACGCGGGCGTGCCAAGCGGTCGGCATCGAAGATCTGCACTTCCACGACCTGCGGCACCGGGCCACTGCACAGTTCTTTCGCATGGGCCTAGACATCCCGCGCGTGGCACTCCTCACCGGCCACAAAACGTGGAGCATGTTGCGCCGGTATACGGAGATCAAACCGGAAGACGTGCATGCCGTTATCGTGCCATCGAGGGCTTAGTTCGATGACCGCCAACAACGATCTCCGAGAGTCTTTGCCGCCCACTTCACCGCGGAGCTGGAGCAGGCCAGCGCTTGCGAGTGAGCAGCTCTTTTCGACCGCAGCCGAGTGGAGGGGAGCTTGGCGGGGCGACTGGGGAGCCTGGCGGGATCGGCTTGGAACGCGATCAGCCATGAAGTTGTTCGACAAACTACGTCGGACCGGAACGGACCGTGGGATCGAAAGGGACCGCTGCATCACCCTTTTGCGGATAGGCACCGCTTGCCTCTCCGCTGAAAGGTACGACGCAACGAAAGATCCAGGTCGCACGTATCGCAAGGAGCTAGCTGCTCAGCGAGAACGTGTTGAGCACTTGAGAGCGGCGGCAAACATGTTGGCGAAAGCATGTGACCGTGGGGACCGTGCTATGTTTTGGGGCTTACCAGGCGGCAACAACCCAGCGCAGGCGGAGCTCTCCGGTCCTGCAGATGGTGGCAGCAGGAGCTACCTGGAGCTCGGGCATGCTTGGTTCAACGAGTTAGCTGAGACACTGGGCGATCAGATACCTGAGCTTAATGGTGAGGGATTCTGGCATCTCCACACAGACGGCAACCTGTACTTCGACAGCCCGCTCCCTCTTCAAGGCCCTCCTCGAAAGGTAGCGACTATGCTGGCTTTCGAACTCACTATCTACCTTCGTATGTTCACCGCCGGCAGGGCAACGGATGCGGTGAATACGCCTCTAGGGATGCCCAAAGACGGTAAGCCATGCGGCCATGTTGTGGCGAGCTTCTGCAATGCCACTCTGAACACTGAGTTCGACAGCCAGACGGTGGAGTCACTTCTGAAGAACAGCGGCCTGGCGTCGAGTGCCCGACTGATATCCTGGCCAGAACCGGAATAAGTCCGCCAACAAATCGAAGGTTGTTCCGGTTCAGGCCCCGGAGTTCGCTGGAAAGATACCTCCCATTCCTTCAGGAGGCACCTTTGACAGCCCAGACAATCACCCCCGCGGCAACTGCCAGCCGTGTCGAAGCGCTCGCAGCGGCGCTCGACTACTTGACAGAGCAGGATCTCTGTGCGCTCTGCTCCATTACGCCCAGCACAGCGGAAGCCTGGCGCAAGAGACGGAAGGGGCCGGCGTACGCACTTGTTGGAAACCGAGTGCTGTACCCCAAGGCTGGCGTGCGCGAGTTTCTGGACAGCCACGTCCGTGCGGCCCTCGTGGGCTCCAAAGAACTGCTCTGAACCAGTGGGGGCAACCTTGCTGCGTCGCCCTCGCCCCTTCGAGCTAAATAACTTCGCTTAGCTAAGTGGCCGGCAGCCTTGCTCCGGTCGCCCCTCGGCTCTTCAAGCCAGATAGACGTGAACTACTACGAGCACCACATCCGCGACTATGACGCGGCAACGGCCCATCTAAGTTGGGACGAGGATATGGCATACACACGCCTGCTTAGGTGGTACTACCGCCGAGAGCGTCCCATACCTGCTGAAATCTCCGAAGCCTGCCGGCAAGTGCGGGCGTGCACAAGAGCGCAAAAACAGGCCATTGCTGCGGTACTAGAAGAATTCTTCCACCTTCAACCTGATGGATGGCATCAGCGCACGTGCGATGCCGTGATTCAAGCCTACAAGGACGGTGCCCCAGAGCGCGAAGCCAAGAAGAAGAACGAACACACACGGCTTGTACGTCACAGACTTGAACGTGCGGAGCTGTTCGCCACCATCAACGCTGCTGGGCACCACCTGCCCTTCAACGCTCCGATTGCTGAAGTGAGGGCGCTGGCCCGGTCCGTCGGTAGTGCACCTTCCGCGGGCTCACAGGCCGGGTCTGCGCCAGAGCCTGAAACGCCGCCTGAAACGCCATCTGAAACGGAACGCGAAATGTGCGCAACGGGTACCCAGACACCAGACCCCATTACCCATCTCCCAGACTCTTCTTTGGACGAGGTGAAACTCGTCCCATCCAGTCCTACACCATCGCGCGAAAAAGATTCCGTGCAACAGGCCAGCATTTCGGACGTATGGGCGCGCTATGCGAAGGCCTTCCAGGAACGCCATGGCGTTCCCCCAACCCGCAATAGCAAGGTGAACGGACAGCTGAAGCACCTACTCCAGCGTATCCCCGCCCCCGAAGCGCCGCTGGTGGCCGAGTTCTACCTTCAGCTGGAGCATTACGCACCGAAACGGCACCCGATCGGGCTCCTGTTGCACGATTGCGAAGCAGTACGCACCCAATGGCTCCAGGCCCGGGCCGGCCAAGCAGTCGCAGTGCGGCCCTCGCGCAGTGAACGCGCCAGACGCGTCGCATCTTCTCTTCCAGGGATTGCAGCTGTGGACACACTCAATCTGGGCATGACCATCGACGTGGAGACAAAGAATGTTCGCGAACAAGCAGCCTTCGCGCTCGCAAAGCATTGAGCGAGTATTCAACAGGATTGCCCTTCGGTACGGGCACTACTTTCTCGGCCGATGGGATGGCATCGACTTGGCGAGCGTCTTGGAAGACTGGCGACAGCAGCTTGCCGGCCTCTCAGATGAACAGCTTCAATACGGACTTATGCATCTGCCGCCAGGGAATCCTCCTGACGCGGGGCTCTTCGAGCAAATTTGCCGACAGATGCCGCAGCCCGCTAGAGACCTCGCGCCAGCAGAAGAAGTATTGAGCCTTGAGCAGTTGGCGCGCAACAAGCAGAAGGCGCAAGAGGCAGTTGCGTATGCTCGGCAGCTCCTCACCAAGCCACGTTCACGAGAGCGGCGGTCTTAGCTGAGGAGGAGTTGAGCGACGAGCTCGCCTAACGCTAGTGGATGGGTGAGCGCCGCTGGCCACTACCGTGCCCTGCCGAGGATTCCGGGTCCTCCTAGCGAGGACGCCCGCGGGTTATTCGAGCTGTCGGTGGGCCGCTAGTGGGTCGGTTTCCGAATTGCTTGACAGGACGCATACAGGACAACCCCCTTACACGGCCATCACAACAGTCCGAGTTTGGGGTCCGAATCACCCGTGGGAGCGGCCCGGCAAAAGGGACCCGTGCGTGAGCTGGCAAAGACGATCATCGTCCGCCGTCTAGCGCCAATGAGGCGTCCGCCGTCTAGCGCCAATGAGGCGTTCTACGGTTTGGCCGGAGAGGGCGTCTGTCAAGACCCGCGCCAGTATTGGCTCTCCGCCGGTTCGATCTGCCTTCCGCCAGCTTGTCCGCCAGTCGCTAACATGCCTCGCATGCCGAATAGAGAATCCCTCATCAAGACTTGGCCAGCAGCCGAACAGGCAGCAGTCGCGGCAGAGCGGCAGGCGCAGACGTGCAGACTCCAACGAACGCGGAGCTTGAAGGGTTGATTGAAGTGGCGACGTCTCTTCGCCGGGACGCGGCCGCCTTGTTCAGACAGGTATATGCCGCTGTGAAAGACGAAGCGCGTCCGTAGTGAACCCCCGACGCAGGCACCCGAGGCCTGCGCTACTCCGCGTGGTGCGCGCTTGCCGCTCGGGCAATCCTCTCCATCTCTTGGTCCTGCTCGTCCGGCCGCCAGCGGACTGAGTCCGCGAGGCGCGCCATCTCAGCAAGTGCCTCCGGAACCAGAATGCTCGCCCGCATCCGCAAGGTTCTGGCGTGCTCCAGCAGGTCCGGAGGAACTGGGCCAGCACCAACCGCCTCCTGAATTTGGGCGCGCATTACGATTAGCTCGGCTTGATGCGCCTTTGCCTGCACGACGAGCCATTTGTCAAAGATGGGGTGTCTCGATTCGGTGCTCATACGCACTCCAGAGGGGGTGCGAAAGCAGCGAAGTGGCCTGCCTGTTATCGGCGGCAGCTCAGGGCACTAGGGGAGCTGCATGGGTCCAGAAGGAACTTTACTGTAGGCGGGGCAAGGGCGGACGGCAGTAGGCGAACGCCGCGCCCGGCGTGCGGTCGGCGGACTCGGCGAAAATTAAGCGGCCGGGGTGGCAGGAAGGACGGGAGTGGACGAGTTGAGCAAATCGCTCCGTCGGGCAGCTTGCAGCGCATCATGCATGCTCTGCACAGTGCACTCCATGGACACCAACTCTGCCTCCACCTGTGTTGTATTTCGCCCTTTTTCGGCCAGGGAGAGGACCAGCTGCCGCATTCTGGTAACGCGCATCTCGGCTTCGATGACGCGCCGCTCCGCAAGCCCCAGAAGCGCCGACGTTTGAGCGTGGGGAAGCGCCATGGTCGAGGAACCCACCTGAACTCGTGAGGTGTCGGGCCTACGCGCCCGTGAGTTTGTCCAGCTCCTTCGCGAAGTACTCAATGGACTGCTGGTCCGGGGGCGGTACGGCGCCTGCATTCAGCATCATGCGTGCGTAGACGTTCCCCAAAGATATCGGCTGAGAAGCACCCCCGGTGATTTGAGCCTCGCGTTGCAGCGCCGGAACGACCAGTCGCAGCGTCGGGTGATGATCGAGGGTTGCCCTCAGCAAGGCAATGTGCGTGCGGGCCATGCCCTCTAGGAGCTCGGTGAGCTGAGCGTTTGTGATCGCCATCGCCTGTCCCCGCAATGCGGAAAGGGTATCGTGAGCGCTGCGACGGCGTCAAACCCTAGCCGATCGACTTCGCAGATCATCGTCCTTCAGGCGGATTAGCTGGCGGACTGTGCAAGCTGGCGTCGCGCAGCCGCTCCAGGCGCGGACCTTGGCAGCCACCGCCTCCGTCTAACCGCACTTCCCCGCTGCTCTGAACCGATTCGTAGTTCGGGGCCGGAACCACCATGGATGAACAATCCGGCGGTCAAACGACTAGAGCGCATTGAAGCAG
Organism: Ramlibacter henchirensis; assembly: GCF_004682015.1. Taxonomy (NCBI): domain Bacteria; kingdom Pseudomonadati; phylum Pseudomonadota; class Betaproteobacteria; order Burkholderiales; family Comamonadaceae; genus Ramlibacter; species Ramlibacter henchirensis. The sequence goes on along the minus strand of NZ_SMLM01000003.1, from coordinate 269,400 downwards.
GCGTGCATCGTCATGCGTCGGGCGAACCGCCGGCTCAACATCCGCCAATCTGAACACGTCTCCATCTAGCCAACCCTGGCCAGCGGCGTAACTGCCTAATCCGTCTCGAACAGCCAGGCCGCCGCCTCCTTTTCGTCGGCGAACACGCGAAGGGGGCTGCCTTCGTGCTGCGCTGCCTTCTCGCCCACGTGCGTGATGCGCTCCGCCCGCACAACGGCAGCGTGCCTGCGTAAGTGGCGCAGGTTCACGCCCACCGCGCGTCCGATCATCAACTGCTCAGTGAACGTGTAGACCGTCTCGACTCCCCGAAGATCCACGAGCAGCACCGAGGAGCGCCAAGTGACGCTCCTCGCTCCGAGCCACTGGACCATGCTGATGAATTCCTCCACGGTGCCGGATCCGGCAATGGCGGCGCGGACATGATCCGGCCTGAGTTCGATTTCACAGGTGTACGCCACCGTGCCAGCATAGCCAAGGCAACAAGGCGTGTGACTCATCGGAAAGAGCGTCCTCGTGAGGCGCGCCGAGAGCAACGGATCGCGCCTGCGACTTTTTGAAGCCCAAGACTTGAGAGCCTCTCGGCCGTCTAAGCCACCGGGCGCGGTCCGGCGGTGGGAGGGGCCGTGGTGATCAGAGCCTCTGCCGGGCTGTGCCGGGCAAGGAGCAATCGATCGGGCGATATTTGCTAGCCGCCGAAGCGGACCTCTGCACCTAGAGCGACTCACCCGATGAGGTCACTGGGACCGGCGGATTCGTAGTCCGTAGTTCGTTGCTGAGGCAGGTCCATGCGACTGCCACCGTCGTTGCGAGCTGCGTAACGGGCGCAGCTTGGACGCGGCTCAGGCGAGCATTGTCGGCAAGGGTTGCGATACGGCGGCGAGAAGATCTGCCAATGCTGCTGGCTTGACCAGGTACAAGTCGAAGCCAGCTGCCGCAGCGAGTTCCATTTCGCGCTCAGCTCCGTAGCCCGTCAGTGCAACGATTCGAGCTTGCATCGTGCGAGCATTCATTCTCAGCGCGGCCGCCGTCTCGTAGCCGTCCATCAAGGGCATCCCGAGGTCGAGGAAGACTACTTCGGGCAGGAACTCTTCTGCGATGGCGATCGCCTCCCGGCCGCTCGCACTTGCGCGCACCTCGAAGCCGTGCATGGACATCAGCAGCGCCAGGGTCATGCGGCAGTCCTCCTCGTCTTCGACGATCAGCACCCGGGTCGAACGGTGGTTTGTAGCTGACATGGCATTCGTTTTACTCTCATAACGGGCCAGCCAGAACGGAATGGCCCTCGCTGTCACGCGGCGCGTCGGAACCGCTCCGTCTGCCCGCGCGAGGCCGCTCAATCTCGCGCCAGTTTGCCGTCCGCTCCCCGGCAGGCACCGACCTCCACCAGCGGGCAAAGATGCAGTAGCTGGGGTACGCGCCGCCCCGAGCCGCACGCGCCCAGCATCAACGCGCTTTCAGTAGGTGCTCAGTACAGGGCGCGAAACAGGCCGGCTACCCGGGTCCTGATCCGTACCCGCGGCCGGTTCGAAGACGTGGCCGCTGTTGGCAACGACTGCCCTACTTCTTCGAGGCCCCGAAGAACTTCACGAGCGCCGTCTCGGAATTCCCGGCGTAGCTGGTGCCACCAGTCGAATTGATAACGAGCGCGCCTGCATCGGCCGCAAGGCCTGGTGCATCAGCGAGACTGCCGCCGGCGACCGCAACGGCGCCACCGACACTGGACACCTTCCCCGATGTATCGAGCAATGTGAACGGTGGCCCCGGCGGGTTCGTGGTCGCCGCGAGCACGACCGTGCCGTCGCCTGCAACACCCACGCCATGGCCGCTGTCGAACCCAGCGCCGCCCCACGTCACCGCATCCAGGCCCCTGCCCTGGGTGTCCACGTGGAAGACGAATGCCTCGTCGGCGCCACTTCCGAGACTCGCCGCTCCGGCGACATGGATGGACCCATCCGGCGCCAGGGCCACGGCGTGGCCGGAGGTGCCGTTCTTGCTGCCTCCCCATTGACTATCGAACGACAGCCCGCCGTCGGTGGTGAGCTTGACAAGCAAGGCTGAGATGCCCACGACCTTTTTTCCGGCCTGGATGGCACCCGCGAATATCGGGCCTCCGTCGGGCCCGACCGTCATTCCGCCACGCGCGTCCACAGTCCCGGCGGCGGAATACGTCATGTCCCAGACGAGTCCGCCGCCATTCGTGATCTTGAGTGCCAGGACGTCGAACTCAAACGATCCATCAGTACGCATCTTGCTTCCTGCTGCGTAGACATGGCCGTCGGGCCCGACGGCGACCGCCGACCCCGATGCGTCGTTCCAGATCTTTTGCCACGCAACGGTGCCGTCCCCATTGAACTTGACGACGAACAGGCCTGCCGTCCCAGCCTGGTGGTCTCGTTGGGTGCCCGAGATGTAGGCGGCCCCTTGCGCGTCCGTAGCGACGGCCTCGCTCTCCTCGCGGATGACGCTGCCACCCCAGGTTCTCTGCCACAGGAGGTTGCCGTCGGAATCGAACTTCAGCAGCACCGCATCGCCGCCGTTCGCATTCGAAAGACCGGTCACATAGACCGAACTCTGGTCGGACGTTAGCGCCACGGTTGGCGCACGTCCGCCGCCGCGCTGCGTCTCGCCGGTCCAGACTTTCTGCCAGACGACGGACCCGTTGGACGAGAACTTCACCAACGAGATGGCCGGGCGCGGATTACCGAATTGATCGGTCGTGAAGCTGTCGGAGAGGCCCACCATGTACGAACTGCCGTCCGTGGCAACTGCGACTCCGTGGGCAACGTCGGCGCCCTGGCCGCCCCACGTTGTCTCGGACAGAAGCGTCTGACTATGTGCGGCTCCTGCGAAGAGCCCCAAGGCTAGGATTGTCGAGCTTGCCTCCCGCAATAGCGGAACAAGGAAACGGCTCGGATGAAGCGTACTTGAACAGCTCATGGTTGCTCCTCGGGTGTAGTGATTGACGAGGATGGAAACTTATCCCACGCAGCAAGTCCTACGTGTGTGGGATTGTTTACTACACGACGGCGGCGTTTTGTCCTGCACTGACCCGTGCTGCGTTGTGGCCGCCACTGCTCGACGCCCACAGAGTAGTGTCACCGCTCAACACAGTTCCCTTTAGCACAACGGGGCCTGTGCGATGCGAAGCTTTGGGTTCCGTCTGCCCCAACAGGTCTACCGGTGAAGGCGACCTACAACTGAAGCGCCCACATTCCCACCGGTGCTGGCGCGTTGGACGCCTCCTTCTGTTGGTCACAAACGGCAAGTGGTGCTCGAGGCCGGCGCGATTCTCCGCCCGTGGCTGATCTTCATCGCAAGGGCCACATGCGTGAGATAGCACCGGACGCTCCTGATTGGTCCTTGGTGGAGAACTGGTCCTCTCTGAACATCGGCAAGGCTCACGAAATTACCATGCTCTGCGGTGGCGAATTAGGCCCTCGCCGTTCAAAGCGGCTCGGACAAGAGGCAACACTTGGCGACTAGCCAAGTGCCTCGGGGCGCCCTGCGGATCAACAATCCGCCGGTCACGGTCGCTTCGACCCGAAGCAGCCAGCACAGCTGGCCAGCGCTGCTTTCCCGTGCTACGGGGGGTCTCCTCGCACCGCCGCCTGAGGCCGTCGACGTCACTGCCACCTCTATTGAGCTGTTCTTCGCAGGCTCTGAGCGAGCCCCCTGCCACGACCCTCGTGCGGGCGCGCGGGCGGCATGGTGGAGTGCCGCCGGGGCCCCGCTGGGCCTGACCACAACATGTTGGTAGTGCTCGACCGTTACCGGCTCGGGCCGCCCCAGTGGCTGGACACTAGCGGCCCGGCGACAAGCATGTGGGTAGCTGTCCTACCCGGCGCTTTGATGGGAAAAAAGAACATGGCCACCATGACGCGCAAGGTCAACGATAGGAAGGATCAAGACGGCGGCCAACCGGGGGCGCAAGACACGCGGTCGCAGCATGTTGGGGCTGGAGTTGCTGAAGCGCCGCTACCAGCTGCCGGTCCGGCCCGAAAGAGCGGAGAAGTGCTGATGCCCGGCGACATCGGCCGTTACCAGCTGCAGCGCGTCGTCGCCACTGGGGGGGGACGGCGACGGTTCACGAGGCCGTCGACACGGAAACCGGGGAGCGCGTCGCCGTCACGCAGTGGCCGGTGGATCCGACGCTTTCGACCGACCGGCGCGAGCGCATGCGGGCCACGGCCATGCAGACGGCCGGGGTGCAGCATCCGGGCATCGTCGAGCTGCACGATTTCGGCTGGCACGGAGACGGCGCGTACGCAGTGACGGCGTTTGTAGAAGGCGAGACGCTGGCGCAGTACCTGGCCCGGGCGGGGCGGCTGCCTGCGCTGCAGGGTCTCTCGCTGTCGGTGCAACTGCTGGCCGCGCTGGCCCCCGCGCATGAACGAGGCCTGGTGCACTCCGCACTGAATCCCCAGCACGTGCTGATCGGCCGCAACGGCCAGCTGAAGATCGCCGGATTCGGCTGGTTGGGCGCCGCGGCCTCGGCCAGCCGCCGGCCCGGCGTGTTCGACGTGCCGGCGTACATGGCGCCCGAGCAGATCCTTGGCCAGCCGGCGGACTGCCGCGCGGACCTCTACTCGGCCGCGGTCGTCGCCTACGAACTGCTCACGGGCTCCTGGCCGTACCAGGCGCACGCGGCGCCGCGCCCTGCCCGTGAGCTGAGGCGCGAGCTTCCGGCAGCCCTGGATGCGGTGTTCGAACGTGCGCAGGCGCGCAATCCGGAGGCGCGCCACCACAACGCCGCCGAACTCGCGGCCGCGTTGCAGACCGCGTTCGGCATGCACGTGGAGGAACGCGCGGTCGTTCCCGTGCGACCCCAGCGCGCGGTGCAGGCCCGGGCGCCGGCGCCCCCGACGGCGCCCAAAGAGCTCGGTGAACCCGCGGCCGTCCGCCACCGCTGCGCCGGCGCGGCGCTGGTCGCCGGCCTTGCGGCCGCCCTCGTGGTTGGGGGGATGTTCGTGGGCGTGGGCGTGGAAAGCATGCGCGCGCCGCTGGGCGCGCCGGGCCAGAGGGCGGCTCCCGCTCCCGCTGCGGCTGCGGCGACTTCGCCCTCGCCCGCGCCTTCACCGTTGGCCGCCGCGCCTGCGCCGCCGCCGGACTTGCCGGCCGCCCATGCGGTGCCGGCCACGGCCTCGATCGAAGCGCCGAAGGCCGCCCAGGCGCTCGCGAATCTGAGGCCAGTGCGCGGGGCAGCCCCCGTCCCCGCTACGGGCCGGCCCGCCGAACCGCGCCCGCGCAAGGCCGTCGAGCCGCCCGTCGAGCGGGGCGTGCGCGAGATCGTGGTGGCGGAGCCGATCGAAGTGCCGCCACGCCAGGCGGCCGCCCAACCGCCGCCTCCGCCGGCGCCCGCGCCCCGGCCGCGCGAGACCGTCGAGCGACCCGCCCCGCAACGCACGGCCGCCACCGAACCGCCGGAACCGTCCTCCCGCGCGACCGCCGCGATGGCGGCGCCGCCCTCGCCCTCGCCGCTCAACGTCTGCCGGCAGGATTACTCGATTGCGCGCGAACTCTGCGTCGCCTACGAATGCGCGAGCTCCGAGTACCGCCACCACCCCGTGTGCGTGCGCATACACGCGGACGCCGTCGTCCGGCACAGGCTGAACCAGCGAAACGGGCCCTAGGAGCCCAGGCGGCTAACGCGCCGCGAACCTGCTCCCGGTTTCCTCACCCGGCCGGCGTCGGCGCGTCCCAGCTGCCGCCGATCGCGGATCAGGCCCACCGTGGTCTGGTACTGCACCGCGCGCACCTCCAGCGCCTGGCGGCGGTTGCGCCATTGGTTACGGCGCGCCCAGCAGCTCGAGCTGGCTGCGAAAGTACCCTTCAGCTCTCGTCAGAGCTTCTTAGCGCGGCCGGGCTTCCTCGAGCCAGTCGGGGCTTTGCGCAGGCAGGCCGCCACTATTCTTTCGCGCGCTCCTGGCTCCGAAGTTCAACTGGCTTCGCCTGGTCTGTTTTTGGGGTGCTCCGCGCGCCAAAGAGTCCCTTTTCAAGATGCCTGCTGAATAAGCTCGCCCAAGCCTCTTTGGGGTAGACCGCTGTCGCGTGTGGGCCTCGAACCCGAACAGTTCCGTCGCCGAGCTCAGCAGCGCGGTATCCCTCTGGGTCCGAGACCCCAGCGGAGCGGGCGATGTTCCGGACTTGCCGCGTCAATGCGCGTGAGCTCATAAGCGTGCGAACCTTGACCCATCGTGGTCCGCAGCCGAAGCGCTGTGAACCGGGCAGTTCCTACAGCAGTGCAGTCAACGGCCGCGTTTTAAGGCCAGCAATTCCTACGTCGAGCTGACGCGCGCCCGCCGGAACTGCCTCTCCACCCGGCAGCGTCGTCACCGCGCGTGACTCAAGCGGGTTGGTCAAGTGCAGCGGAGCCACTAGGCTTGAAGGCGATGCGCCGGGCGTGGGATGAGACGCACTGGGAATCGCATGGACGCCTTACACCCGGCTAATGCCGCGCAACTAGCGTCGGGATGTCGTCACTTCGAGGACTCAAGATGAGATCTCTACATCTCGCGAGCTTGCTAATCCGCCGTTCCCGGTCCCGCCACATGTACCGCTCCCGTACGGAGCCTTCGGGAAACGGCGGGAGCAAGCCCAGCTTCTCGCGAACCGGGTACAACCAGAACGGCTGCCACTCAATCTCGATTCGTCGCTCATCGGCGAGGCGACCAACTCGGGCGACAGTCAGGTAGGAGTACGTGCTCGCGTACTCCAGCCAGAGCTCGATTTTTCGCACACGTTCTCCTTTGACGGTGATGGTCCGCTGCCTGGACACCTCGGTATCCGGTGCAAACCCTGATACTCAAGCCAAGCGGCGTTGTGAGCCTCCAGAGCGGCAAGGGAGCACGGGCCTGAGATAACGGAGTGATCTCGCAGGGGTGCTATTGGCCGAAAGCAGCCGCGCGAACTGGTTAGCTGAGGGAGCCCAATCGGCTGCTCCCGTGCTCAGTACTGCCCTCCGTCCGACTGCGACAAGAAAACCTCGGATTCGAAACCGCGCTGCTCAGGGTCGCAGGTGGTTCACTCGCATGCACGGCCGCTCAGCATTGCTGGCGGCTAAGTTACCACCAGAAGACACACTATCGCTCCACGTCAATAACGCGACCCGAGTCGCCAGGCAACGCGCTCGGCTGGTCCTAACGCCCGTGCCCCAGACCCTCTCAAGTGCCTTCGTCGAGCGTGCAAGCGAACAGCTGCCCTGGTTCGCCGTGGTGCTGCTGGTTTCGGTGGCCATCACGTCCCTGGTTTCCAGCGAACGCCGCCGCCGGCTTGGCCTCACCAGGTTCCTGCTCGGCTACCTGTGCATCGCGGCCTTGCCGCTCTTCGGCGTGATCGTGCTGCGATCGGCGCTGCGCGAGGGACTGGAACAAGCCGGCCACGGTTGGTGGGCCGCGTTGTGGCTCAGCCTGTTTTGGATGGTGACCTTCATCATCGTGGCGCAGTGGGTCGTGCGCCGCATGCCGCCAACCCAGGGGTGGCTGCGGGACTATCGTCAGGCCGGCCGCGACATCTGGCGCGACCGGCTGGCACGCTGGTTCGGCATCCGCTCGCGCGATTGATGACGTTCTGAACACCAACGCGGCGAGTTGGTAAGGCGAGCACAGTACCATCAGCTGCGGTTCCGTCGCCGGACAGCCGAATCATGAGCAGCCTCTGATAGAAGGTACGTTGAACACGTTCGAGATGTTCGGATTTCGAACCCCTCACCAGCCCAACGTGGCAAGTTGGCGGCGAGAGCTAACGCGGAAGTCCGGCCCAGTCTCAGCCCCGCGAGCGACCGGAGAACCGCGTGCTGAAGCTTTGAGGCGGAACGGCCCCTTCTAACCGGAAGCAGTCTAGATCTCCGTCTGCTCCGAGATCTCAAGTGCGTCGTCAACCTCGATGCCCAGGTACCTCACGGTGCTTTCCAGCTTCGTGTGACCGAGCAGGAGCTGGACGGCCCGGATGTTCTTGGTCCGCTTGTAGATCAACGTTGCCTTCGTCCGACGCAGCGAGTGCGTCCCGTACCGGCTTTGGTCCAGACCAATGCAGCGCGCCCAGCCCTTCACGATCCGGCTGTATTGGCGTACAGATAGGTGGCGTTCCTTGCCTCGACCCGGGAAGAGGTAGCTTGTCGAGCGAAGATTAGATCGCGCCACCCAGGCGGCAATGGACTCACGCGTTGCTTCCGTGATCTCGAACTGCACCGGACGCTGCGTCTTGCGCTGCATGAGATGGCACGGCTCGCGACCGCGCTGCCTTGGTGCACGTCTCGAACCCGTAGCGAGACAAGATCGCAGCCGCGTAGCTTGCTGTCGACTGCCAAGTTGAACAGCGCAAGGTCGCGAGCTTTGTCAGCAAGCTGAAGGCGAATGCGGAGAGACCAGATCTCCCTCGGCTTCAGCGGCGGCTTCTGGCCAAGCAGCCGTCCTTTGTTCCAGGCAGAGCGTTGTATGCCCATGGGAGCTCCTCATGAAGAGGACCTCACCATGCTCTACGGCTGCTTTAGACCCACAGCGGACGTCGCATTCCAGAACGCGACGTGGCAGAGGCCGCGCGACAGCTGGAAATCACGCCAGGCCAGATGGCTTACCGGGCCAAACGCTTCCGCTTGTTCTGAGCGTTCGCAGGACGGCCCGCAATCGTGTGTGCTTGCCGAAACTCCAAGGGAGTGCAGCCGGCACCCCGCTTGAAGAACTTCAGGAAGTTCGTTGGTTCGGTGAAGCCGAGCTGGTGCGCGATCTGGACGGCGGTGTACTGGCTGTGCACGAGCAAGCGCTTTGCCTCCAGGACAACACGACCGTCGACTTCCGCTTTGGCGGTGCGCCCCACCGTCGCCACACAAGCGCGTGAGAGCGTGCTTTCGGAGAAGCCGAGACGCCTCGCATAGTCGAGCACGCTCAGGCGTTTGGCATAAGTCGCCTCCAGCTCCTTCTGGAAGAGCGCGTAGATCTCGGCGTCGCGCGTTGCCTCACGGTGAGGGATGACACTTCGCAGTTCGCGCGCCAGCCTCATGAGGAGCGTGAGGAGTTCGTGCCGGATGATCGCGGCCTCGACATCCGTTCCTTCGAAGCGCTCTACATCCGCAGCAAGCCTGCCGATGTCGTCCACGGCCGCACGGAACAGGGCTCTGCTTGGCTGCGAGAAGGCGGGCCACTGCGCAAGGGCGAGCAGATGCATGTCGACATCGGTGCGGGCCACTGACGGTGATAGTGCTTCGCTAGAGATCAGCGCAAGCTGGCCCTGTACTTCCGCGGGGAGTTTCCACTGCTGCACCTGGCCTGGCCGCACAAGCAGCACGGCCCCGGGCCTAAGTCCGTACGTCACGAAGTCGACCATGTGCTCGGCGCGCCCTTCCTGGATCAGCAGCAGGTGGTGAAAGTCGACACGCTGCGGCGCCTCGAACAGGCTGGGTTTTGCCCTGCTTCGAAGCTGCTCCAGGGAGAGCACTTCCACGCCCACTCTGGCAAGTCGCGGGTTTTGAAAGCGCAGGTCCAGAACGGAGGGACTACGTCGTGGCATCGAGGCAGTCTACGCTGAACCTCCCAGATCTGACCATGGGTTGATTCCGTTCAACCTTTCCGCGCGTCCCTGCCACTTTCACAATACCGCCATGAAGCGGACACCTCCGACCCGAGGCCGCGCAGCTAGCGCATCAACGAACGATTTCAACCATGACACTGAACACGCCACGCCGCCTTGCGCTCGCCGTACTTGCCGCGACCGCCTTTTCGGCGTGCGCAAGCGGTCCCTTCGTCAACAGCACCAAGCACAAAGCCACCATGACCCAGCAGAAGCAACAAGTGGTCGCCTTGCTGAAGGCGATCGAAACCGGCGAAGGCGCCCCCGTTGCCGTCATTAACCACAACAAGTACATCCAGCACAACCTTGGCGCCGCGGACGGGCTGGCCGGCTTCGGCGCGCTGCTGCAAGCGCTGCCCAAGGGATCCGCAAAGGTCAACACGGTCCGCGTCTTCCACGACGGCGAGTTCGTGTTCACCCACACCGACTACAACTTCTTCGGACCGAAAGTCGGATTCGACATCTTCCGCTTCGAAGACGGCAAGATCGTCGAGCATTGGGACAACCTGCAGGAGCCCCCCAAGGCTCCCAACCCGAGCGGCCGCACGATGATCGACGGGCCCACGCAATCGAGCGGGCTCGAAGTCACGGCCGCCAACAAGAAGCTGGTCGCTGCCTTCGTCGACGACATCCTGGTCAACGGGCGCATGGAGAAGCTGACGGGCTACTTCGATGGCGACAACTATGTGCAGCACAACCCGCAAATCGCCGACGGACTGTCCGGCTTGGGCAAAGCCCTGGAAGCCATGGCAAAGGCCGGCGTCACGATGAAGTACAGCCGCGTGCACAAGGTGCTCGGCGAAGGCGATTTCGTGCTGGTTGTGAGTGAAGGACAGTTCGCCGGCAAGCCCACCTCCTTCTACGATCTGTTCCGCGTGCAGAACGGCAAGATCGCCGAGCACTGGGACACCATCGAAGCCATCCCGCCGCGCGCCGAGTGGAAGAACGCCAACGGCAAGTTCTGATACTTTTTTTCGCAAGGAATAGGCCGGAGCCGTGCCACGCTCCGGCTTTCTGCCGTTGGAGACGCCGTGGATTCACTCGAACGCAACAAGGCCAACGTGGTGGCCTTCTACGACCTGATGTTCAATCAGTGCCGGCCTCAGGAGGCTATCGACCGTTTTGCCGACGCAGAGTACCGGCAGCACAACCCGCACGTCGCCGACGGCAAAGACGCATTCGTCGACTACTTCGAGCGAATGGCCCGCGAGTATCCCGGCAAGCGCGTCGATTTCAAGCGGGTCTTCGCTGAGGGCAATCATGTGATCCTGCACTGCCACCAGAGATGGCCTGGCGATCACGACTATGCTGGGATCGACATCTTTCGATTGAACGAGGATGGAAAGATCGTCGAACACTGGGATGTCTTGCAGGTCGTGCCTGGTGAATCCAAGAACTCCAATGGGATGTTCTGATGGCCATCGCCTGCAGACTGTTACGACTGATCGGGACGGCTGCTACTGGCCGAAAGCGGCCGAACGCCGTTGCGGTCGCTATGCGTCTGTGCCATCGCTTGTCCACAAGTGAATCAATCAGCGTTGAAGCCATCGTGCCGAGATGGAAACGGGGAAAGGGCTAGCCCGGCTTCTCGATCAGCTACCGTGGTGAACGGAGCATAGGCACGATCGGCGGCGAGGTTCCCACCTGAATGGAGCCCAGTACCTCGAACCCGTGCCGCTCATAAAGCGAAATGTTCCTTGGGTTGGACGATTCGAGATAGGCCGGCGTTCGATCGCGGTCGCACGGGATCAGCGCGTGTTGTATCAGCGCCGCGCCGTAGCCTTCGCCTTGCCGGGATGGATCCACTCCAATGAACGGCAGATACCAATGCGGTTCCTGCGGGTGGTAGCGGGCCATCTGCTCGAACACCGCCGGGCCGTCCCGCTGCACCTGCGCGGACCCGGTGCGTTGCACGAATGCAGTGAGCGCCTCATCGTCAGGGTTGACTCCAGGCGGCAGCCACAGCGCCGCCGCGACATAGCCGTCCACGTAGTAGGCGCTCTGATGGGCGAACGCGCTGCCCCCGAACACTTTTACGAAACCCGGAAAATGTCTGAGGTACTCGTCTGGATCGGGCCACGCCCAACGTGCCGCAGGGTCCGCGCTAAACGCAAGCACCACGACCGCCGTGGCCGCAGCTTCGTCGGATTCGGTGGCGGTCTTGATGATCGGCGTCATGAGGTCTGTCTCCTGAGGAACCGTCAGTACGTCAGCTCGGGCCTGAACCGCCCACGGCCTTTCCGGCGTCATGCCCAGCATGCCCGAAGGCGCATTACCGCGTCGCCGGGATCGATGATCCTGAACAGGCTTTTCGGGCGCTCAGTTGAGCTCGCGGCCCGACAAATGGCGGACCCGTCCGCGGACCAGGTCCGCTGCTGGCCGAAAGCAGACATCAGACCGACGGAGTCTCAGTCCGCAGGCCCCGGCGAAGGTCTCCAGCTTCCGGGACGCTGGCCGCACGAGCGCTTTACATTCTGGTGTTGGAACAAATGAAGTGCCGTTTAAGTACCGCTAGACGTGCTCGCTGCTCCGACCAGAATCGCGGCTGTTCGCCATGCCGACGGCCAATCAACGGATCGGGTCCGCACTGGCCGCCGCGCGGGTCGCGATTCGACCTACCGATCACCAATCCGGCGGTGATTTTCGGCTTTCCGCCCGAAGCGAAATCTGCATTGCTGGGCTGAAGGCGAATAGCGTCCGCGCCAAGCACAAGGCCCGTAGCTATCAGCCAGATGAGACTAGTGGTTGGCGCCTGCGAACTTCATGCCGGAGCTGCGCCACTCGGGAAAGCCCCCCCGAAACCAGTGGACCTTGCGATAACCGGCGTTCAATGCCGCTTTCGACGCCTTGAAGCTCTTCCAGCATTCCGGGCCATTGCACGCGAAGATCAGTTCGGCGTCGCGATTGGGCACCAGTCGGGCCAAGTCAAATTTGTCCTGGCTGCCGTCGAAGTCGGCCTCTTTGGCGCTCTTCTCAAGGTACGGCACCAGCACTGCACCGGGCACATGGCCGACCTTGAACTCCGCCTCGGTGCGGGTGTCGACATAGATGCCGCCGCGCTGCAGCAGTTGGGCGACGTCGGCCGCATCGACTACATTCGCGCCCGGCAGCGCGCGCGGAGTGAAGTAGCCGAGCGTGGCCACGTACTTGAAGTCCGCCGGCGTGTACACGACCGCCTTCGCGTTTTCGCTGCGGAGCAGGTTAGCGAAAGGTTGGGAGTCGGCCAGCGCACCCTGCAGTATCGCGGCCCCAGTCTTCGCGCCGTCGCGGACGGCCAGGCTTAGTCCGGGCACTGGCTTTGACTCCATGATGGCTTTGACGGGCTCCCCGGCGGCCACCCAGCGTTCGAAGACTCCCTTCTCGACTGCCACCACGTCGCAGCGGCGCACCTGCAGGCAGGGCAGCAGCGCATCCTGATAGCGGGTGTCATAGACCGAGGCGAAGTGGCTCTTGATTGTGGTGTTCGCCGCGTTCACCTCGCCGCGAACCAAATACGTCACCACGCTGTCCTGCAGTGGTAGTCCGAGACGCTTGCCCTCTGCCTGCGCCAAGTTGCCGATGCTGCTGTTCAACGGCGCCACAAGCACGGCCTGCACTGGTTTGTCGAGGCCGACAACCGGCTGGTAGCCGTAGCGCACTGCGCTGCCGACAACATGCGCGGGAGCGATAAAGATATCGTGCAGCTTGGACCGGGTGCTGCCCAAGTCCGCCGTCGCGTCGCTGGACAGGATGACATCTAGGCCGGCTGTCGCGTGCTTGCGCAGGGCCTGCTCCAGCACCACTTTCCAGGCACTGTACAAAACCACGCGCGATTGCTCGCTGTTGTCGCCTGGGTTCACGAGCACGCGCAACGGCGGGGCGGCTGACGCGGCCGCTGTCTGCGCTGATGCATCGCTTGCACTGCAGTACGCGCTCAATACGGCTACCGAGGTAGCGACAACTGTCCTGCTCTTGATGATTTCTACCCAGCGCACCCCTGGTGCGCCAAGCCCTTCGTAGCCGCTGGAAGGACGGGTGAGCCGCAAGATAGATCTCCTCTGCCGGTGCCCAGCTTCTGTTACCCACAGTAACCTACACCTGCGGCAACTGCCTGTCCAGCAGCCTTATTCGTAAGGAGCACCGCTTTGTTGCCCGAGCGAAGATCGTCGCAGTCGGCGGCCAGCCAGGTGGCAAGTTCTGGCCCGCGCTAAGCGACACTGCTGGCTTGCAGGTGGGCGGGCGGCGCCGGAAGTGCCAGCGGTACGTTTCGGTGATCCGAAGGAGATCCTCACGGCAAGGCATTGCGGCGCTTCTGGCGAGCAGAGGTGTCCAGGCACTGCTCCCCTGCACCACCAAAGTGTCAATCCGTCGGTCCGCTTGCGCAGACGCTGCTGATGCGGCGGAAGTCCCCGCGCCCTGATAGGCCGGAGTAGCTCGAAGTCGGAACGGCCGGCCGCGCCTATCCGATTTCGCAAGCGTTTAAGCCGCGGCTCGTGGTCTGCAAGGCGCCGAGCGCAGGAGCGGCTTGCCGCCAAGCGCCCGCCAAGCCACCCGTAGCTAGTGAACTTCTTACGGTCGCCGGGCTGCTGACTCAGGTAGATTTGCCCCGTGACCTACGAAGAGCCAGAGCGGCTTGCCCTACAACTTCAGGCTCTCCTTGAGCGGCGAGCGAGCCTACGCGCCATCCTGGAGCAACTCGCGCTCAATAGCCTGCTCACGGGAAAAGAGCGCGGGGACATCCACCGCGTCATTGCCTTGATCGACCGGGAGATGGCCGATCTGCGGAAGCGGCTTGAGTCTTTGAGCTCCGGCCCGAGTTCGGGCGGGTCAGGCTCATAAGCAAAAGGGACCACGAAACCCCCTGTACGGTCTCCGCGGTCCTCCCGCGGCTCCTTGGCACCGCTGATCGGGCCCATCGCGCCAGTCGCCAACGCACCACGAAGGAGCGTAGAGAGCCGGGACGCGTTGAGCCCACCGCGCCTCCTCGGGTACTCCCGATGACAGCAGCCCGCTCACTGCCGTGAAAATCCATCATCCAAAGCACGACGTAAGCTAGGCGAAAGACGATGAGGGTAGTACCAATGGAGGACTTGGCAGACCTGCTGAAGCAGTGGCGTGTTGCGGATGCACGAGCGCTTACTGCCGAGCGGGCGGTCGCGGACGCACTCATGAGCCTTGCCCAAGGTAGGGGGACAGGCCCGACCGAAGAGATGGTCGCTGTAGCTGCGAAGCTGCGGCGTAAGTCGAATGAGGCCCTCCAAGGGGCGCTCGTGGCGGTCAAGAAGTAATACGGCGCCCGCAAGGCCTTCAGTGTCCCGATTGCGCTCCCGCGCTCGTGGCCTACCGGCCCTCACAAGCTCGTCTCGGGGGCTTTCACGCCACCTCGAGAGTCCAGCAGCCCACCGCCAAGCAATCACCAGCTTGCGCGTCGGCTCGATGAGGATGCCTAGGCCGAAGATGCCGCGGGGCGCGTAGCTGCCGTCGCCGTACGACGTGGACACCGCATCGCTGAACGCCACTCCGCGCGTGCGCAACGGTCACGTTCATGCCGGAGAACCGAAGTCCGCTTTTGACTATAGCGAACATGGCCGGGAAAGCGCGGCGGCCCAGCCAGGCAGGTTGTGGGTGGAGCGGAACAGCCAATGGCAACGCTGATCTCGAGCTGCTGCAAAGGCTTGTGTTTTCACGGCATGTGCCGACGACCAAGAAGCACTGGGGAGTGGGGATAGATGAGCACCGGCACCGGGCAGGTTCTGATCAGGGAGAGCGTGCTGCCGAGAAAGAACTCCTTCACTCCCCATTCCCAAGGCATCGCCAATACAAGGAGGTCGATGTCCGCTTCATCGATGCAGGCGCAAATGGCAGCTTCAGAATCGTCAGGCAGCAACTGGCCTGCGACTTGGAAGCCAGCATCGCGCAGCGTCAACTCCGCCCAGCGAAGCTGATTGCACGCCGCAGCCTTCGCGCGCCCTGCCACCATCACTCGGCACGCCAAGCCAGCAAGCAGTGCGGAGTTAGAAACCGTCTCTAGCAGGCGCCGCCCGAACGGCGTGCCATCGAAACCGACGGCGAAACGCAGTGGAGCTCTGAAAGTTCGACTCGCCCGCAGGATCGGCCGCCGCAAAACGCGGATCGCTCCCTCCAAGTTCCAGTAGTGCACGCTTAATGCCGGTGCCACGGGGCGGGCCTTTCCGACGACGAATAGGCTTGTCCTTGCCTCACGGTCGATCATGTCGTGGAGCACAGTCCTGTGTAGCTTCCGCGCCTCAGCTTGGTCAAGGTATTCCAGGGGGAGGGAAAGTCGAGCAGCTGCCCACTCTGCGTATCGACGGACACTGGCGGTGTACTCCCGGCTAGTCACACAGGTGATCACCGTTTCCATCTTTCGCACCGTTGCGGCAGGGCAGCTTGAGCTTCGTCGCCGACACCTCATCAGCGAGGGCGCTCCTGGCCAGCCATTCAGAAGCGTGGGGCGTCAGGTGGGATTTGTCATACGAGGTCAGGCGCTCGCGCTGGCGGCCATCAAGATAGACCAGGCACCCTTGCGCATTGCACATTCGGTCGATGACACTGAAGTAGTCGACATCCGGGTGCTCATGCAGCCGATCCTTGAGACGAGTATCGAGTTCAACGAAGCGCCGGTCGACGCCTGTGAGTATCCGCGGCATCGTGTCGATCCATGCCTTGCGGACGACCACGTTGGGCAAGCTGGTCGTCCAGTGCGGCGTTGGGCCCATGAAGATGATCTTTTTCACTCCGGCCTGCCGCAGATGCGCCGCGATTGCTTCGATCGGAGTCTTCTGGTGCTCATTCGCTTGCGCCACCAGAACCACGTCCGGCCGTGTTGCCTCTATCGTCTTCATTGCGAACCAGTTCGAGTGGCGACAGAAATCCATGTGATCACTCGGCTCGATGCGCGCCACGCACCCGGAACTGGCTACCTGCAGCAGTTGCCAGTCTGTCGACAGCACCTTCTGCAGCCCCGGCGTCAGTTGCTGCGCATGGCTGTCCCCCCACAGGAACACGGCATGCGCACGAGCCGGATCACGCGTGTAGCAGCCAGCGGCGATTTCGGGCTTCGGCCTGCGCGTGGGTTTCCCTCGTACCTCGGCGTCCAGGTCGTAGAAGTTGCACTCGTCGCGGAACTGGTGCGTGAGTTCGCGCATGTGGAAGGCCAAGGCAGGCAGGCTGTTGTCGAAGTGCTCCAGGAAACGACGCTGGTCGGTTGGGAGTCGGAACGAGAAGCCGTCGGTCCGGTGCCCGCCAAGACCAACCACGAGGAAGAGGACGGTCCCGGCTGCCGCAAGGCCGAAGACATGCGAGCGGGAGATCTTCTTCCGATCCCGGAAGGGCTTCTCGACGTACTTCCAACTCAGTGCGGCAAGCGCGAGCGAGGCAGCCAGCAGGCTTGCGGCGAGGGGCCACTCGATATGGCCCAACGAGCGGTGGCGAGCGAGCGCGAGCAGGGGTTGGTGCCAGAGGTACGCGCTGTAGCTCACGAGCCCGATGCCAACCAGCACCCGACTTGAGAGCAGGCGGCCCGTCCAGGTTTCGTTGGTGGCGAAACAGATGATCAGCACTGTTCCCACTGTGGGCAGCAGCGCGTACTTGCCCGGGAATGGGGTGCCATCGTCGAATGCGAAGACCGCAAACGAGATCAACACCAAGCCGAGCAGGCTGCCGGCCGCGTGAACCTGTGAGCTACCCGCACGCGCGTGGCGCTGCGACAGGTAGACAGCCGTGAGGGCTCCAAGCGCGAGTTCCCACGCTCGCGTAGGCAGAAGATAGAACGTGGCGGACGGGCGCAGGTGCGACGCCCACTCGGCGAGGGCGAAACTGAGGACAGCGCCTATCGCGATGAACAACACGAACGCCTTGCGACCGCGTGCCCATACAAGAAGGAACAGCAGCGGGTACAGCAGGTAGAACTGCTCCTCCACCGCGAGGCTCCACGTGTGCAGCAGAGGCTTGAGTTCGGCCTCCACATCGAAGTAGCCGCTGGTGCGCCAGAACAGGATGTTGGATCCGAACAAGGAGACGCTAGCCAGGCCCGCCGAATAGCGCTCCATGTCGGCAGGCAACATCCACGCCCAGGCGAAGGGGAACGAGACGAGCAGCACGAGAAAGAGCGCCGGGAGGATTCGCCGCATCCTTCGCTCGTAAAAGTTAATGATTGAGAAGCGCCCCTCATCGAGGCTCTTGAGCACGATGGACGTGATCAGGTAGCCGCTGATGACGAAGAAGACGTCGACGCCGACGTAGCCGCCACTGAACGTCTTGAATCCGGCGTGGAACAACAGGACCGGCAGGAGCGCAAGCGCCCGCAGTCCGTCAATTTCCCTTCGATAGTCCATAGAGAATCCCGCAAGAGGCGCACCGCAGCCGCCGTGAGGCTGGAATGCGCGGAGACCGAGAGCGGGCGGGCTGCCCCTGCGGCAAGCCGCCCGAGGGGCTATGAACCGGAAGGACGGTTCAGGGCGGGGCTACGGAGCGAAAGTGGCCACGTGGCATGGAAGCGCCACGGTAATCATTGAAGAGCTTCGCCTGAATGGCGGGAGCGATGGCCATGACCCATAGTACGAAGCTTGGCGCAGATTGCCATGGCTCGAGAGAGCTACGGGCTGGCCCCATCACCAGCCCTTCGCGTCCATGAAAGCTTTGACGCGGTTGGCGACCACCGCATACCCGGCACCATTCAGGTGCAACCCGTCCTGCGACAGCGAAGGCGGGACGACGTCGTTCGCGTGCGCGGCGACGTCTTGCGGCGAGTTCGGATCGAACTGATCGACGAGGTGACCGCGAACATCCAGGAAGTTGTCATGGTACGTCGAAGCCAAATCAGCGTTCAGCTGCGTCATCGTCGCGTGGCGCGCGGTGCCCCGTGTCTCGTCCGAGCTGTTGATGATGGACATGACGATGAAACGAGCGTTGCCGCCCAGGTGCGCGACAGCGGCGGCGATGTCCGCCTTGACCTGCTCCGGGTCTGCCAGGTTGTTTCGCCCCATCCAGAACACGGTCACCCAGGTGCGCCGATCCCGGTCGGCAAGCACACGCCTCGTGATGCTGGTTGAGGTCTCACCCCAGACACCGCCGTCGTAGACGATTCGCGAAGGGTAGATGCGTCGTAGCTGGACGGAGTAGCCCGGAATCTCGCTGGTCCCATCGGTAAGCGAGTCGCCCCACAAAGCGATATTGCTGGAAAGGGTGACGGCCGGCGGCCCCGGCGGTGGTGGCGCCGCCAGTGGTCCCTGTGCGGCGGCGGGCGGAGCTGCCGCGAGCGCCGGCGCCGGAGACGCCGAGCCTCCGCCGCCTCCACATCCCGCGAGCGCCGCAACGAGCCCGAGCAATGCTGTTCGCCGATCCATGCTGTTCCCCGCACTTGTCAGTCGACCACACTAACACGCGGTCGCAACGTGTGGGGTGAGCGTCCGCAAACGGTTCAGCTCTACTGCCGCACTCCCTCCCACCTACTCCGCTCAGAATGACCCCTCCTCTCGGGGTGCGGAGGTCATGTCCGCTCGTGGCCGCAGCAGCGGTCCGCACAGCTCCCGGATCCCGCGGGGTACTTCCTTCCGTACGCCGAACGGGGCATTGAATTGGCAGGATCCGTTGGCCAACTGGCACGTGCCTGGAATTCGCGCCAAGTCACCGGAACGCCGCTCATGCCTATTGCAGGCAACTGCAAGTCAACTAGCTTGCGCGGCGGGACGCTCAGAAGACTGGAGCTATCCGTGCGAGAGTCATGAGGCGCGGCCACCTGTCGAGTGGCCTCGGCTTCATGACTCTCGCGTACACGCGGCGCCAACGGCCGCTCATCTCGTTAGAGTTCCTGTACTGCTGTATCTCGTGGCTGCGGTCCGCGGGATGCTTCGGACATTGCAGGCGTTGCGCCTTGCGGCTCTCGACGACCGCGGCCGCCCGGGCGTTGAACGATCGCTCGGAACACGGATTTCATGGCAACTCCTTCGGCGAGGTACCGGAGCAACGACGCTTCGTTCCTTTGATCCCTCTGCCCATTAGAGGGGCCGAGCGCTGCAAGGGTGACAACCCTGCATCCCATGAGGTGCAACTCGGGATGCGAGGTCCAAAAGTATGTTGAGGCGCGCACGACGAGAAGGCCACCAAGCTGCTGGCAACCCCGGGCGATAAACTTTCAGGCCGGCCACAGCCGGCCTTACTAGGGGGACACCTTAGGGAAGGTCCAGCTCTACGGCGTAGGACGGACCCCACAAGTTCTGTGGACAAATCTGTGGGCAAGCCGCCCATGCCGCAGGGAAAGGCCGGTGCATAGTGGCTCCCGACACATTGCTTATTTCGGAGGCAGCCAGAGGATGCTGCCAGTGAGGAGTGCTTGACGCATCTGGGCTATGGTTTCGTGACGGCCGCTCCTTGATACCTGCACCTTGACTCATCGCGCGATACGACAACGCCCAACAGGGCACGCCTCTGTCGTTTCAGCATTTAGAGCGGCGGCTAACCGGAAATGGTCGGCTGCACCGACGTCCTACTCTCGCGTGTCTCTTGACCGCTCCTGGCCGGTAGCAGACATCGACATCAGGTCACCACCTGATTCGCTCGCAATCTGGCTCTCAGATCCTCGGCCCTGGTCCATCCCGAGCCGCAACTGCTTAGCTGGCCCTCCGTAGAATGCTTGCTTGGGTGTCCGCCGTGCGAGCGGGCAGGTACACGCGAAGGTCGGGCCGCCTCGCGGGAGTGACCTCGACCATGCCGGGCAATCCCGACACCCTCATTCAGTACGTCGCCGCTGGCCTCTTCGCGCTGGCATTGATTCACACCTTCACGGCCAAGCAGTTCGAGCGGCTCTCCCATCGCTTCCCGCGCCACGCCGGCCTCTTTCATTTGCTGGGGGAGGTGGAGGTTGTCTTCGGCTTCTGGGCCGTCATGCTCGTCATCGTGCTGGCGCTGCTTCGCGGCGGCGACGTGGCGCTCGACTACGCCGAATCCCGCCACTACACGGAGCCACTGTTCGTCTTCGTTGTGATGGTGATCTCGGCGTCGCGTCCAATTGTTCACGCGGTTCTCGAGACCACGCAGGCCCTAGCTCGCCTCGCGCCTCTGCCGACCCCGCTCGCATCCGCATGGCTAGGTCTTGCCGCCGTTCCTCTGTTCGGCTCGTTCATCACCGAACCGGCGGCGATGACGATCGCGGCCTTGATCCTGGCCCCGCAGATCTTCCGCCGGGGCATTCCTGAGTGCCTCAAATACTTCGCGCTTGGCGTCCTGTTCGTGAACGTCTCGATCGGCGGCACGCTGACATCGTTCGCCGCGCCGCCCGTGCTGATGGTGGCGGCGAAGTGGAACTGGGATTCGGCTTTCATGGCGGCCAATTTTGGCTGGAAGTCGGCGCTGGCCGTGCTCGTGAATGCGTCGCTCGCCACCTACGTGCTCCGGGGGCAGCTGGCACGGCCAGAAGCCGGCGGGGCGGCCGAAGCCGAGGTTCGCACCACGATGCCATCGTCGGTGGTGTTCATTCACGCGATCTGCCTGGTGGCCGTGGTCCTGCTCGCGCACCATCCCGTCGCGTTCCTGGGCGTGTTCCTATTCTTCCTCGGCTACACGCAGGCGTACGAGCGCCACCAGAGTCCGCTCATCATCCGCGAGGCGCTGCTGGTCGGGTTCTTTTTGGCGGGGCTGGTGGTGCTGGGCGGCTTGCAGCAGTGGTGGCTGCAGCCGCTGGTGTCCGCCATGGCGCCGACGGAGCTGTTCTTCGGCGCGACGGCCCTAACGGCGATCACCGACAACGCCGCGCTGACTTACCTCGGCTCGCTGATCGAGGGAATCTCCGATGAGGCCAAGTACAGCCTGGTAGCGGGTGCAGTCGCGGGAGGAGGCCTGACGGTGATCGCCAATGCGCCCAACCCGGCTGGCGTCGCGCTTCTCAAGCGCGGCTTCGCGGACGAATCGATCGGAGCGGCCGGTCTCGCTGCTGGAGCACTCCTGCCCACGGCGGTTGCGGCAGCCGCCTTGATCCTTCTGTAGGTCCGCAACTCTGAAGCAATGCGGCGTCACCCGCGGATGTCTGCTTCCGACCCGAAGCTGCCATCCGACGCCGGCGGACCGCCCCCCGACGCTTGCTCGAGCCGGTTGGTGCTAGGGATTGCACTTAAGCAGGTACGAGCCCTGAACGATCAAGTATTTGTCGCGCAACTGTGGCGGTAGCTCGATCCGCTCGAAGTTGTTCCTTCGCCCAAGCTCACGCCAGTTCGGGACATAGCGGTACGCAAGTTCGCGGCTTGGTAGCTGGGCCGGGACATCAACGACGGTGCTGACGCCGAGTCTCTGGTTATCTCCCGGGTCGACCACTCTCACCCGCAATGTGGTTCCCTCGCCTGCCTGCAGCCCAGGAGGCAGAACTGCGAGGCTGTCCCACCAGCCATCCGCCATGACGGCGCAATGCACGCCAACCACACGCCCGGCGGCAACTTCGTTATCGTCCACGCCTGCCGCTCTCAACCCGGCCAATTCCGACGGTCTCAAGCTGAGTCCGTACTTGTCTCGATGCGCGAACACCTTGTACACCTGGACCGTGGCAACGGTGTTCTGAGCGGGCACGGAGGCGCAGCCCGAGTAAAGCATCGAGACAGCGGCAATCAGGACAAGCCTGAGCGACAGCTTGATGTTCGTCATGTGCAGCGCACGCGATAGTAAAGGACGAGGCCGCTCCGTGCGCGCCTCCGGCACGTCCGCTCCTGGCCGATACAGACATCAGACCTGCGGACTCGCAATCCGGCGGTCTCCGCCTTCGCGTCTGACCGAAGGCGTTATCCGAGTCGGGTAGCTTCTTCACCTAGCGGTGTCCCACGCTATGTGCTCCGGCACTTATGGGCGAAGCGCTCCGCCGGAATCGCGCCAGGCCGCTTCAGTTTGCGCCAGCACGACGATCGCTGACCGGGCACGTAGTCGCTGTCGCAGCGCTTGGCCATGAGACCCTCCAGTTCCAGTTTCAACGCAGCCGCGTACAGATCTAGACCTTCTGCCGGAATGCTTTGCACCACGAGCAGGTCGTGGGACGGCTTCGGCGTGAAGAGTTCTGAGAGAAGCGCTTTGCACAGCACTACCGGCAGATCCACGAGGCTGCTCGCCGCGTGCAGCAGATCGAATATGCAATACGTGACCGCATCACAACCCGGGTAGTGGCACTTGCGGCGGGCTCTGTCCTGAAGCCGATTGAAGTCCGACCTTCCGAGGTCGTCCAGCACGCAGACCTCACCATCGACAATGTACGGTCCACCGTCCTAGCTGCTCAACGCGCGCGAGATCTCGGGGAACCAAGAGGTGCAGTCGAGTCCCTGGCGCGTGCGGAGCGCCACCCGTCCGCCAAACTCAGCGAGCATGCGGTAGCCGTCATACTTGATCTCGAACAGCCAATCTGGGTGCGAGAACGCGGGGTACTTGCGGTTGTCGGCCAGCATCGGCCGCAGCGCCGACAGTCGCATTCCGGCCGACGACAACTTAGTGCGGCTTGTCGCTCTTCAAGTACTCCCGGACCTTCTTGACCCGATCACCGACGGCTGCAACGGCCTTCTTAAGCCGCTCGGGCGCGACGCCTAGACTCTTACTCCAGTCGCGGACCTCGTGCTCCTGGTTCACATTGATGCGCTCACGGTCTTGACCGTGGGCCTTGGTCTTGTCGTCAGCCATGATGGACTCCCGGTAGGCTGAATCTGAGACTAGCAAGCACTTGGATGAAAATTGTAGGCACCGCACAGCAGATGAGGTAGGAGAGCTACTTACTTGCTCCCAACAAATAAGCCCCTTTCGGCCGTCAAGGTTCTCAACCAACCTAGCTGCTTGCGTGCTCACTCCTGGCGCTGTGCGCCGGCTGCACGACGCCGCCGCGTGCGTCCGCGGAGCTTCCGCCGCCGCCTGTGACACTGATCGGCCGCTGCGCGACTCCAAGTGACCTGCGAGAAGGTGCCACGGCGCAGGATCTCGCCGAGTGGGCTGTGCGCTGGGCGGGCACCGCCGGCTGCGAGCGGGCCCAAGCGCGCGGCTTTGGTTGCGGAGCGGATCGAAGTGCGCGCGCTACGAGCCGGCATCGTGTGCATGCTTACATCTTCAAATCCGCGTTACAGGCATAGATGAGTAGTTCTGAAGACACTTCCTACGTCCCAGTCGGCCCAAACCTACATGCGTAGGAGAGCCCTTGGGTTCAGGAGTTGACATTGAAGGCGAACGCACTGCGGACGATCCAGAAGCTGAGCAGGACAGACGTCCTGCAGCTCGCCAACGACCATCGGTTGTATCGAGTAGAGGCCCTCGAGCAGTTGCTAAGCGGACGCTGGAAGGTGATGCTCCGATCAATGGACGCTGCGGCCAGCGTGGTCCTCGTGCGATCAGGAACGGATCACGTTTGTGTGGTGCCCGGCGCCCCTGTCATGCATTAGAAGTCGCGAGGCCAGCCTTGCCGCGGCCGTCGGCGTGGCGCCCGCGACCTTGGATAGTGGAGGAGAGTGGGACAGCTTCTGACCTGCGGGTCAGGGGCTCTTCCACCTACGCCAGTCGACGTGCCTTCCTGCACCTGAACAGTGGTAGCACTTCCAAGTCAGGCGCGGGCGCGTTGCGGGGTTTTGCAATGAAAACGGGCTTACGAAGCGTCCTGCTGGCTGCCAGCTATCATCTTCTCGCAGCTTGACAGGCTGTGAGCTTTCCTCCCTCCGTCCCTCCTGGGGGCGCTCTACTAGTTAGCCTCTGGCTCGGTGCCAGGGGCTTCTCTTTTTTGCGAGCAGCCGCGGTTCGCACTGCACCTGCCAGCGTCGACACGGACCTTGCTCTATCCCCTTGGGTCATATGTGCAGCCAGTCCCGCGCCTCGTCCAGGCTCGTGAAAGTGCGGAAGGCCTCGGCTGCTCGGTCGGCGATTGCATACCCAGCGCGATGCTAAGCCGTTGGTGGGTTTCGATGTGTAGTCACCGCACATATGCTGATCATCGAATGCGAGTCGCAAGCCATACCAAGGCGATACAAGCTACTTCGCGATGCCATCTGTCTGACAAACGGTTCGTTGGATCGGCCACCACCGATCAGGAGTGTCCGACACTGCGTTCCTTGTGCGCTGCCGATCATTGCGGAATGACTCGCACGGCCACTAGCGGCACTGCTGCCGCGTTTCGGCTCGCTGCTGCGCTCGACCTTTACCTGAGCGAGCTGGATGAACTGGACTCGTGTGAGCCCACCCGAAGCGAAGGGTGCCTGCTGCGCATGACCGAGACTGTCCGCACCGTACGGATCCAGTGCGCCGCCTTCCCCAGCCTGTACTCACTATTCGTCGAGTTGCTCATTGGGCACTCGGAGCTGGTGTCTACGTCAGCACAGACGTCTCGCCTATCAGGCGCGAAGCGTCGGAGGTCCACCCTCATTGCAGCCCAGCGTCAACGGGCTAGGAACCTGCTACGCATCGGCATCGAGCCGATGAAGACCACTTCCTGATGGAGCGCGAGCCACGCCGTCGCGATCACTTCCGCCGTGAAACGGTGAGGCTGGCTATGGCCGCACGCGATCCGGCACGCATCGCCGACTGATCTCGCAGGCCTCCGTCGATGACGTGCGGTCCACCCGGGAGCTGCGCCAGCGCCTCCGCGATTTCCGGGAACCAGGTGGTGCAGTCGTGGCCGGTCTTCGTCTGAGCTGCACCTGCCCGCCTTCGCCGCCGGTAGCCGTCCTGCTTGATCTCGAGATCCAGTCCGCGTCGGTGAAGGGGCGGCGCAGGCCTTCCGGCGCGTGTCGTTGCAAACTACATGGGGCGGGTCACTCTTGATGACGCCCCTGCGCCCTCAGTTTGTTCTACCTCAACGCACACGCAGCGGAACGTGCATGCTGGCCTGATGCGAGTGAATTTCGATCCGCGAAGTCGTGTAAGAAGGGGCTTTTTCTTGAAATGGCGGAGCTACATTGGCGCGCGTCTGTGAACATGCATGAATGATGGAACCTGAGCAGCCCGAATCTGAAGAACAAGTCGCCGGACCTAATACGGTCGGAGTGGCAAGTTGCAATGGCCCGTCTGGAAGGCCTACGGAGACGACATGCAACCATGCTCGCGCTACGTCCGAGAGGAAGCGCGGGAACGCAGGCACTTCTTGAGCTCGATGCGCTAATTGCCGAAGATCAGGCTCACGCAACTGGCCTCATGAGGCGCTTGTTCAAGGCTTCTGGGTTGCCTCACTAACGCGCGCAAGCAGAGGCACCTCACGGCCGAAGGTTTCCAAGGGCGATCTCGTCGTGACGACTGACCGCGCTCGGCACGTCAGTGAGTCTGAGTGCCCAGTTCGCCGGACCTGCGGCTGCCTGATATGTGCGTTAGGGCCTGCCTCTTGCCCATGGCCCATCCGAAGTTCCACACCCAGTCCGCGAGCCTTCGCCTCGTACAGGCCTCGAAGGCGAACCTGAAGGATAGGCGAGCGCCTGCGAGCGGCCGCTGGCTCTTTTGCACTAGGCGTGACATAGGGGGGGCCTTCAGGCCGGACATGGACCCGCAAGGTGCTGCGGCCAAACCGCATCGCCAACTCGTCGTCAGCCAGCTTCGCCGCGCCCGGCTAGGTGCAATCCTTCGTCACGTTGCAAAAGAATGAACCTTCAGTCACCTGGCCTTTGCATGAAGATGTCATGCATGGAGGAGGGCACTTCTAGATCGGTGGCTTCTCACGAGTGCACTCAGCTGGTCCGAAACGCGGTCCGCACGCAGAGCGGCGATCCAGAACACTTCCAAGCGATGGTTGACGCCGATGGTCGAGTCTGCATCCGTGGGCCGTGCTCGGCTGCGTTCTACCCCCCGGAGGCGTGGCTCTCCAAGTTCATGCGGCATCTTCAGATGGGCTACTTCTCGGCCCCTAGAAAAGGACACCCCGACGACGCGGTGAAGTAGGCTTGGGTACACAACCGCCTTTCAGGATGGAAGGGAGCGGATCGTGCGGCCTTCACATGCAACCGAGCTGGCCGCTGCTGTTGCGGCGGCACTGGAGCAACTCGACCAATATCGAATGCTGCTTGAGGAGCTAATCCGTAGCCCCGATGATCAGTCCCTTTATCGGCGCAACTCGGACGCCTTCGATGCGATGGGGGGATTGACCGCATCACTGCCCCAAATTCGCGTCTGCTGGGTCGAAGTCTTGATCAGCCGATTCGAGCTGTTGGACGCGATGGGGCGGGCGACAGTAGTGGACCGAGCGGATGGCCGACTCGCGCGCGTGTACGAAAAGCACCTCACCACTCTTGAGAGTTTCCACCGCCTTTGCTGGCAGTACATAAGCACCCTCATAGTTGCACCTCAGCGCCGCGAAGCTCCCCCACGCAGCATGCTTCAGATCGCGCAGCGCCGCGTGCTGGAGGCGGAGCGGCGTGTGAAGCACCAGCGCGACTTGATCCAGCAACTCGAAGCTCACGATGCCGATGCGTCTGATGCCCATCGACTTCTCCGCACCATGGAGAAGGTGCTGGAGGTGATGTATTTCAATCTGAATGTCGCTCGTCAACGGAGCGGCTGAGCTACGCCACTCTCACGGTTCGTGCGGGCCTAAAGCCCGGCTTGCTAGCCCAGGCGAGGCCCCCCACTCTCGCCGCTAGAGACTTGCGCGATTCTCGGGCCGAGGACCCCGCCAACACCAGCCCGAACGGGACTGCCTCGCGCACCCAATCACTCATTGCTCGCTCCTCGTGACCAGGGTATGGCGAGGAGACCGAACCGCCTTCCCGTCCATAGCCAAGAAGCGCGAGCCGCCCTTGGACTTCCATGGACGGCTTTGGACAGGACGCCCGTTCCGAGGCCGGTGTCAGCCGGCGCCCAAAGCGCTCTGAGACACAGTGGCCGAGCTCGTGCCGCTGCTGATCTTCGGGAACTGCACACCCAGCGCACACGACCCTTCGGGAACCCGCGCCACTCTTATGTTTTCGCACCGATCCATCATCGGCGCGACGCTGATGCGCCAGCCGCCGTGCTGCTGGTGACGCTGGACCGTATTCAATTCGATTCGTTCGGGCATTCCGCGGCTTCCGTGCACACGAAAGTGCACACGGCAGAGCCATCCTGGGCAATGCAGGGCATCTTAAGTGAGCCGGGCTTCGCTCTCGATCGCCCCGCGAACTTCGGGCCGTCTTACGATCTCGAAACAGCGTTCCACGATCCCAGACTTCCAGGAGACACCCTTGCGCTTCCTCAAGCTTTGCACCGGCCTGCTCGCCGGCAGCCTCGCCTTCGGAATGGCCGCGCCGGCAGCCGCCCAGAACTTCCCGACGGGGCCCGTGAAGATCATCATCCCGTTCCCGCCGGGCGGCCCCACCGACACCGTTGGCCGCATCCTCGCCAAGAACCTGCAGGACACGTGGGGCCAGCCGGTCCTGATCGACTACAAGCCCGGCGCCGGCACCGTGATCGGGGCCGACCACGTGGCGAAGTCCGCTCCGGACGGTCACACGATCGGGATGGTCAACTCCTCGCTGGCGGTCAACCCCACGTTGCGCAAGCAGCTGCCGTACGACACGCAAAAGGACCTTACGGGCGTCACTCAGCTGTTCGACATGCAGCTGGCCATCGTGGCCCGCCCGGATGCACCGTTCAACAACCTCAAGGAACTGATCGCCTACGCGAAGAAGAACCCGGGCAAGCTGAACTACGGCACGCCCGGCGCCGGCAGCACCACGCACCTGGGCGCCGAACTGCTGCAGCGCGAAGCAGGTTTCCAAATGCAGCATGTGGGCATGAAGGGCAGCGCGCCGGCGCACACGGAGTTGATGGGCGGCCGCCTGGACCTAGTAGTCGATCCGTTCCTGTCCATCCTGCCTTACGTGCAGGGCGGCAGGATGAAGCTGATCGCGACGATGGGCGACCAGCGCGTGGCCGGCCATGACTACCCCACGGTGGCCGAGACAGTTCCCGGCTTCAACGTCGGCGCCCTGCTCGGCTACGTGGTGCCAGCCGGAACGCCCAAGGCCGTGGTCCAGAAGATCCAGGCGGACACCGCCAAGGCGCTGGCCAGCCCGGAGATCCAGCAGCGGGCGCGCGAGTACGGCCTGAAGGTGGTCGCCTCGACGCCCGAGCAGTTCAACGGCCTGATCGCCAGCGAGATGAAGCGCTGGGGCAAGGTCGTCACCGACGCCAAGATCCAGATCGACTGAGCAGCACCGCCATGAGCCTCCAACTGAAACCCCTGCATCCCGTCTTCGTGGCCGAAGCCAGCGGCCTCGACCTGACGCAACCGCTGGCCGATCGCGACGTTCGCGCCATCAACGCGGCCATGAACGAGTACGGCGTGCTCGTGTGGCGCGGCCAGCCGCTCACTGCGCAGCAGCAGATCGACTTCGCCAAGCATTTCGGCCCGCTGGACATCGGCCTCAAGCGCGTGTTCAAGCGGCCGGAGCGGCTGCCCGACGAGCGCCTGATCGACATCTCCAACGTCGACGCCCAGGGCAACGTGGCGCGCCGCGACTCGCCCAAGAACCTGTCCAACTTCGCCAACCAGCTGTGGCACAGCGACAGCTCCTTCATGGACCCGCGCGCGGCGTATTCGATGCTGCATTGCGTCGTGAAGCCGAGCTGGGGCGGGGACACCGAATTCGCCGACCTGCGCAACGCGTACGACACGCTGGACGAGCGGACCAAGGCCGAGATCCAGGACCTCAAGGCAGAGCACTTCGCGCTGCACACGCGCATCCTGCTGGGGGACGACGCCTACACGGACGAGCAGAAGAAGGAGATCCCGCCGGCCGTCTGGCCGATCGCCGACACGCATCGCGGCTCCGGCCGCAAGGTCCTGTTCGTCGGCGTCCATGCGCGGCAGATCCTCGGCTGGCCCACGGCCGAGAGCCGCGTGTACCTGCTGGACCTGCTCGAACACGCCACGAGACGAGAGAACGTCTACACGCACAAGTGGGAGATCGGCGACCTGGTGATCTGGGACAACCGCAGCACCCTGCACCGCGGAAGGCGCTACGACATCAGCGAGCGGCGCGAGCTGCGCCGCACCACGGTGAACGACACGCCCGAGGCGATGCTGCTCGCGGCCTGAAGCGGGGCAGGCCGCGCCGATGGGCCAGGCAGCGCGGCCAAGGACCCTGCGCCGTCCGGACGTAGGAATTCCAAACTGCTGGCCCTCTTGCCCCTACCGCGTTCGTCAGCAGTGCCGCACGTGCGATTTGCGCGGCGCGCGGCAGCATGGTCAACCCAACCACTCCGCTCGGGCCGCGTTGGAAGCGCTCCAGCGGGCACTGCCGTTGCTTTAGCTGATGCGCACCTTCAGAGTTGTCGCCCTGGGCGCCGCCACCATCGCTCTGCTCGGATGCGGCGGGGGCGGTGGTGGTGATCCGGCTGGAACCAGCCAACCCGTTTCCGAGCCAGGCACGGTCGCCAGCGCGTCGGCCGGACCGGTCGCGCCGGTGGTGCCGTCCAACGCGCCGGCTGGAGCGGGTGCGGTCTCCCCCACGCGATCGCCGGCGGTTCCGATCGGCTCCGGCGGCACCGGGTTCGTGCCCGACCCGACGCAGCCGACCATCGTGATCCCGGCCACGGCTCTCATGCCCTGACGCTCGCGATCAGCGTTCCCGCTCGCCGAACAGCCGGCCGTGTCCCGGGGAAGACGCGTCCCAGCCGCCCAGGCGCACCACGTCCCAGAAGCCCGCAGGTGAACTGGCCGTGGCCGGCACGCCCAGCCGGTCTTCGAGTTGCCGGATCGCTTCCAGCGTGAGCAGCCCGCCGCACGAGATGAAGATGCCCTGCGCGGAGCGGTCCTTCTCAAACACCTTCAGCGACAGGTCGACGAGCGCCTGGGTGGGCACTTCC
The DNA here is from genome assembly GCF_004682015.1 of Ramlibacter henchirensis. Classification (NCBI taxonomy): domain Bacteria; kingdom Pseudomonadati; phylum Pseudomonadota; class Betaproteobacteria; order Burkholderiales; family Comamonadaceae; genus Ramlibacter; species Ramlibacter henchirensis. The sequence continues at coordinate 239,073 of NZ_SMLM01000003.1, read as the reverse complement.
CCCATCGCCTCCACGCCCGTCATCGACATGCCCTCGATCGCCGTCACGGTGAACCCGGCGCCGGTGAGATAGTCGACCAGGCGCTGGTTCAGGTCGTCGATGTACGAGGTGGCAACGGCGACCTTGCGCACGCCGAGACGGCGCAAGGCGGCGATGACCGCGTGGCTCATGGTCGTGCACGGCACGCCGGTCGCCTGCTGCATCGAAGATCGAAGCTGGTCCGTGAAGGCCTGCCCGCGATAGAAGCTCAGGGACGTGCCCATCATCGAGATCACCTCGGCGCCGGCCGCGCGCAGTTCGCGCGCGCGGTCGAGGATGGTGTCGACGACGGGGTCGAAGCCTTCGGGCGACACGGCTGCGATGCCCAGGCCGCGCGCGATGAACTCGTAGCGGTCGCCGTAAAGGTCGGGGCCGTCCTGCGGCACCCGCCCATGCGCGGGCGGGACGATCAGGCCGATGCGGGGGCGTGCGGGGCTCATTCGGCGGTGATCTTCTGCTGCTTGATGACGCCGGCCCACTCGGTGGACTCCCGCTTCATCTCCGCAGCCAGCGCCTGCGGCGCGAGATACGCCGGCACCGCACCTTGCTGCGCGGCGGCCTGGACCAGGTCGGCGCTGGCGAGGATGGTGCGGATCGCGTCGTTCAGCCGCGAAGTCACGGGCGCTGGCGTTGCGGCCGGGGCCAGCACGAAGATGCGCGGCGCCACGTCGAAGCCGGGCAGCGCGTCGGCCAGCGGACGCACCGCCTCGGCACCGGGCAACTTGCTGGTGCTCATCATCGCCACCGCCTTCAGTCGTCCCGAGCGGGCCTGCGCCAGGCCCGCCGCGGCGCTCACCACGCCGAACGGCACCTGGCCGCTGATGACGTCCGGCATGATCTGCGACGCGCCGCGGTAGGGGATGTGGACGATGAAGCTGCCGGTGCGGGCCTTGAGGATCTCCATGCCGAGGTGATGCACCGTGCCCACGCCGGAGGTCGCATACGAATAGCGCCCCGGGTTGGCCTTCAGCAGCGAGATCAACTCCTTGGGACCACTGACGCCCACGTTGTTGTTGGCCACGATCATCAGCGGCGCCTGGAACGCGCCGGCCACCGGCGTGAAGGACTGGATCGGGTCGTACGGCACCTTGGTGCCCAGATGCGGCGAGATCAGCATCGCCGTCTCGCCGACGAGCAGCGTGTAGCCATCGGGTGCGGCCTTCGCCACCGCGTCGGCCGCGATCGCGCCCGTCGCTCCCGCGCGGTTCTCCACGATGACCTGCTGCCCAAGCAGCGCGGGCAGGCGCGCCGACAGCATGCGCGCCATCGCGTCCACGCCGCCACCGGCTGCATAGCCGACCATCAACCGGACGGGCCGGTTCGGGTAATCGCTGGCCGTCTGGGCCGCGGCCCAGGGCGCGGCAAGGCTCAAGCCCGAGGCCAGGACGGCTCGCCTCGAAAGCGAGAAGGAATCGTTCTTCACTGCTTGTCTCCTGTGATCTGCGGGATCGCGTTCAGGCCTTGCCGACGCCGCGCGAAAGCGGCCGCTTCGCCAGCTCGGCGATGCGCTCGCGATTGGGCTTGAAGCCCAGCCCCGGCAGGTCGGGCAGCGCGAGCACGCCTTGCGAAGGCTCGGGCAGGCCGTCGAACACCAGCTTGCAGCATTCCACCGCGACCGAGTGGTACTCCACCAGCGATCCGTTCGCGAGGCCGGCATGCAGGTGCATGTTGTGGTGCGGCCAGGCGCCGCCGTTGGCGAACTGCGCGTTGAAGGCGGCCGCCATGCCGGCGATGCGCTGGCACTGCGTGAAGCCGCCCGTGATGCAGGCGTTGGGCTGCACCACGTCCACCGCCTGCGCCACCAGCATGTCGCGGAAGCGGCTGGCCAGGCCCTCGTTCTGGCCGGCGGCCAGCGGGATGCGCGTCTTGGCGCGCAGCTTGGCCATGTTGGGGATGTCGTTCTGCGACACCGGCTCCTCGAAGAAGGTGATGCCGAACTCCTCGATGCGCTGGGTGAGCGAGAGCGCGTGGAAGTAGTCAAGGCTGCAGTTCGCGTCGATGTAGATCTGCACCTGCGGCCCTACGGCCTCGCGCACGGCGCGGATGCGCTGCACGTCTTCGGCGATGACGTCGGCCAGCGGCCGCGGCTCGTCGCGGCGCTGCAGCGCGTGGTGGCCCACGGTCATCTTCAGCCGGCGGAACCCGCGGTCGACCCACGCGCGAGCCGCGGCCGCGAGCTCCTCGCGTTCGAAGAAAGCGAAGCCGAACGTCGCGTACACCGGAACCTGCGCACGGGCGCCGCCGAGCAGGCGCCAGCACGGCTGGCCGAGGATCTGGCCTTTGAGGTCCCACAGCGCAAGGTCGATGGCCGCAATCGCATGAGCCGCGTAGCCCGATTGGCCGCGCGGCGTGAGCAGCCAGTACAGCTTGTCCCACAGCTGCTCGTGGCGCAGCGGATCATGGCCCTTCAGCGCGTGGGCGGCGACGTCGTTGACGATGCTGGCCACCACCTCTTCTTCGGTGATGGCGGTCATCCCGGTGCCGAAGCGTCCGTCGTCGAGCTCCACGTCCACCAGGCACAGCGAGAGCGAAGTGGTCTTCTGCTTGCCCGAGGGTGAGTCGACGGTGACGGGCAGGTTCAGCGGTGTGGCCCGCACGGTTTTGATCTGCATGGGGAGGTTCTCTACTGCAAGGGCTGCCGTTTATAGCAGGCGACAGCTCCGCAGCGCCGCTGCGCGAATCGCGGGCCTTTCACCCGGGTCGTGGTGTTTCGATTGATGGTCCAATAAAAGGACAAGGAGACGAATCCATGCGGACCATCACGCGAATGCTCGCCGCCATCACCACGGCCGGCTTCCTCACCACTGGCTTTGCGCAGGCACCTGCCGCAACCGACTTTCCCAGGCAGCCCATCCGGATGGTGGTGACCTTCCCGCCGGGCGGCAGCGCGGACGCGGTGGTGCGCATGATCGTTCCGCGCCTGAACGAAAAGCTCGGCCAGCAGGTGGTGGTGGACAACCGGCCGGGCGCCGGCGGCAACATCGGCCTGTCGCTCGTGGCCAAGGCGCCGCCGGATGGCTACACGCTGGGTGTCGGTGCGGCCGGCGCGCTTTCGGCCAACAGCAGCCTGTACGCCAACATGCCCTTCGATCCGCTCAAGGACCTCAAGCCCGTGAGCATGCTCGCAGCCATCCCGTTCGTGATCATCGGCCACCCTTCGCTTTCCGCGAAAACGCAGAAGGACCTCATCGCGATGGCGAAATCGCAGCCGGGCAAGCTGTCGGTCGCGCACGGCGGCAACGGCACGGCGATGCACCTGTCCGCCGCCTTGTTCAGCCAGATGGCGGACGTGAAGCTGGTCGAGGTGCCGTACAAGGGCTCCGGCCCGGCGGCGCTGGACGTGCTCGCGGGCAACGTGCCGCTCGCGGTGGTGGACCTGCCGTCGGCGCTGCAGCACATCAAGGCCGGCAAGCTGGTGGCGTATGCGGTCACGTCGGCGCAGCGCCTGCCGCAACTGCCTGACGTGCCTACGGTGTCCGAAGCGGGGCTGACCGGCTACGACTCCACCGGCTGGTTCGGCGTGGTCGCGCCGGCCGGGACGCCGGCGCCCATCGTCGAACGCCTGAACGCGGAGATCACCGCCGCATTGAACGACGAGCAGACGAAGACGAGCATGCGCAACCTGGGGGTGGAGCCGGCGCCGAGCAAGCCCGATGCATTCGACGCCTACATCCGCAGCGAGACCCAGAAGTGGGCCAAGGTGATCCGCCAGGCCAACATCAAGATCGACCAGTAGGACCATGCAGGCATTCGACGCGGACGTGTTCGTGGCCGGGGCCGGCCCGGTCGGCCTGACGCTCGCGATGGACCTGGCGTCGCGCGGTGCGAAGGTGACGCTCGCCGAGATCCGCCGCTACGCCGAGCCGCCGAGCGTGAAGTGCAACCACGTCTCGGCGCGCACGATGGAGCGCTTCCGGCGCCTGGGCGTCGCCGGGAAACTGCGCGACGCGGGGCTGCCCGCCGACTACCCCAACGACGTCGTGTTCCGCACCAGCATGTGCGGCATCGAGCTCACCCGCATCCCGATCCCCAGCCGCGCCGATCGCTACAGCTCGCGCGAAGGGCCGGACACCTGGTGGCCGACGCCCGAGCCGCCGCACCGCATCAACCAGATCAGCATGGAGCCCATCCTGCTGGAGCACACCGCGGCGCTGCCGGGCGTGAAGTTGCTGAACCGCCATGAAGTCCTGCGGTTCACTCAGGACGACGCCGGCGTGCAGACCACCGTGCGGGACCTGGACACGCAGCAGGAGCGGACGATCCTTGCCCGCTACCTGGTCGGCTGCGACGGCGGCAGTTCCACCGTGCGCAAGCAGATCGGCGCGCGCCTGGAGGGCACGCCCGTGGTCCAGCGCGTGCAGTCGACCTTCATCCGCGCGCCCAGGCTGCGCGAGATGCTTCAGGGCAAGCCGGCGTGGTGCTACTACTCGATCAACCCGCGCCGCTGCGGCACGGTGTTCGCGATCGACGGGCACTCGAAGTGGCTGGTCCACAACCACCTCAACCCGAACGAGCCCGAGTTCGATTCGATCGACCGCGACACCTCCATCCGCAACATCCTCGGCGTGGGGCCGGATTTCGAGTACGAGGTGATCAGCAAGGAGGACTGGGTCGGGCGGCGGCTCGTGGCCGATCGCTTCCGCGACCGCCGCGTGTTCCTCGCGGGCGATGCCGCGCACCTTTGGGTGCCCTACGCCGGCTACGGCATGAACGCCGGAATCGCCGACGCGCTCAACCTGTCTTGGCTGCTCGGGGCGCGCCTGCAAGGATGGGGCGACGAAGCCATCCTCGAAGCCTACGAAGCGGAACGCCAGCCGATCACCGAGCAGGTGTCGCACTTCGCGATGGACCATGCGGCCAAGATGATCAGGGCGCGCAGCGCCGTGCCCCCGAACATCGAAGCTCCGGATGCCGAGGGCCAGGAGGCCCGCGATGGCATCGCACGCGAGGCGTACGAGCTCAACGTGCAGCAGTTCTGCTGCGCCGGGCTGAACTTCGGCTACTACTACGACCGCTCGCCCATCATCGCATCCGATGGCGAATCCCCGCCCGGGTACAGCATGGGCGACTTCACCGAGTCCACGGTGCCGGGTTGCCGCGCGCCGCACTTCTGGCTGGAAGACGGCCGATCCCTCTACGACGCCCTGGGGCAGGGCTACACGCTGCTGCGGTTCGATCCTCGCGCGGACGTGTCCGCGTTCCAGTCGGCTGCAGCTCGCCGGGGTATGCCGCTCACGCTGCTGGATATCTCCCAGCGCCACGTGCCGGCGCCGTACAGGCACAAGCTCGTGCTCGTGCGGGACGACCAGCACGTGGCGTGGCGCGGCGACGCGGTGCCGGCCGATCCGGAAGCGCTGGTTGGGATGCTCTGCGGCGAGCCTGCAGGCGAAGCGCCGGGAGCCGCCGGGCAGTCGCTGATGGCGGTCCAGGCCTGAACGACCCTCGCGCCGCTCAGGCGCCCAGCGCGGCCGCCACCTCGTCGGCCGTGTTCACCCTCGCGAAGAAGTGGTCCAGCACGTCCAGCGCGTGCTGGTGCCGCTGCGGGGTGGACGCGCCGCTGCAGTCCGACAGCACGACCACCGAGTAGTCGTGCATGAAGGCGTCCCGCGCGGTGGTGTCCACGCAGACGTCCGTCGTCGCGCCGCACACGACCACCGTCTCGATGCGGCTCGCGCGCAGCAGCGCGTCGAGCTGCGTGTCGCGGAAGGCCGAGTAGCGCGCCTTGCTGATCACGTGGTCGCCCGCCCCCGGCTGCACGCCGAACCAGTCCGTGAGCGCGGCGTCGCGCTTGCGTGAGAGCGCGTTGCGGCCATAGTGCAGCGCCTGCGCGCGCGAGCGCGGCCAGGCGGGGAAGTCGGTGCGGACGAAGACCACCTGGTCGAACAGCGGCCGCGTCCGCTGCAGGAAAGCCGCCAGCCGCTCGGCCACCGCCGGGAAGTGCGACGTGTCGTGGCCGAGCGTGCCGATGATGCCTTCGGGCACGCAGTAGTCGCGCTGCATGTCGACGACGAGCAGCGCCTTGCGGGCTTCGAGCACCGTGCGCAGCGAGTTCTCCATGTCGGACCCCTCCTATTCGAACAGCCGCAGGAAGAATGCGACCGATCCCTTCCAGCCGATCATCACCGCGACGATCACCAGCATGACGCCGACGAAGGTCCAGACCGAACGGAACAGCTCGCCCAGGCCCACCTGCGGCAGCATGCGCTTGACCACGAAGATGTTCACGCCGACCGGCGGCGTGATCATCCCGGCCTGGCCCAGGATGACGATCAGCACGCCGAACCAGATCAGGTCGTAGCCCATGTTCACGATGATGGGCGCGAAGATCGGCACCGTGATGATGATCACCGGCAGGATCTCCATCACCATGCCCGCGATCAGGTAGCCGATCACGATCAGGGCGAGCACGACGAACTGCGGCAACTCCGAAGCGTTGATGGTGTCCGCCAGCGTGAACGGGATGCGGGTGACGGTCAGGAAGGTGCTGAGCACGGCCGAGCCGGCGATGATGAAGATGACCACGGCCGAGGTCGCCGCCGTTTCGGTCAGTACTTTCGAGATCGCTTCCCAGCCCAGCGCGCGGCGTGCCAGGCCGAAGAGCAGCGCGCCCATGGCGCCGATCGCGCCGGCTTCGTTCGGCGTGAAGATGCCGCCGAACATGCCGCCGATCACGATGCCGATCAGCAGGGCGGGTTCGATCAGCCCGCCCAGCGAGCGCAGCCGCTCTTCCCGCGAAGCGGCCGGTGCACGCTGCGTGTCCGCGAAGCGGCGCCTTTCCTGCATTGCCACGACGGCCATGAAGCCCAGCGCCATGATCAGTCCCGGCGCGATGCCGGCGATGAACAGCCGGCCGATGCTCTCGTTGACCAGGATGCCGTAGATGATGAACGTCACGCTGGGTGGGATCAGGATGCCGAGCGTGCCGCTCGCCGCCACCGTGGCGCCGGCGAATCCCATCGGATAGCCCGCGCGCCGCATCTCGGGAAGCGCGAACGCCCCGATCGTCGCCGCGGTTGCGATCGCCGATCCGGAGATCGCCGCGAAGCCCGCGCAAGCGGCCACCGTCGCGATGGCCAGGCCGCCCGGCCAGTGCCCCATCCAGGCGCGCGCGGCGGCGTAGAGCCGCTCGCCGCCGCCGCTGGCGAACATCAGCTGCCCCATGAGGATGAACAGCGGCAGCACCGCGAGGTCGTAGTTCGCGATCCTGGAGAAGATCGTCGGGGCCAGGCTCTCGAAACCGACGTTGACGCCGACGAACAGGCTCACGCCCACCATGCCCACGGCCGCCATGGCGATGGCGACGTTGGCGCCGGTGAACATCAGCAGCAGCGCGACCAGCACGCCGACCAGTCCGGCGAGTTCAGGCGACACGGGCGTCTCTCCTGTCCAGCGGCTGCAGCAGTTGCCACAGGCAAACGAGGGTCACGCAGGCGAAGCAGAAGGCGATCGCCGCGTAGGCCAGCCACACGGGCAGGTTCAGGATGTCGGTGACCTGACGCGAAACCCGCATCGCCTGGGTGCCGGCCGCGAACTGCACGAACAGCAGCGCGAAGAAGATCGTCTCGACCAGGAGCATCGCGCGCTGGAGCCAGGCGCGCGCGGCGCCCTTCAGCGTTTCGGTCAGGGTCTCCACCACGATGAAGGCGCGCGTGCGCTGGATGTGCGGCAACGCGCCCGCCACCGCCAGCGCGCCGAGCAGGCCGACCACCTCGTAGGCGCCCCTCACCGGAGCACGCGCCACCAGCCGCAGGATGACGTCGACCGTCACCAGCAGCGTCATCCCCGCGATGCAGGCCTTGGCGACCACCAGGCAGAAGTCCGACAGGCGCGCCACCGCGCGCCCCCATCCGCCGGCGGGCAGTGCTTCCTGCGCGGCGCTCACTTGACCGGCACTTCGAGCGCCGGAAAGGCCGCGGAGTGCCGCTTGATGGACTCGCGCTTGGCCTTCACGATCTCCTCGCCGGGCAGGCCGCTGCCCGAAACCCGCTTGACGTAATCGGTGTGCAGCGGCTCGATCACGGCGGCGCGCCAGCGCTCCAGCTCCTTCGGGTCCAGGCGGATGAATTCGTGGCCCTTCTCGCGGCCGAAGGCCAGGCCTTCGCGCTCGATCTGGTCCCACAGGTCGCCGGCCTTGACCATGTACTCGCGCGAGACGGCGTCGAGCGCCGTGCGCACGTCGGCCGGCAGCGCGTTCCACTTGGCCTTGTTCATCACGACGGCGAAGGTGGACACGTAGCCGACGTCCGTGGCCATGGTCGTGTACTTCGTCACTTCCGCGAAGCGGTAGTACTTCAACGCGTTGAAGGTGCCGTCGGTGCCGTCGAGCACGCCGCGCTTGAGCGGGTCGTAGGCCTGGGTGATGGGCATGCTCACCGGCGAGCCGCCCAGCGCCGTCACGATGCGGGCCGACAGGCCGGTGGAGCGCATCTTCATGCCCTTGAGGTCGTCGAGCGTCTTGACCGGCTTGTTCACCGTCATCAGCGAACCCGGCGGATGCGCGTGCAGGTACAGCACCTTCACCGCATCGAGTTCCCTGGGCTGGAACTTCTGGTAGACGTCGTTCGCCACGCGCGTGGTGAGGCGACCGCTGTTGGGATAGCCCGGCAGGTCCACCGATTCCATCACCGGGAAGCGGCCCGGCGTGTACGCGAGCACCGCCTGGCAGATGTCCGACAGGCCCTGCAGCACGCCCTCGTAGCACTGGGGCGGCGGGGTCAGCGTGCCGCTGGGGAACACCTGCACCTCCACCTTGCCGCCGGTGCGCTCCTTCACGTCCTTGGCGAACTGCGCGCTGAGGGCGCCGAACGGGTACGCGGCCGGGAACAGGTCCGAGAACCGCAGCACGGTCGTCTGCGCGCCTGCGCTCGCCGCAGCGAGGAAAGCCGCCGCGGCGAGCGCGCGGCCCAGGGTCTTCAATGCCTTCATCTTGTCTCCTTGGTCGATGGTTTGCGGGGCTGGTGGTGGCTGTTGTCGGCGGCGATCACCTTGCTCAGCAGGTGGAGGAACTGCTTGCGTTCCTCGCCCGAGAGCCGCGAGAGCAGCTCGCGCTGGATGTTGCGCACGTGCGGTTCGATCCTGGCGTACAGGCGCTGCCCTTCCGGCGTGAGATAGATCTCGCGGCCGCGCGTGGACCGCGAGCTGCTGCGCCGCTCGATGTAGCCCTGCGCCTCGAGGCGGCCCACCATGCCGCCCAGCGTCGCCTCGTCGAAATACAGCGTGCCGGCCAGCTCGCGCTGCTGCAGCCCGGGTTGCAGGTGCGCCGCGATCAGCACGCCCAGCTGGCTGGCCGTGATGCCGAGGTAGCCCATCTCGTGCTCGAACACCTGGGTGACGTGCTGGTGCGCCCGCCGGATCAGGTGGGCGGGCATGTCGTACAGCGCCGTGAGCGGATGGCGGTCCATGCTCAGTCGTTCGCCGGGGGAAGGTGCTCGCGCAGGAAACGCGCGACGTCGCCGATGCATTCGGCGGCGCGGTCCACCATGCGGCTGTAGCCGAAGAAAAGGTGCGTCATGCCGGGATAGACGCGCAGTTCGGCGCTGCGCCCGGCCTCGCGGATGCGCCGGGCCAGCGCGGCCGAGCTGTCGCGGTACACGTCGCACTCCGCTGCGGCGAGGAAGACCGGGGGCAGCCGGCCGCTGTCCGCCTGCAGTGCGTTGAAGCGGGGATCGGCGAGGTTCGCGTCGTTCCCGAGATAGTCCTCGAAGGTCTTGCGCGCGGACTCGCGGGTCGGGAACAGGCCCGCATCGCCGTACTCGCGCATGGACTGCGTCTCGACGTCGCCGTCGAATACGCCGACCACGAACGCTGCACAACGGAAGGCGCCCTGCACTTGCGCTGCCGCGTGGAAGGCCCCCATCGCCACGTTGGCGCCCGCCGAGTTGCCGCCGAAAGCGAGCCGCTGTCCGTCGATGCCCCACTGGCAGCCGTGGCGGGCCAGCCAGCCGTAGACCGCTGCAGCCTCCTCCACCGGAGCCGGAAAGGTCTTCTCCGGCATATGCGCATAGTCGGCGCTGACCACGATGCCGCCCCACGCCTCGGCCAGCTCGCGCAGCTGGCGGTCGTTGGACGCGGGCGAACCGATGCGCCACCCGCCCCCATGGAAGAAGACGCAGGCCGGAAGCGGCGAGGCACTGCGCCGCGGCACGTAGACGCGCACCGGGATCTCGCGATGCGGTCCGGGCACCTTCCCGTCCCGCACCTGCGCCATCGCGGGGCCACCCTCGTTCCACCAGGCCCGGGCGGCCGCGGCCTGCGCCCTCACGCCTTCGATGCCCGGCGTGGGAGGCCCGAGTTCGCGAACGATCTCGTCATTGCGCGCGAGCGCGGCGCGCATCTGCGGGTCGAGGCGGGGGAAGTCCATGGCGTCAGCCGCGGAAGTGCGGCATGACCTCGCGGGTGAACAGGTCCAGCGATCGCATGCTCTCCTCGTGCCGCAGGTCGCCGAAACCGAACCTCGTCACGAAGTAGTTGACGCCGGTGGCCTCGATCTCCTCGGCGATGCGGGCCCGCACGGTCTCGGGCGAGCCGAAGATCAGCGTGCCCGGCCCCATGTGCTTTTCCTCGTCGTACGGCGAGGGCATGCGCGGGTCGAACTTCGCCCACAGGTAGCTGAAGCGCTGGTACCACATCTTGTGCGCCTCGATGCCGCGGCGGCGCGCCTCGGCGTCGTTCTCGCCGACGAAGATGTGGCGCGTGATCGCGATCTTCGGCATGGGCTTCGTGTTCCCGGATTCGGTCCAGGCTTTCTTGTACGCATCGGCCATCACCTTCGCGCGCGGCGCCGGCGCGAGGAAGCACGTGTTCATGCCCTGCGCCGCCGCCATGCGCGCGCCTTCGGGCGTGCTGCAGGGGAACCACATGGGCGGCGAAGGTTGCTGCAGCGGCTTGAGCTCGATCGGGACGTTGAAGAACTTGAAGTAGTTGCCGCGGAAGTTGACGACATTCTTGGTGAGCGCGTCCATCAGCACCCTGTGCGCCTCGTCGAAGATCTCGCGCGACTCGAGGTGGTTGACGTTGAAGTACGCCAGCTCGTACGGCGAGATCCCGCGGCCGAGGCCGATGTCGAGCCGGCCGTGGCTCAGGTGGTCCAGCATGCAGATCTCGCTGGCCACGCGCAGCGGGTGGTACAGCGGGAGGATCAGCACCAGCGGAGCGAGCCGGATGCGCCTGGTGATGCGGGAGGCAGCCGCCAGGAAGACCAGCGGCGACGGCGCGAGCCCGAGCGGCGTGAAGTGGTGCTCGGTCAGCAGGAAGGTGGTGAACCCGGCTTCGTCGTACTTCTGGACCAGCGCCAGGCGGCTGTCGTAGGTCTCGTGGATCGCCACGCCTTCCTGCCGGTCCAGGTGGTCGATGACGCCGAAGTCGATTTCCATGGCCAAACTTTGCATTCAAACTTTGAATGCATTCTGTCGCGCCCCGCGCGGCGCAGGGGATCGGGATTCCACGCCCTCCGAAAGTTCTACGCGGCTTCCCGCGCTTTCGCCGGAGCCCCCTGGCCCAGGAGCGCCGAGAGCTCGCGACCCAGTTGCCTGAGCCGCTTGCCCGCGGAGCTGCCGGGCAAGGCCTCGAACTGCGGGCCCATGCCCAGCACCGTGACCGCCGCGACCACCTTGTCCTCGTGATCGAACAGCGGCACCGACAAGGCATTCAGGCCGCGGCGCCGCGCACCGTGCGAAGAGGCGATCTGCGCCTTGCGGATGGCGGCGTACTCCGCGTACACGGCTTCCACGGCCGAGTTGGCGGCGCGGCCCTGCTCCAGCAGTTCCTGGCGCACGAGCGCCTCCGTCGACTCGCGCGGCAGGTAGGCCGCCAGCAGCTTGGCCGTGGCCGACGACGTGATGCCCAAGCCGACGCCCGGCTTCATGCGGATGGACAGCGGCGAGCTGCTTTCGAACCAGCGCACGATGGTGGCGCCGTGGCCCACCCATTGGCCCAGGCCGACCACCTGCCCGAGTTCGGGCTTGTCCAGCCTTGCCGAGAAGGCTTCGAACCGAGGCTCCAGCAGCGACAGCGCGCTCTGTTCATGCGACGCCACCTGGCCGATGCGGTAGGTGAGCAGCCCGAACTGGTAGCGGCGGCTGCCCTCCTCGCGCGTCACGAGCCCGCAGCGCGCCATGCTCACCAGGTAGCGGTGCAGCTTGGCCGAGGGGATGCCGGTCGCGTCCTCCAGGTCCTTCAGCCGCGCCGGCCGCGGAAGATGGAGCAGCGCCTGCAGGATCGTCCCCACCACCTCCACCGCATCGACACCGCCGCCGCGCGCGGCTTGCACTGTTGCCACCGTTTTCCCCTCGCCGGACACCCGGCCTCGCGTTTGACAGGCATCCCATGCGTGCCTACACTGGAATTACAGTATACGTAAAACATTACGGTAATCGTAATTCCAAGGAGACAAGCCGTGAGACTCATCCGTCGCTGGACAGCGCTGGTCGCGCTCTCGATCGCGGCCGCCGGCGCCGGCGCGCAGGCGCCGTACCCCTCGCAGCCGATCAAGGTGGTCGTGCCCTTCCCGGCCGGGTCGCTGGTGGACGTGCTCGGCCGCTCCATCGGCGAAGCATTGACGGGCACGCTCAAGCAGCCGGTGGTGATCGACAACAAGCCGGGCGCCAGCACGCTGCTGGGGGCGAAGATCGTGGCCGCCGCGCCGCCGGACGGCTACACGCTGCTGGTGCCGACGGTCACCACCATGAGCATGGCGCCGCAGCTCGTGTCGCGGCCCGGCATCGATCCGCTCAGGGAGCTGACGCCCATCGCCCGGCTCGGCGCGACCAACTTCTTCCTGAGCGTGCATCCCTCGTTCCCCGCGCGCACCATGAAGGAGTGGATCGCCGAAGTGAAGGCGCATCCCGGCAAGTACTCGTACGCGTCTTCGGGCAACGGCTCGCCGCACCACGTCTTCATGGAGCTGCTGAAGAAGCAGCTGGGCCTGGACATCGTGCACGTGCCCTACAAGGGCAGCAGCAGCTCGATGCCGGACCTGCTCTCCGGCAAGGTGGACATGGCGTTCCTGGACGGCACGCTGGCGATCCCCAACATCAAGGCGGGCAAGCTGTTCACCATGGGCACTTCGATGGCCAGGCGCAGCGTGCTGCTGCCCTCCGCGCCCACGATCGCCGAAACCGTCCCGGGCTTCGACTGGAGCGGCTGGATCGGCGTCGCCGGGCCGGCCAACATGCCGGCGCCGGTGGTCAACCTGCTGGCGGAGGAAATCCGCAAGCTGCAGTCGACGCCGCATTTTGCCGAGCTGCTGAACAAGGCCGCCATGGAACCCACCGAGCCGATCCCGCCCGCGGCGATGGCGGACTTCGTGCGCAGCGAGTACGCGCGCTGGGGTCCCGCCATCAGGACGTCCGGCGCCACCATCGACTGAGAAACACGACCGACATGCATCCCACCCACCAGATCCGCAGGATCGTCACCGGCCACGACGACAGCGGCAAGGCCATCGTCGAGATGGACGGCATCTGCCCCCATGTGCGCGTCCGCCCCGGCGCAGGTTTCGTCAGCAGCCTGCTTTGGGTCACGGACGAAACCCCGGCGCGCATGGACCTGCGGCGCGACCGCGCCGAACGGACGATCGGTGTGCCGCCGCCGCCCAACGGCTCCATCCTGCGCGTCGTCGACTTCCCGCCCGTGGACGAACAGACGGACAAGATCGACCAGGAAGCCCTGCTCAAGTCGATGGGCGCCGGGCACCACGCGCACGGCGGCGGCCCGGCGCGGCATCCGTACATGCACAGGACGAAGAGCGTCGACTACGCCATCGTGCTGCAGGGCGAGATCGACATGCTCCTGGACGACTCCGAGGTGCACATGAAGGCCGGCGACATCCTGGTCCAGCAAGGCACCAACCATGCCTGGGTGAACCGCTCGAAAGAGGTCTGCCGCATCGCGTTCGTGCTGATCGACGGCATCGATCCGCTCGAGCAGCGGCAGAAGAGCTGAGGCCTGCCGGCATGTCCGCAACGTTCGATCCACGGGACCTGCGCCGAGCCTTCGGCCGGTTCGCGACGGGCGTGACGGTGGTGACGTTCCGGCTCGCGGATGGCCGGCGGGTCGGCGTCACGGCCAATTCCTTCGCCAGCGTCTCGCTCGATCCGCCCCTCGTCAGCTGGAACTACCGCCTCGCCTCGCCGCACCTGGAGGCCGTGCTCGCTTGCACGCATTTCGCCGTCCACGTCCTGTCCGCGGACCAGATCGACCTGTCGCATCGCATGGCGCGGCCGGCCGACGACAAGTTCGAGGGCCTGGTGCTGCACGACGGCCTGGGCGGCACGCCGCGCATCCCCGGCTCGCTCGCCACCTTCGAATGCGAGATGTGGAAGACGATGGAAGCCGGCGACCACGTGATCTTCCTCGGCAAGGTCGTGCGCTACGAGCACACGGAAGGCGAGCCCCTGGTGTTCGTCAACGGCCGCTACGCGCCCGCAACGCCAGGCCTCGCTGGCGCGGGGGCCGCATGATCCTCGTGCTGCAGAAGAACGGCAGCGTGGCGCTGGAAGAGCCCGCGGATTTCCGGCGCTTCCACTGCGAGATCGACCCGGCGTTCCAGGACCTGCAGGCGGCCCGCAAGGCTTTCGCCGGCATCGGGGAAATCGAATCGGAGGAGACGGCCTGGGTCGACCAGGACGCCCTCTTCGCGCTCGGCGAGGCGTCGCAAGGCGCGCCATGGCGGGCACAGGCGCAGGCCATGGTGGCCGCTGCCGCGAAATACGGCTGGGTGCGCGACCGCGCCCCGGCCATCAAGAGCCACATCGTCTGGCGCCGCTGAGCGCCCGACGCACTTTCTGGAGAACGTCTTTGAAGTTCGGTGTCTTCGACCACGTGGACCGCGGCGACGTGCCGCTCGCGCAGCACTTCGATAACCGCCTGCGCCTCGCGGAGTTCTACGACCACAACGGCTTCCACGCCTACCACGTCGCCGAACACCACGGCACGCCGCTCGGCATGGCGAGCTCGCCGAGCGTGTTCCTCGCAGCCGTCATCCAGCGAACCCACCGGCTGCGGCTGGGCCCGCTGGTCTACACCCTGCCGCTGATGAATCCGCTGCGCCTGGTCGAAGAGGTCTGCATGCTGGACCAGATGAGTCACGGCCGGCTGGAGCTCGGCGTCGGCCGCGGCAGTTCGCCCTATGAGCTGGCCTACTTCGGCGTGACCGCGGAGGAGTCGGGCGGCCTCTACAAGGAGGCGTACGAGATCCTCATGCAGGGATTGCAGTCGAAGACGATCAACTTCGAGGGCAAGCACTACCGCTTCAAGGACTACCCGGTGGTGCTCGAGTGCGTGCAGAAGCCGACACCGCCCATCTGGTACGGCCTGTCCGCGCCGGCAGCCGTTCCGTGGACGGCCGAGAACGGCGTCAACATCGTCTGCAACGGGCCGTCCTCCAACATCCGACCGATCACGGACCGCTACCGCGAAGTGTGGGCCGGCACGGCACGCTCTTCGGCCCGGCCGCTTCCGCTGCTGGGCATGGGCCGCCACATCGTCATCGCGGAGACGCGCAAGGACGCGCTCGCGGCCGGCAAGCGCGGTTTCGACCGCTGGTATGCGAGCCTGCAGCACCTGTGGCGCGTGCACGGAAACCCGATGAAGCACTACCCGATCCCCGAGGACTTCATGGCGGCGCTGGACGCGGGCATCCTGCTCGTGGGCACCGCGGACAAAGTGGCCGAAGGGCTGCAGCGGGAGATCGAGATCGCCGGCGTCAACTACGTGCTCACGCGCTTCGCGTTCGGCAACCTGAGCTATGAGGAGTCGCTGCGATCCGCAACGATCTTCGCGCAGGAAGTGATGCCGCGATTCACGAGCGAACCGAGCTACGCCTGAACGCGAGGGAGACAAGGAAATGGACATGCAGCGTCGCGACCTGATCGGCCTCGCCCTCCTCGGCTCGCTTCCGGCGGCGGGATGGGCGCAGGAGTGGCCGGCCAAGCCGGTGAAGATCATCATTCCCAGCGCGCCCGGCAGCAGCCCCGACCGCTTCACGCGCCTGATCGCCGAGCGGCTGGGCAAACAGTGGGGGCAGACCGTCACCGTGGAGAACCGGCCCGGCGCCAGCACGCGCATCGGCGCGCAAGAGGTCGCCCGCTCGGCGCCGGACGGCTACACCCTGCTGTCCACCTTCGGCACGCACACGATGGCGAAGCTGATGAATCCGAACACGCCGTACGACCCGGTGACCGACTTCACCGCGATCACGCAGTACGCGACGCCCGAGGTCGTGATGCTGGTGCGATCCGACTCGCCGTACCGCTCGCTGAAGGAACTGGCGGCCGGCGTGAAGTCGTCCGGCAGGCCGATGCGCTATGGCCACTTCGGCAACGGCTCGAGCTTCCATTTCTATGGCCTGGTGGTCGGCCGCAATGCGGGCATCGAAGTGGTGCCGGTCGCTTACAAGGGCGAGGCCCTGCACCTGAACGACCTGCTGGGCGGCCACCTGGACGTGAGCTTCAACTCGGTGGGGACGGCGATTCCGCACATCCGATCGGGCAAGCTGCGCCCGCTGGCCATCGTCGCGCCCGGGCGCTCCAAGGTGCTGCCCGACGTGCCGACCTTCGCCGAGCTGGGCTACGCAGGCATGGAGCGCGGGGGCTGGTTCGGCTTCCTTGCGCCGGCCGGCACGCCGCCCGCCATCGTCGACAAGGTCTCGCGCGACATCGTCGCGATCATCAACGAGCCGGGCCTGGCGAAGGTGATGCGCGACCAGGGCATCGAGCCGGTGGGCTCCAGCCCGAAGGAGTTCGAGCGCAACATCCCCGTCGAGGTGCAGCAGTGGGAAAAGCTGATGCGCGAGTTCAACGTGAAGGGCGAGTGAGGCTCGCTATCCCGCCATCAGCCTGACGAACGCCTGGGCCGCGGGCGAAAGGCTGCGGTCCTTCCTGTAGATCACCGACATCGTGCGGTGCACCTGCGGTCGCACCAGGGCACGGGTGACCAGCCCCGCGGGCGCTCCGGCCGAGAGGATGGTGCGCGGAACCACCGCGACACCGAGGCCCGCCGCGGCCATCGCCAGCGCCGTCGTCAGCAGCGAGACCTCGTGCTCCAGCTTCAGTTCGACACCCGCCGCGGCGGCTGCCTGCTCGATCCGGGTGCGCATGCCGTAGCCGGCCTTCACGGTGATCACCGGTAGCGCGGCGAGCTGCTTCCAGGTGATCGTGCGGGCCTCTCCGGGCAGGTCGTGCCGCGTTCCCGCGACCACGACTGAATCACGCAGGAACACCTTCTCTTCCAGCCCGGGCACCTGGGCCTCGAGCGTGCCCACGCCGCAGTCGGAGTACTCGGACAGGACATGGTCCACCAGCTCCGTGGGCGCGCAGTCGTCAACCGACACCTTGATGTCCGGGTGGCGCTGCCGGAACCGGGCGAGCTTCTCGGGCAGCAGCGTCTGCGCGACCGTCGACGTGACCGAAATGCGCAGCCGGCCCCGGCGCGTGCCGGCGAACTCCGCCATGGTGTTGCCCATCGCTGTGAGTTCGGCCAGCGCCCTCTCGGCATAGCCGATCGCTTCGGCCGCCGCTTCCGTGCGCCGCAGCCTGCGCGTGGTGCGGTCGAACAGCCGCACGCCCAGCTTGGTCTCGAGGTCGCGCACGAGCACCGTCACGGCCGGCTGCGTCAGCGCAAGCCGCTCGGCGGCCACCGACAGGTTGCCGGTGTGGTAGACGGCGATGAAGGCGCGGAGCTGCCGCACCGAGGGCAGCTCTTTCAGCGAGGGAGGTGTCTTGATCATGGCGGCCGGCGCCCGCGCAATCGATGCAAGCCCTCCGCCCATGCGGAGGGACTTCGTGGCGAGCGGCTCGCGCAGGATACCTGCGGGTAAGACGGCCGCGTGCTCAGTCCATCGTGGCGCCCGAGGCCTTCACCACCTTGCCCCAGCGCTCCGATTCGCTGCGGATGTAGGCGGCCAGGGCCTGCGGCATCATGGTCCCGGGCTCGAAGCCGTCGGCGGAAAAGCGTGCGCGCAGCTCCGGCTGGTTCATCACCTTGGCCAGCGCCTGCGCGTAGCGATCGACCAGCTCTCGTGGCGTGCCGGCCGGAGCGACCAGGCTTTGCCAGGCCACTGCCTCGAAGTCCTTGGTGCCCGGGGCGCCGGATTCCGCGATCGTGGGCACGTCCTGCAGCGCCGGCTGGCGCTTGGCCGACGTGACGGCCAGCGCGCGCAGGCGGCCGGTCTTCACGTGCTGCAGCGCCGGCGGGATGTCGCTGAACATCACCTGGATCTGGCCGCCGAGCAGGTCGGTGACGGCGGGCGCGCTTCCGCGATAAGGCACGTGCGTCAGGTCGGCGCCCGTGGCCGCCTTGAACATCTCCACGCCGAGGTGCTGCGGGCTGCCGTTGCCGGCCGAGCCGTAGCTCAGGGTGCCCGGCTTCGACTTCGACAGCGCGATGAGCTCGCCGATGTTCTTCGCGGGCACCGAGGGATTCACCGCGACCAGCAGCGGAACGGCGCCGATCATGCCGATGGGCGCGAAGTCCTTCTGCGGGTCGTACTGCAGCTTCTTGTACAGCCACGGATTGATCGCCAGCGTGGTGCTGGTGGCCACCAGCAGCGTGTTGCCGTCCGGCGCGGAGCGCGCCACGTGGGCCGCGCCCAGGCCGCTGCCGGCGCCGGGCTTGTTGTCGACGACGATCGTGCGGCCGAGCAGCGGCGCCATCTCGCGCGCCAGCGTGCGGCCCAGCATGTCGGTCGTGCCGCCCGGCGCGTAGGGCACGATGATGGTGATGGGCTTGTCGCCCTGTGCGAGCAGCGGCACAGGAGCGGCCGCCACGGCGGCGGCACCGGCGATCCGGGTCAGGACGTCACGTCGTTTCATGGTTCGGTTTCCTTCGATTGGCGGCGCCGCGCACGAGGTCGATGAGCGCCAGGGGATCCTGTGGCAGGCGGTCGCCACGCCAGGCCACGTGCTGGTCGGGCCGCGACAGCACCAGGGCGTGGCGGTAGAGGCCGGCCGCCTCGGCCGACTTCACGTCCAGCACCGTGAGCGGCACGCCGCGCCGGGCAGCGGCATCCTGCAGCGGCCTCGCGTCGGTACCGGGATCGAAGCGCAGCAGCGTGTAGTCGGGGCCCATTGCGTCGTACAGCGAGCGGCCGTCGTCCAGCCACACGTGCGGCGTGCGGCATCCGGGCACCGTGGACGGCGTGAACTGGTCCATGGTGTACGCGGGTGGCGCTTCGCCGTCGTAGGCGATCAGGGGCGACGCGTCGTAGAAGTAGCCGAAGTTCAGGCCTGCGCAGCAGTACTGCTTGACGTTGAGGTCGTAGAGGGCCTTGCCGGCCGCTGCGCGCGCGGCCTCGCCGGCGGGCCCCGGTTCCTCGATGCCGGGCGGCACGCCCTCGCGTTCCTTCTGCAGCGCGATCGCGTGGTTCATCGCGAACTTCGATACCTGTTCGGTGATGGGCAGGCGCTCGGCCTCGTACGCGGCCAGCGCGCCCTCGGGCGCCCAGCCCTTCAGGCGCGCCGCCAGCAGCCAGGACAGGTTCATCGCGTCCGCGATGCCCGCGTTCATGCCGTAGCCGGCCATCGGGATCCACAGGTGCGAGGCATCGCCGCAGATGAACACCCGGCGGTCGCGGAACTTGTCCGCCACGAGGCGCCGCCCGATCCAGTCTTCCTTGGAGATGATCTCGTACTGGAAGTCGGGACCGACGCCGAGGATGGTGCGGATGCACGCGTCGCGATCGACGGCTTCGAAGTCGGTCTCGTCGGCGCGCAGGTAGTTGTGCAGCAGGAAGGTCTCGCGGCCGTCGATCGCGTAGACGTTGCCGGAGCGGCGCGGGTTCAGCGAGAAGGTGGCCCAGGCACGCTCGTGCTTCGCGCGCTTGAGCAGGTCCGGAGCGCGGAAGTAGGTCGACTGCACGCGGCCGACGACGTCGGTGCCGCTCAGCTTCGCGCCGATGCCCTTGCGCACGGCGGAGCGCCCGCCGTCGCAGCCGATCAGGTAGTCGCAGCGAACCCTCACCTCCTCGCCCGTTTCCAGGTCGACGCCGGTGGCACGCACGCCTTCGGCATCCTGCGTGAAGTCGTCGATGCGGGTGCGGTTCAGGATGCGCACACCCGGCGTCGCTTCCGCGTGCGCGAACAGGACGGGCTCCAGGTAGATCTGGTTGATGCGATGCGGCGGCTCGGGCGTGGGCCACCAGGTGTCGGGGCCGCCCCTGGCGGTGTAGCGGTCCTTGCGCGCGGGGATCGGGATGCGCGAGAGCTCTTCGCCCGTGAAGGTCGTGCGGTAGGAGACGTCGTTCGGGTAGTCGGCGGGCAGGCCCGCATCGCGCAGCGCGCGGGCCACGCCCAGCCTGCGGAAGATCTCCATCGAGCGCGCCGAGGTGTGGTTGCACTTGACGCTGGGGGGCTCGCCGCGCTGCCGTATCTCGGCCACCAGCACCTGGAGGCCGCGCAGGGCGAGGTCCGTAGCCAGCGTCAGGCCCACGGGGCCCGCACCCACGATGAGCACCTGGGCCGAAAGAGCATCGTTCATTGCACCGTCCACACGTTCCGCGTCAGCGGACATTAAAGGCCACGCGCGGGCGGAAGTGAAATGAAGCTTCTGTTGCGATTCATAGGCGCGGTTTATGAATCGATGAACAGGTGACTGAGGCACACGGCTCACCCAGCGCGCGCGGAGACTTCCTACAGCCCCAGGCCTTCGGCACCGACACCACGGCCGCGCCCGCGGCGCTGCAATGGTCCCGTTGAAGTGCAGGACCAGGAGGCCGCCATGAAGAACTTCCAGCTCAGCCCCGACATGCTCACCATGGGCGGGCAGTTCTATCCCACGGACCACATCGTGGCGATGTTCCCTACGGAAGACGCTGCCCGGGCCGCCGCGCGTGCGCTGGCGGATGGAGACGTCCCCGAAGATGAGATCAGCCTGATCACGCCCGAAGCGATGCTGCGCGACATCGTGCGCACGGTCGGAAACGCCGACCTGCCGCTGCCCTCCGCCGGCACCGAGGCGGACACGGTGCGCCGCTTCTCCGAGCTCGCGTCCCAGGGCCATTTCGGTCTGCTGATCCACGTCTCGCGCGAGCACGACCGCGACGACATCATGGATGCGCTGAAGGGCCACCTGCCGGCGCATGCGCAGTACTACCGCAAGCTCGTGATCGAAGACCTGGCGTAAGCGGTCACAGCTCCGCTCCGGAAGGAAACAAGGCCCGCGATGCGGGCCTTGTCTTTTGCAGATGGCGGCGGCGCCAAACGGAATGGCGCCCCGCCGGATCACTTCGGCAGCACGACGCTGTCGATGACGTGGATGACGCCGTTGTCCGCCACGATGTCGGTCTTCACGACGTTGGCAGCGTCGACCTTCACGCCGCCGCCGGTGCTGACGGTCAGCTCGCCGCCCTGCACGGTCTTCACCTTTCCGGCCTTGACGTCCTGGGCCATCACCTGGCCGGGCACCACGTGATAAGTGAGGACGGAGGTGAGCTTCTCCTTGTCGGCAAGCAGAGCGTCGAGCTGCGCCTTCGGCACCTTCGCGAAGGCGGCGTCCGTTGGTGCGAAGACGGTGAACGGGCCGGGGCCCTTGAGCGTTTGCACCAGGCCAGCCTTCTCGAGAGCGGCGGCGAGCGTCTTGAACTCGCCGGCGCCCACGGCGGTGTCGACGATGTCCTTGGCCTGGGCGGACAGGGCGGTGAAGGCGATGGCGGTAGCCAGGATGGCTTTTCTCATGAGATTTCCTTTGCGGGGTTGAGGAAGGGTTGCGAGGTATCAGCGCGATTCGCAGCAAGCAGGTCGGTCACCTGGAAACTCCTTGCGATTTTGTCTAGGACAAATCAGAATCGGGAGCGAACGGTAATTGCAAGAACCCAGTCTGTCAAGGATTTGTCTTGGACAAACCAAAAAAAGCGGAGTCCACCTTCAGCATCGCCGTGGTCGAGCGCGAGGTCGGGCTCTCCAAGGACGTGCTGCGCGTCTGGGAGCGCCGCTATGGCTTCCCTACGCCCGGCCGCGATGCCAGCGGCGAGCGCCTCTACCCGGCTGAGCAGGTCCGGCGGTTGGCGCTCGTCAAGCGGCTCATGGACGTCGGCCACCGGCCGGGCCGATTGCTCGAGTTGCCGTACGAAGCGCTGCAGAGCCTGGCCGGCGCCGCGGCGGACGCGCCCTCTTCCCGCACACAGCTGGCACCCGCCGATCTCGCGGGGCTGATGCAGCTGGTCCGGGAGCGCGATCCGCAGCGGCTTTCGGAGGCGCTGCAGCAGCGTCTCGCGCGGGAGGGTCTGCAGCAGTTTGTCCAGGACACAATCGCACCGGCCGCCTTTCAGGTAGGCCTCGACTGGGCCGACGGCGAGCTCCAGATCCACGAGGAGCACCTGTTCACGGAGACGGTGCTCCGTGTGCTGCGGCAGGCCGTGTCGCAGCTTCCCCGCGGCCGCGCGCCGGTGGTCCTGCTCACGACCGTGCCGGACGAGCCGCATGGGCTGGGGTTGATGATGCTGGAGTGCCTGCTGGCCCTCCAGGGCGCACGCTGCATCAACCTCGGCACGCAGATGCCGCTGCTGGAGATCGCGCGCGCGGCGCGGGACCACGCAGTGGACATCGTGGCGCTGTCGTTTTCATCCGCGTTTCCCGCGCGTCAGGTTGCGCCGCTGGTGCAGCAACTGCGAGCGGCCCTGCCGCCGCGCCAGCACCTCTGGGCCGGCGGCTCCGGCGCCGCGCGCATGGGCCGGGTCGACGGAGTCCAGTTGCTGCAGCAGCTCGATGCAGCTGCGGCCGCGGTCGCGCAGTGGCCCTCGCCGGCCGAAGCGGCCGCGAGTCGCAAGAGCAGTGCATCGAAGGCCGCGCGCCCATGAAAAAGCCCGCCGAGGCGGGCTTTCTTCGACATCGCGCCGGGGCGCTACCCCATGTGCAGGCCGCCGTTGACGGAGAAGTCCGCCCCCGTCGAGTAGCCGCTCTCGTCCGACGCGATCCACGCGATGATCGAAGCGATCTCGCTCGGCTCGCCCAGGCGCTTGACGGGAATCGTGGCGACGATCTTGTCCAGCACGTCCTGCCGGATGGCGCGGACCATGTCGGTGCCGATGTAGCCCGGGCTCACGGTGTTGACCGTGACGCCCTTGTTGGCCAACTCCTGCGCCAGAGCCATCGTGAAGCCGTGCATGCCGGCCTTCGCCGCGGAGTAGTTGGTCTGGCCGGCCTGGCCCTTCTCGCCGTTGACGGAAGAGATGTTGATGATGCGGCCCCAGCCCCGCTCGACCATGTCGCTCACCACCTGCTTGGTGACGTTGAACATGGAGTTGAGGTTGGTCTCGATCACCGCGTCCCAGTCCTCGCGCGTCATCTTGAGGAACATGCGGTCGCGCGTGATGCCCGCGTTGTTGACCAGCACGTCGATGGGGCCGTGCTCGGCCTTGGTCTTGCTGAACGCATCGACCGTCGAATCCCAGTCGCCCACGTTGCCGACGGAGGCGTAGAAGTTGTAGCCCTTGGCCTTCTGCTCGTCGAGCCACTTGTTGAAGTCGCGCGTGGGGCCGCAGCCCGCGATGACCTTGAAACCTTCCTTGTGCAGGCGCTGGCAGATGGCGGTGCCGATGCCGCCCATGCCACCCGTCACGTAAGCCACTTTCTGAGCCATGTGTTCTCCTTGCGTTTTGTGACGATTGCGAGTGGAGAGCCCGCGTTGCGCGGGCTTCGGACCACTCTATCGAATCACGCCAGTTCGACGGCGAGGGAAACCCCCATGCCGCCGCCGATGCACAGCGCCGCCAGGCCCTTCTTCGCTTCGCGTCGCTTCATCTCGTGCAGCAGAGTCACCAGGATGCGGCAACCGGACGCGCCGATGGGATGGCCGATGGCGATGGCGCCGCCGTTGACGTTGACCTTGGAAGGATCGATGCCGAGTTCCTTGTTCACCGCGCAAGCCTGGGCCGCGAAAGCTTCATTGAGCTCGAAGAGATTCACGTCCTGCGCGTTCCATCCGGCGCGCTGCAGCGCCTTGCGCGATGCCGGCACCGGGCCCATGCCCATCGTGGCGGGATCGAGGCCCGAGGTGCCGAACGCGGCGATCCGTGCCAGCGGCTTCAAGCCCAGCGACGCCGCCTTCTTCGCCGACATCACCACCACGGCTGCGCCGCCGTCGTTGATGCCCGAAGCATTGCCCGCCGTCACGGTGCCGGCCTTGTCGAACGCCGGCCGCAGGCCGGCGAGCGCTTCGGCGTTGGTCTTCTTGTTGATGAACTCGTCCTGCGCGAACACGAGGGGATCGCCCTTCTTCTGCGGAATGGTGACCGGGACGATCTCGTCCTTGAACTTGCCCGCTTCCTGCGCGGCCGAGGCCTTCTGCTGGCTTGCAAGCGCCAGCGCGTCCTGCGCGCCGCGGTCGATGCCGTACTGCTTGGCCACGTTCTCAGCGGTGATGCCCATGTGGTACTGGTTGTAGACGTCCCAGAGGCCGTCGACGATCATCGAATCGATCATCTTCCAGTCGCCCATGCGCTGGCCGTCGCGCGAGTTCAGCAGCACGTGCGGCGCGGCGCTCATGTTCTCCTGGCCGCCGGCCACCACGATCTCGCTGTCGCCCCAGGCGACGGCCTGCGCGGCCAGCATCACGGCCTTCAGGCCGGAACCGCACACCGCGTTGATCGTCAGCGCGGGCACTTCCTTGGGCAGGCCGGCCTTCAGCGAAGCCTGCCGCGCCGGGTTCTGGCCCGCGCCCGCGGCGAGCACCTGCCCCATGATGACTTCACCCACCTGTGCCGGATCGAGCTTCGCTCGCGCGAGGGCTTCCTTGATGGCGATGGAGCCGAGCTCCGTCGCGGGGATCTTGGCGAGCGAGCCGCCGAATTTGCCGACGGCGGTGCGGGCGGCCGAGACGATGACGATGTCTTCCATGGAGGGCTCCTGCGTTGGGGGATGAAGTGAGTGCCGGGCCCGCGGCGGGCGCCCGGTGGGGATCAGGCCTTGGCTTTCACGTACCGGCCAGGCGCCGGCTCGATCGCTTTGTACTCGCCCTTGCCATAGCGCTTCGGCGCGGGCACCTGCTTGCCGGCGAGCGGCTTGAGCCAGGACATCCAGTCCGGCCACCAGCTGCCCGGGTGCTCCTTCGCGCCTTCCATCCATTCGGCATGGGTGGCGGGCAGCTTGTCGTTGGTCCAGTACGAGCGCTTGTTCTTCGCGGGCGGGTTGATCACGCCGGCGATGTGGCCGGAAGCGCCCATGACGAAGCGCTTCTTGCCCGGCAGGTGCTGCACGCTCGCGTACGCGCCGCCGATGGGCACGATGTGGTCCTCGCGCGAGCCGTAGATGTAGACCGGGATGTCGACCTTCCTCAGGTCGATCTTCTCGCCGCAGACCGTGCACTTGCCCGGCTTCACGAGGTTGTTCTCGAAGTAAGTGTTGCGCAGGTACCAGGCGTACATCGGGCCCGGCAGGTTGGTCGAGTCGCTGTTCCAGTACAGCAGGTCGAACGGCGGCGGAGTCTCGCCCTTGAGGTAGTTGCCGACGACGTAGTTCCACACCAGGTCGTTGGGCCGCAGGAAACTGAACGTGGATGCGAGCTCCTGGCCCTTGAGCAGGCCCTTCTGCCCGATCTGCAGCTCGCGGAACTTGACGAAGTTCTCGTCGATGAACAGGTCCAGCACGCCGGTCTCGGTGAAGTCCAGCAGTGTCGTGAGGAACGTGGCGGAGGCCACCGGCTTCTGCTTGCGCGCGGCCAGCACCGCGAGCGCCGTGCCGAGGATGGTGCCGCCGACACAGAACCCCAGCGCGTTGATCTGCCTGGCGCCGCTGATTTCCTGCACCACGCGGATCGCTTCAAGAGCGCCTTCGCCCACGTAGTCGTCCCAGGTCTTGTTCTCGATCTCCGAATCGGCGTTGCGCCAGCTCACCACGAAGGTGCGGTGCCCCTGGTCGACCAGGTGCTTGACCAGCGAGTTCTCCGGCTGCAGGTCGAGGATGTAGTACTTGTTGATGCAGGGCGGCACCACGAGGAACGGGCGCTCGTACACCTTGGAACCAGCCGGCTTGTATTCGATGAGCTGCATCAGCTCGTTCTCGAACACGACGGCGCCTTCGGTGGTCGCCACGTTGCGGCCCACTTCGAACTGCCGCTCGTCCGTCATCGAGACGTGGCCCTGCTGGATGTCGTTGAGCAGGTTCTGGATGCCCTTGGCGATGCTCTCGCCTCGCGTTTCCAGCGCCTTCTTCTGCGCCTCGGCATTGAGCACGAGGAAGTTGCTCGGCGCGGAGGCGGCCATCCACTGCTCGATCGCGAAGCGCAGGCGCGCCTTGGTCTTGGGATCGGTCTCGGCGGCCTCCACCAGTCCCAGCAAAGTGCGGCCGTTCAGCAGGTAGGTAGCGGCCGTGAAAGCGGAGACCGGATTGCTGCCCCACGCCTCATTGGTGAAACGCTTGTCACCTCCGGCAACGCCGGAGAGGCCGTGGTTCCACAGCTCGGACGCTTCCTTGAGATAGGCCTGCTGCAGCGCCGCGATCCTGGCCGGCGAGAAGGTCAGCTGCGGCAGTTGCGGCGGCGCGTTGGTGTGTTCGCCCAAGCCGGCGAATGCAGTGAGCGACTTGCCGCCGGCGAAGGTTTCGAGGGACTTCTGCCAGCCCTCTTCGAGGGATTGCTGGAGCTGGCGGGCGCTGTCCGCCCAATCGGGACCAGAATGCATCTGTTGTCTCCTGATGTTCTCTTCTTAGGGTAATCCCGGAGTATTTCACCGTTCATGTTGCACCGCAACATCTTTCTGCGGCTGAGCCGATGTACCTGGTTGCGATAGGTTGGCTGTACGTCGCACTGATGATGGCCGTGGCCGAAGCCACCAGCACCGACGGCACCGTGCTGGGTGCCATCTTCACCTTTCTTCTCTATGGCGTGGGGCCGGTGTCTCTGGTGGTTTACATCATGGCCACCCCGGCCCGCAAGAAGGCCATCAAGGCCCGCGAACAGGCCGAATGGGAAGCCCAGCAGAAGGCCGCTTCAGGCCAGCCAGACGGCGGCGGCGAAACGCCCGCTGACCCGGTCGCGCCGGTGCGAAAAGAACCTTGAGGGATCGGAGACGGTGCACCAGCCGGTGCTGCCGTCGTTGCCGTGGATGCTGCGCACGCCCAGGGCGTGCAAGCGATCGCGCGCGAGGCCTTGCAGGTTGGCCAGCCACTTGCCTTTTGAAGCGGCCGCAATGAAATGTCCTGCGGCCTTCGCCTCCGACACTTCGAATGCGGCCTTCACTTCATCGCCGACTTCGAAAGCCGTCGGGCCGATGCAGGGGCCCAGCCATGCGACCGTGAGGTCCGCCGCGGCCTGCTGGCGGTTCGCTATTTGCGGCCACCACGCATCCCACAGCGACTCCAGCACCCCGCGCCCGTTGCTGCCCGCCAGGCCGCGCCAGCCGCAGTGCGCCGCGGCGATGCAGCTGCCGGCACGATCGGCCAGCAGCACCGGCAGGCAGTCGGCGACCATGATCG
Organism: Ramlibacter henchirensis; assembly: GCF_004682015.1. Classification (NCBI taxonomy): domain Bacteria; kingdom Pseudomonadati; phylum Pseudomonadota; class Betaproteobacteria; order Burkholderiales; family Comamonadaceae; genus Ramlibacter; species Ramlibacter henchirensis. The sequence goes on along the minus strand of NZ_SMLM01000003.1, from coordinate 211,633 downwards.
TGCAGGCCAGGTCGCGCTCGCGCGTCCAGCAGGCGTCGGCCTGCAGTCCGTCCGGGCTGTCGAGAGCGAGTCGCACATTGTTCGCGCCATGCACCTGCTGCAGGAACACGGGGCGGGCCTGCAGTGCCGAAGCGAATCGGCTCCGGTTCTCGGCGACCGCCTGCGCTTCATCGCCAACGTGGTCGCCGAGGTTCAGGCTCGCATAAGGCCCCGTGGACACGCCGCCCTCGCGCAGCGAACACAGCGCGCGAACATTCGGCGGCGCGGGCCAGTCGGGACGCAGGAAGGCGTCGCGCGCTTCGCCCATCAAGGCTCGTTGTCCGGGCAGTTGGAAGGCTGGGCCTTCTGGAAGGCCGGGTGCTTCATGCAGTTGTCGAACGCCGCCATCGTGCGGTCCAGCCCGGACAGGTCGGTCTTGAAGCGTTGCGCATTGAAGATCTGCGGCACCAGGCAGCAGTCGGCCAGCGTGGGCGTGTCGCCGTAGCAATAGGTGCCGCGCGGCAGCTGCGCGAGTTCACGCTCGAACGCCAGCAACCCGTCGCGCACCCAGTGGCGGTACCACCCGTTCTTGGCTTCCTCGGGCACCTTCAGCTCGCGCACCAGGTACTTGAGCACGCGCAGGTTGTTGAGCGGGTGGATCTCGCACGCGATCAGCTGCGCCAGCGCACGCACGCGGGCGCGGCCGAGCGGATCGCGTGGCAGCAGCGGCGGCTGCGGATGCGTCTCGTCGAGGTATTCGATGATGGCCATCGACTGCCCGATGCGCTCGCCTTCGTCGGTGACGAGCGTGGGCACGAGGCCGGAAGGCGACACGGCCGAATAGGCCTCCTGCTTGTGCTCGCCCTTGACCAGGTGCACCGGCAGGTACTCGTACGTCACGCCCTTGAGCTCCAGCGCGATGCGCACGCGGAACGACGCCGAGGAGCGGAAGTAGTTGTGCAGCTTCATAGCGCTGCGAGCATAAACCTAGCCCGCGGCCATCCAGCGCCGGCCGATGGCCACGACGGCCGCGCCCGCCACTGCGGCGGCGATGTCGCTGCGGGTGAGCTTCATCACGAGGGCGACGGCCAGCAGGCCCGCGATTTCGGGCGGGCGGCCCGCAGCAACCGAAGGCGCGACGATGCCCGCCATCACGCCGATCGGCATCGCCCGCAGCGCGGCTTCGAGCCGCGGCGTGATGGTGAGGTAGCCCATGAGGAGGAAGCCGCCGACGCGGCAGGCGTACGAGGCCACGGCCATGCCGACGACCGCGAGGTAGAAAGTTGCGTCAGCGACCATGGCGCAACGCTCCGGCGACGCCGGCCGCCAGCCCGGCCAGCACGATGGTCCAGCCGCTCGGCGCCCACAGCTCCATGGGCAGCGCGACGGCGATGGCGCAGGCGAGAGGCGCGACGTCGGTTCGTCCTCGCCAGAGCGAAATGCCGATCGCTGCGGCGAACGCAGGCAGCATGAAGTCCAGTCCCCACGCGCGCGGGTCGGGCATCTCGCGCGCGAGCAACTGGCCCACCAGCGTGCCGCCCACCCACGGGATGAAGCCGGCCAGGCCGCTGCCGAGGATGAAGCCGGCGTCGCGGTAACCGGCCGCGTGTTCCCGCATCGCCAGCGCCCAGCTGCCGTCGCCGAGCAGGAAGAGCGTGCCCAGCGCCCGCGGACGCGAGACCTGCGACAGCCAGGGCTGGATCGCGGCGGAATAGAGAACGTAGCGCGCGTTGATCGCGACCACCGTCACCGCCAATGCGAGCACGGCCGATGAATGGCTGCTCCACACCTGCAGCGCGGCGAGTTGCGCGCTGCCGGAATAGACGAACACGCTCATGAGCGTCGCCTGCAGCCAGGACAGGCCGCGCTCTGCGGCCAGCGCCCCGAACACGAGGCCGTAGACCGCAACGCCCGGCGCCAGCGGCTGCGCCAGCACGAAGCCGCGCCAGATGCCTTCCCGCGTGAAACGGACGGGCGCTTCGCTCACCGCCCGACGACCAGGCGGATCGCCGGCATCACGCGTTCGGTCTCGCTGCGGCGGTCGAGCGCGAGCCGCAGGTTCATCTGCGCCACCTCGGTGTGCTCCACCGCCAGCGCCTGCGCGCGCGCGCCCTCGCCTCGCCGCAACGCGTCGAACAGCATGTGATGCTGGCGGTGCGCGTACAGCATCCAGTCGCGGTCCTGCTGGAGGGTCGATTGCATGGGAAGCATCGCGGACGCGGGCGCGAAGGGCAGCGCGTTGTTCAAGGCGATGGCGCGCTGAAGCGCGCGATTGCCGCTGGCCTCGAGGATGAGCGCGTGGAACCGGTCGTTCATCGCCGCATAACCTGCGTAGTTGTCGTAGGCGAGCGGATCGGCCGCCAGCAGGCGGTCGCCTTCCTCGAGGCACGCCTCGAGGTCGAGCTGCAGCTGCCGCGAAACGCCGTGCTCGGCCACCAGCCGGGCGGCCATGCCTTCCAGGTGACCGCGCACGGCGATCGCATCGGCCACCTCGCGCGGCGTGAAGCGCCGCACCAGGTACTTGCCGGTCTCGTTGGCCTCGACCAGGCCCTCCTGCTCGAGCGCGACGAGCGCGGCCCGCACTGGCGTGCGCGAGGCGCCCAGCCGCTCGGCGAGCTGCTGCTCGGCCAGCCGCTGTCCCGGCGCGAACTCTCCGCGCAGGATCAGGTCTCGCAGCTGGATCAGCACCGTCTCTTGCAGGTTCATGGCAGCGACTGTACACTGAAGTTGATTTTCGGTATACCGTTTTTGGAAGGAGGCCGCATGAAGGCCGATCAGAACGAACTGCTCACGCGCATCGGCCCCGGCACCGCCTGCGGCGCGGTACTGCGCCGGTACTGGCAGCCGGTGGCTCTGGTGGACGAATTCGATCCGGCGCTGGACCCGCGCATGGCCCAGCGGCCGGTCAAGGCGCTGCGCGCGCTCGGCCAGGACCTGGTGCTGTTTCGCGACCAGCAGGGCCGCTGGGGCCTGCTCGACCGCGACTGCCCGCACCGCGGCGCCGACCTGTCGTTCGGCCGCAATGAAGGCGACGGCCTGCGCTGCCCGTTCCACGGCTGGAAGTTCGACGCGACCGGCGCGTGCCTGGAAACGCCCGCTGAGCCCGCCGGCAGCAAGCTCTGCGAGCGGGTGCGCCAGCGCAGCTATCCGGTGCTGGAAAAGAGCGGGATCCTGTTCGCCTGGTTCGGCGAGCCGGACGCCGAACCGCCGCCCTTTCCGCAGTTCGATTGCTTCGTCGCGCCCTCGACCCACACCTTCGCGTTCAAGGGCCTCTGGAATTGCAACTGGCTGCAGGCGCTGGAAGTCGGGATCGATCCGGCGCATCCCTCCTTCCTGCACCGCTTCCTGAACGACGCTCCGCTGGAAGCGATCGGCGACAACGCCGCGGGCAAGCAGTTCCGCAGCGCGAGCGCCGGCGAATTCCAGGGCGGCGAGCGCTGGCCGATGACACGGATCATGCGTGAGTTCCACCAGCCCGAGATCTCGTTCGAGGCCAGGCCCTGGGGGCTGCAGCTCACCGCGCTGCGGCCGATGACGCAGGAGCTCACGCACGTGCGCATCACCAACGCGATCTTCCCGCAGACGTTCGTCATCCCGCTGTCGGAGACGCTGACCATCACGCAGCTGCACCTGCCGGTGGACGACACGCACACCTACTGGTACTCCATCTTCACCAGCTTCGCGGGACCGGTGGACAAGGAGGCGATGCGGCGGCAGCGGCTGCAGTTCATCACGCTGCCGGACTACATCCCGCGGGCGGGGCGCCACAACAACTGGGGCTTCAACCCCGAGGAGCAGCGCACCACCACCTTCCTGGGCATGGGCGAGGAAGACATCAACGTGCACGACCAGTGGGCGTGCGAGAGCATGGGCCCGATCCAGGACCGCACCCGCGAACACCTGGGCACCAGCGACAAGGTGATCATGGCCAACCGGCGCATGCTGCTCAAGGCGATCGAGACCGTGCAGGCGGGCGGCACCCCGCCCGGGGTGGCCGACGCCGCTCTGGCGCCGCAGATGCACGGCCCCGACACCGTGGACGGCATCGCGCCCGCCGGCGAGTGGCCGAACTGGTCGCAGGCCCAACTGAAGGCCAAGCGCGAACGCGCGCCCTGGGCGACTGCCACCGGCGCGGCTGCTCCGGTGCAAGCCAAGGCCGGCACGGAGCCGGCGTGACCCGCTTCGCCGAGCTCTGCGGCCTTCACGGCCCCGCCCGTGAGCAGGCGGCGCAGCGCACCGCGCGGCTGATCGAGGCAGCGGGCCTCGAGCTGGTGCGAATCGTCTGGTGTGACGTGCACGGCGTCACGCGCGGCAAGACGCTGGTGGCTTCCGCGGTGCGCCGTGCGCTGGACGAAGGCATCGGCATGGTCAGCACGTTGATGCTCAAGGACACTTCGGACCGCACGGCCTACAAGGTGTTCGAACGCGGCGGCACGGCGAGCCTGCCCGGCTTCGGCTTCGCCAACAACCTGGTGCTGCTGCCCGACCCCGAGAGCTTCCACCAGCTGCCATGGACCGCCGCCACCGGCTGGCTGCGCGCACAGCCCTGGTTCCAGGACGGCACGCCCGTCGAGCTGGACACTCGGCGCGTGCTGCAGCGCGCTCTGGCCCGGCTCGACAAGGCCGGCCTGAGCATGCGTTGCGGGCTGGAGGTCGAGTTCCACATCTACCGCATCACGGACAACACGGCCCAGGTCGACCCCGAGCAGGCCGCGTGGCCGGGCCTGCCGCCCCAGGTGCAGATGGTGCACCCCGGCTACAACCTGCTGGCCGAGAGCGCGTTCGACATGGCCGAGGAGCCGCTGCGCATCGTGCAGCGCACCGCGCAGGCGCTGGGCCTGCCGCTGCTGTCGCTGGAGATCGAACTCGGGCCCAGCCAGGTGGAAGCGGTGTTCGACGTGACCGACGCGATGACCGCGGCCGACAACATGGTGCTGTTCCGCAATGGGGTGCGGCAGGCGCTGCGGCACGCGGGCTACCACGCCACGTTCATGTGCCGCCCGCCCTTCCCCAACATCATCTCCAGCGGATGGCACCTGCACCAGTCGCTGGTCGAGGCGGACGGCGGCCGCAACGCTTTCCAGCGCGAAACGCCGCGCGCCGGGAGCACGCCCGCGGACGCCGCGCACACCTTGTCGGACCTTGGCTCGCATTACCTGGCGGGACTGCTGGAGCATGCGCGTGCGATGGCGGTGTTCTGCACGCCCACCGTCAATGGCTTCGGCCGCTTCCGGCCGAACGCGCTGGCGCCCCAGTCCGTGCTGTGGGGCCGCGACAACCGCGGCGCGATGCTGCGCGTCATCGGCCAATGCGGCGACGCGGGCACGCGCATCGAGAACCGCATCGGCGAGCCGTCCGCCAATGCGTACCTGTACATGGCCTCGCAGATCCATGCGGGCCTGGACGGCATCGAGCGCCGGCTGCAACCGCCGCCCGCGACCGATTCGCCGTACGGCCAGGCCGACGCGCAACTGCCCACCAGCCTGGGCGAAGCCCTGGAGGCGCTGCGGTCCGACGCGGTGATGTGCGACGCGTTCGGCCGCCCGTTCATCGACTACTTCGCCACGCTGAAGACCTCGGAGCAGCAGCGCCACGACGCTGCCGAGGACAAGGCCGATTTCCACCGGCGCGAGTACTTCAGCCGCTTCTAGGATTTCTTCCCATGATCAAGGTCCACCTGGTGCCCGCCGACGGCGGCGAGGCGCTCACCCTCGACGCGAAGCCCGGCCAGAGCCTGATGCAGGCGGCGGTGGCGGCAAACGCGAAGGGCATCGAAGCCGAATGCGGCGGGCTGATGACCTGCGCGACCTGCCATGTCTACGTGCGCGAGCCTTTCGCGTCCGCCCTGCCCCCACCCGTCGAGGATGAACTGGGCATGCTGGAATTCACCGCGTCGCCGAGGCAGCCGAACAGCCGGCTCTCATGCCAGATCGCGCTGGGGCCGCAACTGGATGGGTTGACGGTCGACTTGCCGCCGACGCAGACCTAGCCCGCGGCGTGCCCGCGCACGAGCTTGTTGAGAAGCTCGACCAGCGTGTCGCGCTCTTGCGGCTCCAGCGGACCCAGGATGCGGCGCTGGGCACGCGCCACGGCCCGCTTCATCGCCAGCGCGGCCTGCTCCCCCGCGGGGGTCACCCACAAGAGCTTGCGGCGCCGGTCGGCCGCGTCGGGCTCGCGCCTGACCCACCCCTTGGCTTCCAGCCGGCCGATGACCGAGCCGAACGTCGCCGCATCGAACGCGACCTTGCCCGCCAGCGTCACCTGGTCTTCGCCCGGGTCTTCCATCAGTGCATTGAGGATGGCGAACTGCACCGGCGTAACCTCGTGCTCGCCGGTTTCCTCCATGAAGATGGCCACCGCGACCTGGTGCGCGCGGCGGATCAGGTGGCCGGGCGCATGCTCGAAGTCGAAGCTCTTGGGCATGCGCGCGAGTGTAGCCAGCCGCGCGCGGTTGCCGCGCCCCGAATTGATATGTATGCTTAGCATCTTTGCCGCAGGCGGCTCACCTCAGCAATCACCATGCCCTCCTCTTCATCCGTGCTCGTGGCCGGCGGCGGCATCGGCGGCCTCGCGGCGGCCTATGTGCTGGCGCGCCAGGGCCTGCCGGTCACCGTGCTGGAACAGTCGTCCGCCTTCGGCGAGATCGGCGCCGGCATCCAGCTCGGGCCGAACATCTTCCGCATGTTCGAGTACCTGGGCCTCACCGAAGCGGTGAACCGGGTCGCGTACTTCCCGCCGGGGCTGGGCATGAACGACGTGCGCACCGGCGAGAAGGTCGTGCGCGTGCCGCTGGGCGACACGGCGCGTGCGGCTTACGGCTTCCCGTATGGCGTGATCTACCGTGCCGATCTGCACCAGGTCTTCCTGGATGCCGTGCGGGCGCTTCCGGGCGTGACGCTGCGCACCGCTTCCAAGGTCGAGGCTTTCGAGCAGGACGGCGCCGGCGTGCGCGTGACGCTCTCGGGCGGCGAAGTGGTCGAAGGCGCCGCGCTGATCGGCGCCGACGGCCTGTGGAGCCGCGTGCGCGAATCGATCGTCGGCGATGGCAAGCCGCGCGTGTCGGGCCACATCGCCTACCGCGCGGTGCTCAAGCGAGAGGACGTGCCGCGGCACCTGTGGAACGACGACGTGCTGCTGTGGGGCGGCGAGAAGACGCACCTGGTGACCTACCCGCTGCGGCGCGGCGAGCTGTTCAACCTGGTCGCCGTTTTCCACAGCAACAAGTACGACGAAGGCTGGAACACCTTCGGCGACACGGCCGAACTGAACGAGCGGTTCGCCCAGGCGGTGCCGCAGGTGCGCGAGCTGCTCGGCAAGATCGAGACCTGGAAGATGTGGGTGCTGTGCGACCGCGAGCCGGTGAGCAACTGGACCCGCGGCCGCATGACGCTGCTGGGCGACGCGGCCCATCCCATGCTGCAGTACCTCGCCCAGGGCGCGGGCCAGGCGATCGAGGACGCGGTGGTGCTCGGCGCGGCGCTGCGGCACACCGGTGGGCAGTTCGAACAGGCGTTCCTGCTTTACCAGCAGGCTCGCTACCTGCGCACCGGGCGCGTGCAGCTCACCTCCCGCTTCTACGGCGACATCTACCACGCCAGCGGCGTGGCCCGCGAACTGCGCAACCGCATGTTCCAGAGCGGGCAGGAATCGGCAGGCTTCGCCGGCCTGAAGTGGATGTACGAGGGCATCGACCCGCAACGGCTGTTCACCTGACATGGCCCCCACGCTGACCGAACCCGCGCGCCAGACCGAGGTCTACGGCGAGTACGACGTCGTCGTGCTCGGTGGCGGACCGGCGGGCATGGCGGCCGCCGTCGCCGCGGCGAAATCAGGCTGCAGCACGCTGCTGGTGGAGCGCTACGGCTTCCTCGGCGGGATGGGCACGGCTGCCGGCGTCACCAACTTCTGCGGCCTGCACGCCAACGTGCACGGAGAGATCCGGCGCGTCGTGCACGGCGTGGCCACCGAGCTGCTGGAACGCATCGACCGGCTGGGTGGACTGAACACGCCGCATGCGCTGTTCGGCAAGACGGTCGCGCAGGCCTACGACACGGCGGCGTACAAGATCGCGGCCGACGAGCTGATGACGACGGCGGGCGTGAAGCTGCTGTTCCATGCGCTGGGCGCGGGCGTGGTGATGGCCTCGCGGGACCGCATCTCGGCGCTGCTGGTCGAGACCAAGTCCGGCCGCCGCGCGATCGTGGGCCGCGCCTTCATCGACGCGTCGGGCGACGGCGACCTCGCGGCCTGGGCCGGTGTTCCGTACGAGAAGGGCGACGGCGCGGGCAACTTCCTCTACCCCTCCACCATGTTCCGCATCAACGGCGTGGACCCGCAGCGTGCCGGCCCGGCGTGGGAAGTGATCCCCGGGCTGATGCTGCGCGCCGAAGCCGAGGGGCGGCATCGCTTCCCTCGCAAGACGCCGATCGTGCGGCCGCAGAAGAGCGGCATCGAGTGGCGCGTCAATCTCACGCAGCTGGCCAACGCGCAGGGCAACGCACTGGACGGCACGGATGCGGACGAACTGACGCAGGCCGAGGTGCTGGGCCGCCGGCAGATCGCGGGCGTGGCCGGGTTCCTGCGCGAGGTGCCGGGTTTCGAGCGCTCCTACATCGTCGACATCGCGCCGCAGGTGGGGATCCGCGAGACCCGGCGGGTGCGCGGGCTGTACCAGCTCACCGAGTCCGACGTGCTGGACTGCGCGAGCTTCGAGGACACCATCGGCGTCAACGGCTGGCCGCTGGAGCTGCACCTCAAGGGCGACGTCGAGTTCCGCTGGCCGAAGATTCCGCAAAGCCGCGGCTTCAACCACCTGCCCTACCGCATGATCGTTCCGGAGGGCGTCGCCAACCTGTGGATCACAGGCCGCTGCGCTTCGATGACGCACGAGGCGCAATCGGCCGCCCGGGTCACCGGCGCGTGTTTCGTGATGGGCCAGGCCGCGGGTTGCGCAGCGGCGCTGTCGCTGCGGGGCGCAACGGCGGCTGCCGACGTGGACACCGCTGAACTGCAGTCCCGGCTGGAGGCGCAAGGCGCCTGGCTGGGGCACGAGGACTGAACGCTGCCAAGGAGACCGTGATGAACGCTCCGGACAACTCGCTGCTGGTGCGCCAGCAGCTGTACCGAGACATGGACCCGCACCACCTCACGCCGCTGTGGGAGGTGCTGCATGCGCTGGTGCCGCCGCGGCCCGCGACGCCTTGCGTGCCCGCGCACTGGAAATACGACGAGGTGCGGCCGTTCCTCATGCGTGCGGGCGAAGCCATCACGGCCGAGGAAGCCGTGCGCCGCGTGCTGATCCTGGAGAACCCGGCGCTGCGGGGCCAGTCGGCCATCACGCAGTCGCTCTACGCGGGGCTGCAGCTGATATTGCCGGGCGAAGTCGCGCCCAGCCACCGCCACAGCCAGAGCGCGCTGCGCTTCATCGTCGAAGGCAGCGGCGCCTACACCGCCGTCGACGGCGAGCGCACGACGATGCGGCCGGGGGACTTCATCATCACGCCGAGCTGGACCTTCCATGACCACGGCAGCGACGCGAGCGGGCCCGTGGTGTGGCTCGACGGCCTGGACATCCCGATGGTTCGCTTCTTCGATGCGGGCTTCGCCGAGAACGGCACCGCGCGTTCGCAGCAGGTCACGCGGACCGAGGGCACCAGCATGGCGCGGTACGGCCACAACATGGTTCCCGTGCGGCATGACGCGCCGTTCGGAGTCACGTCGCCCATCTTCAGCTATCCGTACGAGCGCAGCCGTGAAGCACTGGAGCGCCTTGAACGCGATGCGCCCGTCGACGAATGGGACGGCGTGAAGCTGCGCTACGTCAACCCGCTCACCGGCGGCTACCCCATGCCGACGATGGCGACCTTCATGCAGAAGCTGCCCGCCGGCTTCTCGGGCAAGGGCTGGCGCCAGACGGACGGCGCGGTGTACAGCGTGGTCGAAGGCTCGGGCTCGGTGGAGGTCGAATCGGGCGACAAGCGCTGGCGCTTCGACTTCGCGCCGCGCGACCATTTCGTGATTCCCTCGTGGCACACTGCCCGGCTCTCCTCGGCCGGCGGCTGCATGCTGTTCAGTTTTTCGGACCGGCCCGTTCACCGGGCGCTGGGCCTCCTCAAGGAAGAAAGGTTGACATGAGCTACGTCTTCAATCCCCCGGCCACACCCTCGGTTCCCGTCGTGGGCCGCGGCGAGCGCTTCCCCATCCACCGCGTCTACTGCGTGGGCCGCAACTACGAGGAACACGCCAAGGAGATGGGTTTCACCGGCCGCGAGCCGCCCTTCTTCTTCCTCAAGCCGGCCGATGCCATCGTGCCCGTAGCGCAAGGCGAGACGGGCACCATCCCCTATCCCACCCTCACCAAGAGCCTGCACCACGAGATCGAACTGGTGGTGGCCATCGGCACCGGCGGCCGCAACATCAAGGCGGCCGACGCGCACAAGCACATCTTCGGCTACGCGGTGGGCCTGGACATGACGCGCCGCGACCTGCAGGGCGAGATGAAGAAGCAGGGGCGGCCCTGGGACATCGGCAAGGGCTTCGACCAGTCCGGCCCGATCGGCCCGATCACGCCGGCGGCGCAGGCCGGCGACGTCACGAAGGCCGAGATCTGGCTGCAGGTCAACGGCCAGGACCGCCAGCGCACCAACGTCTCCAAGCTGATCTGGAACATCGGCGAAACCATCGAGCACCTCTCGGCCGCGTGGGCGCTGGCGCCCGGGGACCTGATCTTCACCGGCACGCCCGAGGGTGTGGCTGCGGTGTCGTCCGGCGACACGCTGGTGGGCAGCGTGGCGGGGTTGGGCGAGCTGCGCGTGCGCATCGGCTGAGCCGCGGGTCGGGCGGCCCGACCATAATCGCGCTCGCATGCCGCGGCGGCGCGGCGAACAACAAGAAGGAGCCTGCCCTTGCGCGTTCTGGAATCCCTGGCCAAGCTGTGCGCCATCCTGGCCGGCGTGCTGCTGACGGGCATCACGCTGATGACGTGCGCCAGCCTGATCGGCCGCAACACCACGGGGCACTCCATCGTGGGGGCCTTCGAACTCACGGGGGTGGCGGCCGGCGCGGCGATCGCGCTGTTCATGCCCCTGTGCCAGATCCGCCGCGGGAACATCATCGTCGACTTCTTCACCGCGAGTCTGCCTGAACGCGTGAACGACAAGTTCGATCGCATCGGCGCGCTGCTGCTGTTCGTGGTGTTCGCGTTGCTCGCCTGGCGCAGCACGCTGGGCGGCATCAACGTCTGGCAGTCGAACTCGGAGACGCAGATCATGGGCTTCCCCGAGTGGGTGGTCTATGCGTTCATGGTGCCGGCCTTCGCGCTGAGCGCGCTGATCGGACTGTGGCAGGCGGTGTTCGGCTTCGGAGGCACGAAGCCCGAGGACCCGGTGGCGGCCGCCCAGGAGGCCGTGCAATGACGCCGCTGGCCCTGACCGCCCTGATCTTCGGGATCATGCTGGCCTGCATGGCCGTGCGCATCCCGATCGCGGTGAGCATGTTCGCCGCGGGCGCCATCGGCTACGTGATGCAGACCGGTTGGGCGCCGTTCTCCTTCTTCCTGAACACGCAGGCCTTCGCGCGCTTCGCGAGCTACGACCTGTCGGTGATCCCTCTGTTCATCCTGATGGGGCACTTCGCCACCAAGGGCGGCATCAGCAAGTCGCTGTTCGAGTTCGCGGCGGCGGTGATGGGACGCATGAAGGGCGGACTGGCGATGGCGTCGCTGCTGGCCTGCGCGGCCTTCGGCGCGATCAGCGGCTCCTCGGTGGCGACGGCCGCCACGATCACCAGCGTCGCGCTGCCGGAGATGCGGCGCCACGGCTATTCGGGGCGGCTCGCCACCGGGACGCTGGCTGCCGGCGGCACCCTGGGCATCCAGCTTCCGCCTTCGATCGTGCTGGTGATCTACGCGATCCTGACCGAGCAGAACATCAGCAAGCTGTTCGCCGCGGCCATCGTGCCCGGCATCATCGCGATGATCGGCTACATGATTGCAGTCGGCCTCTATGTGCGCCTGGTCCCCGGCCATGCACCCGAGGTGGAGGAGGCGCCGCCGCCGATGACGCTGCGCGCGCTGATGGGCATCGTGCCGATCGCCATCATCTTCCTGCTGGTGTTCGGCGGCATCTATGGGGGCTTCTTCACGCCCACCGAGGGCGCGGCCGTCGGCGCCTCCACCACGTTCCTGACGGCGCTGCTGAAGGGCGAGATGACGCTGAAGAAGTTCAAGGAATGCTTCTACGGCACCGCCGTGAGCGCCGCCATGATCTTCCTGATCTTCCTCGGGGCGGACCTGATGAACGCGGCGCTGGCCCTGACGCAGGTGCCCAATCAACTGGCGCAGGTGGTGGGCAGCTGGGGCGTCGCGCCGCTGCTGGTGGTGGTGGCCATCCTGCTGTTCTACGTGGTGCTCGGCGCCGTGATGGACGAGTTGTCGATGCTGCTGCTCACGATCCCCATCTTCTTCCCGATCATCATGGGGCTGGACTTCGGCATGCCGCGCGAATCGGTCGCCATCTGGTTCGGCATTGTGGTGCTGATGACGGTGGGCTTCGGCCTGATCGCGCCGCCGGTGGGACTGAACGTCTACATCGTCAACGGCCTCGCAAAGGACGTCCCGATGGGCGAGACCTACCGCGGCGTCATGCCCTTCCTGATCAGCGACGTGCTGCGAACGATGCTGTTCCTGTTCTTCCCGATCATCCCGTTGTGGCTGGTGGGGTTCATCAGTTGAGGGAAAGCCCCGTGGCGCGCGCCACAGGGCTGCAGTTAAGTTCATGCATTCCGTAGGAGATTCGAAATGATCCAGCGACGCACGCTCCTGAAGTCCACCGCGGCGGTGGCGCTCGGCGCGCCCGGCCTCAGCGGGCTGGCGCAGCAGGCGGTGACACTGAAGTTCCACACCTTCATGGCGCCCCAGTCCAACGTCTGGCTGACCATGCACAAGGCGTGGATGGAAAAGGTGGAGAAGGACTCCGGCGGCCGCATCAAGTTCGAGGGCTACCCCGCGATGCAGCTGGGCGGCACGCCCGTGCAGCTGTACGACCAGGCCAAGGACGGCGTCGTCGACGTCGTGTGGACGCTGCCCGGCAACACCGCCGGCCGCTTCCCGCGCATCGAGGTGTTCGAGCTGCCGTTCATGATGAACAACGCCGAGGCGACTTCGAAGGCGTACTGGGAGTACGTGCAGACGGTCGCGCAGGACGAGTTCAAGGACACGCAGGTGCTCGCGCTGCAGGTGCACGGGCCGGGCATGTTCCACACGAAGAACAAGCTCATCAAGACAGCCGACGACCTGCGCGGCTTGAAGGTGCGCGGCCCCACTCGTCAGATCACGAAGATGCTCGGCTTCCTGGGCGCCACGCCGGTCGGCATGCCGCTGCCGCAGATCCCGGACGCGCTGTCCAAGGGCACCATCGACGGCTGCGTCATCCCGTGGGAGGTCGTGCCCTCGGTCAAGGTGGACGAGCTCACGAAGTTCCACAGCGAGTTCGATCCGGCAGGCGGCGCGCTGTACACCACTACGTTCGTCATGGCGATGAACAAGGCCAAGTACAACTCGCTCGCGCCCGACCTGAAGAAGGTGATCGACGCCAACTCCGGCCTGGAGACCTCCGCCTGGCTGGGCAAGGTGCAGCAGGGCAACGACGCCGTCGGCCGCAAGACCGCGGTGGATCGCAAGAACACGATCCACACGATTTCCGCCGCCGACGCGCAGGAGTTCAAGCGCAAGGCTCGCCTCGTCGAAGTCGAGTGGGTGGAGGACATGAACAAGCGAGGCTTCGACGGCAAGAAGCTGCTCGACACCGCCAAGTCGCTGATCGAGAAGCACGGCAAGTCCACCCCCGCGGCCGCCGGCGGCAAGAAGGCTTAAACTTCCTTCGCGTTCCCGTCCAAAGGGCTCCCTCGGGAGCCCTTTCCGTGTCCACCGTGCCGCCTTTCCGCACCCCGATCAAGCATTGCCGAAACTGCGGGCAGGCGGTGGTCTACCGCGTGCCCGACGACGGCGACACGCGCGAGCGGGCCGTGTGTCCGGCGTGCGGAACCATCCATTACGAGAACCCGCTCAACGTGGTCGGCACCGTGCCCTACTGGGGCGACAAGGTGCTGCTGTGCAAGCGCAACATCGAGCCGCGCTGGGGCAAATGGACGCTGCCTGCGGGCTTCATGGAGCTGGGCGAGACCACGAAGCAAGGCGCGGCGCGGGAAACCGATGAGGAGTCCGGCGCGCAGGTGGAAATGGAGGACCTGGTCAGCGTGATCAGCGTGCCCCGGGTCGGCCAGGTGCACCTGTTCTACCGCGCGCGCCTGCTGAGCGACCAGTTCGCGCCGGGGCACGAGACCATCGAAGCGCGGCTGTTCGGCGAAGACGAGATCCCCTGGGAGGAGATCGCCTTCAAGACCGTGCGCGAGACGCTGCTGTGCTACTTCGAAGACCGGCGGCGCGGGCGCCACGCCGTGCACAACCTCGAGGTCAGCTGAGCGCCGGGCGGCGCTAGTTGCGCACGCGGCTCTCGTCCCGCAGCCGCGCTTCTTCCTTCAGCCGCACGCAGGCCGGGAAGTTCTGGTAGCCGGGCTTGGCGCACTCGTTCTGCAGGCAGAACTCCTTCAGCACGAAGATCTTGTCCTTGCAGGTTTCCGAAGGCGGCACCAGGTGCTGGGCCCGGGGGCCGCCGCTCTGCGCGACCCTGGGCTCGTCGGCGCGGGCGTGCTGCTCCTCCGCGGGGGTTGCGGGTGCGGGTGCGGCGGCCGAGGTCGGCGCGGGCGCCGATGTCGGGGCTGTGCCGGCACGCCGCGCAGTTGCGGTGGTGGCGGGAGTGGCTGCCACGGCGGGAACAGGCGAGGACGCCGGACGGACCGCTGCAGCCGACACGGTTCGAACGGCGGAAGCCGGTGCGAGCGCGGGGGTTGCCGGTGCCCGTGCGGTGCCCACGATCGTGCTGCCTGCGGCGGGCGCGGCTGGTGCGGTCGCGGCTGGTGCGGGCGCAGCGATTGCAGTGGGAGCGGCCGACGGCGGTGTCTCGGGGCTTGCCGCAGTTGCGGCGCCAGCGTCCGCGCCGGGGCTGCGGGTCCACAGCAGCACGGCCAGGAGCGCCACGCTGACAACGGCCGTGGCGGCGCCGGCCCAGCGCAGCGAAGGCCTCGTTCTCGGCATCGGCGCAGGTTTCGGGAGCGCCGCAACCCTCGCCAGTCGAGCCCGGGCCTCGTAGCCCGCGTCCGGGTTCGTGGGAAGCGTGGCGTGCGCCTGGGCCAGGGCCTGCCAGGCGCGATCGGCCTCGGACGCGTCGGATCCGTACTGCAGTGGGACGGTTGCCGTCGCTGTCGCCGTGGCCTCGTTGCCGGCAGCCGCCGGCGCCGGACCCGCGCGTGTCATGCCGTGCAGCACGGTCAGGTCCGGATCGCCGGGCGCAGCCAGCCGTTGCAGGCGCCGGCGAGCGAGGTCGGCATAGATGCCTTCGGGGAATCGCAGCAGGAATCCTTCGAGTTCGCGCGCATCGGTGGAGTCGCGCACGGCGCGCCAGTACTCCAGCTCCAGCTCCTGCGTGATCTGGCCGCCGGGCAGCGTCGGGGCGCGAGCGGAGACCAGCGGCGGCGCCATCGGCGGCATCGTGGGCACGCGCGTGCCCTGCTGCGGCGGCGCCATGACGGGAAGGTCCAGCTCCGGGAACGCCTCCCGCAAGGCCTGCCAGAACTCGGCCGCCGTGGGGAAGCGCTCGTCACGGTTCTTGGCGAGGGCGCGCGCCATGACGGCATCGACCGCCGCAGGCAGCTCCGGCGCGATCGAAGTGGGCGCGGCCGGCGTGTGCCCGAGCACCTGGTGGATGATCGAGAAATCGTTGTCGCCGTCGAAGGGGCGTGACCCGGTGAGCAGCTGGTACGTGACCACCGCGGCGGAGAACAGGTCGGCGCGCGCGTCCACCTTCTGGCCTTGCACCTGCTCGGGCGCCATGTACTTCAGGGTGCCGATCATGCTGCCCTGGGTGCGCGTGGATTCGCCCGCGATTCGCGCGACGCCGAAGTCGGTGAGCTTGAGCCGGCCGCCGCTTTCGACCAGCAGGTTGGCCGGCTTGATGTCGCGGTGGACCACGCCCTGCCGGTGGGCGAAATCGAGCGCGGCCAGCAGGTCGTGGATCAGGCGCAGCGCGTCGTTGACGGCGTAGCGGCCGCCCCGGTCCAGCAGCTGCTTGAGGTCGTCGCCGGCGACGAACTCCATGACGAGGAAGGCGGTGTTGCCGTCGCGGTCGGAGTCGTAGACGGTGACGATGTTCGGATGCTGCAGGCGCGCGGCCGATCGCGCTTCGATGCGGAAGCGCTCCTCGTATTCGGCGGCGGCCGCGGTGCCCAGGCCGTCGACCATGATGGTCTTGATGGCGACGTGGCGGTCCAGGTTGGGGTCGCGGCCTTCGTAGACCACGCCCATCGCGCCCTTCCCGAGCACTCGGACGAGGTCATAACGGCCCAGCTTCTTGATTTGCACTTGGGACCCCGTGGGTGGGCAGGTCAGGCCGAAACGGCGAACTCCACCCGGGGCGCGGCTTCGGCTTCACGCTCGCAGCCCAGAGTGATCAGGCCGCTGCCGACCAGGTAGCACTCGGTCCGCCGCAGGACCAGGGGTGTGTTGCCGCCGCCCATGTAGACCCAGGTGCCGAAACTGGACTGGTCGCTCAGGATGAAGTGACCGCCTTTCCAGTCGACCGTGGCGTGGACGCGCGACACGCGGGCATCGTTGATGGAGAGAGTGGCGGTGGCGGCGCGGCCCAGCGTGAGCGAGGTCCCCTGCGGGTCCACCCGGAGTGTCTTGCCGGCGCCGGTGAGCTCCAGGTGGGCGTTGGGCGTGGCCTTGAACATCGAAGCGCCCATCATCGTGGCGTCGACATCGCGCTCGGGCTGCCACTGGACGCGATAGACCTCGGTCTGCTCGTTCTTGCCGCGCAGGAACATCGGGCCCAGGCTGCGCAGCTTGCCGCGCAATTCGGCGCCGAGCGCCTCCCGCACGCGGCTGGTGGTGAGGATCTGCTCGGCACCGGCCAGGTCGGCCAGGCGCGCGGCGCTGTTCACGGCATCGCCGTAGCAGTCGCCTTCGATCTCCACCACTTCGCCGGATTCGACGCCCATCTGCATCTGCACCGGCTTGCCGGTGCCGCCGGGATACACGGGGGTGTCCTGCAGGCGCTTCTGGATGCTGACGCAGGCGGAGATGGCGTCCGCCTCGGCCGGAAAGACCACGAAGAGGCCGTCGCCCAGCAGCTTCACGACGCGGCCGCGGTGCTGCTCGAACGTGCGGGAAAGCGCCGTCGTGAGCTGGGTGACGAACCGCCCGGCCGTCTCGTCGCCCAGCCTCTCGAAGATGCCGGTGCTTCCGACCAGGTCAGCAAATACAACGGTGGCCATGTCGCGGCCATTGTATGCCGCAGCTCTGCCGGAAACAAAGAAGCCGGCGCAACGTGTGTCGCGCCGGCCCTATTGCTGATGACGGAAGATGGTCGGCGTGGCGGGATTCGAACTCGCGACCCCTTGCACCCCATGCAAGTGCGCTACCAGGCTGCGCTACACGCCGAGCCCGCCATTATATGCGGCCCCGCGTCAGTGGTTCGCCGACAACAGGTCGCGGATCTCGAACAGTTCGCGGCGGACCAGCAGCAGCTTCTCCGAAACCTCGTCGGCTTCGGGCGGCAAGGCGCTGTCCTCGAAGTCCTCGAGCGTGGAGTCTTCCACCTCGATGACTTCGACGCCCTCGAGCATCACCTCCCCGGCGCGGCGCTTGTCCCTTTCGAGCTGGACCAGCTCCTGCAGCTTGTTGCGCGCGCCGCTGATGGTGAAGCCCTGGTCGTACAGCAGGTCGCGGATGCGCCGGATCATCAGCACCTCATGGTGCTGGTAGTAACGGCGGTTGCCGCGCCGCTTCATCGGCCGCAGCTGGGTGAACTCCTGCTCCCAATACCGCAGCACGTGCGGCTTGACGCCGCACAAGTCGCTGACTTCACCGATGGTGAAGTACCGCTTGGCCGGGATGGCGGGAAGAGCTTTCTCCACTGAAATCAATGTGGTACGAGAGAAAGCTTCTAGGTTACTCGAAGACAGCCGCAGGCGCAAAGCGGCCGCGCACGGGGGCCACCCGGTGTTGTTCAATCGCCAGAGCTGTCGGCGCCGTGGCCCTGGATCTGTTCCTTCAGCTTGTGGCTGGCGTGGAACGTCACGACCCGGCGCGCCTTGATCGGGATGGCTTCCCCGGTGCGCGGATTGCGGCCCGGACGGGGGGCCTTGGTGCGGATCTGGAAATTGCCGAAGCCGGAAATCTTCACGTCCTGGCCGTCGACGAGGCTGCCCGCGATCAGGTCGAAGAACGCGTCGATCATGTCCTTGGACTCGCGCTTGTTCAGCCCGATCTGCTCGAACAGCAGTTCCGCGAGCTGCGCCTTGGTGAGCGCCGGCGTCTCGAGGCTTTCGACGGTGAAGTCCATCGTGGGCTCTTCCCTTGTTGTTGTCAGCATGCCGAAACTCCTAGCTCCTGAGACGGCCGCCGAGGCGTTCGCCGATGCGGTCGACCACGGCCCGCACTGCCGCGTCGATCTGGTCGTCGGTCAGTGTGGCCTCGGGGCTGGCGAGCGTCAAGCGCACGGCCAGGCTTTTCTCGCCCGCCGCCATGCCGGCCGTCGCCTGCTTGGGCTTGTAGACGTCGAACAGCAACGCGTCCCGCAGCAGCCCGCCGGTGTCGGCCGAATGGATCGATTCCATCAGCGCCGCATGCGTGACGCTGTCGGCCACGATGACCGCGATGTCGCGCTCGGCCGGCTGGAAGCGCGGCACCGGCTGGAACGAGGGGAGGTCGCGCGCGAGCACGGCGTCGAGATCCAGTTCGAACAGCACCGGCGCGTGCGGAAGGTCCCACGACTGTCGCCAGCGCGGATGCAGTTCGCCGACGAACCCCGCTTCGCCGCCGTCGATCTCGATCGACGCGCAGCGGCCTGGATGCATGGCCGGATGCGTGGCCGGGCGGAACACGCCGCGGCGCGGTGAAAGCAAAGCCTCGACGTCGCCCTTGATGTCGTAAAAGTCGACACCGGGCGCCTTGCGCGCCCACTGCAGGCCATCCCCCTCGCCGTAAGCCAGGCCCGCCACGCGCATCGGCTGGCGCACGCCGCGAACGGTGCTTTCCCCTGTTTGCACCGACACGTCACGCAGGAAAACGCGGCCCACTTCAAAGACGCGAACCCGTTCCGCCTTGCGATCCAGGTTGAAGCGAAGCACCTGCAGCAATGAACCGATCAGCGAGGAGCGCATCACGCTCATCTGGCTCGCGATCGGGTTGAGGAGGCGGATCGGGTCGGCGTTGCCGGCCAGCTCCTTTTCCCAGCTTTCCTCGACGAAACTGAAGTTGATCGTCTCCTGGTAGCCCAGAGCGGCCAGCAGGCGCCGGAGCGCGAAGGGGGAGCGGCGCGATTCGCGCGGCAGCTTGGCGGTAATGGGCGCGAGCGGAGACGTCGTGGGCAGACGCTCGAAGCCCACGATACGCGCGACTTCCTCGATCAGGTCTTCCTCGATCGCGAGGTCGAAGCGGTACGGCGGCGGCGTGACCGTGACGATGCCGTCCTGCGTCGCGCGAGCGGGCAGCCCCAGGCGCCGGAACGCATCGAGGCACTGCTCCTGCGACACCGGCATGCCGATCACCTTCGTGGCGCGCGCGACGCGCAGCGACACGGGCCTGGCTTCGGGGAGCGACAGCACCTGGTCGTCCATCGGCCCGGCCTCGCCGCCGCAGATTTCCAGGACCAGGCGCGTGATGTGCTCGATGTGTTCGACCGTCTGGCTCGGATCGACACCGCGCTCGAAGCGGTGCCCCGCGTCGGTGGAGAAGTTGAAGCGGCGCGAGCGACCCTGGATCGCCTGCGGCCACCAGAACGCGGCCTCGACGTAGATGTTGCGGGTCTCGTCGGAAACCGCGGTCGCATCGCCGCCCATGATGCCGGCCAGCGACTCCACTTCCCTGTCGTCCGCGATCACGCCGACCTTCTCGTCGACGGTGATCGTGTTGCCGTTCAGGAGCTTGAGCTGCTCGCCCGCGCGCCCCCAGCGCACCTCGAGACCGCCATGGATCTTGTCGTGGTCGAAGATGTGGGAAGGCCGGCCGAACTCGAACATCACGTAGTTGGAGATGTCCACGAGCGCCGTCACGCTGCGCTGGCCGCAGCGGGCCAGGCGGTCCACCATCCACTGCGGTGTCTTCGCCTGCGTGTCGACGTTGCGGACCACGCGGCCGGAGAAGCGCCCGCACAAGTCGGGCGCCTGCACCTTCACCTTGAGCTTGCCATCGTGCACCGGCCGCACCGGCTCGAACTTCGGCTGCTTGAGGGGCGCACCGGTCAGGGCCGAGAGCTCCCGCGCCACGCCGTAGACGCTGAGCGCGTGCGCCAGGTTGGGCGTCAGCTTGAGCGTGAAGACACAGTCGTCGAGCGCCAGGATGTCGCGAACGTCTTTTCCGACAGGCGCGTCAGCAGCGAGTTCGAGCAGCCCGCCGTGGTCTTCGGACAGCTTGAGCTCACGCGCCGAGCACAGCATGCCCTGGCTCTCGACGCCGCGCAGCTTGCCCAGCTTGATCTGGAACGGCTTGCCGTCCTCGCCCGGCGGCAGTTCGGCGCCGACCAGCGCGCATGGCACACGGATGCCGGGGCGGGCGTTCGGCGCGCCGCAGACGATGTTGAGCAGCGCGCCCTGCCCCACGTCCACCTGGCACACGCGCAGGCGATCGGCGTTCGGATGCTGGGCGGCTTCCTTGATCTCGCCCACCACCACTCGGGTGAACGGCGGCGCGACCGGGCGCAGGTCCTCGACCTCCAGCCCGCCCATGGTGAGCACGTCGGCGATCTCTTTGGTGGACAGCGGCGGGTTGCAGAACTCGCGCAGCCAGGACTCGGGAAATTGCATGTTGGCTCTTGGCTTGCGGGCTCAGCGGAACTGGCGCAGGAAACGGATGTCGCCTTCGAAGAACAGGCGCAGGTCGTTGACGCCGTAGCGCAGCATGGTCAGGCGGTCCGGCCCCATGCCGAAGGCGAAGCCGATGTACTTCTCGGGGTCCAGGCCCATGTTGCGCACGACGGTGGGATGCACCTGGCCGGAACCGGCCACCTCCAGCCAGCGCCCGGCCAGGGGGCCGCTCTGGAACTGGATGTCGATCTCGGCGCTGGGCTCGGTGAACGGGAAGAAGCTCGGACGGAAGCGCAGCGCCAGGTCGTCGCTTTCGAAGAACGTGCGGCAGAAGTCGGTGAAGACGACCTTCAGGTCCTTGAAGCTGACGTTCTCGCCCAGCCACAGGCCTTCGCACTGGTGGAACATCGGCGAGTGCGTCGCGTCGCTGTCCACGCGGTAGGTGCGGCCGGGCGCGATCACGCGGATCTCCGGCATGTCGCGGCCCGCGTACTTGCGCACATGCTGCTGGGCGTAGCGCACCTGCATCGGGCTGGTGTGCGGACGCAGGTTGTAGGGGATGCCGTCCTCGCCGTCGATGTCGACGTAGAACGTGTCCTGCATCGAACGCGCGGGGTGGTTGGGCGGGTTGTTCAGCGAAGTGAAGCTGTGCCAGTCGCTCTCGACCTCCGGCCCGTCGGCGACGTCGAAGCCCATGCTCGCGAAGATCTGCTCGATGCGCTCGAGCGTCAGGCTCACGGGGTGCAGGCCGCCGGGCTCGCGCAGACGGCCCGGCAGCGAGACGTCGAGCGCCTCGGCCTTGAGCTGGGACTCGAGCTCGGCGTCGGCGAGCTCCTGGCGGCGCTCGGCAAGCGCGGCTTCGATCGCCTGCTTGGCCACGTTGATGGCGGCGCCCCGGCTCTTCTTTTCCTCCACCGGCAGCGCGGCCAGGCCTTTCATCAGCTCGGTGATGCGGCCGGCCTTGCCGGTGAATTGCGCCTTGGCGTTCTCCAGTTCGGCCGGTGTGGCCGCCTGGGCGAAGGCGCGGCGGGCGCTCTCGACGATCGATTGCAGTTCTTGGGTCATCAGACGACAAACAGGGGCTAGTGCAGCGCCCTAGCCCCTGTCCTTGAAGTTACCGTTGCGCCGGGCGCGCCTTGCGGTGCGCCCGGCTGCGAACTCAAGCAGCCAGCTTGGCCTTCACCTGGTTCACGATGCCGGCGAACGCCGCCGGGTCGTGCACGGCGATGTCGGCCAGGACCTTGCGGTCGATGTCGATGCCGGCCTTGCGGATGCCGTTGGCGAACTGGCTGTACGTCAGGCCGTTGGCGCGGGCCGCGGCGTTGATCCGCGCGATCCACAGCTGGCGGAAGACGCGCTTGCGCTGGCGGCGGTCACGGTAGGCGTACTGGCCTGCCTTCATCACCGCCTGCTTGGCGATGCGGAAGACGTTGCCGCGGCGGCCGCGGAAACCCTTGGCGAGGGCGAGGACCTTCTTGTGACGGGCGCGAGCCGTGACACCACGTTTGACGCGAGGCATGTGTGTTCTCCTTCTTCGTCGTGGGTTACAGGCCTGCGAACGGCAACATCTGGGCCATGTGGCCCATGTTGGTCTCGTGCACGGTCACGGGGCCACGCAGGTGGCGCTTGTTCTTGGTGGACTTCTTGGTCAGGATGTGACGCTTGAAGGCTTGGCCGCGCTTGACGGTGCCGCCGGGTCGCACGCGGAAGCGCTTCTTGGCTCCGCTCTTGGTCTTCATCTTGGGCATGTGAATGCTCCTTCTTCGTTCGTGCTCGTGAGGCGCCGCGAATCCTTCGCGTCTTGATGGCCCCGAGCCACTTGTCGGCGAGTTTCCAAGTTCGCCACTTGTGCGCGGCTTTCGCCGCGCGGGAAGGCACAAAGCCTTCCCTTCGCCGGACCGCGCCGGCGCCAACCGATGCGATCCGTGAATGCTCCTACGCCGTCGCCGTTCCGGCGGCTTCGGCAGCCGGCTTGGGCTGTCCGCCGCCCGGCTTCCTGCGGCCCGGCGCGATCATCATGATCATCTGCCGGCCCTCGAGCTTGGGGAACTGCTCCACCAGGATGGTGTCGCCCAGCTCGTCGCGGATGCGCTGCAGCAGCGCCATCCCGATCTCCTGGTGCGTGATCTCGCGGCCGCGAAAGCGCAGCGTGATCTTGCACTTGTCGCCCTCTTCCAGGAAGCGCCGGATGTTGCGCATCTTGATGTTGTAGTCACCGTCGTCGGTGCCCGGGCGGAACTTGATCTCCTTGACCTCGATGACCTTCTGCTTGGATTTCGCTTCCGCGGCCTTCTTCTGCTCGAGGTACTTGAACTTGCCGTAGTCCATCAGCCGGCACACGGGCGGGTTGGCGGTCGCGGCGATCTCGACCAGGTCCACGTCCAGTTCGCCTGCCATTCGCAGCGCCTCCTGGAGGCTGACGATGCCCAGGGGCTCGTTGTCGGGTCCGGAGAGCCGGACTTCCGGGGCCATGATCTCCCGGTTCAGGCGGTGCTTGCGTTCCTCGCGCTGGCGGCGGTCGCGAAAGTCAGTAGCGATGGTCTCGATCCTTCATCAATGGTGGGCTACCCCAAGTAGCAAAGCCGCCTCAGTTCACGCCCGCAAGCTCTGCCTCAAGTTCGGTCAGCTCTTGCTGGCAACGTCCCGGGCCAGACGTTCGGAAAACGCCTGGAGGGGCATTGCACCGAGGTCCTGGTTGCCCCGGGCGCGCACTGCGACGGCACCTGCCGCCTTTTCCTTGTCGCCGACGACCAGGATGTAAGGCAGCTTCTGCAACGAATGCTCCCGTATTTTATACGTAATCTTCTCGTTGCGAAGGTCGAGCTCTGCCCTAAACCCTTGATTCTGCAGAGTTTTCGCAACCTCGCGCGCCCAGTCCGCCTGCCCGTCCGTGATGTTGAGCACCGCGACCTGCACCGGCGCGAGCCACGCGGGCAGCGCGCCTGCGTGGTGCTCCACCAGCATGCCGATGAACCGCTCCAGGCTGCCGACGATGGCCCGGTGAAGCATCACGGGGTGGGCCCGGCCGCTCGTCTCCGTCACGTACTCGGCGCCCAGGCGCTCGGCCGTGTTGAAGTCCACTTGCATCGTGCCGCACTGCCAGTGGCGGCCCAGCGCGTCCTTGAGCGTGTACTCGATCTTGGGTCCGTAGAACGCGCCGTCGCCCGGCGAGACCACGAAGTCCACCCCCGAGCGCCGCAGCGCCTCCATCACGGCGTGCTCGGCCTTGTCCCAGAGCTCGTCGGAGCCGACCCGGTTCTCCGGCCGCGTCGCGACCTTGTAGAGGATGTCGGTGAAGCCGAAGTCTCGGTAGACCTGCTGCAGCTTTTCCGTGTACGCCACGCACTCGTCCAGGATCTGGTCCTCCGTGACGAAGGCGTGCCCGTCGTCCTGCGTGAAGCCGCGCACCCGCATGATCCCGTGCAGCGCGCCCGAGGGCTCGTTGCGGTGGCACTGTCCGAACTCGCCGTAGCGAAGCGGCAGGTCGCGGTAACTGCGCAGCTGCGACTTGAAGATCAGCACGTGGCCGGGGCAGTTCATCGGCTTGAGCGCGTAGTCGCGCTTTTCCGATTCCGTGACGAACATGTTCTCGCGGTAGTTCTGCCAATGGCCCGTCTTCTCCCACAGGCTCTTGTCCAGGATCTGCGGCCCCTTCACCTCCTGGTAGCCCGTGTCCTTGTAGACCTGCCGCATGTACTGCTCGACCGCCTGCCACACAGCCCAGCCTTTCGGATGCCAGAACACCACGCCCGGCGCGACGTCGTCGATGTGGAACAGGTCCAGCTCACGGCCGAGCTTGCGGTGGTCGCGCTTCTCGGCTTCCTCCAGCATGTGCAGGTACTGCTGCAGTTCCTCCTTGCTGGCCCAGGCCGTGCCGTAGATGCGCTGGAGCATCTCGTTGCGGTGGTCGCCGCGCCAGTAGGCACCGGCCACCTTCATCAGCTTGAAATGCCGCAGCTTGCCCGTGCTGGGCACGTGCGGGCCGCGGCACAGGTCCTCGAAACCGCCTTCGCGATAGAGCGAGACTTCCTCGTTCTGCGGGATGCTGGCGATGATCTCGGCCTTGTAGTGCTCGCCCAAGCCCTTGAAGTACTCCACCGCGGCATCGCGCGGCAGCACACGCCGCACCACCGGTTCGTCCTTGGCCGCGAGTTCGGCCATGCGCTTTTCGATCGCCTGGAGGTCCTCCGGCGTGAAGGGCCGCTTGTACGAGAAGTCGTAGTAGAAGCCGTTCTCCACCACCGGCCCGATCGTGACTTGCGCTTCCGGGAACAGCTCCTTCACCGCATAGGCCAGCAGGTGCGCCGTCGAGTGCCGGATGACCTCCAATCCGTCGGGGTCCTTGGCCGTGATGATGGAGACGGGCGCGTCGCGGTCCACCGTGTACGTGGTGTCCACGACCTTGCCATCGACCTTGCCGGCGAGCGCCGCCTTGGCGAGGCCCGGGCCGATGGACGCGGCGATGTCGGCCACCGTGACGGGGCCCGGATACTCCCGGCGCGAGCCGTCGGGAAGCGTGATCGAGATCATGTTGGGAAGCTCCAGCGAGACGGGAAAACGAAAAGCGCGGCCTGTAGCCGCGCTCTTGCTGGAAACCGAAGCTTGCCTCGTGACGCGCGACTACCCGGCCGCTACAGGGCCGTGGATCCTTCCGGAGTAGTTCGCGGTGTCATAACCGAAGCTGCCTTTCTCGCCCTTGTTGTGCCTGGGGGAACGCTCGATTCTAACCGCCCGTCCGCGGACCCGCAGCGGCCGCGCGCTCCCGCGGCAGGACCAGCACGAACTCCGCCCCGCGGCCGAGGCCCTCGCTGGCCGCTTCGATGCGCCCGCCGTGCAGTTCCGCGAGCCGGGCGGCCAGGCTCAGGCCGATGCCCAACCCGCCGCCCTTCGCATTGCGGTCCACCTGCACGAACAGCTCGAACACCTGGCGCAATTGCTCGGGCGTGAGCCCGACGCCGGTGTCCTTCACGCGCATGCGCACGGCAGGACCGTCCGCCCACGCGCCGACTTCGATGCGGCCGCCCTCCGGCGTGTAGTGGGCGGCGTTGTTCAGCAGGTTGGTGAGGATCTGGGCCACCCGTGTCGGGTCGCAATCGAGATGGAGTTCGCCGTCCACGGGCGACACCAGGAGCTCGTGCCGGCGCTGTTCGACCAGCGTCCGGCTCGTCTCCACCGCGGCATCGACCACCTCGGCCACGCGGACCCGCTCCCGCTTCAGCGCGATCTTGCCGCGCGAGATGCGCGAGACATCCAGCAGGTCGTCGACCAGCCGCACCATGTGCAGCAGCTGGCGTTGCGCGATGTCGCGGGCCCGCTGGGCGAGGCCGGGGTCGGGCCCTCGCTGAAGGATCTCCAGGGAATTGCGGATCGGCGCCAGCGGGTTGCGCAGTTCGTGCGCCAGCACGGCCAGGAACTCGTCCTTGCGCTGGTCGCTTTCGCGCTGCCGCGCATACAGCTCCTCCAGTTGCTCGGCCCTTTGCCGCGCCTGCTCCTCGCTGGCGTGCAGCGCCAGCTCGTTGGCCCGACGCTGGGCGGAGGCCCGCTCCGCCGCGCGCCGCGCGCGTGCCTGCACCAGCGTGATCCACGCCAGCAGCACGCTGGCGGCGAGCGACACCGCGACCAGCCAAGGGACCAGCCGCCGGTGCGAAAGCGACTCGAAGTCGGGCCGGCTGCTCATCACCAGCAACCAGCGGCGCCCGGCGACGTCCAACTGCCGGGCGCTCGAGTGCGCCGCCGCGCTGCGCGCCTTCTCGCGCGTGGACTGCATCAGCGCGTGCGGCCGCGCCTCACTGCCGTCGTACAACTCGAAGTCGATCTGCTGCAGACCCGTGCCGCGAACCCCGGTGAGCAGGTCGCCCACCCGCAGGGGCGCATAGACGAAGCCCTGCAGTTCGCGCCTGCGCCCCTCCAGCGTGTCCGGCACGCTGCCGTCACGGTAGACCGGCAGGTAGATCAGGAAACCGGCCTGCTTGCTCTCGTCGATCTCCTGGACCAGGATCACCTTGCCCGAAGCCGCGGCGGCCCCGTTGTCGCGCGCACGGCTCATCGCCTCGCGCCGGGTCGGCTCGGTGAACATGTCGTAGCCGATGGCCGCCTGGTTGCGCTCGTCCATCGGCTCGAGGAAGACGATCGCGTGGTATTCCTCGCGCGCGCCCATCGGCCAGACGCGCACCTGCTCGTCGTCATCATCACGGGCGCGGGCGACCACTTCGCCGGGCGCGCCCGGGCCGACGCGCGCCGAGAAGCCGATACCCTGGATGCCGGGATACCGCTCGCGCAAGCGCAACTGCGCCACGTAGTCACGGAACTGCTCGCGGCTGACCTCGCCCTGCGCCGCGAACAGGCCGGCCGTGCCGTGCAGCAGCGTGATCGTGGTGTCCAGGCGCTCGCGGATCGCGTCCGTGGTGCGAACGGCATCGGCTTCGAAGGCGGCACGGTCCCGCTGCTCGATCGACCTGGTCACGTAGAACAGCAGGACGGCCGTGACCATCAGGGCCAGCAGCAGGACGAGCAGCGGCGCCACCCAGAGGCGGTGCGGACGAGGCACGAGGGATTCGGGAGAAGTCGCAGTCACTGGCTAGCGAAGCGGCGCGCGCGGGCATCGCCCGCGCACCCGGCATGCTACCGCCGGCACCAGAAAAAATGGGCCGGCACGCCCCTGCGCGCCGGCCCAACCTCATCGCTCAGGACCTCAGGCGGCCTTCTTCTCGTCGAAGAACTGCGCGTCCTCCGTGGATCCCTTCAGCGCGGCCGTGGAAGCTTCCTTCTCGATCGTCGTGGTCACCGCGTCGAAGTAGCCGGTGCCCACCTCGCGCTGGTGCTTGACGGCCGTGAAGCCCTTCTCGGCGGCGGCGAATTCGGCCTGCTGCAGTTCGACGAAAGCGCTCATCTGGTTGCGCGCGTAGCCGTAGGCCAGGTTGAACATCGAGTAGTTCAGGCTGTGGAAGCCGGCCAGCGTGATGAACTGGAACTTGTAGCCCATCGCGCCCAACTCCTTCTGGAACTTGGCGATGGTGGCGTCGTCCAGGTTCTTCTTCCAGTTGAACGAGGGCGAGCAGTTGTAGGCCAGCAGCTTGCCCGGGAACTTCGCGTGGATGGCATCGGCGAACTGCTTGGCGAAGGCGAGGTCGGGCGTGCCGGTTTCGCACCAGATCAGGTCGGCGTACTCGGCGTAGGCGAGGCCGCGGCTGATCGCCTGCTCCACTCCGTTGCGGGTGCGGTAGAAGCCTTCCACGGTCCGCTCGCCGGTGAAGAACGGCTTGTCGTTCTCGTCCACGTCGCTGGTCACCAGGTCGGCGGCTTCGGCGTCCGTGCGGGCCAGCAGCACGGTGGGCGTGCCCATCACGTCGGCGGCAAGGCGCGCCGCCACCAGCTTGGACACCGCTTCACGCGTGGGCACCAGCACCTTGCCGCCCATGTGGCCGCATTTCTTGGCGGCCGCCAGCTGGTCCTCGAAGTGCACGCCGGCTGCCCCCGCTTCGATCATGGCCTTCATCAGCTCGAAGGCGTTGAGCACGCCACCGAAGCCCGCTTCCGCATCGGCCACGATGGGCGCGAAGTAGTCGATGTAGCCCTCGTCTCCGGGGCCCTTGCCCTCGCTCCACTGGATCTGGTCGGCGCGCTGGAAGGTGCTGTTGATGCGGCGGACGACCTTCGGCACGGAATCGACCGAGTACAGCGATTGGTCCGGGTACATCTCGCCGTTGCTGTTGGCGTCGCCGGCCACCTGCCAGCCCGAGAGATAGATGGCCTTGAGGCCGGCCTTGACCTGCTGCATCGCCTGGTTGCCGGTGAGCGCGCCGAGCGAGTTCACGAAGGGTTCGGTGTTGATCAGGTTCCACAGCTTCTCGGAACCGCGCTTGGCCAGTGTGTGCTCGATCTGCAGCGACCCGCGCAGCCGCACCACGTCGGCGGCGCTGTAGCCGCGCTTGATGCCTTTCCAGCGCGGGTTCTCGGCCCAGTCCTTTTCCAGTTGCGCGATCTGCTGCTCGCGGCTCAGGTGCGTCCAGTTGCTCATGCGTTCACTCCTTGGTAGTTGAAAGCGGGCGGCGGGTGGCCGTTTCGAGCAACTTTAAGTCTTGTAGAAGACTTTGTGGGACTCCTGTGTCTTATAAAAGACCTGAGATATTCCTGTTCCGGATCAATAGCTTGCGCATTTCATTCCGCAATACGACAACGGCCTTCTCATATTGGGAAAATTTGCGGCGGTGCAGCATGACCGCATTTCGTTATGCGGAATGCTCTTGCAGGCCGGTGAAAAGGACTCGCGAGGGGACGGGGGAGGCGGCTCGGGCAAGATGCGCGCTTTTTGCCCGACCCGTGACGCCTGCCCTGCCCCGCTGGCTTGCCTGCGCCTGTCTCGCCCTCAGCATGTCGCTGGTGGGCAGCTACGTCGCGCTGTCCAAGCCGCTGGTGGCCGCGATCCCGGTGTTCCTGCTGGCGTGGCTGCGTTTCGGCATCGGCGCCCTGGCCATGCTGCACTGGCTGCCCAGGCCCTCGAACGAGCGGCCGCTCCAGGCCGGCACCAGGCGCCTGCTGTTTCTCGAGTCCTTCCTGGGCAACTTCCTGTTCTCGATCTGCATGCTGTTCGGCGTCAGCATGACGAGCGCCGTGTCGGCGGGCGTGATCATGGCCTCGATCCCCGCCGTGGTCGCGGTGATGAGCTGGGCTTTCCTGCGGGAACGGGTGGCGCCGCGCGTGTGGGCTGCGGTCGCGTGCGCCGTTGGTGGCATCGCGCTTCTCGCGTTCGGGAAGCCGCCCGGCGAGACGGGCGACACGGCCTGGCTGGGCAACGTGCTGGTGTTCGGCGCCGTGCTCTGCGAGGCGGCCTACGCGGTGATCGGCAAGAAGCTCACCGGCGCGCTGGGGCCGCGGCGCATCAGCGCGATCGTCAACCTCTGGGGCCTGCTGCTGGTCACGCCGTTCGGCCTGTGGCAGGCCACTTCGTTCGACTTCTCGGCGCTGACCGCGCCGACCTGGCTGCTGCTCCTGTTCTACTCGCTGGCCGCGAGCGTGTGGAGCGTGTGGCTGTGGATGACCGGACTGCGGCACCTGCCCGCGGCGCTGGGTGGCGTGTTCACGGTGATGCTCCCGGTGTCGGCTGCGCTCGTGGGCGTGCTGGTGCTGGGCGAGCCGTTCGGCGGCTTGCAGGCGGCGGCGTTCGCACTTGCGCTGGCCGGCGTGCTGCTCGCGACCCTGCCGTCCGGGTCAGCGGACGGCCGCTGACCAGGGCGCCGGCTCACCTTCCGGTCACTTTCCGGATCGCCGGCTTGATGTTCTCCCGGCGCGCCGGCAGCACGCCCGCGTTCTCGCGCGGCATGTTCAGCACGATCGATGTGGAAGTTTCGGTGAGGAGGCAGAAGCGCGTGACCACGGCATCGAGGTGCTCGACGTCGATGACCGCGATCTCCAGGATCCAGCTGTCCTCGCCGGTGACGTTGAAGGCATTGATCACCTCCGGCGTGTGCTCGATCAGCTTCACCACTCGGGCGTACTCCACCCGCCCCACGCGCACGATCGCGCGGATGCCGTAGCCCAGGCGCTGGTAGTCCACCACGGCGCGATAGCCCTTGATCACGCCCTGCAGCTCCAGCTTGCGCACGCGCTCCGTCACCGCCGGCTGGCTCAGATGCACCCGGCGGCCGAGTTCCGCCATGCTGATTCGGGCGTCCTGCTGCAATTCGGCCAGGATGCGGCCGTCGTAGGCGTCGATTTCGGAAATTTCGGTGGGCATCGCCCGATCAACCTTGAAAAACAAGGCCAGGAAGCCTCGTCTCCGCGAATTGTGCATGGCTTGCGTACCCTCGCCCACCTACGATCGTTTTGCCATGAGCATCCCGTCCACCACCCTCGCCCCGCCCCCTCCCGCCCGCAACCTGGTCGTGCCGGCCCTGCTCGCCTGCTACCTGGTGTGGGGCTCCACCTACCTGGCGATCCGCTGGGCGCTGGAGAGCTTTCCGCCGTTCTTCCAGATGGGCACGCGGTTCCTCTGCGCCGGCGTGCTGTTGCTGGCCTGGGTCATGGTGCGGGGCGGCCGCTGGCCCAGCGCGCTCCAGTGGCGCAATGCGGCGCTCATCGGCACGCTCATGCTGGGCGCCGGGATGGGCCTGACGGCCAGCGCGGAGCAGCACGTCGGCTCCGGCCTGGTCGCGGCCTTCATCGCCGTGGTGCCGATGCTGGTCTGCCTCTGGGGCCTGCTGTTCGGCCAGAAGCCCGGTCGGCTCGAGCTCGCCGGCATGGTGGTGGGACTGGCCGGCGTGCTGCTGCTGGTCCGCGGAGCCAGCTTCGGGGCCTCGCCGGCGGCCATCGCCTGCATCACGGCAGCCACGCTGGCGTGGTCGCTGGGGTCCGTGCTCTCCACCACACGCTGGCCGCTGGCGCCCGGCGCGGCGGGATTCGCCAGCGAGATGCTGTGCGGGGGCGTGGCCTTGATGCTGGTCTCCCTGGCGCTGGGCGAACGCCCGCGGTGGCCGCCGCAGCCGCTGGCGGCGGCCGCCTGGCTGTACCTGGTCGTGGCCGGATCGCTGGTGGCGTTCAGCGCCTACCTGTACCTGCTGGCCCACGCGTCCCCCGCGCTCGCCACGAGCTACGCCTTCGTCAACCCGGTGATCGCGCTGCTGCTGGGCGTGACGCTCGCCGGCGAGGCGGTGAGCGGCGCCGAATGGGCCGCCTGCGCCGTCATCCTCACGGGGGTGGTGCTGATCTTCAGAGGCAAGAGCGAGCAGTCCTCGCGCTGACCCGGGCCCTCTCCAGAGGGGAAACGCCCCCTCCGGGCGGCGGAAAAAACGACAGCGCCCAGCGAAAAACGCTTCTCTCCCCTTGGAAACGCGTTTTTTCTCCTTTAGCATCCGCCTTGCCAGTGGTAGCTAGCTTTTTCCCATTGGTGATCACTCAACTTCTAGAAGGAAATCAAATGGCAACTGCGAAGAAAGCGGCAGCGAAGAAAGCTCCCGCCAAGAAGGCCGCGGCGAAGAAGGCTCCGGCCAAGAAGGCCGCCGCCAAGAAGGCGCCGGCGAAGAAGGCCGCTCCGGCCAAGAAGGCCGCCGCGAAGAAGGCTGCTCCGGCGAAGAAGGCCGCCGCCAAGAAGGCGCCCGCCAAGAAGCGCACCCCGAACGCGGCGTTCATGAAGCCGCTGACCCCCAGCCCCCAGCTGGCCGCGGTCGTGGGCAACCAGCCGATGCCCCGCACCGAAGTGGTCAGCAAGCTGTGGGCCTACATCAAGAAGAACAAGCTGCAGGACACCAACAACAAGCGCATGGTCAACGCAGACCCCAAGCTGAAGGAAATCTTCGGCAAGAACCAGGTCTCGATGTTCGAGATGGCTGGCCTGATCGGCAAGCACGTGAAGTAAGCCGGCCTCGCGCCGCAATCAAAAGGGCCGCAGTCGCGGCCCTTTTTCATTGGCGCTCGCCCTGCTTTACTTCTTCTTGAGCGCCGCCTCGCGGAGCGCGCTGAGCGTGCCGCGCGTGGTGAGCACCTCCGGATCCAGCATCACCTCGATCAGCGTGCCCTGCTTGCGCTCCAGTGCCGCCAGCAGCTCCGGCTCGAATTGCGCCGTCTTCGTGATGCGCACGCCCGCGTAGCCGTAGGCACGTGCGAGAGCGGCGAAGTCCGGATTGGCCAGATGGGTGCCGTGCACGTTGCCGGGGTACTCGCGCTCCTGGTGCATGCGGATCGTTCCGTACATGCCGTTGTTCAGGAGGACCACGATGCTCTTGCCGCCGAACTGCGCCGCCGTGGCCAGCTCCTGCCCGTTCATCAGGAAGTCGCCGTCGCCGGCGATGGTGAAGGCGGTGCGGCCCGTGAGCAGGTTGGCCGCGATGCCCGCCGGCACGCCGTAGCCCATCGCGCCCGACGTCGGCGCCGCCTGCGTCTTGAACCCCTTGGCCAGGCCGTGGTGGCGGAAGAAGCGGTGCACCCAGCTGGCGAAGTTGCCGGCGCCGTTGGTCAGCACCGTGTCCGCCGGCAGATGCTTCTGCAGCAGCGCCACGATGGCGGGCATGTCGATGTCGCCCGGCAGCTTCTGCGGAACCAGGTTGGCCTCGTAGTCGGCGTGCACGGCCTCGGTCCAGGCCTGCCACGGCAGCTCGGTCGGCGCGGTCAGCACTTCGAGTGAACGCGCGGCCGCGTTCATGGTGGCGTTGATCGCCAGGTCGGCCTGGTAGACGCGGTTCAGCTCCTCCGCGCTGGCGTGGATGTGCACCAGCTTCTGCTTCGACCGGGGCGGCTGCAGCAGCGTGTAGCCGCTGGTCGTCATCTCGCCCAGCCGGGGGCCGATCGCCAGGACCAGGTCGCTCTCACGGATGCGCGCGGCCAGCTTCGGGCTGACGCCGATGCCCACGTCGCCGGCGTACAGCGGGTGGTGGTTGTCGAACGTGTCCTGGAAGCGGAAGGCATTGCCCACCGGCAGCTTCCAGTTCTCGGCAAAGCGTTGCAGCGCCTGCGCCGCCTGCGGGGTCCAGCCGCCCCCGCCGGCAATCACCAAAGGCTTCTGCGCTGCCAGCAGGATCTCGCGCAGCTTGCGCAGCGAACCCGGGTCGGCCCAGGCTTCGGCCGGCTCCACCCGCGGCAGCGGCGCGGCCGTGGTGGTCTGGACCAGCATGTCCTCGGGCAGGACCAGCACGACCGGGCCCGGACGTCCGTTCATCGCGGTAGCGAAGGCGCGCGCGATGTATTCGGGGATGCGGTCGGGCGAGTCGATGCGCTCGACCCGCTTGGCCATTCCCTTGGTGCTGGGGCCGAAGAAGCTGGTGTATTCGACCTCCTGGAAGGCCTCGCGGTCGCGCTGGTCCGAGGCCACGTCGCCCACGAACAGCACCATCGGCGTCGAGTCCTGGAACGCGGTGTGCACGCCGATGGACGCGTTGGTGGCGCCCGGCCCGCGCGTCACGAAGCACACGCCCGGCCGCCCGGTGAGCTTGCCCGCCGCCTCGGCCATGAAGGCCGCGCCGCCTTCCTGCCGGTTGATGACGAACTGGATGCGGTCCCGGAAGGCGTGGAAGCCGTCGAGCACCGCCAGGTAGCTCTCGCCGGGCACGCCGAAAGCGTGGGTGACGCCTTGTGCGACGAGGCATTCGACGATCAGGTGGCCGGCGATGCTGGGAGCGCGTTCCGTGGGCATGGCTTGACTTTATTAACCAGAATGTGAATTATCGGACGATGACCCGAGGCACCAGGCTGCACGCCGCACCCGCAGCGGAGGAGCGCGTGCGCGACGCCGACCGATCGCAGAGCACCATCTTAGCGGCGGCCCGCGACGAGTTCGCCGAGCTCGGGCTGGGCGGCGCGCGCATGGACCGAATCGCCGAGCGGGCGGGCCTGAACAAGCGGCTGATCTACTACTACTTCCAGGACAAGGAGACGCTGTTCCAGGCCGTGCTGGAGCAGTCCTACCGCGACATCCGCGAGGCCGAACGCCATCTGAACCTGCTGGAGCTGCGCCCCGCCGATGCGCTCCGTCGCCTTGTGGAGTTCACGTGGTCCTACTACCTGGACCACCCCGAGTTCCTCACATTGCTGAACAGCGCCAACCTCCACAAGGCCCGGCACCTGGAGCAGTCGCGCCGCGCGCGCGAGCTGAATTCGCCGCTGATCGAGATGCTCGCGCAGATCCTCGAGCGCGGCCGCCGGGAGGGGTCCTTCCGCGGCGGCGTGGATCCGCTGCAGCTGTACATCTCCATCGCCGGCATGTCGTACTTCTACCTCTCGAACAACCACACGCTGTCGGCCATCTTCGGCCGCGACCTGCTCACGGCCAAGGCGCGCCAGGAGCGTCTCACGCACATGTGCGACGTCGTCCTCGGCTACGTGCTGAGGGGCTGAAAGCCGGGCGCACCGGTCGCGCTTGCACGCGCCGGCCCGAACCCTATAATTCACCGGCCAGTGAATTAGCAGGCACACTTCACCCAGGAGACTTTGCGATGCTGAAGAGAAGAACCCTCGCCCTCACTCTGGCCGGCCTGGCCGCCCTCGCGCCTTTCGGCGCCTCGGCGCAAGGCGGCTACCCGAACAAGCCGATCCGCGTGATCGTGCCCTTCGCCTCCGGCAGCACCACCGACATCATTGCCCGCGCCATCACGGACAAGATGGGCCAGAGCATGGGCCAGCAGCTCGTGGTGGAAAACCGCGGCGGCGCCAGCGGCACCATCGGGCAGGCCGCGGTGGCGCAGTCGGCCCCGGACGGCTACACGATCATGATCCACTCGTCGTCGCACACGGTCAGCCCGCACACCTTCGCCAAGCTGCCGTTCGACACGGAGAAGGATTTCGTCGGCGTGACGCCGATCTCCTCGACGCCCAACGTGCTGGTGGTCTCGCCGTCCAAGAACTTCAAGACCCTCGGTGACCTGCTCTCCGCCGCACGCGCCAAGCCGGGCAGCATGAACTTCGCTTCCGCCGGCCAGGGCAGCGCCACGCACCTGAACGCCGAGAAGTTCAAGCTGGCCGCCAAGATCGATGCGCAGAACATCCCGTTCAAGGGCTCCGCAGAAGCGGTGACGGAAGTGATGGCCGGCCGCGTCGACTACTACTTCTCGCCGATCGCTCCCGTGATCGGCCAGATCCGCAACGGCCAACTGGTCCCCCTGGCGGTGGGCTCGCCCAAGCGCGCCGCCGCGCTGCCCAACGTGCCCACCACGGCCGAGGCCGGCGTGCCGGGTTCCGAGTTCAATTTCTGGATCGGCATGATGGTGCCGGCCAAGACTCCGCGCGAGATCGTCAACCGCCTGCATGAAGAGGTGGTCAAGGCGCTCAACACGCCGGAGGTGAAGGAGCGTTTCAACACGCTCGGCGCCGATGCCTGGACCTTGCCTCCGGAGCAGTTCGACGCCTACATCCGCGAGGAGATCCGCAGCAACGCTGCGCTCGTCAAGGCCGCCGGCCTCGAAGTTCAGAAGTAATCCGCCCCCGCCGGCCCCTCCACGCGGGCCGGCCCTTTCCCCCCAACGAAGGACCGAAACCATGGCCACCCAGCGCCTCGGAATCATCATGCACGGCGTCACCGGACGCATGGGCATGAACCAGCACCTGATCCGCTCCATCGTCGCCATCCGAAACCAGGGCGGCGTCACGCTGTCCAACGGCGACAAGGTGATGCCGGACCCGATCCTGATCGGCCGCAACGCCGAGAAAATCGAGGCCCTCGCCCGCACGCACAAGATCGAGCGCTGGGGCACGGACCTCGACAAGGCGCTCGCCAACCCGCAGGACACCGTC
This sequence comes from Ramlibacter henchirensis, assembly GCF_004682015.1. Lineage (NCBI taxonomy): Bacteria > Pseudomonadati > Pseudomonadota > Betaproteobacteria > Burkholderiales > Comamonadaceae > Ramlibacter > Ramlibacter henchirensis. The sequence goes on along the minus strand of NZ_SMLM01000003.1, from coordinate 175,522 downwards.
TTCTTCGACGCCGGCACCACTCAGATGCGCCCCACCCTGCTGGCCAAGGCGCTGCGCGCCGGCAAGCACGTGTACTGCGAGAAGCCGATCGCCACCACGCTGGCCGAGGCGATGGACATCGCCCAGACCGCGCAGAAGTCAGGCCTGAAGCACGGCGCGGTGCAGGACAAGCTGTTCCTGCCCGGCCTGCGCAAGCTGGACATGCTGCGCCGCTCCGGCTTCTTCGGCCGCATGCTGTCGCTGCGACTGGAGTTCGGCTACTGGGTGTTCGAGGGCGACCTGCAGCCGATCCAGCGCCCGAGCTGGAACTACCGCACCGAGGACGGCGGCGGGATGATCCTGGACATGATGTGCCACTGGCGCTACGTGCTGGACAACCTGTTCGGCGAAGTGAAGTCGATCTCCTGCCTGGGCGCCACCCACATCCCCGAGCGCTGGGACGAAGAGGGCCGCAAGTACAAGGCCACGGCCGATGACGCGGCCTACGCGATCGCCGAACTGGTGGGCCACGACGGCGAGCCGATCGTCGCGCAGATCAACATGTCGTGGGCCACGCGTGTGCGCCGCGACGACCTGGTGACGTTCCATGTCGACGGCACGCACGGCTCCGCCGTCGCGACGCTGACCGAGTGCCGCGCCCAGAGCCGCGTCGCCACGCCGCGTCCGATCTGGAACCCCGAGGTCAAGTCGCCGATGAACTTCTTCGAGCAGTGGCAGGAAGTGCCCGACACCGAGTTCTACGACAACGGCTTCAAGATCCAGTGGGAGCACTTCATCCGCCACGTCGTCGAGGACGCGCCGTACAAGTGGACGCTGCCGGAAGGCGCCAAGGGCGTGCAGCTGGTCGAAGCCGCGCTGCAAAGCTGGAAGGAACGCCGCTTCGTCGACGTGCCGCCGCTGAAGTTCTGAAGGGGAGCGACATGGCCACCACCCTGAAGCTGCCGGCGCGCTCGGGCGCGCTGGAGGACTACCGCCTGCGCGGCACCGCGCCCGTGCAACCCCCCAAGGGCGTGAAGTTCAACCGCATCGCCTATTCGGCCGCGCATGTGGTGGCCGATCCGCTGGCGGCGGTCGATCCGTGGCTGACCGCGGCGCTCGACTGGGACGCCACCATTGCCTACCGGCAGCGCCTGTGGTCGCTCGGCTTGGGCGTGGCCGAAGCGATGGACACCGCACAGCGCGGCATGGGGCTGGACTGGCCCACTTCGCTGGAGCTGATCCGCCGTTCGCTCGATGCGGCGCGCGACTATCCCGGCGCGCTGGTCGCCTCCGGCTGCGGCACCGACCACCTCTCGCCCGACGAGGTGAAGACGGTCGACGACGTGATCCGCGGCTACGAGGAGCAGATGGCCGCCATCGAGAAGCTGGGCGGCAAGCTGATCATCATGGCCAGCCGCGCCCTCGCCCGCGTGGCGACCCATCCCGGCGACTACGAGCGGGTCTACGGCCGCATCCTGTCGCAGGCGAAGCAGCCGGTGATCCTGCACTGGCTGGGCGAGATGTTCGATCCCGCGCTGGCCGGCTACTGGGGCGGCAAGGACGTCGACGCCGCCATGGCCACGGCGCTGGGCGTCATCTCCGCGCATGCCGGCAAGGTTGACGGCATCAAGATCTCGCTGCTGGACAAGGACAAGGAGATCGCCATGCGCCGACGCCTGCCTGCGGGCGTTCGCATGTACACGGGTGACGATTTCAACTATGCCGAGCTGATCGCCGGCGACGGCTTCGGTACCCAACCGACGCACGGCAAGAGCGATGCGCTGCTGGGCATCTTCGACGCCATTGCGCCCGCCGCGAGCGCCGCGCTGGGCGAACTGGCGGAGGGCAACCTGGAGCGGTTCCACGCCATCCTCGGGCCGACCGTGCCACTGTCGCGCCACATCTTCGCGGCGCCGACGCGGTTCTACAAGACCGGCGTGGTGTTCATGGCTTGGCTCAATGGCCACCAGAAGCACTTCACCATGGTGGGCGGCCAGCAGAGCGCGCGCAGCCTGCCGCACCTGGCCGAGCTGTTCCGCCTGGCCGATGCGGCCAACCTGCTGGAGCAGCCCGAGCTGGCGGTGCGCCGCATGAACTCGCTGCTGGCCGTGCACGGCGTCGGGGCCTGAAGCCATGCGGGACTTCTCGCAGGACCACCGCTGGCTGTCGATCAACACGGCCACGGTCCGCAAGAGCAAGGGCCAGGACCTTCCGCTGACGGAGATCCTCGACGCGTGCGCACGTCGTGGCATCCGCGCGATCTCCCCGTGGCGCGACCAGGTCGCGGCCGTCGGCCTGGCGCAGGTGTCGCGGCAGGTGAAGGCGAATGGCTTTGAGCTGTCGGGCTACTGCCGCGGCGGCATGTTCACTGCGGCGGACGACGCTGGCCTGAAGGCGGCCGACGACGACAACCGCCGCGCGCTCGAGGAAGCGCGCGAGCTGAACGCCGCCTGCCTGGTGCTGGTGGTTGGCGCCCTGCCCGGCGCGCTGGGCGGCCGTGCAGCGCACAAGGACATCGCGCTCTCGCGCCAGCAGGTGCACGACGGCATCGGCCGCCTGCTCGAACATTCACGCGCGGCGGGGATGCCGCTGGCCATCGAGCCGCTGCACCCGATGTACGCGGCCGACCGCGCCTGCATCAACACGATGGAGCAGGCGTTGGACGTCTGCGACGCGCTCGACCCGTCACGGAGCGGCGCCCTGGGCGTCGCGGTCGACGTGTATCACGTGTGGTGGGACCCGAAGCTGCGCGAGCAGATCGAGCGCGCAGGCCGGGAACGGTTGCTCGCCTTCCACGTCTGCGACTGGCTCACGCCCACGCGCGACCTGCTCAACGACCGCGGGATGATGGGCGACGGCGTCATCGACATCCCTCGAATCCGCGGCTGGGTCGAAGGCCAGGGCTTCGCCGGTTACAGCGAGGTGGAGATCTTCTCAGGCCTGGACTGGTGGCAGCGCGAGGCCGGCGAAGTCCTGGACACCTGCATCGCGAGGCACCGCAGCGCGGTCTGAGCTCGCCGCCTTGCGGCAAGAAAAAAAGCGCGGCCGGGCCGCGCTTTTTTTCGTGTGACAGCAACTTGATCTCAGGCGACCTGCAGCTTGGGCGTGCCGGTGTTGCGGGTGGCGGCAGTGGCGGACGCCGGGGTGGCGCCGAACTCGATCTCGCCGGAGAGCTGGCCGCCCTCCTCGATCACCACCTTGCCGTAACGGATGCGGCCGGTGACCTTGCCGGTGGAGTAGATCACCAGCTTCTGGCGCACGGTCAGGTTGCCGTCGAAGGAGCCGCGGATCTCGGCCACGTCGATCTCGGCGGAGCCCTTGAAGGAGCCGCGCTCGGAGATCTGGATCATGCGCGAGTCCATCGTGGCCTCGACGGAACCCTCGACCACGAGCGTGTCGCAGTCGGTGATTTCCACGCCCTTGAGCTTGATGTTCGGGCCGACGGTCAGTTTCGCTTCGCCTTCCTGAGCGGGCGCGGTGTTGGCGGCGGGCGCCGTCGGCGCGGCAGCGGTGCTCAGCGCGGCGCCGTTGGGGGTGTTCGGGCGCACGTCCTCACGCTTGCCGTTGTTGAAGAAGGGAGACTGCAGTGCCATCGGAAATCCTCTCAGTGGGGTGGGTGAGCCTTGGATGCTAGGGATGAGCTCGCTTACATGCATGCATGGCTCAGCAAGTTCCGTAACCGTTTACATGACACGCGAAAGCAGCCCATCCGCCACACATCGTGTAACGCGTGTTGCGGCGCATGTCGGCTCGTCGCATATTCGTCCGTAACGGGAGGACGGCATGAAGAGGGCATGGGTGGCGATCGCGGCGGCGCTGATGGTGTGTAGCGCGCAGGCGCAGGACTCCTTCGACACGGGGCCGGGCAACCTGCTGGCGGTCCTGCGCGAGTCTTCCGGCATCAACCAGGATCGCGAGACGCTGCAGCCCTATGGAACGCTGCGCGCGCAGCTGCCCGATGGCAGCGAGGTGGAACTGGAGACCAGCTGGTTCCGCTACGTGGGCGACATGCACATCCGGCTGGTGTTCGACAGCGCTGCCCACCTGCAGAGCGCGTCGCCGGAGGACCTGGACCGCTTGCAGCTGGAGCCGGAGCAGGCGCTGCAGCTCGCGGTGGCGAACATGCGCCGCACCTACGGCGAGCCGACGGTGCGCCCGTGGCGCGGCGGCCTGATGCAGGTGCTGGGCCGCGCCGACGACCTGAACAGCAGCTACTTCCTCGACCGGACGTTCTGGCAATCGCTGGAAGCAAGGCATGCGAAGGGGCTGGTGGTGGCGGTGCCGCAACGCGGAGGCCTGCTGTACGCGCCGGCCGACGACGACGAAGCGGTCGCGGCCTTGCGCTTCAGCGTCGCCGCGCTCTACGCATCGGCGAACAGGAGCCGCGTTTCGTCGGCGCTGTACTTGTTCCGCGAAGGCCGCTGGTCGGTGTTCCAGTCGCCGATGGCGCGCTGACCGTCCTTCAGTACGGCAGCGTGAAGCGCTGCCCGCGGAAGTTCATCACGGCCTGCTTGTTGGGCCGCACTTCCTCCAGCCGCACGCCGGAAGCGACCTCGCTGCCTTCGTTGAACACCTGGCCGTTCACGATGAGCATGCGCTGCGCCGGATTCTGCGAATAGACGCCGCCGCTCACCGCCAGTTGCGGCGTGCCGGGCGGCGCGGCGTTGGCGAGCATCGGGGCGGCGACCGGGACGGCTGAAGCGGCCGGCATGGGCGCAGGCACTTGCGCAGCCGCGACGGCGCCCGGGGCCGTGGCGGGCGCGGGTGAGCGAGCCTCGGGGGCGGCAACGGGCTCGGCTTGGCGAGCGGTCGCAGGCGCCCTGGCGGCGCGCGCCGGCCGCTCCGGTTCCGCCGAGTGCGGCAACGGCGGCGGCGCGGCCGGCACGATGGCCGTGGCGGGCTCGGCGGGTGCGGGCGGTGCGGCAGGCGTGCTGAGAACCGGGGGGGTGATCGCCGGTGCTGCCGGCGTGACCGCTGCAACCGCTTCCACCGGTGCCGCAGCGGGCGTTCCGCCACCGCCGGCCAGCCGCCAGGCGACCAGGCCCACCATCACCATGCCCACCGCCAGCACGGCTGCCATGGCGGGACCGCCCCAGCGGCGCTCGGGCTCCGCCTCCACCACGGCGGAAAGCGGTCGCGCATGCAAGCCGGGCACGCGCGCGCGTTCGCGTTGGGCGTCTGCCTTGCGCAAGGCTTCAAGGATGTACGACATGGTCAGGGCGCGTGGCGCAGGTGCGGCTCGTCGACGCCGGCGCTGCGATTGAGTTGCATGAAGGTCAACGGGCCGAGCACGCCGTCGGCGGGCAGGCCTTGCGCGAGCTGGAAGCTGCGGATGCGGCCGCGCAGCGGGCCGCCGCTCACATCACCCTCCGCGGCCGCAGCGCCGGCCTTGGCGAGCTGCTCATCCACCCAGCCGGCGACCTTGCGGGCTTCGCGCTCCGGCGAACGCGGATCGAAGCCCGCCGGGGCGCGCCAGAGCGTGGCCCACTCGCCGTTCCAGCGCGACGCGAGCGCGGCCAGCGTCACGGTCTGCTCGCTTCCGCCCGCCGACAGCGTGGCGGACTTGTCGGTGATCGCGGTGAGCACTGCGTAGGAAGGCTTGCCCGTGTCGCGATCGAGCGTCACGATGCCCGGCCGGTCCAGCTGGCGGATCAAACCGAGCGGCAGCGCTCGCGTGAAGCAGTGAACGGACTCGCGTGCCAGCGCGGCGCAGGGATCGCCCTCGCCCGCCTCGAGGTTCCAGGCCTTGGCGAGTTCGCGCCAGGCCGCGCGCTCGTCGCGCAGCAGCGTGGGCGGCACCGGATTCGATGCCGCTGCGGCCCGCGCAGCAGCGGGCTCGGCGACCACCGGCTGGACCGCGACCGTGTTCACCTGGGCGACCGTCTCTGTCTGGACCGGGGCCGGCGCGGCCGCGGCGGCAGGACTCGCGACCGGCTGCGGCGCTTCGGTCCACCAGCGCACGCCGGCGACCAGCCCTGCACCGGCCAGGAGTCCCACGCCCAGCACGGCGGCCTGGCGCGGCCAGGTGGGTTGCGCTGCGGGAGCGGGATCGCCGAACACTTCGCGCGCGGCCTGGTCGACGATCGCGCGGGTCACCGTCGCTTCGCTGCGCCCGAAAGCGCCCAGCAGCGCGCGGTCGCACAGCAGGTTGATCCGGCGCGGCACGCCGCCGCTGCGCTTGTGGATGCGCTCGAGCGCGCCGCGGTCGAACGGCATCGGCCGCGACAGGCCCGCGATCTCCAGCCGGTGCCGCACGTACTGCTGCGTCTCCGTGCGCGTCAGCGCGTCGAGATGGAACCGCGCGATGACACGCTGCGCGAGCTGCTCCAGCCGCGGCTGCGCCAGCAGCTCCCGCAGCTCGGGCTGCCCGATCAGCACGATCTGCAGCAGCTTGCGCTGGGACGTCTCCAGGTTCGTCAGCAGGCGCAGCTGCTCCAGCACGTCGGCCGAGAGGTTCTGGGCCTCGTCGATGATCAGCACGCTGTTGCGGCCGTTCGCGTGCGACTGCAGCAGGAAGGCGTTGAGCGGGTCGAGGTAGTCCTTGACCGTGGGCACGGCGCCTTCGCGGCGCGGCACCTGGATGCGGAACTCCTCGCAGACCGACTGCAGCAGCTCCGTGACCGTGAGCTTGGGATTGAAGATGTAGGCGACGTTGCAGTTCTCCGGGATCTGCTCCAGGAACCCGCGGCACACCGTCGTCTTGCCCGTGCCGATCTCTCCCGTGAGCAGCACGAAGCCGCCCCCGCCGCCCAGGCCGTAGAGCAGGTGCGCGAGCGCCTCGCGGTGGCGCTCGCTCATGAACAGGTAGCGCGGGTCCGGCGCGATCGAGAACGGCTCGTGCGACAGCCCGAAATACGGCGCGTACATGGGCGACAAGGATACCCGCGCCGGACCGCCGATCGCGCGGCGGCAGAACTCAGGCGGGCGCGAGCGCCGTGCGGCGGACGCGCCGCACGTTGAACGCGCTGGCGATCAGCAGTGCCTGCAACGCCACGAGGCCGAGCCACACGCCGGCATAGCGGCCGTGGTCCATCAGGCTGCCGAACACCAGCGGCGCGATCGCCTGTCCGATGTCCAGGCCGGAATAGACGATGCCGAACACCCGGCCGCTGGCGTTCTCCGGCGTCGAGCGCTTGACCAGCAGGTCGCGCGAAGGCCCGGCGATGCCGCTGGCGAAGCCCATGGCGCCGAACAGGGCCGGAATGGCCAGCGCCGGAAGTGGCGCGAGCCCGATCACCAGCGCCACGACGGCGGCCAGCCCGAAACCGGCGGCCACGATGCGCTCGCAGCGGGAGGGGTCCGACGCCAGGAAGCCGCCCAGGACCATGCCGCCCGCGCTGCACACCATGTAGATCGTGAGGCAGGCCGCGACCAGCGCCACCGGCACGCCATGCAGCTGCCGCGCCGCCTCCGGCGCGAACGCCTGCACCACGCTCAGCACGCCGGCGTACGCGAGGAAGAACGCGAAGCACATCCAGACCGCCGGGATGCGCAGGAAATCGAAGGTGGCGTCGCCCGCCTTGGCCGCGCCGGGCGTGGTCGCAGCCGCCTTCGGCAGGTCCAGCCGGTCGCGCTTGAGCCAGAGCACCAGCATCACGACCCAGGCCAGCGCACCGGCGGCGGCCAGCGCCACGCGCCAGGAGAAGGCGATGGCCAGCGGCACGAGCAGGGCCGGCGCCAGCGCCCAGCCCAGGCTGCCGGTGATGCCGTGGAAGCTGTAGGCATGGCCCAGCCGGGGGGCGCTCACCTTGCGGTTGAGCAGCGTGTAGTCGACCGGATGGAAGACACCGTTGCCGACGCCGGCGACCACGGCGAACGCGGCCATCATCCAGTAGCTGGTGCTCGCGGCGAAGCCGAAGCCCGCCAGCCCCACCAGCGCCAGGCCGCCGAACAGCACCGGCCGCGGCCCGTGCCGGTCGACCAGGAATCCGGAGGCCGCCTGCACCCCGCAGGACACGACGAAGAAGATCGTCATCAGGAAGCCGAGCTCCACGTAGCTCGCGTTCAGTGCGTCCTTCAGCCAGGGGAACAGCGGCGCGAGGAGCAGCTGGCTGAAGTGGCTGACCAGGTGGGCCAGGCCCACCAGACCGATGACGCCGGCGTCCTGGCGCAGGGGAGGAAGCGGCACGGAGCCGGCGGTGCTGGAAGCCATGGCGGGCATCGTACCGAGAGGCGCCGCTTTCCGGAATGCGACAGTTCGCCAGCTTTCCCCGGTTTCCCGCCAAAATGCCCGAATGGCCCAACCCGTGTTTTCCTCACCCGTTGCGGGCGCCGACGCGTACCGCCCGAGTGCGGCCCGGCCCGTGCGTCTGCGCGCCCGTTCGCTGCCGGCCGACACGCACTTCGAGCCGCACCGGCATGCGTGGGCGCAGCTCGCCTATTGCTCCAGCGGCGTGCTGCAGGTGTGCGCCGAACAGGGCCGCGGCGCGCCCGACGAGGTGACGTACATCGTCCCGCCCTCGCGCGCGGTGTGGATCGCGCCGGGCGCGCGCCATTCGGTGCACGTGCTGGAGACCGCCCAATTCCGAACCCTGTACCTGCACGCCGGGGTAACGCCCGCCGGCTGGAGCGGCTGCCGCGTGCTGCAGGTCTCGCCGCTGCTGCGGGAGCTGGTCGCGGCGCTGGACGCTCCCGGCCTGCCGCGCGAGCGCGAGCGGCTGCTCGTCGGCCTGGTGCTGGAGGAACTGCGGCATGCCGACCCGCAGGCGCTGGGCGTCCCGCTGCCTGCGCCCGGCGGCGACAAACGATTGCGCGCGCTGTGCGAAGCCGTGCTGCGCGCCCCGGGCCAGCGCGGCAGCCTGGCCGAATGGGCCGCGGACGTCGGCGCCAGCGAGCGGACCCTGGCGCGGCTGTTCCGGGCCGAGCTGCGCACCGGCTACCAGCAATGGCGCCAGCAGGCCGTGCTGGCCCACGCCCTCCCCTTGCTGGCGCGCGGCGTGCCGGTGCAGCAGGTGGCCGCGGCTACCGGCTACGCGAGCGAGAGCGCCTTCAGCGCCATGTTCAAGGCCGCCATGGGCCAGCCGCCGCGTCATTTCCAGGCCCGCCACCAGCCCTGAAAAGCACGCCAGGCTCAGCCGTTGTCCTACACGACGGTTGGGCTTGCACCGACTGCTGAGCTCGACTTGCAGCGCTTCAATGCGCCTGCGCATGGCAATCTCCCGTGCGCGTGGTTGGAAAGGACGTCGAGATGAGCCAATCGCAGGAACGCAACGACGACACCGCGCCGACGGGCCGCGCGCCCGCCGACCAGGCGCCGGGCCGCCGCTCGGGCGAAGGTGCCGCCAGCGCCATGGAGCATCTGATCTCGCAGGACCGCCAGCGGCAGCCGGACGGCCGGGACGAGGCGGACGTGCGGCGCTAGCCCGCGCGAGAATCGGCCGGCGATGAGAAGCGCCGGCCTGCTCATGTTCCGCCGCGCCGCCGGTGCGCTGGAACTGCTGCTCGCCCACCCGGGCGGGCCGTTCTGGGCGCGCAAGGACGACGGCGCCTGGACCCTCCCCAAAGGCGAACTGCAGGACGGCGAGGACGCGCTCGCGGCGGCCTGCCGCGAATTCGAGGAAGAGACCGGCTGCGCCCCCACGGGACCCTTCCTCGACCTGGGCGAAGTGCGCCTCAAGAGCGGCAAGCGCGTGCAGGCCTGGGCCTTCGAGGGCGACTTCGATCCGGCCCACCTGCGCTGCAACCTCTTCGAGGTCGAGTGGCCGCCGCGCTCGGGCCGGCTGCGGCAGTTCCCCGAGATCGATCGCGCCGGCTGGTTCGATCCGCAGGCGGCCCGGCGCAAGCTGCTTGCCGCGCAGCAGCCTTTCGTGGACCGGCTGGAGCAGCTCCTGCCCTAAGGCTGCGCGTTGGCCCGTCCCGCCGCCGCTGCCTTGGCCTTGGCCTGCCGCAGCAGCGGCTCCAGCGCCGCGAAGTCCACCGGCTTGGTCAGGTGCTGGTCGAACCCGGCCTCCTGCGAGCGGCGCCGATCCTGTTCCGTGCCCCAGCCCGTGATCGCCACCAGCAGCGTGCGGACGAAGCGCGGTTCCCGGCGCAGCCGCTGCGCCACCTCGTAGCCGCTCATGCCCGGCAGGCCGATGTCCAGCAGGATCAGGTCCGGCCCGAACTCGTGCGCGGCTTCCACGACGTGCGTTCCTTCATGGAGCATGCGCGTCATGCAGCCCGCCATCTCCAGCACCAGCGAAAGCGTCTCGGCCGCATCCACGTTGTCGTCCACGAGCAGCACCTTGAGCCCCTCCGCGGGCCTGGCTTCCGACGAGGGCGCCTCCTCCGCAAGCGCCTGCACCGAAGCCGGCAGGCAAGGCACCCGCACGACGAAGCGGCTGCCCAGGCCCGGGCCCGGGCTTTCCGCGACGACCGTGCCGCCATGCAGTTCGATCAGGCTGCGAACCAGGTACAGCCCGATGCCCAGGCCGCCCTGCGCGCGGTCCAGCGTGCTGCGCACCTGCGCGAACAGCGAGAAGATGCTCTCCAGCATCTCGTGCGGGATGCCTTCGCCGTTGTCCTCCACCTCGATCAGCGCGTCATCGCCGTCGCGCCGCGCGCGCAGCAGGACGCGGCCGCCGGGCGGGGTGTACTTGGCGGCGTTGTTCAGGAGGTTGCCCAGCGCCTGCGCGAGCCGCGTCGGATCGCCCATCAGCTCGATCTCCTCCTGCGGCGCGTCGACGGTGAGCGCATGGCCGCCCGAGGCGATCGCCGGCCGGCTGATCTCCACCGCGCTGTCGAGCACCGGCCGCAGCCGGATGCGCGAGACCTCCAGCCGGATCTTGCCGCTGTTGATGCGCGAGATGTCCAGCAGGTCGTCGATCAGGCGGATCATGTGGCCGAGCTGCCGCTCCATCATCGTGCGGGCGCGCGCGGAGAGCTCGCCGTTGGCCGTGTCCTTCTTCAGGATCTCCAGGCCGGTGCGGATCGGCGCGAGCGGGTTGCGCAGCTCGTGCGCCAGCGTCGCGAGGAATTCGTCCTTGGCGCGATTGGCTTCCTGCAGCACCCGCTCCGCTTCCTTGCGCTCGGTGACTTCCACCACCGAGCCGGCCATGCGGAAGGGCTGCCCCGCCGAGTCCCACAAGGCAGCGCCGGCGACGAAGAACCAGCGCCAGCGGCCTGTCCGGTCCCGCAGCCGGCATTCGACCTGGTACGGCGCGCGCTCGCGCAGGTGGGCGCGGAACGCCGCTTTCACGAGGGAGCGGTCGTCCGGATGCAGCACCTGGCGGATCGACGACGGCAGGTCCGGGAACTCCTCGTCGGTGTAGCCCAGCAGCGCCTTGAATCGCGGCGAGAAGAACATCGTGCCGGCCGGCATGTCCCAGTCCCACAGGCCCGCGCTGGAGCCGCGCACCGCGAGCTGGTAACGGGCCTCGCTCGTGCGCAGCGCCTGGTTGGCGGCCTCCAGCGTGTGCGATCGCCGCTGCAGTTCGTCGAGCATCGCATTGAACGCATCGACCAGCTCGCCGACTTCGTCGTCGCTGCTTTTCGTCGCGCGCAGGTCGCCGGTCTCGCCGCGCAGGATCTTGCGGGCCACTTCGCTGATGCCCATGATCGGCGCGGTCAGCGAGCGCTGCAGCCGGTTGGACAGCAGCAGCGCCGCCGCCAGGCTGCCCCCCATGATCAGCACCAGCGCGCCCAGGTACTCGATCGCCTGGCGCAGCCGCTCGTGGCGCACCTGCAGCCACACCGTGCCCACCCGCTCGCGATTGAGCAGCACGGGCCGCCACACCACCGCCCAGTCCCCCTCCACCGTGACGCCACTCGGCTGCGTCCGGGCGGGGATCTCCACGCCTTCCGAGCCGGGCCTTCGGTAGGTGGCGAACAGCGCAGCGCGCTCGTCGTACAGCGCCGCGGCCACCACCGACTGCTTGGCGCGCAGCACCGAAAGGTTCTCGAGGGCCACGCGCGCATCGGCGAAGGCCACGGCCGGTGCGGTCGCCAGCGCGATCACGTCGGCTTGCGTGACCAGGTCCTCGTGGATGTCGGCCAGTTCGCGGCGCAGGTCGAACACGACCAGTGCCGCCGCGGCGACCAGCAGGGCGATGAGGGTCGTGGTCGCCAGGATGGCGTTGAGCTTGCTGCGGATGGAACGGCGGCCCGGCGCCTTCATCGGCTGCGCCCCTCCACCGACTGCGCAACGGCCAGCAGCCGCGCGCTCAATCGCACGCCGCGCGCGTCGGCGACCGGCAGCGATGCCGTGAACCGCACCCGGTCGCCGTCGCTCGTGAAATTGAGGATGCCTCCGAGGCGGTGGCCGTTCTCCTGCTCCGTGACCACGAGGACCGGCCCGGTTGCCGAGGCGGCGAGTTCGCGCACCCGGGTCTCGCCGGTGGCGCCGATCATCAGCACGTGCGCCCCGGCGATGGGTTCGCCTTCCCGAACCCGTCGCACGACGATGGGACGCCCATCGAGCGTGCGGCCGGCGGCGATCTGCTCGAGTTCCGCGGCCACGGCCTCATGGCCGGCGACCGCGACCACCAGCGGATCGTCCTGCCGCTCGAAGGTGCCGGGCGGCCATTCCACCAGCCCGGCGATCCGGTACAGGAAGGCGGCTTTCAGCACGCTCTCGCCGGGCGCGGCAGCCGGCGCGGGAGCGGCCGCGTACAGCAGGCCGTGCCAGGCGCAGGCGAGCAGCAGCCAGAGCCTCCACGGCGGAGGCAGGCGCATGTGCGGCCGGGCGGACATTCGGCGGCCTCCTACAAGGTCCTCGCTTCCGGCGCCCGCGATTCGGCAAGGATCGCAGTCATGGTCCCCTCGGAAGAGGAACGATCTTAGGCGGGTGCTTACAGCCCACCCGGCGGCGGCCGACAAGTGTCGGCCTTGTCCTACGCAGCGCTTCAGCCCGGTTGAGCTTCGCCCTGGAGCGCATGGACGGCACCGCGCCGATCCTCATCCGCGCCGTCGACGCACCAGCGGTGCACCCACTCGACAATGCGGCGTGCGGCATCGTGGCGCTGCGAAGGCGCCGCGTCGCCGAGGAAGTGGTGGTCGGCCTGCGGGTACAGCACCATCTCGGTCGGCGTCTCGCCCGCCCTCATCAGGCTGACGAACATCTCCTCGGACTGGCACTTGGGGCAGCGCTCGTCTTCCTTGCCTTGCAGGAACAGCACCGGCGTCCTCGACTTCTCGATGTGCTGCAGCGGCGAGAGCGCCCGCGCCCGGGCCCGGTCGAATCCGGGTTCGGAATCGACGTAACGCGGGTCGGCGTAGTAGCCGCCGTCCGAGGTGCCGTAGTGCGTCTCGATGTTGCCCACCGGCGCCATGACGACGGCCGCGCGGAACAGCTGCGTGTGCCCCACCGCCCAGGCGCCGAGGAAGCCCCCGTAGGACTTGCCGGCGATCGCCACCCGCTCGTCGCACACGCCTTCGTCCTGCAGTTGGCGCACCGCTTCCAGGTGCTGCGGCAGGTCGTACTCGCCCCAATGGCCGGACAGGCGATCGCAGAACTCGCGGCCATGGCTGGCGGAACCCACCGGATTGAGCAGCAGCACCGCCCAGCCCCGGGAGCACAGCACCTGGCGGTACACGGCGCTGTCGAAATCCAGCAGCGCGTAGCTGGCGGGCCCGCCATGCGCGTCGTTCAGCAGCGGCAACGGGCCCGGGGCATTGCGTGGCCGGATCAACCAGCCTTCGATCGGCTCGCGGCCGCCGCGCCCGTCGGGGACGGTGAAGCGCCTGCGGGCCGCCTCCAGCGGCGTGCGTTCCTTCCACCAGGCATTGAGGTCGCTGACCTGTCGCTCGCCGCTGCCGTCCGCGCGGCACGCGTGCAGCTCTTCCGGCAGGGCCGGTTGTTCGACGCTGAAGACCAGGTGCTCGCCCGCGGTCGTGAAGGCGCCGAACTGCCGCTCGCCCCGCACCAGCCTGCGCAGGTCCGATCCGTCCGCCGCGATGCTGCAGATCTCATGGCAGCCGTGCCAGGCGCGGGTGAAGAGCAGCCGCCCTCCATCGTCCCAGTGCAGGGACTCACCGTCCGCAACCTCCACGTCGTCCTGCGGCGAAACGACGCGGCCGGTGCCGACCTCGAGCAGGAAGAGGCTGGCGCGGGCGTCGCCCTCCTCCCGCGCACCGGCGAAGGCGATCCAGCGTCCATCGGGCGACCACGCCGGTTGCAGCACGCTCGCGAACTCGTCGGTGAGCTGCCGCGCGCCGCCGCCATCGGCATCGCAGACCCACAGGTCGGTGCGGTGCGCGAACCGGCCCTCGCGGGTACGGACATGCGCGATGCGGCGCCCCTGCGGCGAGCAGTCGAAGCCGAACACGTCGAACGGCCCGTCGGTGAGCCGGCGATGCTTGCCGCTGTCGGCGTCCACGCGGAACAGGTGGATCTCGCGCGAGAGCAGGTAGCCGACCCCGTCGTTCTTGTACGGCAGCTTCCACACGACCTCGGGGCTGTTCGGCCGCCGCTCGGCGGGCGGGCCGCGCCGGCCTCGCAGCTCGGGGTCCACCGTGACGGCGGCGGTGACGAGCAGGCTGCGCCCGTCGGGGCACCAGCGCAGCGAAGCCACGCCGCCTTCGATGTCGCTGCAACAGTGCGCCTCGCCGCCGCCGAACGGCAGCAGGTGCACCTGCACGCCCTTGTCGTCCCGCGCGGAGAGGAACGCGATGCGGTCGCCCGAAGGCGACCAGCGCGGTGAAGTGTCCTGGCCGGACTCGAAGGTGAGTTGCCGCGGCTCGCCGCTATCGAGCGGAAACAGCCACAGGTGCGACAGATGTTCGTCGCCGGCCCTGTCGGCCGAACGGACGCTGCACACCACGGCCGGGTCGCGGCCGCGGCCGTGGAGCGAAGCCACTTTGCGGTGAAGGTAGAGGTCGTCGAAGCTGAAGGGAATGGGCATGGGGGGCTCGCGGTGTCGTGCCGTCAGGCAAGCGACGTACCCGGCCCACTGGGAGCGAGGAACTGTTGCAATTGCGCCGCCAACGAAGCGCGCGCGCCGATGCGGCGGCGTTCGCGGCGCAGCACGCGCCCGCGAAGTTCACCGGCCGCTGATCGGAAGGCCTAGCCGAAGAAGCCGCGCGCCAGGTGCCGCGCGAAGCTCTCGGTCCAGCGTGAGCCGCCGCTGGCGTCGTACTGCGCGGCCGCGTGGCGCGAGACGATGTGCACGCGCCGCAGCCGGATGCTCGCGTCGTTGGCCGCGGCCACGAACACCTGGGCCTTGAAGCTGCCGGGATCCCTGCCGCTGTCGCGAATCGCGGTCTCGAAGGCCTCGAGTTCAAACGGGGACATCGGGGTGCATTGGACGAGCATGAAACACCTGCCTTTCCAATTGCCCCAACGCGTACCCACCGCGCGGGCGGACAGGATTTACCCGTGAGAAACAAAACGGCGGCTCAGCCGCCGGTGCGCACGACGAGGCGGCCGCGCACCTGGCCCGCCATCAGGCGCTGCGCGTGTTCGATGGCCTGGTCCAGGGTGATCTCGGTGGTGATCGCTTCCAGCCGCGCCGGATCGAGGTCGCTCGCGAGCCGTGTCCACGCCTGTTCGCGCAGCGGCATCGGAGCCATCACGCTGTCCACGCCCAGCAGGCTCAGGCCGCGCAGGATGAAGGGCGCGACGGTCGCGGGGAAGTCCATGCCTTGGGCCAGGCCACACGCGGCCACCGCGCCGCCGTAGCGGGTCTGCGCGCAGGCATTAGCCAGCGTGTGGCTGCCGACTGCATCCACGACCGCGGCCCAGCGTTCCTTCTGCAGCGGCTTGCCGGGAGCAGCGAGTTCGGCGCGGTCGATCACCGTCGCTGCGCCCAAGTCGCGCAGGAAGCCGTGTTCGCTCGCCTTTCCGGTGGCGGCGGCGACGCGGTGCCCCAGCTTCGAGAGCAAGGCCACGGCGATGGAGCCGACCCCGCCAGTGGCGCCCGTCACCAGCACCTCGCCATCGCCGGCCTTGAGACCGTGCCGCTCCAGCGCCAGCACACACAGCATCGCGGTGTAGCCGGCGGTGCCGATGGACATCGCCTGGCGCGGCGTGAACGCCTGCGGCAGGCGCACCAGCCAATCGCCCTTCAGTCGCGCACGGCCCGCCAGGCAGCCCTTGTGCGTCTCGCCCACCCCGAAGCCGTTGAGCACGACCTGGTCGCCCGGCTTCCATTTCGGTGAACTGCTCTCCACCACGCGGCCGGCGCCATCGATGCCCGCCACCATCGGCCAGCTGCGCACGACCGGCGAGCGGTTGGTGATCGCCAGGCCGTCCTTGTAGTTGAGCGTGGAGTACGCCACCTCGACGGTGACGTCGCCTTCGGGCAGGAAGTCGTCGCCGACCTCGCGCACGGCAGCCGAGAACTCCGGCGCCTTGTCCAGCACCAGCGCCTTGAACATCGCGGCCCTTACTTCGGGTCGACGTCCGTGATGTCGCGGACCGGCACGCGCACGCGCTGCGGCACGAAGCGGCGCTCGGGCCGAACGTGCTCGGTCCAGGCACGGTTGGCGCCGCGGCGGCGGGCGAGCAGGAACGACCACACCGGCCGGCCGCCGAGGCGGACCCAGCCGGAATGCAGCAGCCACAGCGCGGCGCCGACGAAGCTGACGACCAGCATGCCGACGGTGAACACCATCCCGGCCGCCAGGGCCAGCAGGTGAATCAGGAAGGCGAGGAAAGCGGGCATTCGGTGGATCTCGTCAGGAAGACAGGAAGAGGCGCCCAGTGTCGCCCGGCCCGCCGGGGCGGGCAAGCACGCGCCCGCTTGCCCCTTTTCGCCGTCGGCCTCTCGGCGTCACGCGGTGGCTTCTTCGCGTGGCTCGGCCCTGGCCGAACCGAAATGGAAGACGCCGGGCTCGATCGCCGGGTTCACCTCGACCGGGATCACGCTCTTGGGCGGGAAGCGGCCCTCGAGGATCAGCCGCGACAGCGGGTTCTCGATGCGCTGCTGGATCGCCCGCTTGAGCGGCCGCGCGCCGAACACCGGATCGAAGCCGACCTTGGCCAGCTCTTCCAGCGCCGCCGGCGACACCTGCAGCGTGAGGTCCATCTTCGCGAGCCGCTGCTCCAGCACCTTGAGCTGGATCTGGGCGATGCGCGCGATGTGGTCCGCGCCCAGGCCGTGGAACACCACGGTCTCGTCGATCCGGTTGAGGAACTCGGGCCGGAAGTGGTTCTTCAGCTCGTCCCACACGGCTTCCTTGATGTCCTCGTACGGCCGTCCGGCCATGCCCTGGATCATGTGCGAGCCGATGTTGCTGGTCATCACGATCACCGTGTTCTTGAAGTCCACGGTGCGGCCCTGCCCGTCGGTCAGGCGGCCATCGTCCAGCACCTGCAGCAGCACGTTGAACACGTCGTGGTGCGCCTTCTCGACCTCGTCGAGCAGGATCACGCTGTAGGGCTTGCGGCGCACGGCTTCCGTGAGGTAGCCGCCCTCCTCGTAGCCCACGTAGCCCGGCGGCGCGCCGATCAGGCGGGCCACCGAGTGCTTTTCCATGAACTCGCTCATGTCGACGCGGATGAGGTGCTCCTCGCTGTCGAACAGGAAATTCGCCAGCGCCTTGCACAACTCCGTCTTGCCCACACCCGTCGGGCCGAGGAACAGGAAGGAGCCGGTCGGCCGGTTCGGGTCCGACAGGCCCGAGCGCGAGCGGCGGATGGCGTTGGCCACGGCGCTGATCGCCTCGTCCTGGCCCACCACGCGCTGGTGCAGGCGGTCTTCCATCTGCAGCAGCTTCTCGCGCTCGCCCTGCATCAGCTTCGACACGGGGATGCCGGTGGCGCGCGCCACCACTTCCGCGATCTCCTCGGCGCCGACCTGCGTGCGCAGCAGCTGCGGCCGGCCCGCCTTGGCCTTGCCGTTCTCGGCGTCCTGGGCTGCCTTGAGCTTGCGCTCCAGCTCCGGCAGCTTGCCATACTGCAGCTCGGCCACCTTGTTGAAGTCGGCCTTGCGCTTGAACTCCTCGATCTGCGTTCGCACGCGATCGATCTCTTCCTTGACCTGCGCGCCGCCCTGGGCCGAGGCCTTCTCGGACTTCCAGATCTCCTCGAGGTCGGCGATTTCCTTGCCGAGCCGGCCGATCTCGTCCTCGATCAGGCCGAGCCGCTTCTGCGAGGCTTCATCCTTCTCCTTGCGCACGGCCTCGCGCTCGATCTGCAGCTGGATCATGCGGCGGTCGAGACGGTCGATCGCCTCGGGCTTGGAGTCGATCTCGATCTTGATCTTGGACGCGGCCTCGTCGATCAGGTCGATGGCCTTGTCCGGCAGGAAGCGGTCGGTGATGTAGCGGTGCGAGAGCTCCGCCGCGGCCACGATGGCCGGGTCGGTGATCTCCACGCCGTGGTGCACCTCGTACTTCTCCTGCAGGCCGCGGAGGATGGCGATGGTGGCCTCCACGCTCGGTTCGCCCACCAGGATCTTCTGGAAGCGGCGCTCGAGGGCCGCATCCTTCTCGATGTACTTGCGGTACTCGTCGAGGGTCGTGGCGCCCACGCAGTGCAGCTCGCCGCGCGCCAGCGCCGGCTTGAGCATGTTGCCCGCGTCGATCGCGCCCTCGGCCTTGCCGGCCCCGACCATGGTGTGCAGTTCGTCGATGAAGACGATGGTCTGGCCCTCGTCCTTGGCCAGTTCGGTGAGCACGTTCTTCAGGCGCTCCTCGAATTCGCCGCGGTACTTGGCGCCCGCCAGCAGCGCGGCCATGTCGAGCGACAGCACGCGCTTGTTCTTCAGCGTCTCCGGCACTTCGCCGGCGATGATGCGCTGGGCCAGGCCTTCGACGATCGCGGTCTTGCCCACGCCCGGCTCGCCGATCAGGACCGGGTTGTTCTTGGTGCGCCGCTGCAGCACCTGGATGGCGCGGCGGATCTCCTCGTCGCGGCCGATGACGGGATCGAGCTTGCCCTGGCGGGCGCGCTCGGTCAGGTCGATGGTGTATTTCTTCAGCGCTTCGCGCTGGCCCTCGGCCTCGGCGCTGTTCACGTTCTGGCCGCCGCGCACCGCGTCGATCGCGGATTCGAAGGACTTGCGCGAGAGCCCGTTCTCGCGCGCGATGCGGCCGATGTCGGACTTGCTGTCGGCCAGCGCGAGCAGGAACAGTTCGCTGGCGATGAACTGGTCGCCGCGCTTGAGGCCTTCCTTCTCGGCGGCCTGCATCAGCGTGACCAGCTCGCGGCCCACCTGGACCTGCTCCTGCCCCTGCACCTGCGGGCGCTTGTGGATCGCGGCTTCGGCCCCCGCCTGCAGGCCGGGCACGTTGACGCCGGCGCGCTGCAGCAGCGCGCGCGGGCCGTCCTCCTGCCGCAGCATGGCGACGAGGACGTGCTCGGGCTCGATGTAGGCGTGGTCGTTGGCCAACGCCAGGCTCTGGGCCTCTGCCAGGGCCTCCTGGAACTTGGTCGTCAGTTTGTCGAGTCGCATGGGATGGATCTCCGTTGCACTGGAAGCTTAGGCTTGCCCCCGGGTTTTCAAGGGTTACCGAACGCACCCAGCCCGGCCGTTCCGCTGTCTAGAATCGCCGCCATGCAGATCCACCAGCTGTCCGTCAACTACCAGGCCGAGCAGGACAGGCTGCTGCTGCGCGTGAACAGCACCAGCGGCGAGGAGATGCGGCTGTGGCTCACGCGCCGCCTGATGGTGAGCCTGTGGCCGATGCTCACCCGCCTGCAGACCGAGCAGTTGCTCAGGAGCGAGCCCGCCGGCGCCGCCCTGGACGGCACCGACGAGGAACTGCGGCGCATGCTCACCGAGTTCCGCAAGGAGGAGTTCCTGCAGAAGGCCGACTTCGAGACGCCTTACCAGGACCAGTCCACCCATCCCCTCGGCGCCGACCCGCTGCTCGTGACGGACATCGACGCGGCCCCGCTTCCGAGCGGTCGCCTGCGCCTGGCGTTCAATGAGCGGGCCGCGGCGAGCGGTGGCGACAAGCCGCGCGGCTTCCAGGTGGAGATGGACCAGCGGCTGATGCAGGGCATGATGCACCTGCTGGAGCAGGCGCTGGCGCGCGCGCAATGGCGAGAGCCCTTCTCGACGCCCACCGCGCCGGCCGCCGAGAGCGTCGAGCCGGACTTCGGCTTCGAGCGGCCGCGCTACCTCAACTGAAACTCACTTGCCGCCGGTGCCGGGTTCCAGCGCGAACCCGGCGATGCGCTTGTACTCGTCGGAGATGCGGCGCAGCTCTTCCTGGCTGATCAGGTCGTCGATCGTTCCCGGGAACGGCTTGCCGCCGCTCAGCTCATCGGCGCGGATGTTGATGAAGTCCGGCGGCACCGAACGGTTGGTCTCCACGATGCGCGCGGTCGGGGCAAGCCGCTGCGCCTCGTAGCGCGCCAGCCCCGCCGGCCCGCCGCCTGCCGCGAGCTCGGTCGCGAGCACCCGCGCATCGATCAGGGCCTGGGCCGAGCCGTTGGAGCCGCGCGGGTACATCGGATGCGCCGCGTCGCCCAGCAACGTGACGCGGCCGAACGTCCAGCGCGGCACCGGGTCGCGGTCGACCATCGGGTACTCGAAGATCTGAGCCGCGCCGCGGATCAGGGCCGGGACATCGAGCCAGTCGTAGCGCCAGTCGGCGAACAGGTCGATGAAATCGTCCGGCGCGCCGGCGCGGTTCCAGTCGTTCATCTGCGATCCGGGCCGCTGGATCTCGGCCACCCAGTTCACCAGCTGGCGGCCCTGACCGTCGACGTTGTCGACGATCGGGTAGATCACCATCTTGCCGGTGCCGATCGAGCCGATGCGCAGGTAGCTGCGGCCGGTGAGGATGGGCGGATGCACGGTCACGCCGCGCCAGGTGTTGATGCCGGCGAAGGCGAGCTGCTCGTCCGGATAGAACTGCCGGCGCACCGCGGAATTGACGCCGTCGCAGGCCACCGCGATTTCCGCCTGCTCCGCGGTCACCGGCGCGCCGGCACTGGTCTGCAGTCGAAGCGTGACGCCGTGCTCGTCCTGGTCGACGCCGACGCAGCGCCGGTCCAGGTGCACGGCCGCCGCGCCCAGGCGGTCCAGCACGGCCTGGTACAACACGCGGTGCAGCTTGCCCCGGGGCAGTCCGATCTCGGGCAGCTCATAGCCCGCGTGCCGCCCGCGCGGCTCGCGGTAGATGAACTGGCCCCAGCGGTTGAAGAACACGCTCTCGAGGTTCTCGATGCCTTCGGCCTCGATCTGCGCCTGCAACCCGAGCGCGGTGATCTCGCGCATCGCGTGCGGCAGCAGCGTGATGCCCACGCCGATCTCGCGCACCTCGGGCACGGCCTCGTAGACGTCGCACGCGATGCCGTGCCGGTGCAGCGACAGCGCGAGCGCCAGCCCGCCGATGCCGCCGCCGAGGATGGCCACGCGCATGTGGGTTCTAGTCCGCCGACGGGCCGCCTCTAGGCGGGCTCGCCCCCTCGGGGGGCAGCGCAGTACACGAAGTGACAAGCGTGGGGGCCATGATTCATTCAGCCGTGATGTTCTGGGTTTTGATCAGGCGCGCCCAGCGCTCGGCGTCCTGCTCGACGAGCCGGCGGAATTCCTCCGGCGTGCTGCTGGCCGGATCCATGCCTTGCGTCTCGAACGCGGTGCGCACCTCGGGCAGCGAGAGGATGTCCTTGAGCTCGCGGTTCAGGCGGGCGACGAAGTCCGCCGGCGTGCCGGGCGGCGCGAAGATGCCGTACCACATGTCGACGTTCACGTTGCCCGCGCGCGCCTCGATGAGGGTCGGGACCTGCGGCAGCAGCGCATGGCGCTTCTCGCTGCCGATGCCCAGCGCCACCAGCTTGCCCGCCTTGACGTGCGGCAGCGCGACGTGGATGGGCAGGAACATCAGCTCGACCTGCCCGCCGAGCACGTCGGTCACCGCCCCGGCCGTGCCGCGGTACGGGACATGCGTGACGGAGATGCCGCTGGTCGCCTTGAAGAGCTCCATCGACAGGTGGTGCGGCGTGCCGACGCCGGGGCTGGCGTAGTTGATCGCGCCCGGCTTCGCCTTCGCGGCCTGCACCAGGTCGGCGGCCGTGCGCCAGCCGGTATTGGGATTCGTGACCAGCAGCAGCTGGCCCCAGCTGGTGAGCGACACCGGGGTGAGGTCCTTGACCGGGTCGAACGGCAGCTTCGGATAGAGGCTGCGGTTCATCACCAGCGTGTTCACGCTGACCAGCAGCGTGTTGCCGTTGGGCGCGGCGCGCACCACCGCTTCGGTGCCGATGTTGCCGGAGGCGCCCGCGCGGTTGTCCACCACCACGGGACGGCCGAGCCTCTCGCCGAGCTTCGGTCCCACGGTGCGTGCGATCAGGTCGATGCCGGTGCCCGGCGTGAACGGGACGATGAGGCGCAGAGGCTGGGCGCCACCCGCGGCAGGCGCCTGCTGGGCTTGCTGCTGGGCCTGCAGGACGGGCGCGGCGGCGCACAGCGCCAGGGCGAGCAGCAGGCGACGGGGGACGCGTGGCATGGAGGCCTCGGCTTGAGTTTGCATGCCAACGAGCATGCGAGCGCGGTCCGCAAGGCACAATCCACGCATTCCCTAGCCGAGCCAGCAAGCCCGCCCGTGCAGCCGCCCAAGTCCCGCGCGATCCTCTCCCGCCTGTACGCCCGACCCGGCTTCCTGCTGCGCCGCGCGCACCAGATCTCCGCGGCGGTGTTCGAGGACGAATGCCGCGAGCTGCAGCTCACGCCCGCGCAGTTCGGCGTGCTCACCGTCCTCAGGGCGCACCCCGGCCTTGGGCAGTCGAGCCTGGCGCGCGCGCTGGGCTTCGACAAGGTGACCGTGCTGCGGGTGCTGCGCGGACTGGAGTCGCGGGGCCTGGTCGAACGCGAGTCCTCGGCCGGCAAGCGCAACGTCTCGGTGCAGCTCACCGCTGCCGGTGCGCAGATGCTGGAAACCGCGCAGAAGCCCGCCGAACGCGCCTACCGCCGCCTGATGGCGCCGCTGGACCGCGACCAGCAGGAGCAATTGCTCTCACTGCTGCAGCTGCTCACGGGCGAACTCGAGGACCAGGCGCGGGCCGCTTTCGTGCCGCCGGCGCAGGAAGGCTGAACGCGGGGCGTCAGCCGGCGTTGCCGGCGCGGATGCCCCAGCGCGCCAGGGCCTGGTCGTCGCTCACGCGCGCATCGACCCACTGCTCGCCCTGCGGCGTGCGCTCCTTCTTCCAGAACGGCGCCTGCGTCTTGAGGTAGTCCATCAGGAACTCGCAGGCCTGGAAGCTCTGGCCACGGTGGGCCGAGGTGACGGCCGCCAGCACGATCTGGTCGCCCGGCATGAGCAGGCCGACCCGATGCACGACGCGGGCGGCGAAGATGTCGAAGCGGCGGTGCGCCTCGTCGATCATGGCCTCGATCGCCTTCTCGGTCATGCCGGGGTAGTGCTCGAGCTCCATCGACAGCACCTGCGGCGCCTTGTCGCCCTGGTTGGCCATGCGCACGGTGCCGACGAAGCTGCAGACCGCGCCGACCCGATGGTCGCTGCGGCGCAGCGCCTCCAGTTCGGCCGAGACGTCGAAGTCGGCGGTCTGGATCGACACGCGCGGCGCGGCCACTTCAGCCTCCGGTCACCGGCGGGAAGAACGCGATCTCGGCGCCTTCGCGCAACGGCATGTCGCGGTCGGCCATGACCTGGTCGAGCGCCATGCGCACCGACTTGCTTCCACCGATCGCCTGGGCATAGGGCTCGCCCAGCGCGATCAATTCTTCGCGCAGGCCCGCCAGGCTGGACGCCGAGGTCTGGCGCTCCTCGGCGCCGCGGCCCATGGCCTCGCGCACGGAAGCGAAGTAACGCAGTTGCACCTTCATGCGATCAGCTCCGCGAGGGGCAGGAAACGAACCAGGTCGCCCCGGGCGATCGCCTGCCCGCCCGGGTTGTCGACGAAACCGTCGCACCAGACCGTGGACGTGAGCACGCCGGAACTCTGGTTGGCGAACAGCTCCAGGCCGCCTTCGCCGTTGCGACGCGCGCGCAGGAACTCGCGCCGCTTGTCGGGGCGCTTCAGGTCGAAGTCTGCGCGCAGCGTCAAGGCCGGAGGTGCCAGCCTCGTCGCGCCTTGCAGCTTGAGCAGGAAAGGCCGCACCAGCAGCAGGAAGGTGATGAAGCTGGAGACCGGGTTGCCCGGCAGTCCGAGGAAATGCGCCCCGCCGACGCGGCCGTAGGCGAAAGGCTTGCCGGGCTTCATCGCGATCTGCCACAGGTCGAGCGAGCCGAGCTGCTGGACGGCGGGCTTGATGTGGTCCTCTTCGCCGACCGACACGCCGCCGCTGGTGAGGATGACGTCGTGCCCCTGGGCAGCGGTGCGCAGCGCGGCCACCGTGGCCTCGCGATCGTCCGGCACGATGCCCAGGTCGCCCAGCTCGCAGCCGCAGCGCGCCAGCAGCTGCCGCAGGAAGAAGCGGTTGGAGTTGTAGATGGCGCCGGGCCGCATCTTTTCGGGCGGAACGGTGCCGGGCATGACCAGCTCGTCGCCGGTGGAGAACAGCGCCACTTTCGGGCGGCGCGCCACGCGCACCTGGTCGCAGCCGATGCTCGCCGCCAGGCCGCACGCTGCGGGATCGAGCCGGTGCCCACGCTGCAGGACGATGGCGCCGCGCATGACGTCCTCGCCCGCGCGGCGGATCCACTGCCCTGCGTCCGGCACGGTCTGGATGCGCACGGCCGATTCGCCCACCGCCTCCGTGTGCTCCTGCATCACGATCGCATCGGCGCCTTCCGGCACCGGGGCGCCGGTGAAGATGCGCGCCACCGTGCCGGGCTGCAGCGGTTGCGCCGCGTGGCCGGCGGCAATGCGCTGGCTGATGGGCAGCACCACGCCCTCGTCCGGGATCTCGGAGCGCCGCACGGCGTAGCCATCCATGGAGCTGTTGTCCTGCGGCGGCACCTGCAGGCCCGACACCAGGTCCTGCGCCAGCACGCGGCCGTCGGCATCGAATGTCGCGACGCGCTCCACCTCGTCGAGCGCAAAAACGCGGCCCAGCAGGTCGGCCAGGGCCTCGTCCAGCGATCTGAGGGGAGGACGGGAGCTCACGTATACATCTCCGGGTCGTACTCGAACCGGTGGCCATTGTCGACCAGCCACTGCGCCACCGCATCCGGGTCGTTCAGGTCCAGCACGGGGCGCAGGGTTGCTTCGGGCAGCCGGCCGGGCGTGTCGGTGGCGATGGCGGCGATGAAATCGTCTTCCGGGTAACGCGCCGGCTTGCCCGGCTCGGCCCGCCAGACCTCGACCTTGAGCAGGTTGCTCTGCTTGAAGCCTTCGACGATCACCCAGTCCACGCCCTCGTAGAGCTCGGCGATGAGCTGGTGGACGGTGAGCCGGGCCTCCTGCTCGAACTCGCGCATCAGCGCCAGCCGCCGGTTGGACGCGACGACCACTTCGAAGGCGCCGGCCTCGCGGTGGCGGTGCGTGTCCTTGCCGGGCCGGTCGATGTCGAAGTTGTGGTGCGCGTGCTTGACGACCGAGACGCGCAGGCCGCGCAGCTTGAGCGCGGGGATGAGCCGCTCGATCAGCGTGGTCTTGCCGGAGCCGGAATATCCGGCGAATCCAACGACTTTCATGGAACGCTCAGCCGCAATGCGCGGCGATGTACGACTTGACCTGGCCGACGTCGGGCGGCAGCACCGTCACGCGCCGGGGCAGCCGTTCGAGGCCTTCGAAGCGGGCCGGCCGCTCGGGCTCGCGGCCCAGGGCCTCGACGATGGCGGCCGCGAACTTCACGGGCAGCGCCGTCTCCAGCACGATCATCGGAACGCCCGCCTCGAGGTTCTCACGCGCCACCTTCAGGCCGTCGGCCGTGTGGGTGTCGACCATCACGCCGAGACGCTCCCAGGTACTGCGAATCGTCGCCAGGCGGTCCGAATGGGTGCTCTTTCCGCTGATGAAACCAAAGCGCTCGCGCGCCTGCTTGAACGCGGGGTCGCGGCTCAGGTCGATGCGGCCGTTGCGGGCGAGCTCGTCGCCGAACAGCGTCTTGGTGCGCGCCGCGTCGCGACCGAGCAGGTCGAACACGAAGCGCTCGAAGTTGCTGGCCTTGCTGATGTCCATCGACGGGCTGGACGTCTCGTGCGTGTCGGCCCCGGCGCGCACGCGGTACACGCCGGTGCGGAAGAACTCGTCGAGCACGTCGTTCTCGTTGGTGGCGAGCACGAGCCGCTCGACCGGCAGGCCCATCATGCGGGCCACGTGGCCGGCGCAGATGTTGCCGAAGTTGCCCGAGGGCACCGCGAAGCTGACCTTCTGCGAGTCGTGCTTCGTGGCCTGGAAATAGCCGGCGAAGTAGTAGACGACCTGCGCGACCAGCCTCGCCCAGTTGATCGAATTCACCGTCCCGATGCGGTACTTGCGCTTGAACTCCAGGTCGTTGCTCACCGCCTTGACGATGTCCTGGCAGTCGTCGAAGACGCCCTCGAGCGCCAGGTTGTGGATGTTGGCGTCCTGCAGGCTGAACATCTGCGCCTGCTGGAAGGGGCTCATGCGTCCGTGCGGCGAGGTCATGAACACGCGCACGCCCTTCTTGCCGCGCATGGCGTACTCGGCGGCGCTGCCGGTATCACCGGACGTCGCGCCCAGGATGTTCAGCTGTTCCCCGCGGCGGCCCAGCTCGTACTCGAACAGGTTGCCCAGCAGCTGCATCGCCATGTCCTTGAAGGCGAGCGTCGGACCGTTGGACAACGCCTCCAGGTACAGGCCGTCCTCGAGTTTCTTGAGCGGCACGATCTCCCTGGTGCCGAACACCTCGGGCGTGTACGTCTTCGCGCAGACCGCGCGCCGGTCGGCCGCGGGAATGTCGTCGATGTAGAGCGACAGGATCTCGAAGGCGAGCTCGTGGTAGGGCAGGCCGCGCCACCTGGCCAGCGTGGCCGGGTCGACGCGCGGATAGCGCTCGGGCAGGTAGAGCCCGCCGTCGGGCGCCAGGCCTTCCAGCAGGATCTCGCAGAAATGCTTGCGGTCCGGATGGCCCCGCGTCGACAGGTACAGCATCGGGACGTTAAGCGAGTTCTTCCTTGCGGATGCGCACGATGGGTGCGAGCACGGTGGGCAGGCCCTGCATCTTCGCGAGCACTTCGTTCATCGTCCCTTCGCGCACGGCGTGGGTGAGGATGATGAGGTCGGTCTGCTTCTCGCCCTCGCCCGCCTCGCGCTGCAGCATCGCGTCGACCGAGATGCCTGCGCCGGCCAGGAGGCCGGTGACCTGGGCCAGCACGCCGGCCTGGTCGGCCACGCGCAGCCGCAGGTAGTAGCTGGTGACGATCTCTTCCATCGGCAGCACCGGCTCGCTGCTCATCTGGTCGGGCTGGAAGGCCAGGTGAGGCACGCGGTGGGCCGCGTCGGCCGTATGCAGGCGAGTGATGTCCACCAGGTCGGCGATGACGGCGCTCGCCGTCGGTTCGCTGCCGGCGCCCTTGCCGTAGTGCAGCGTGGTGCCGACCGCGTCGCCCTGCACCACCACCGCGTTCATCGCGCCTTCCACGTTGGCGATCAGCCGCTTGGCCGGCACCAGGCTCGGGTGCACGCGCAGCTCGATGCCGCGCGCCGCGCGCTTGGTGATGCCCAGCAGCTTGATGCGGTAGCCCAGTTGCTCCGCGTAGCGGATGTCCTGCGTGGCCAGCTTGGTGATGCCCTCGACGTAGGCCTTGTCGAACTGCACCGGGATGCCGAACGCGATGGCGCTCATGATCGTGGCCTTGTGGGCCGCGTCCACGCCCTCGATGTCGAAGGTGGGATCGGCCTCGGCATAGCCCAGGCGCTGCGCTTCCTTGAGCACCACGTCGAAGTCCAGGCCCTTGTCCCGCATCTCCGACAGGATGAAGTTGGTGGTGCCGTTGATGATGCCGGCGATCCACTCGATGCGGTTGGCCGTCAGGCCCTCGCGCAGCGCCTTGATGATGGGGATGCCACCGGCCACCGCCGCTTCGAAGGCCACCATCACGCCGCGCTTGTGGGCGGCGGCGAAGATCTCGGTGCCGTGCACCGCCAGCAGCGCCTTGTTGGCCGTGACCACGTGCTTGCCGGCCGCGATGGCTTCCATCATCAGCTCACGGGCGATGCCATAGCCGCCGATCAGCTCGACAACGATGTCGATGTCGGGGTTGGCGATGACCTCCCGGGCGTCCTTCACCACCTTCGTGCGGTTGCCCACGATGGACTGGGCGCGCGCGGTGTCGAGGTCCGCCACCATCGCGATCTCGATCCCGCGGCCGGCGCGGCGCTGGATCTCTTCCTGGTTGCGACTGAGGACGTTGAAGACGCCGCTGCCGACGGTGCCGATGCCCAGCAGGCCGACCTGGATGGCTTTCATCTTGCCTCCCGACGAGCCGCCTCTAGGGAGGCAACGGCCCCCTCGGGGGGCAGCGGAGACACGGAGTGCGGAGCGTGGGGGCTCATGAAGTGTGACGCTTGCGGTAGTGGTCGAGGAATTTCGAGATGCGGCCCACCGCCTCCCGCAGGTCGTCCTCGTGCGGGAGGAAGACGATGCGAAAGTGCTGGTTGTCCGGGTAGTTGAAGCCCGAGCCCTGCACCAGCATCACGCGCGTCTCCTGCAGCAGTTCCAGGAAGAACTGGCGGTCGTCGGCGATTGGGTAGACCTTGGGGTCGAGCTTCGGGAACATGTACAGCGCCGCCTGCGGCTTGGTGCAGGTGACGCCCGGGATCGCGGTGATCAGCTCGTACGCCAGGTCGCGCTGGCGGCGCAGCCGTCCGCCGGGAGCGATCAACTCGTTGATGCTCTGATAGCCGCCCAGCGCCGTCTGGATCGCCCACTGGCCCGGCACGTTCGGGCACAGGCGCATGTTCGAGAGCATGGTCAGGCCCTCGATGTAGTCGGCCGCCAGCTTCTTGTCGCCCGAGACCACCATCCAGCCCGCGCGGTAGCCGCAGGAGCGGTAGCTCTTGGACAGGGAGTTGAAGGTGAGCGTGAGCACGTCGTCGGACAGGCTGGCGATGGCCGTGTGCCTGACGCCGTCGTACAGCACCTTGTCGTACACCTCGTCGGCCAGGATCACCAGGCCGTGCTGGCGCGCAATGGCGACGATCTCCTTCAGCAGCTCGTCGGAGTAGAGCGCGCCCGTGGGGTTGTTCGGGTTGATGACGACGATGCCCTTGGTGCGCGGCGTGATCTTGCGGCGCAGGTCCTCCAGGTCGGGCATCCAGCCGTCGGCCTCGTCGCACAGGTAGTGCACGGGCTTTCCGCCGGACAGGCTGGTGCACGCGGTCCACAGCGGGTAGTCGGGCGTCGGCACCAGCAACTCGTCGCCGTTGTCCAGCAGCGCGTTGGTGGCCATGGCGATCAGCTCGCTGGCGCCGTTGCCAAGGTAGACGTCGTCCAGCGTGACGCCCGCGATGCCCTGCTGCTGGGTGTAGTGCATCACCGCCTTGCGCGCGCCGAAGATGCCCTTGCTGTCGGAGTACCCCGCCGAGTTCGGCAGGTTGCGGATCATGTCCTGCTGGATCTCTTCCGGCGCGTCGAAGCCGAACGGTGCGAGGTTGCCGATGTTCAGCTTGATGATCTTGTGGCCCTCTTCCTCCATCTGCCGGGCCGCGTCCATGATCGGCCCGCGGATGTCGTACAGCACGTTGGCCAGCTTGGCGGATTTCTGGACGGTCTTCAAAGCCCCTCCCGGCGGCGGAGTTGTCAAGGGTGAAACCTATAATTTGACCATAGATCGGATGGGCTGCCGCCCTGCTCCGCCCGCTTTCCTCCCCCACTTCTCCGAATGAAGCTGCAGCCCGACCGGTTCGATGTGCAGGCCATCAGCGGCTATGGGCCGGGCTGGGTGGGCGTGGGCACGGACAGGATCACGCACAGCGTGATCCTCAGCTCGGGCGGCGAACGCATCGACTGGGAAGCGCGCAGCTACGAGGAACTCGGGCCGGGGCACTTCGAGCGGCTGGCGCAGTTGCAGGCCGAGGTGGTCATCTTCGGCAGCGGTCTTCGCATCCGTTTTCCGCGCTCGGCCTGGCTGCGCCCGCTGGCCGAGCGGGGCATCGGCCTGGAAACCATGGACACGGCGGCGGCTTGCCGCACCTACAACATCCTCGCGCAGGAAGGCCGGCAGGTCGCCGTGGCGCTGCTGCTGGAACTGCCCGACTGAGCGGCGCGCTGCGCCCCTTTCGGGTAAAATCTCGTGTTGCCGCCGGCCCTTGCGCGCGCCCAGCCAGGGGCACATTCCTGTCACACGAGTACAAAATCCATGGCGATCGTTGTCAACAAGCCCATCCCCGAATTCGAAGCGAACGCCACGGGCGGCCTGAAGGTCAGCAATACGTCCCACCTCGGCCAGATCCTGGTGTTGTACTTCTACCCGAAGGACAACACGCCCGGTTGTACCACCGAGGCCATGCAGTTCCGCGACAAGTACAAGGACTTCGTCAAGGCGGGTGCCACCGTCTTCGGCGTGTCGCGCGACAACATGAAGTCGCACGACGACTTCAAGGCCAAGCTCGAGCTGCCCTTCGAGCTGATCGCCGACACCGAGGAAAAGATGTGCCACATGTTCGGCGTGGTCAAGAACAAGATCATGTACGGCAAGAAGGTCAAGGGCATCGAGCGCAGCACCTTCCTCATCGGCGCCGACGGCATCCTCAAGCAGGAATGGCGCGGCCTAAAGGTGCCTGGCCACGTCGACGAGGTGCTCAAGGCCGTCAAGCTGCTGAAGAAGGCGGCCTGAACTGTCGGTGATGTCCGGCAGCAACAGGCGGCACATTGCCGTAGTGGTGTAACGGGCCTTGTGCATAATGGGCTCATGCAGTTGATTCCGGCGCTTCGCGTCGACACCGCATCCGAAGGAAAAGCCGCCGGGCTCGCCAGGCGGCTTTTTCGTTTCATGACCCCTCGTTTTTCCGGGAACGTCCTGCCCTATGCCGCTGCCCCCCGCCCCCACGAAACGCGCCGCCCTGCTCCCGCCCGAGGCCTACGACGCCCCGGCCCGGTCCTCGCACAAGGTGACGCGAAAAACGGAGGCACCCGGCGCGGACAGTCCGCTGGCTGATCGTCCGCAGGTCGAGGACTTCGACCCGCGCGGCGGCGGCGAGCGCGATGCCTCGCATCCCACGGCCTTCTTCGACGAGGCCGCGGTCCTCGACAAGCCGCAGCCGGCGGCGCGCACCCGGCCCGCGCCCACCGCCGCACCGGCCGCACGCAAGAAGGCCAAGTCCGCGGGCCCGACCAAGCTGTTCGTGCTGGACACCAACGTGCTGATGCACGATCCGATGTGCCTGTTCCGCTTCGAGGAACACGACATCTTCCTGCCGATGATCGTGCTGGAGGAGCTGGACGGCCACAAGAAGGGCACGACCGAGGTCGCGCGCAATGCGCGGCAGGCCAGCCGATCGCTGGACGCGCTGGCGGGCACGAACGGCGCCGACATCAGCGCCGGCCTGAAGCTCGATTCCACCGGGCACGGCGAAGCGGGCGGCTGCCTGTTCTTCCAGACCCAGTCGCTGGCCAACCACCTGCCGCCCAGCCTGCCGCAGGGCAAGGCCGACAACCAGATCCTGGGCGTGGTGCAGGCCCTTCGCGAGCAGTATTCGCCGCGCGACGTGGTACTGGTGTCCAAGGACATCAACATGCGCGTGAAGGCGCGCGCGCTCGGCCTGGCCACGGAGGACTACCGCAACGACAAGACGCTGGACGACCTGGAGCTGATGTACTCCGGCGCGCTGGCGCTGCCGCCGGACTTCTGGGCCAAGCACGGCAAGACGGTGGAAAGCTGGCAGAGCGGCCAGCAGACCTTCTACCGCGTCACCGGGCCGATCGTCCCGAGCCTGATGATCAACCAGTTCGTGTACTTCGAGTCGCCCGGCGAACCGAGCCTGTACGCGCGCGTGACCGAGATCCGCGGCAAGACCGCCGTGCTGCGCACGCTGAAGGACTACGGCCACCTGAAGAACGCCGTCTGGGGCGTGACGACGCGAAACCGCGAGCAGAACTTCGCGATGAACCTGCTGATGGACCCGGAGGTGGACTTCGTCACGCTGACCGGCACCGCGGGCACCGGCAAGACACTGATGGCGCTCGCGGCCGGCCTCACGCAGGTGCTGGACGACCGGCGCTACACCGAGATCATCATGACCCGCGCGACCGTGAGCGTCGGCGAGGACATCGGCTTCCTGCCCGGCACGGAAGAGGAAAAGATGGGCCCCTGGATGGGCGCGCTGGACGACAACCTGGAAGTGCTGGCCAAGACCGACACCGGCGCCGGCGAATGGGGCCGCGCGGCCACCAACGAACTCATCCGCAGCCGCATCAAGATCAAGAGCATGAACTTCATGCGCGGCCGCACCTTCCTCAACAAGTACGTCATCATCGACGAGGCGCAGAACCTCACGCCCAAGCAGATGAAGACCCTGATCACCCGCGCCGGCCCGGGCACCAAGATCAT
Organism: Ramlibacter henchirensis; assembly: GCF_004682015.1. Taxonomy (NCBI): domain Bacteria; kingdom Pseudomonadati; phylum Pseudomonadota; class Betaproteobacteria; order Burkholderiales; family Comamonadaceae; genus Ramlibacter; species Ramlibacter henchirensis. Next base: position 143,311 of record NZ_SMLM01000003.1, on the reverse strand, counting down.
CTGCATGGGCAACCTGGCGCAGATCGACACGCCCTACCTCACCGAGGGCTCATCCGGTCTCACGTTCGCCGTCGACAAGTTCAAGGGCTGGCCGCACAGCGGCCACATCACCCTGGCGCGCGGCGAGCGCTCCCGCCTGGCCGACTTCGCCAGCGAAGTGCTATAGCCCTGTTGAGCCGGTAGCGTCGGGTTGCGAAGGCGCCCCACGGGGCTCCAGTCTGGCTAATCTTGGGGCTGATGACCAAGATGCTTCCGACCAAACGGTGTCTGGCCGCGGCCCTGGTGGCCGCGGGCGGCTCCTGCTGGGCCGCCCTGGGCGACCCTTCCGCGTCGGTGGCCAACGGCGCGGGCGTGTCCAGTGCGCGTGTGCAGACAGCCGCGGGCGCGAGCTACACGCAGCTCACTCGCCGGCTCGAGTCCGGCACCGAAGTGCGCGAGTATGCGGATGCAGGTGGCACCGTGTTCGCGGTGTCGTGGAGCGGCCCCTTCCTGCCCGACCTGCGCGCCCTGCTGGGGCCGCACTTCGCCGCGCTCGAGCAGCATTCGGCGGTGGCCGGCCGGTCCTCCGCGGTCAGCATCTCGCGCCCGGACGTCGCGATCATCTCGGCAGGCCGGATGGGCGCTTTCCAGGGGCGCGCCTGGCTGCCGCGTCAGCTTCCCGCGGGGCTCGACCCGCGCACGCTGCAATGAAGGCGCCTGCTGCCCTGAGGGTCACGCTGCTTCGCGGCCTGGCGGCCGGCGCGCTCGCCTTGCTGGCCAGCTGCGGCGGCGGCGATGGCGGAAATTCCCCGTCACGCAGCAGCGGCCTCGGGGGCACGGCCAGCGTTGCCGCGCCGTCGGTGCCGGGCGCCAACGTGCTGCAGGTTCTGGTCGACCGCGGCCTCGACGAGACCTCGCCGTCGATCAACACGCCCTTTGTCACCGTGCGCGTCTGCCAGCCCGGCACGACCACCTGCGTGGACATCGACCACGTCGTGCTCGATACCGGCTCTTCGGGGCTGCGCGTCGCCGCGTCCGCGCTGCCCGCGGGCTTCAACCTCACGCCCGTCACCAACACCAACAACGACGCGGTCGGCCAGTGCGCGCAGTTCGCCAGCGGTTTCTCGTGGGGATCGGTGCGCGTGGCCGACGTGCGCATGGGCGGCGAGGTCGCGGGCAGCATCTCGATCCAGGTGGTGAACGATCCGGCGCTGCCTTATTCGCAGGTGCCCGCATCCTGCTCGGCGACTGGTCCCAACATCGGTTCTGGCCGGGGCGCCAACGGCATCCTCGGCGTGGGCTTCTTTCGCGAGGATTGCGGCGCGTTCTGCGACCTTGGGCCCGCGGGCGCGCCCAACTTCTACTACGGCTGCAACGCGGGCGGCGGCTGCACGGCGAGCCGGCTCGCGCTGGCCTCGCAGGTCAGCAATCCGGTGATCTCGTTCGGCGCCAACAACAACGGCGTGGTTCTCGTGATGCCGACGGTTCCCCCCGGCGGCGCCGGCCAGGCCACCGGCTCGTTGATCCTCGGCGTCGGCACGCAGGCCAACAACCAGCTGGGCAATGCGACGGTGTTCAACGCGAACGCGCAGGGCTTCATCACCACGACGTACAAGGGCGTGAACTACTCGTCGAGCTTCCTGGACAGCGGCTCGAACGGGCTGTTCTTCAACGATCCCGCATTCCCTTCGTGCGGGGACTTCTACTGCCCGGGCAACGCGCCGGTCCAGCTCACCGCGACCAACACCTCTGCGAGCGGCGTTGCGGCCACCGTCGATTTCTTCATCGACAGCGTGACGGAGATCCGGGACAACGCCGCTGCGGCGCACATCGGCGGAACCAACGGCATCCCGGACAGCTTCGACTACGGCCTGCCGTTCTTCTACGGCCGCTCGGTGTTCGTCGGCTACGCCCCGCCCTTCGGGCCGGGAACCTTGCCGTTCTGGGCCTTCTGAGCGCTCAGAAGTCGCCGCCACCGCTGGCGAGCGATTCGAACTTGGTCAGCTGCTTCATGAAGGCCAGCTTCACCGTGCCGGTGGGCCCGTTACGCTGCTTGCTGATGATGATCTCGGCGACGCCTGGCTCCTTGGAGTCCTTGTTGTAGTAGTCGTCGCGGTAGATGAACATGATCACGTCGGCGTCCTGCTCGATGGCGCCGGATTCGCGCAGGTCGCTCATCATCGGGCGCTTGTCGGTGCGCGACTCCACGCCGCGCGACAGCTGCGACAGGGCGATCACCGGGCAGCCCAGTTCCTTGGCCAGCATCTTCAGGCCACGCGAGATTTCGCCGACCGCCGTGGCGCGGTTCTCGTCGTTCATGCCCGAAGACACGCTCATCAGCTGCAGGTAGTCCACCACGATCAGGCCGAGCTTGCCGCCGCACTGGCGCGCCAGCCGGCGCGCGTTGGCGCGCAGTTCGCTCACGGTGAGGCCGGGCGTCTCGTCGATGTGCAGCGACACGTTGCGCAGCTTCTCGATGGCCTCGGTGAGGCGAGGCCACTCCTCGTCCGTCAGCTTGCCGGTGCGCAGGTGGCCCTGGTCGATGCGGCCGATCGAGCCCACGATACGCACGGCGAGCTGCGAGGCGCCCATTTCCATGGAGAACACCGCAACCGGCAGGCCCTCGTTGAGCGCGACGTGCTCGGCGATGTTGATCGCGAACGCGGTCTTGCCCATCGAGGGACGCGCCGCCAGCACCACCATGTCGCCGGCCTGCAGCCCCGACGTCATGCGGTCCAGGTCGTAGAAGCCGGTGGGCACGCCCGTGATGTCGTTCGGGTTGTCCGCCATCTCCTGGACCCGGTCCAGCAGCTCGACGACCAGGCTGTCCATGGCCTGGAACCCCTGCTTCATCCGCGAGCCTTCCTCGCCGATGTTGAAGATCTTCTGCTCGGCCTCGTCCAGGATCTGGTCGACCGCCTTGCCCAGCGGGTTGAACGCGCTGGTGGCGATCTCGTCCGAGGCCGACACCAGCTTGCGCAGGATGGACCGCTCGCGGACGATCTCCGCGTAACGCCGGATGTTGCTGGCGCTGGGCACGTACTGCGCCAGCGAGTTCAGATAAGCCAGTCCGCCGATCTCTTCGGACTTGCCCAAGCTTTGCAGGTGCTCGTAGACCGTCACCACGTCGGCCGGCCGGCTGCCGTTGATCAGGGTGCCGATCGCCGAGTAGATCAGGCGGTGCTCGTAGCGGTAGAAGTCGGCGTCGGTGAGCAGGTCGCCCACCCGGTCCCAGGCGCCGTTGTCGATCAACAGGCCTCCGAGCACGCTGGACTCGGCTTCCACCGAATGCGGCGGCACGCGCAGCTGCGCGACCTGGCGGTCCCGCGGGAATTCGTCGTTCACGGGCGTCAGGACGGCCGACATTCGTTTCTCCTCAACCCCACGATGCTAGGGACCGGCCTGAAAAAGTCGAGGCACAACACTGGGCAGATCGCGTTGAGAACCTGTGGATATCCGCTACGCTCCAAAGTCGAAACAAGGCTGCTGCGCAACCTTGTCCTTCGGAAAAACGAAAAAGACCGGTGCGGGCCGGTCTTTTTCTAAAGGACAAGGCTGCCGCAGGCAGCCTTGTTTCCTGTAGGAGCGCAGCGGTTTACGCGGTCTCTCCGTAAACCGTGATGTTGATATCCACCACCACGTCGGTATGCAGCGCCACGCTGACCGTGGAATCGCCCACCGTCTTGATCGGGCCGTTGGGCATGCGCACCTGCGACTTGCTTACCTTGTAGCCTTGCTTGTTCAGCTCCTCGGCGATGTCGAAGTTGGTCACCGAGCCGAACAGGCGGCCGTCGACGCCGGCCTTCTGCGTCAGCTTCAGCGTGGTGCCGGAGAGCTTCTCGCCCTGGGCCTTCGATTCGGCCAACTTGCTGGCCGCGGCCTTCTCCAACTCGACGCGGCGCGCTTCGAATTCGGCCTTGTTCGCCTCGGTGGCGCGGCGGGCGCGGCCCGTGGGGATCAGGAAGTTGCGGGCGTAGCCGTCCTTGACCTTGACGATCTCACCGAGGTTGCCGAGGTTGACGACCTTGTCCAGAAGAATGACTTGCATGGTGCGGGCCTCCTCAGATGCGGTGCTGGTCGCTGTACGGGACCAGGGCCAGGAAGCGCGCGCGCTTGATGGCGGTATTGAGCTGGCGCTGGTAGATCGCGCGGGTGCCGGTCAGGCGCGCCGGGATGATCTTGCCGTTCTCGGAGATGAAGTCGCGCAGGGTGTCGACGTCCTTGTAGTCGATTTCCTCGACGCCGGCGACGGTGAAGCGGCAGAAGCGCTTGCGCTTGAACAGCAGCGACTGCGTGTTGCGCTTCGGACGCTTGTCCTTGTTGAATTTCTTGAATGTGGCCATGGGGTGCCTCTTTCTGATCTAAACGGGTTCAAACGACTGGATGTGGAGCACGGGGTGCTTGCCGTTGCGCGGGGTGGCCAGGAAGCCGGTGAAGGCCCAGAGGCTGCCGACCGGGTGGCGGACGATGCTCTCCGCCACGCTGCCGATCGCCACCGCCCTGACCGCCGCCTTGACCTGCCGGGCCTGTCCGGCTTCGAGGACCTGGGACTCGTGTTCGAGCCGCAGGTCCAGGGCCGGGAGCCCCGCCGGGGTGTAGCGCAGCGCGCTGCTCTCGGCGATTCGGGCGGACAGGGCGACCTGGTTCACCGGCGGTCAAGCCGCAACGGCGCGCGCCTTACGACTGGTACTCCGCCTGCTGGGCCTTGCGCGCTTCCTCGCGCTCGACGGTCTTCATCATCGAAGACGGGCCGGTGTCGGCCTTCTTCTTCTGCACCGTCAGGTGGCGCAGCACGGCGTCGTTGAAGCGGAAGGCGTGCTCGAGCTCGCCCATCACGTTCTGGTCGGCCTCGATGTTCACGCACAGGTAGTGCGCCTTGGCGAGCTTGTTGATCTGGTAGGCCAGCTGGCGGCGGCCCCAGTCCTCGACGCGGTGCACCTTGCCGCCGCCGGCAGTGATCATGCCCTTGTAACGCTCCAGCATGGCCGGAACCTGTTCGCTCTGGTCCGGGTGGATCAGCAGCACGATTTCGTAATGACGCATGGACTCTCCTTGTGGATTGAAGCCGCCCCGGCGTCACGACCGGAGGTCGTCGTCCGAAGACAGGGGTGCGGCAAGGGAAAAGCCCACGATTATAGCAAGGTGCAGCCGCCACCCGGCTCGGGAGGACTCCCCCTCTCCCAGCTGGACGCGCAGGCGCAGCAGTTGAAGGTCGAAAAAGAAAAGCCCCGCGGCGGACCGCGGGGCTTCACCGGGAAAGAAGCGTCAGACCGTGCTGGTGCGCATGGCGGCGCCGCGCAGCTCGGGGTAGCGCACGTGCTCCACCAGCTCCTGGATCTCCTTGCGGGGCGCCGGCGTCACCAGGCTGACGAGGACGATCACCGCAAAGCCCAGCGGCACGCCGAACACGCCGGCGGAGATCGGCTGGATGCCCCACCACAGTTCCACCGGCGAGGTCACGCCGAAGACGCTGCGCATCCAGGGCTGTGTCGTGGCCATGTAGTAGAACGTGATGCCGAGGCCCGCGATCATCCCCAGGGACGCGGCGACCCCCGTGGCTCGCTTCCAGAAGATGCCGAGCACCAGTGCCGGGAAGAATGCCGCCGCCGCGAACGAGAACGCCGCCGAGACCAGGAACAGGATGTCCGCCGGTTTCTGCGATGCCACGCCTGCGGCTGCCAGCGCCACGACCAGCAGCAATACCTTCGACAGCGTCACGCGCCGGGCAGTGGGCGCGTTCGGGTCGATCATCTTGTAGTAGAGGTCGTGGCTCAGCGCGTTGGCGATCGTCAGCAGCAGGCCGTCGGCGGTGGACAGAGCAGCCGCCAGTCCGCCCGCGGCCACCAGGCCCGAGACCACGTACGGCAGGCCGCCGATGGCCGGCGTGGCCAGCACCACGACGTCGCCGCCGATGCGGATCTCGCCGAACTGCAGCAGGCCGTCCTTGTTGACGTCGACCACCGACAGCAGTGACGGATCGACCTGGTTCCAGGCCGTGATCCAGAAAGGAAGCTTGTCGAAGGACGCCCCCACCACCGCGTTGAACATCTCGTACTTCACCAGCACCGCCAGGGCGGGCGCCGTGAAGTACAGCAGGAAGATGAAGAAGAGCGACCACGTCACCGAATTGCGCGCCTCCTTCACGCTGGGCGTGGTGTAGTAGCGCATCAGGATGTGCGGCAGGGCCGCGGTGCCCACCATCAGGCAGAAGATCAGCGCGAGGAAGTTGCGCCGCGAGGTGTCGTACGCCGTCTTCGCCGCGGCATCGCCGTTGGGGTCGCCGGCGAAGATCGTGCCGTGGCGCGGCATGCCGCCCAACGGCTTGTCGCGCGCCTCGGCGGCGGTTTTCGCGGCGGTCCAGGCCTTCACCGCGGACGCCTCGTCCTTCGGTACGGCGGCCAGCTCCTTCTCGGCGGCCGTGATCTGGTTGGCCGAGGCGTTGTTCGCCTTCAGGTCAGCCAGCTTCTTTTCGGCGGCGGAGCGGTCGGCGGCCAGAGCGGTCTTGGGATCCTTCACCTTCTCGCCGAGGGCCCGGGCCTGGTCGGCGAAGACCTTGCGGACTTCCAGCTCCTTCGGATCCTTGATCAGCTTCTCCTCGAGCCCCGTCACCTTCTGCAGTTGGTAGCCATAGACCGCCTGGGGCACGGGCACGCCGGTCTGCTTGACGGACAGCCAGACCACCGGGATCAGGTACGCGATGATCAGGATGATGTACTGCGCCACCTGGGTCCACGTCACCGCGCGCATGCCGCCCAGGAACGAGCACACCAGGATGCCGCCCAGTCCCAGGAAGATGCCGACCTCGAAGGCCACCCCGGTCAGGCGCGTGGTGATGATCCCGACGCCGTAGATCTGCGCCACCACGTAGGTGAACGAGCAGAGGATCGCGGCCACGATGCCGATGAACCGCGGCAGGTTGCCGCCGTAGCGTTCACCCAGGAAGTCGGGGATCGTGAACTGGCCGAATTTGCGCAGGTAGGGCGCGAGGAACAGGGCCACCAGGCAGTAGCCGCCCGTCCAGCCCATGATGAACGCCAAGCCGCTGTAGCCCGAGAGGTACAGCGTGCCGGCCATGCCGATGAACGACGCCGCGGACATCCAGTCCGCGCCCGTTGCCATGCCGTTGTAGACGGCCGGCACGCGGCGCCCCGCCACGTAGTACTCGGCCGCGTCGGTCGTGCGGCTCATGATCCCGATTCCGGCGTACAGCGCGATGGTGGCCAACAGGAAGATGAAGCCGATCCAGTCGCGGTTCAGGCCCATCTGCTCCAGGACGGCCAGGATGATCACGAAGGCGATGAAGCCCCCCGTGTAGAAGCCGTAGACCTTGTTGAGCTGCTTCTTGAATGCAGCGTTGGCGGCGCTCGAGGTGGAGGTTGCGGTTACGGATGCGGTTGCCATGTTCATTCCTCCTCCGCCACGCCGTACTCGCGGTCCAGCCTGTTCATGTAGTAGGCGTAGTACCCGATGATGAGCACGTACACCACCAGCGCGCCCTGGGCCCCGACCCAGAAGCTGAACGGCCAGCCGAAGAAGTTGAAGCTCAGGTCGCGGGCGAAATACCCCACGACAAAGGTGACGAAGAACCAGATGGCCAGCAGGATGCCGGTGATCCTGAGGTTCTTGCGCCAATACTCCCGATGCCGATCTGTCAGCTGCATGTCCTGTCTCCTTCTGGACCTCGCGGCCCGCGCAGTTGCCAAACACCCCGCCAGCCCCGCCCGGCTCGCGCCAGGCCCTTGCAACCGGGCCGGTTCAAGTACCCGCTCAGCTGGCGGCGGGGACGAGCAGGCCCGTCTCGCGCTCCAGCTGGGCGGCCACTTTCGGCTCGAACCGGCGCAGGTGGCGGATGATCCGCACGGCCTCCTCCGGTTGTTGCCGGTCCACATGGACCCGTGCCAGCTGGTACCAGCCGTACGGGCTCATGGGTTGCAATTGGGTGTTGCGCTTGAGCGCATCGGCCGCCTCGTCGAGGCGGCCCAGTCGGATCAGGACGAGCCCCAGACCGTACCAGGCGCGGTCGAGCGACGGGCGCAGCTCCACCGCGCGGCGGAATGCGGTCTCGGCCTCCTCGTAGCGTTCGTCGGCCTCCAGCAGGAAGCCGTAGTTGAACCAGTGGCCGCCGTCCTGCGGCTGCACCTGCAACAGCTGCTGCATCGTCTCCAGTGCGTCTCGCCTCGCGCCAGCCTGGGCCTGCAGGTGGGCGATGCTGGCCAGCGCGTAGGCGTCACCAGGGAAGTCCGCGAGCATCTCCTGGAAGACACGCATCGCCTGGTCACGCCGCGCGAACACCAGCAGCGCCATGGCGCGCCACTTGAACCCAAGCCAGCGCAGGCGCCGCATCACTTGCACAGGTGCACCCCGATGCGAAGGCAGATGTCGATCTTCGTGATCGTGGCCACCAGCCAGATGAAGAAAAGCAGCAGGAAGGCCACCAGCGGCAGGTGGCGGTCGAGGACGACCTTCGGGGAGATCCAGCGCGCGCCCACCAGCAGGGGGCGGGTGAGGACCTGGAACAACTGGTAGAACAGGTTCTGGTTCCTCTTGGGCCCCGCGAGGAGAGCGAGGACGAATTGCCCCGCGAGGCAGAGAAGCGCAATCTCGGCCAGCAACTTCAGGATCTCGACCAGCAGCAGCAAGTGCTCTCCTCAAGGCAGCGGGAAGGGTCGCCCGTCATGCTTTTCAGCTGCGCTTACGGGTTGCTTACGTGATGTCAGCTTTCGGTAAGGGATTTCCCTTTATCAGGGCGCTCGCTCCTGATCCTGGTCGAGCTGGCCCAGGCGCAGCGCGCAGCCGTCGGGCGGCTGAACGACCTCCTGGGACCGCAGGCGGATGGACTCTGCATGCGGATCGAATCCGTCCGGACGCCCCAGGACCTGCTGGCGATCGTGCAACGGGCGGAGACCGTCGTGCGGAGCGCCCGCGGGGCCGAAGCGGCCACGGCCTTATGCAGCACATGCAAGCCCATCGGCCCGCCTGAATCAGGCGGCGGCCACCTCGGCCCGGCGGCGCCCCGCGAGGCTGGCCGCGACGATCACCGCTGTCCCCGCGGCGACGCCGAACACGCCCGCGCAGGCCGGCACGATCCCGAACCACTGCGGCGGTGGCGCCGTCACCCCGAGCGCGGCCCTCACCGAAGCCGCGTTGGCGACCATGTAGTAGAGCGTCACCGCGAGGCCCGTCGCCATGCCCGCCACGGCCGCGCGGCGCGTGGCGCCGCGCCAGAAGATGCCCAGCACCAGCGCCGGCACGAAGGCCGCCGCCGCGATCGAGAACGAGGCGGACACAAGGGGAAGGATGTCCGCCGGCTTGAGCGAAGCCACCATCGCCGCCAGCAGCGCCACCGCCAGCAGCGCGAACTTCGACAGGATCACCCGCTGCTCCGCCGTCATGTGCGAGCCGAGGTCGTGGCTGTACAGGTCGCGCACCATCGCATTGCTGATGGTCAGGAGCAGGCCGTCGGCCGTCGACAGCGCCGCGGCCAGGCCACCCGCCGCCACGAGACCGGCCACCACGTACGGCATGCCGCCGATCTCCGGCGTGGCCAGCATGATGATGTCGGCGCCCAGCCGGATCTCGCCGAACTGCACGCGGCCGTCGCCGTTGATGTCGGTCACCGAGATCAGCGACGGGTCCACCCTCGCCCACTGCAGGATCCAGGACGGCAGCTGGTCGAAGCTGCTGCCCACCAGGTGCTGCATCACCTCGTACTTCACCATCACCGCGAGCGCCGGCACGCTCAGGTACAGCAGCACGATGAAGAACAGCGCCCACGCGACCGAGCTGCGCGCGGCCCCCACGCTGGTGGCCGTATAGAACCGGGTGAGCAGGTGCGGCAGTCCCGCCGTGCCGGCCATCAGGCAGAACACCAGCGCGAGGAAGTTGAGCCGGGACGAGTCAAAGGCGTCCTGCTGCGCGCCCGATCCCGCGGGATCGCCCGCGAAAGGCCGCCCGTGCGCCGGAAGCCCGGTCAACGGGCGGGCGCGCTCCAGGCTCTCCTGCATTGCGCGGGTCCACTGCTCCCGCGCCGCGGCGACGTCCTTCGGCAGCGCGGCGAGCTCACGATGCGCCGCGACGATCCGCGCGGAGTCCGCCGCCTCGGACTTGAGCCGCCGGATGCGGTCCTGCGCCGCCGCCCGCTCGCGTCGAAGCGAGCCTTCGACGTCCTGCAGCCAGGACCGGTAGCTCTCGGCGCGGCGCAGGTACTCGGCCTGCACCTCCTTCTCGTCCGGGGCGGCCATCAGCCGCTGCTCGATCTCGCCGATGCGCGCCAGCTGCTGCCCGTAGACCAGGGGCGCCAGCGGATTGCCCACCTGCTTGTACGCGAGCCAGGACACGGGGATCAGGAAGGCGAGCAGCAGGATCACGTACTGCGCCACCTGCGTCCAGGTCACCGCGCGCATGCCGCCCAGGAAAGAACAGAGCAGCACGCCACCCAGTCCCAGCAGGATGCCGATCTCGAACTGCACGCCCGTCAGGCGCGACGCGATCAGCCCGATGCCGTAGATCTGCGCGACGACATAGGTGAACGAACAGGCGATCGCCGACAGCGCGGCGAGCCGGCGCGGCCACTCGCCGCCGTAGCGATGCTGGAAGTAGTCGGGCAGCGTGTAGAGCTCCAGGCTGCGCAGGTACGGCGCGACCAGCAGTGCGACGAGGCAGAAGCCGCCGGTCCATCCGAGCACGTAGGCCAAGCCGCCGGGCTGGCCCGGGGCACCGGTGAATCCCTGCAGGTAGAGCCCGCCCGCCAGGCTGATGAACGAGGCGGCGCTCATCCAGTCGGCAGCGGCCGCCATGCCGTTGTAGAAGGGCGGGATCCGCCGGCCCGCGACGTAGTACTCCTCGGGATCGGTGGTGCGGCCCCAGATCCCGATGGCCGCATAGACCATGATGGTCGCGAACAGGAAGAAGGGGCCGAGCCACTGGCGCGAAAGGCCCTGCTGCTCCGCCCAGGCGAGCAGCAGCAGCACGCTGCACAGGCCCAGCACGTACAGCGCCAGCACGCGGGCCAGCCTGCGTTCGTAGGCGCGGTCTCTCATGCGGTCGGGCCCTCCTCGGCCCGATCATCGCACCGGGCGCGGCGCCGTCCCGCTAGGGAATGCTCGCGCTCAGCGCGCGGCCAGCTGCTGCCAGGTGGCGATCACGCTGTCCGGGTTGAGCGAGATTGAGGCGATGCCCTCGTCCGCCAGCCACTGAGCGAAGTCGGGGTGGTCGCTGGGTCCCTGGCCGCAAATGCCGACGTACTTGTTCTGGCTTCGGCAGGCGCTGATCGCGCGGGACAGCAGGGCCTTGACCGCGGGGTCGCGCTCGTCGAAGTCCGCCGCCAGCAGCTCCAGCCCCGAGTCGCGGTCCAGGCCCAGCGTGAGCTGGGTGAGGTCGTTGGAGCCGATCGAGAAGCCGTCGAAGAACTTCAGGAAGTCCTCGGCGAGGATGGCGTTGCTCGGCACCTCGCACATCATGATCACCTTGAGCTCGTCCTGGCCGCGCTTCAGGCCATGCTGCGCCAGCAGCTGCGTCACGCGGTCGGCCTGCCCGAGCGTGCGCACGAAGGGCACCATCACCTGCACGTTCGTCAGGCCCATCTCGCTGCGCACGCGACGCAGCGCCTCGCATTCCATGGCGAAGGCTTCCGCGAATTCGCCGCTGACGTAGCGCGCCGCCCCGCGGAAGCCGAGCATCGGGTTCTCTTCCTCCGGCTCGTAGCGGCTGCCGCCGATCAGCTTGCGGTACTCGTTGCTCTTGAAGTCCGACAGCCGCACGATCACCGGCTTGGGCCAGAACGCCGCCGCGATCGTGGCGACGCCCTCGGCGACCTTGTCGACGTAGAACGCGCGCGGCGAGGCATGACCGCGCGCCACCGACTCGACGGCCTTCTTCAGGTCCACATCGACGTTGGGATAGTCCAGGATCGCCTTCGGGTGGACGCCGATGTTGTTGTTGATGATGAATTCCAGCCGGGCCAGGCCCACGCCGTCGTTGGGGAGCTGCGCGAAGTCGAAGGCCAGCTGTGGGTTGCCGACGTTCATCATGATCTTGGTGGCGATCGGCGGCATCTCGCCGCGCTGCACCTCGCTCACCTCGGTCTCGAGCAGGCCGTCGTAGATGAAACCGGTGTCGCCTTCGGCGCAGCTCACGGTGACCAGCGTGCCGTCCTTCAGCGTCGAAGTGGCGTCGCCGCAGCCCACCACGGCGGGGATGCCCAGCTCGCGCGCGATGATGGCCGCGTGGCAGGTGCGTCCGCCGCGATTGGTGACGATGGCGCTGGCCCGCTTCATCACCGGTTCCCAGTTCGGGTCCGTCATGTCGGTGACCAGCACGTCGCCGGCCTGCACGCGATCCATCTCGGAGATGTTGTGGACCAGCCGAACCGGGCCGGTTCCGATCTTCTGGCCGATGGCGCGGCCCTCGGCGAGGACGTTGCCCTTGCCCTTGAGCTTGTAGCGCGTCTCGGCCTTGCCGCGCTGCTGGCTCTTCACCGTCTCGGGGCGCGCCTGCAGGATGTAAAGCTGGCCGTCGATTCCGTCCTTGCCCCACTCGATGTCCATCGGCCGGCCGTAGTGCTGCTCGATCACCAGCGCGTACTTCGCCAGCTGCTCCACGTCCGCATCGGTGAGCGAGTAGCGGTTGCGTTGCTCCAGCGGCACGTCGGCCGTCTTGACGAGCTTGCCGCTCGCGGCCTTCTCCTGCCGACTGCTGAACACCATCTGGATCAGCTTGGAGCCCAGGTTGCGGCGGATCACCGCGCGCTTGCCCGCCCTGAGCATCGGCTTGTGGACGTAGAACTCATCGGGGTTGACCGCGCCCTGCACCACCGTTTCGCCCAGTCCGTAGCTGGAGGTGATGAAGACCACGTCGGAGAAGCCCGATTCGGTGTCGATGGTGAACATCACGCCGGCCGCGCCCAGGTCGCTGCGCACCATGCGCTGCACGCCCGCCGAAAGCGCCACGTCGGAATGGGCGAAGCCCTTGTGCACGCGGTAGCTGATCGCCCGGTCGTTGTAGAGCGAGGCGAACACTTCCTTCATCTTGTGCAGCACGTCTTCGATGCCGACCACGTTGAGGAACGTCTCCTGCTGGCCCGCGAACGAGGCATCGGGCAGGTCCTCGGCCGTGGCGGAGGAGCGCACGGCGAAGCTGGCCTGGCCGTCGCCGCCGCCGCAGAGTTTGTCGAACGCGCTGCGGATCTCGCGCTCCAGGTCCGCGGGGAACGGCTGTGCCTCGACCCATTTGCGGATTTCCGCGCCGGCGGCGGCGAGCGCGCGAACGTCTTCGGTGTCGAGTGTGTTCAGCCGCTTGTTGATGCGTTCGGTCAGGCCGCCGTGCGCGAGGAACTGGCGGAACGCGTGGGCGGTGGTGGCGAAGCCGGTGGGGACCCGCACGCCTTGCGGCAACTGCGAGATCATTTCGCCGAGGCTGGCGTTCTTGCCGCCAACCGCCTCGACGTCGGTCATCCTCAGGTTCTCAAACGGTACGACCAGGGCGGTCGCGCTGAACAGTGCAGACATGGGGGGAAAACTCCAGAAGTTGAAACCGGGTCTGCGCCGCAGCAGCGCGCGCCCCCCTCTGCGCAGGATCGGCTTTTTGCTTGTTCGAATGGGCCGGAACGCGTCATGTCGAGGGGCAGATAATTGCCGGCCATTGTAGGCACGCGCACTTCACCGCGGCGCGCATCCCTTCCGAAAGGATCACATGGCCTCCCAGCACACCCGCACCGTGTTCTTCATTTCGGACGGCACCGGCATCACGGCGGAAACCTTCGGCAACGCCATCCTGGCCCAGTTCGAATTCAAGCCGCGCCATGTGCGCCTGCCCTTCATCGACACGGTGGACAAGGCCCACCAGGTGGTGCGGCAGGTGAACCACGTGGCCGAGGTTGAAGGACGCCGGCCGGTCGTCTTCACGACGCTCGTGAACGTCGAGATCCTCCAGGTCATCGAGGACGGCTGCAGGGGCATGCTGCTGGACATGTTCGGCACCTTCGTGCGGCCGCTGGAGATCGAGCTCGGGATGAAGTCCAACCACCGCGTGGGCCGCTTCTCCGACGTGAGCAAGAGCAAGGAGTACCACGATCGCATCGAGGCCATCAACTTCAGCCTGGTGCACGACGACGGGCAGAGCAACCGCGACCTCGACGAAGCCGACGTGATCCTGGTGGGCGTCAGCCGCAGCGGCAAGACGCCGACCTCGCTCTACTTGGCGATGCAGCATGGCCTGAAGGCGGCCAACTACCCGCTGATCCCGGAGGACTTCGAAAGGCAGCAGCTGCCCAGCGCGCTGGTGCCGCACAGGAAGAAGATCTTCGGCCTGACCATCCAGCCGGAGCGGCTTTCGGAGATCCGCAACGAGCGGCGGCCGAACTCGCGCTACGCCTCGCTGGACAACTGCCGCATGGAAGTAGCCGAGGCGGAGGCGATGATGCGGCGCGCGGGCATCCGCTGGCTGTCGACCACGACGAAGTCGATCGAGGAAATCGCCACCACGATCCTGCAGGAGATCCGCCCGGAGCGGCTGGAGTACTGAGCTGGCTCAGCCGCAGCTGTTGATCACCCAGTGGTGCTGGCACTTGCGGCAGCACACCTCGGTTTCGTCGCGGCCGCGGTAATCGGCCACTACCTTGAAGCGGCCGTATTCGCCGCAATCCTCGCATTGGGCCTGGTTGGCCACGACCTCGGCCCGGGTCAGCAGGAACAGGTAGCGGCGCAGCGCCCACACGCCAATCGCCGCCGAGAGGATCAGATAGAGCGCGTTGGTGAGCTTGTCGCCGAACTCGGCGCCGCGCGAAGCTTCCAGGCTGGCGAAGACGGCCACCAGGCTCAGGAAAGCGAGAACCAGGTGCGCGTGGCTCGACAGCAGCTCCCGCTCGTACCACTTGCGGAAACCGAAGCGCATCACCCCAACGGCCAGCGGCGGGTTGAAGGGGTTGCCATGCTGGAGGTTCACCGAGCCACTTTCCGTGGGTTGTACAGGGGGCCCTGACAGGAGATGGAGTGTGGGCGCGTCGGACTGTGTTGTCACTGCGCTGGGCCAAGGCCAATAGCCGCAGCCGATCGACCGAATTGAACCAATGAATTGGATTGATCAGAACCCAGGCCCTACCCTACGGTCTCACAGAAGCACTTTGGAAACCGAGAGGAAACGCATCAATGTCCCTGATCAACACCCAGATCACCCCGTTCCAGGCCACCGCCTACCACAAGGGCAAGTTCGTGCCCGTCACGCAGGACAGCTTCAAGGGCAAGTGGTCCGTCGTCGTGTTCTACCCGGCCGACTTCACCTTCGTCTGCCCGACCGAGCTGGGCGACCTGGCCGACAACTACGCGGAGTTCCAGAAGCTGGGCGCTGAGGTGTACGGCGTGTCCACCGACACCCACTTCACCCACAAGGCCTGGCACGACACGTCCGACACCATCAAGAAGGTGCAGTACCCGCTGATCGGCGACCCCAGCCACCAGCTGGCCCGCTTCTTCCAGGTGCTGATCACCGAAGGCGAGGACACCGGCCTGGCCCTGCGCGGCACCTTCATCATCGATCCGGAAGGCCGCATCAAGACCATCGAGGTGCACGACAACGGCATCGGCCGCGATGCGAAGGAAACGCTTCGCCGCCTGAAGGCCGCCCAGTACGTCGCCGCCCACCCGGGCGAAGTCTGCCCGGCCAAGTGGAGCGAAGGCGCCGAGACGCTGAAGCCCTCGCTCGACCTCGTCGGAAAAATCTGACGGCCGGCGCACGCCACGCCTGACTTCGCAAGGCCCGGGTGCGCACTGCGCCCGGGCCTTCGTCTTTTTCAAGAACACATCCCGAAGGGAGCCATCGAATGCTCGACGCCCAATTCAAGACCCAGCTCGCCGCGTACCTGCAGCGCATCTCGCAGCCGGTGGAGATCACGGCCGCGCTGGACGACACGCAAGCCTCGCGCGACATGCAGGCGCTGCTCGAGGACATCGCCGAAGCCTCGCCGCTGGTGAAGGTCACCGAGACGCGCGACGCCGGCCCGCATCGCACGCCGTCGTTCGCGATCAACCGCCCCGGCGAGAACCACGGCCCGCGCTTCGCCGGCCTGCCGATGGGCCATGAGTTCACGTCGCTCGTGCTCGCGCTGCTGCAGGTCGGCGGCTACCCGCCCAAGGTGGAGCAGGAGCTGCTGGAGCAGATCCGCTCCATCGACCAGGATCTCGAGTTCGAGGTGTATGTCTCGCTCACCTGCCACAACTGCCCAGACGTGGTGCAGGCGCTCAACTTGATGGCGGTGCAGAACCCGCGCATCCGGACCACGATGATCGAAGGCGGCCTGTTCCAGGACGAGATCGAGCAGCGGCAGATCATGGGCGTGCCCACCGTGTTCCTGAACGGCACGATGTTCGGCAACGGCCGAATGAGCCTGGAGGAAATCCTCGCGAAGGTCGACACCAATGCGGGCCAGCGCGAAGCGCAGAAGATCGCGCAGAAGCAACCGTTCGACGTGCTGATCGTCGGCGGCGGGCCCGCGGGTGCAGCGGCTGCGGTTTACGCCGCGCGCAAGGGCATCCGCACGGGGATCGCTTCGGAGCGCTTCGGCGGCCAGGTGCTGGACACGCTCGGCATCGAGAACTTCGTGTCGATCAAGGAAACCGAAGGCCCGAAGTTCGCGCTGGCGCTGGAGGAGCACGTGCGTCACTACGACGTGGAGATCATGAACCTGCAACGCGCGAAGGCACTCAAGCCCGGCCGGCAGATGATCGAGGTGGAACTGGAGAACGGCGCGGCGCTGAAGGCGCGCAGCGTGATCCTGTCGACCGGCGCGCGCTGGCGCAAGCTGGGCGTGCCCGGCGAAGAGCAGTACCGCAACAAGGGCGTGGCCTACTGCCCGCACTGCGACGGTCCTCTGTTCAAGGGCAAGCGCGTGGCGGTGGTCGGCGGCGGCAACTCCGGCGTCGAGGCCGCGATCGACCTGGCGGGCATCGTGCAGCACGTGACGTTGATCGAGTTCGGGGAGCAGCTGCGCGCCGACGCGGTGCTGCAAAGCAAGCTGGCCAGCCTGCCCAACGTGAAGACGATCCTGAACGCGCAGACCACCGAGGTCACGGGCGACGGCCAGAAGGTCAACGGCCTGGTCTACAAGGACCGCGCGAGCGGCGAGGAGCACCGCGTGGAACTCGAAGGCGTGTTCGTGCAGATCGGCCTCGTGCCCAACACGGAATGGCTCAAGGGAACGCTGGAGCTGTCGCGGCACGGCGAGATCGTGGTGGATGCGAAGGGCCAGACCTCGGTGCCGGGCGTGTTCGCGGCCGGTGACGCGACGACGGTTCCGTTCAAGCAGATCATCATCGCGGCCGGCGACGGTGCGAAGGCGGCGCTCGGTGCGTTCGACCACCTGATCCGCAGCTCGGTGCCGGCGTAAGCGCACCTGAGCGCAGGCTGAGCTTGTCGACGCCGGCTCACCCGGCCTCGACAAGTTCCGGCCGAACGGATCGCGTGCATTGGCGCGAGAATCACGTCCCGCACCACGCTCCAGGAGAACAACAATGCAAGGCGATCCCGGCGTCATCCAGCACCTGCAGGCACAGCTGAAGAACGAGCTCACGGCCACCAACCAGTACTTCCTGCATTACCGGATCCTGAAGCACTGGGGGTTCGAGCGGCTCGCCAAGAAGGAGTACGAGGAGTCCATCGGCGAGATGAAGCACGCCGACCGGCTGATGGAGCGCATCCTGCTCCTGGACGCGCTGCCCAACCTGCAGGACCTGGGCAAGCTGATGGTGGGCGAGAACGTGCCGGAGATCCTCGAATGCGACCTGCGCAGCGAGCGCGGCGCGCAGGTGACGCTGAAGGAAGGCGTCGCCCATTGCGAAGCCGTGCGCGACTACATCTCGCGCGAAATCCTGGAGCGCATCCTCGAAGACACCGAGGATCACATCGACTACCTCGAGACCCAGCTCGACCTGCTCGGCAAGCTCGGCCTGCAGAACTACCTGCAGTCGGCAATGGGCGAACCGAGCTGAGCAATACCCTCTCGCTAATGCGAGTGATTCGCATTTAGCTTAGAATCCCGGCCGAACCCGGCCAGCCAATTCCTGCGCGCCCGAGCCTCGCGGCGCGCCCCAGCCAGCCTCCCCGAAGAACGCCCGCTCGAGCGGGCCCACCTGGAGGCCAGTCTTGGCACAAGAAACTTCGCCGCAATCCCCTGTCCTGCTGCCGCTGGGCGCCCTGCTGTTTGCCGCGTCGGCAGGCGCCTGGGCCCAGTCGAGCCCCGCGCCCGAGAGCCGCAACCTCGCCCCCGTGGTGGTGAAGGACCGAGCCGAGGCGCCCGAGGGCAAGGAAGCGCTGCGCGCCACCACCACCAACATCGGCCGCGGCACGCAGCAGCTGCGCGACGTGCCGCAATCGCTAACTGTCGTCACCGAAAAGCTGATCGACGACCGCAACCTCGACACCGTCAAGGACGCGCTGCGCAACACCGCCGGCATCAGCTTCCTGGCGGCCGAGGGCGGCGAGGAGGACATCCGCCTGCGCGGCTTCTCGCTGGCGGGCACCGGCGACATCTTCCTGGACGGCATGCGCGATCCGGCGTTCTACGACCGCGACACCTTCAACCTCGATCGCATGGAAGTCATGCGGGGTTCCGCCTCGATGCTGTTCGGCCGCGGCTCCACCGGCGGCGCGGTCAACCAGGTGAGCAAGGTGCCGCGCCTGATCAACGAGCACGAGGTCACGACGACTGTCGGCAACCACCGCTACGGCCGCATCACGGGCGACTTCAACTTCCACACCGGTGAAGACGCGGCCCTGCGCCTGAACGTGATGCGCACGCGCGCCGACAACAATGGCTCGGGCAGCAGCATCGACAAGTACGGCGCGGCCGGCTCCTTCCGCTGGGGCATCGGGCGCCGCGACGAGTTCATGGCCAGCCTGTACTACCTGGACAACGACAACGGCATCAACTACGGCTTGCCCTGGATCCGTCCGCGCGCGACGGACACGAGCGCGTCCAACACCATCATCCCCGGCCTCGACCCGACGGCCTACTACGGCATGGCCAGCGACCGCAACAACGGCGGCGCGAAGATCGCATCCTTCAGCCACATCCACCGCTTCGACGCGCCGGGCGCGGAGCTGCGCACCCAGGTCCGCAAGGGCCTGTTCGAACGCGACCTGCGGGCCAGCGCAATCCGCTTCGCACCCGCGGCCGCGCAACCCGGCGGTGTGGCGGCAGACCTGACCAACTTCAGCCCGCGCACTGTGTTCACGCGCGGCACCAGCCTGAAGATCCAGGACGTCGACACGCTGCACGTGCAAAGCGATTTCTCCAGCAAGTTCCATGCGCTGGGCCTGCAGCACGAACTGCAGGCGGGCGTCGATGCCGCCCGCGAGGAGAAGACCGTGTACGCGGCGCGCAATGCGGCGCAGGGCGGCGTCGACTTGGTGAAACCCACGACGCTGGCCGGCACGCCGGACGACGGCGCGTCGATCGACGAATCGCGCCGCGTGCTGCGCCTGGGCAACCAGTTCACCGCCAAGGCGTGGGGCGCCTACGTGCAGGACCTGGTGCAGGTCGCGCCGAACTGGAAGGTGCTGGGCGGCCTGCGCTACGACAGCCTCGACGGCAGCTACGACCAGTTCAACATCCCGAACAACGCCCCGGGCCCGGTGACGGACCTCCACTTCTCGCAGAAGATCTCTGAGTGGAGCCAGCGCGTGGGCCTGCTCTACCAGCCCGACGCACTGACCTCCTATCACTTCTCCTACGGCACGTCGTTCAACACCTCGGGGGACACCTACTCGTACAACGCGCAGAGCGCGAACACGCCGCCGGAGCAGAGCGAGAACATCGAGATCGGGGCCAAGCTCGACTCGGCCGACAAGCGCTTCTCGACGCGCCTCGCCCTCTTCCGCTCGACCAAGAAGAACGAGCGCAACACCGACCCCGACACCGCCGCCGACCGGCTGCTGCTCACGGGCAAGCGCCACACGGCGGGCGTCGAGATCGACGCCGTCGGCCGCCTCACGCCCAGGTGGGAGGTTTACGGCTCGTACATGTGGATGCCGATCGCCAAGGTCGACGAGGCCGCCTCCACCGCCACGACGGTAGGCAATCGCGAGGGCGACCGTCCCGGCCTGACGCCGCGGCACAGCGGAACGATCTGGACGACTTACCAGCTCACGCCGAAGTGGCGCGTGGGCGGCGGCCTGAATTTCCGAAGCGAACAGTCGCCCGCGGACGTCACCGCGCCGGCGTGGGAAGCGCCGGGCTTCGTCACCGCCGACCTGATGGCCGAGTACGCGATCAGCTCGTCGATGCTGCTCAAGGCCAACCTGACCAACGTGGGCGACAAGTACTACGCGGAGTCGCTCTACCGCGGGCACTACGTTCCCGGTGCGGGGCGCCTGCTGCAGGTGTCGCTCGCCGCGAAGTTCTAGCCCTACCAGAAGCCAGCCGCCGCCATGCTCCTCGCCCTGCCCGACCTGCTCACCGAAGACGAACTCGCGCTCGCCCGGCGCATGCTGGCGCAGGCCCCGTGGGCCGACGGGCGCATCGGCGCCGGCTCGCAGGCCGTGCAGGCCAAGAACAACGAGCAGTTGCCCAAAGACTGCGAAGCCGCGCGCTCGATCGGCGCGATGGTGCTGCGCGCGCTGGATCGGTCGCCGCAGTTCCTCTCCGCCTGCCTGCCGCGCAAGGTGTTCCCGCCGCGCATCAACCGCTACTCCGGCGAGACCAACGCCTACGGCAAGCACGTGGACGGCTCGATCCGCTTCGGCGAGAACGGCCAGCGCGTGCGCACCGACATCTCGTGCACCGTGTTCCTATCGGATCCGGGCGATTACGACGGCGGCGAGCTGGTCGTCTACGAGGCGGGCGACGAACGCCGCTTCAAGCCGCCCGCCGGCGATGCGGTGCTCTACCCGGGAACGCATGTGCACGAGGTGCTGCCGGTCACGCGCGGCACGCGGATGGCGGCCTTCTTCTGGGTCGAGAGCCTGGTGCGCACGGACGAGCAGCGCCGCCTGCTGCATGAGTTCGATCTCGCCCTGACCTCGGTGCGCCAGATCTCGGGCGAAAGCCCGGCCACGGTCGCGCTGATGGGCACGTACCACAACCTGTTGAGGATGTGGGCCGACACCTGATCCCACGAGACAAGCAGGACCGGCACTATAGTTATTGCAAATGCGATCGATTCGCATTTATACTTCCCGCCACACACCCTGTTCCTCAACCGCCAGCCAAACCCTCTCCGCCATGATCGTCTGCGTCTGCCACCGCGTTTCCGACCGGGACATCGCCCGCCACGTGCGCGCCGGCATGGACTTCAGCGAGATCCAGCTGGAGCTGGGGGTGGCGACCCAGTGCGGGCAATGCGAGAGCTGCGCCCGCGATGTGGTCGCCCAGTGCAGCGCCACCGCCCCGGTCGCCGCCATCCAGCTCGCTCCCCGCATCACGGAGAGCCCGGCATGGAATTCGTCGTCACCCTGGGCGGCAGCCTGATCCTGGTCGTCGCCGCCGCCTGCTGGGTCCTGCGCGGACCTCGTCCGCGCGGACGTTCCTAAACTATGGGCAGCTCCGCCACCTCGTTCCCCGTGTCCGATCTCCGTCGCCATCGCAATACGGCGATCGCCACCGGTGTGGTGCTGTTCCACGCGGCCGCACTGTGGGCGTTGCAATCCGGCCTGCTGCGCCGCGCGGTCGAGGTGATCGTGCCGGTGGAGGTGCTGGCCCAGATCGTCGAGCCGCCGCAGCCGAAGATCGATCCGCCCGCGCCCCCGCCGCCGAGGCCGCAGCCCCCGGCGCCGGCGCCGCCGCCCAAACCCGCGCCGGTGCGCAAGGTGCAGCCGCCACCGCCACCCAAGCCGATGGCAGTCCCCTCACCCGTGCCGGCTCCGCAGGCGCCCGTCGGTGTCACCACGCCGCAGCCTCCGGCTCCTCCGATTCCCGCGCCCGTGGCCGAGGCTCCGCCCGCGCCCCCGGCACCTCCCGCGCCCGCCGCGCCGCCGCGCATCGAACTGCCTTCCAGCAGCGCCGAGTACCTGCAGAACCCGCCGCCCGCCTACCCGGCCATGAGCCGCCGCCTGGGCGAGCAAGGCCAGGTCATGGTGCGCGTGCTGATCGGTGCGGACGGCTCCGCGCAGCAGGCCCAGGTCACGCGGTCGAGCGGCTACGAAAGGCTCGATCAAGCCGCGCTCAATGCCGTGCTCAAGTGGCGCTACGTGCCGGGCAAGCGCGGCGGGGTGCCCGAGGCGATGTGGTTCAACGTGCCGATCAATTTCGTGTTGGAGTGAGAAGAAGATGGATACCCAGTTCGGACTCGTGCAGCTGTGGCAGCAGGGCGATCTCGTGACCAAGGGCGTGTTCCTGCTGCTGCTGGGCATGTCGCTGGCCTCGTGGATGGTGATCATCGTCAAGGCGCTGGACCTGCGCCGCTACGCCTCGCAGGCGCGCCGCATCGAGAGCTTCTGGCATTCGGCCGATTTCGCCGACGGCCTGAACAAGCTGGGCACCGATCCGGCCAATCCGTTCCGCACGCTGGCGCTGGAGGGCCGCGAGGCCGCCGCGCACCACAACGCGCAGCCGCAGCTGCACGACTCGCTGGACGCCAGCGAATGGCTCACGCGCAGCCTGCGCAACTCCATCGACGAATCCACGGCGCGCCTGCAGTCGGGTCTCGCGGTGCTCGCCTCCGTTGGTTCGACCGCTCCCTTCGTGGGCCTGTTCGGCACCGTCTGGGGCATCTACCACGCGCTCATGTCGATCAGCGCGGCCGGCCAGGCGACGATCGACAAGGTGGCCGGCCCGATCGGCGAGGCGCTGATCATGACGGCGCTGGGCCTCGCGGTCGCGATTCCCGCGGTGCTGGGCTACAACGCCCTGGTGCGCGGCAACAAGTCGGTGCTGTTCCGGCTCAACCGTTTCGCGCACGACCTGCATGCCTACCTGGTCACCGGGTCGCGCGTGGGCACCGGCGGCGACGCCGGCCGCGTCGTGCCGATGAAGAAAGGGATCTGATCGTGGCCTTCGGGACCCAGGACGAAACCGACGAGGTGATGAACGAGATCAACATGACGCCGCTCGTCGACGTCATGCTGGTCCTGCTGATCATCTTCATCATCACGGTGCCGGTGATGAAGCACTCGGTCAACATCGACCTGCCGCGGGCCACCAACCAGCCGCAGGACCCGAAGCCGCAGACGATCCGGCTGTCGGTGGACGCCACCGGCGCCTACTGGTGGAACGAAGGCAAGGTCTCCGACGAGGAGCTGGCGCGGCTGCTCCGGGCCGAGGCCGCGCGCGACCCGCAGCCCGACCTGCACATCCGCGGCGACAAGGAAGTGCGCTACGAGCGCGTCGCGCAGGCGATGGCGGCGGCGCAGCAGGCGGGCCTGCGCAAGATCGGATTCATCACCGAACCGAAGGCGGCCCAATGAGCCCGACCCGCCCGACCCCGCGCCCGCAGGCGCAACCGGAGACGGCGCCCGGCACCGCGCAGGCTTGCCTGCCCGCGCGGCCGCCGCTGGTGGAAAGCAGCCAGTTGTTCCAGGGCCACCGCGCGGTGGAGATCCACCACAACGGCGAGCTCTACAGGTTGCAGGCCACCCGCACCGGCAAGCTGATCCTTACGAAGTAGCCGGGCGCGTCAGAGCCCGATGGCGGCAATGCCGGCGCGGGCGATCTGCGCGTCCTCGCTGGACTTCACGCCGCTGACGCCGACGGCGCCGAGGCATTGCCCGTCCTTGAGGATCGGCACGCCGCCTTCGAGCAGGCCCCGCAGCTCGGGCGCGCTGAGGAAGGACACGCGGCCGCCGTTGATCATCTCCTCGTAGACGCGGCTCTCGCGGCGCCCGACGGCGGCGGTGTTGGCCTTGGCCGGCGCGATGTGGGCCGAGATGGGCGCGGCGCCATCCAGCCGCTGCAGCCACAGCAGGTGGCCGCCGTCGTCGACGATGGCGATGGACACGGCCCACTGGTTCTTCAGGGCTTCGGCTTCCGCGGCGGCGGCGATCTTCTTGACGTCGGACAGTTCGAGGGCGGGCTTGGTCTTCATGGTTGCTCGGGGCTGAAAAATGAGAGCCGGAGCATAACGGCGGGGCCGCGTGGGGGCTTTACGCGGGAACGGTTGGGGAACCCGCCTAGAATCTTTGCATCCAACTTCCCGTTCCAGGCAAAGGAGCTTTGGTATGAACGAGCGAGTCACCACCCCCTACGGCTACGGCGGCCATGCGCTTCCGTCCGTCCAGGAACGCAACCGCGTCCTGCGCAACACCTACTGGCTGCTGGCGCTTTCCATGATCCCGACGGTGCTGGGCGCCTGGCTGGGCGTGGCCACGGGCATCACCCGCGCGATGTCGCCCGGCGTCGGCCTGGTCGTCTTCCTGGCGGGCGCGTTCGGCTTCATGTTCGCCATCGAGAAGTTCAAGAACTCCGCGGCCGGCGTGCCGATCCTGCTGGCGTTCACCTTCTTCATGGGCCTGATGCTCTCGCGGCTGCTGGCCATCGTGCTCGGCTTCGGCAACGGCGCGAGCCTCGTCATGATGGCGTTCGCCGGCACGGGCGCGATCTTCCTGGGCATGGCCACGATGTCCACGATCGTCAAGCGCGACCTGTCGGGCATGGCGAAGTTCATGTTCATCGGCGCGATCCTGGTGCTGATCGCGGGCATCGCCAACGTGTTCCTGCAAAGCGGCGCGCTGATGATCACCCTGGCCGTGCTCGTGATCGGCATCTTCTCGTTCTTCATCCTGTACGACCTCAAGCGCGTGCGCGATGGCGAGGAGACCAACTACATCACGGCCACGCTGGGCGTGTACCTGAGCATCTACAACGTGTTCCAGGCCCTGCTGGCGATCTTCGGCATCGGCGGCAGCTCGGAATAACTCACTCAGCAACCGCTTCGCTCCAGAGACGAAACAAGGGCGCCGTTGGCGCCCTTGTCCTTTTTTGAATGTGCCTGCTTGTGGTCAGGGAGACCTGTCGAAGACCGCGATGCTCTCCACGTGCGCCGTGTGCGGAAACATGTTCACCACGCCCGCCGCGCTGCAGCGATAGCCCGCCTGGTGCACCAGCAACCCGGCGTCCCGCGCCAGGGTCGCCGGGTTGCAGCTGACGTAGACGATCCGCTGCGGCGCGTTCCACCCCGAGCCCAACTCCGGCTGCTGGTGCAGGTCGGCAAGCGCCTTGGCCAGCGCGAAGGCGCCCTCGCGCGGAGGGTCCACAAGCCACCGGTCGGCCACGCCGTCGGCCACCAGCTGCTGAGGCGTCATGTCGAACAGGTTTCGGGCTGCGAACTGCGTCAGGGCCAGCCTGCGGCCTGCCGCGTTGCGCGCCAGGTTCTCGCGCGAGCGCGCCACCAAAGCCTCGCTGCCTTCGATGCCCAGCACCTCGCGTACGCGGGTGGCCAGCGGCAACGTGAAATTGCCCAGGCCGCAGAACCAGTCGATCACCCGGTCGCTGGGCTGCACGTCAAGCAGCCGAAGCGCGGTGACGACGAGGACGCGGTTGATGTACGGATTGACCTGGGTGAAGTCGGTCGGCCGGAAAGGCATGGTGATCCCGAACTCCGGCAGCGCATAGGCCAGCTCCGGCCCGCCCTCGTCCAGCAGGTGCACGGTCTCGGGGCCCTTGGGCTGGAGCCACCACTGCACGCCGGGATGCTCCCGGGCGAAGGCGCGAAGCTTCGCTAGGTCGCCCGCGCTCAGCGGCTCCAGGTGGCGCAGCACCAGCGCCGTGACCTCGTCGCCGCAGGCCAGCTCGATCTGCGGGCAGGTCTCGATCGCGTCCATGGAGCCGATCAGCGCGCGCAACGGCATCAACAGGTCGCTGACGTGCTGGGGCACGACGTGGCATTCGCGGATGTCCGCCACGTAGCGGCTCTTGCGCTCGTGGAAACCGACCAGCACCGTCCCCTTCTTGCGCACGTGCCGCACCGAGAAGCGGGCCCGCCAGCGGTAGTTCCACGACGGGCCTTCGATCGGGCGCAGCACCCGCTCCGGCCGCACTTTCGCCAGATGCCAGAGGTTGTCCTCCAACACGCGCTGCTTCATCGCGACCTGCGCGGTGGCCTGCAGGTGCTGCATCTTGCAGCCGCCGCAGGCGCCCTCGTGCAGGCCGAAATGCGGGCAGCGCGGCCGCACGCGCTGCGACGATTCCCGGTGGATCTCGGTCAGCTGGGCCTGCTCCCAGTTGTTCTTGCGGCGGGTGACCCGGGCGCTCACCAGCTCGGTCGGCAGAGCGCCGTCGATGAACACCACCTTGCCGTCTTCGCGCCGGGCCACGCCCTGCGCCTCGATGTCCAGCGCGTCCACCGCCAGCCAGCCCTCGGGCAGCTTCGGCTTCGCGCCGTCGTTCTCTCCTGTCATGGCGTGATTGTCTCAGGCCATACTGGCCGGCCTTTCGGAGACGCCATGGACATCCGCATCTGCATCGACGTGCCCGATCTCGAGCGGGCGATCGGGTTCTACACCGCCGGGCTGGGGCTGCGGGCCGGACGGCGGCTGGGCAGCGACTGGGCCGAGCTGCTGGGCGGCGGATCCGTCATCGACCTGCTGACGAATGCCCCGGGCACGGCACCGTTGGGTGAAGCGCACCCTCAGCGCCGCGAGTACGCGCGGCACTGGACGCCCGTGCACCTGGACTTCGTGGTGGACGACGTCGATGCCGTCGTGCAGCGCCTCGTCTCGCTGGGAGCGAAGCTGGAGAAGCCGATCCAGGAGCGGCGCTGGGGCCGCATGGCCAACCTGGCCGATCCCTTCGGCCACGGGCTGGACCTGCTCCAGTTCCGCGGCCGCGGCTACGACGAGCTGCTGCAGCCCTCGACCTGATCGCGCGT
This sequence comes from Ramlibacter henchirensis, assembly GCF_004682015.1. Classification (NCBI taxonomy): domain Bacteria; kingdom Pseudomonadati; phylum Pseudomonadota; class Betaproteobacteria; order Burkholderiales; family Comamonadaceae; genus Ramlibacter; species Ramlibacter henchirensis. Next base: position 116,543 of record NZ_SMLM01000003.1, on the reverse strand, counting down.
CAGCGCCAGGCGTCCAGGTACTCGCGCCAGTGCGGCTCCGCGCCGGCCAGTTCGGCCAGCGTGTTCTTCACCAGCACGATCTCCTGCTCGTATTCGGCCTCTGTCAGGCCGCCGCGCATCTTCTGGAAGCGGCAGTACACCAGGTAGGTGTTCATGACGTCGGTCTCGCAGTAGCGGCGGATGTCCTCCAGCTTGCCGTCCTTGTACGCCTGGAACACCTGCGAGCCGTCCATCCCGAGCTTGCCGGGGAAGCCGCACAACTTGGCCATGGCGTCCAGCGGCGCATTGGCCTTGGGCTGGTACATGGCCAGCAGGTCCATCAGGTCCAGGTGCCGCATGTGGTAGCGGCTGATGTAGTTGTTCCACTTGAACTCGCGGTCGTCGTCGCCGAGGTCCCAGTACTTGTCGGCGACCACGCCGTGGCGCAGGCCGCGGTAATGCAGCACCGGCAGGTCGAAGCCGCCGCCGTTCCAGCTGACCAGCTGCGGCACGTGCTTGTCGATGCTGTTGAAGAAGTTCTGGACCACGCGCCCTTCGCTCGCGCCGTCGCGGTCGACGAACGAGTGCACGCGCAGGCCCTCGCCGCTGCGGAACACGCAGCTGATGACCAGCACGCGCTGCAGGTGCAGCGGCATGAAGTCGCTCTGCCCCTTCTCCTTGCGCTCCTGGCACCAGGCCTCGTAGACCTGCAGGTCGCTGCTTTCCGCGGGCGCGTCGCGCAGCAGGCGCAGGCCCGACACGTCGGGGATGGATTCGATGTCGAAGACTAAAACCGGCCAACTCATGCAGGTCACTGTACCAGTGCCCTTCATGAGCTGGCCTGCTGCCGCTTCAGGAACCCCCACCCTGCCCTCCCCCGGAGGGGGACGGTTCTGGCAATCAGAACAGCGCTTCGCGGTTGATGCCGCTGCGGGTCATCTGGCGCTTGAGCTTCAGGAGCGCTTCGTTCTGGATCTGGCGCACCCGTTCGCGCGTGAGGCCCAGGCGTTCGCTGAGCACTTCCAGCGTTTCCGGCTCGCGGTCCTTCAGGCCGAAGCGGCCTTCCAGCACTTCCTTCTCGCGCTGCGAGAGCGTGTCGATCCAGGTGGCGAGCAGGCGTTCGACCTCGTGGTTCTGCGCCACGCCGGTGGGATCGGCCGCCATGTCGTCGGCCAGCGAATCGCCCAGCGTGTGCTCGTCCTCCGAGCGGTCCAGGGCCGCATCGAGCGAGCGTGGCGCCTCGGCCATCGCCAGCAGGTCGGCCACTTCCTGCACGTTGCGCCCCAGCAGCGCGGCCACGTCCTCCACCCGCACGCCGTCCCCGCCGATGCCGACCCGAGACGCCTGGAAGGCCGGATCGTTCTCCAGCGTGCGGCGCGCGCGCAGCACCTGCTGCAACTCGCGCACGACGTGCACGGGAAGGCGGATCACCCGGCCCTGGTTCATGACCGCGCGCTCGACCGCCTGCCGGATCCACCAGGTGGCATAGGTGGAGAAGCGGAAGCCCCGCTCCGGCTCGAACTTGTCGATGGCGTGCATCAGGCCGAGGTTGCCTTCCTCGATCAGGTCCGACAGCGGAACGCCGCGTCCGAGATAGCCCTTGGCGATGCTGACCACGAGCCGCAGGTTGTGCTCGATCATCGACTGGCGCGCCTGGAAGTCGCCGGCGCGCGCGCGGCTGGCGGCGTTGAATTCCTCCTCGGCGGTGAACAGCTCGGTGCGGCGCACGTCGCGCAGGTAGAGCGTGAGCGTGTCGCTGGATTCGCCGGCCACGTCGGCCTGCAGTTCGCGCCCGTTGGGCACCTGGATCTCGGGCTCCTGCGGCACATCCGCAGCATCGGGCGGCACGCCCTGTCCCATCGCGCCCGGATCAGGTGTGGTGACCTTTCCGTTGCGCTTGCCCATGGCTACCTCGGCGGCAGGTGCCGGGCCGGATCGACGGGCTTGCCCTGGCGGCGGATTTCGAAATGCAGCTTCACCCTGTCAGTGTCGCTGGAACCCATCTCCGCGATCTTCTGTCCCTTGCGAACTGTCTGGTCTTCCTTGACCAGCAGCGCCTGGTTGTGCGCGTAGGCCGTGAGGTAGGTGTTGTTGTGCTTGAGGATGATGAGGTTGCCGTAGCCGCGCAGGCCGGCGCCGGCATAGACCACGCGGCCATCGGCGGCGGCGAGCACCGGATCGCCGGCCTTGCCGCCGATGTCCAGCCCCTTGTTGCGCACTTCGTCGAAGGTGCCCACCAGCGCCGTGTTGCCGGGCGCGGGCCAGGCCCAGGCGATCTCCTCCTCGGCGGGCACCGCCGGTTGCGCAGCCGCAGGACCCGGCGCGGCCGCGGTCACGGTGCCGCGCGGGGCGCTCGCGGTCGCGGTGGGGGACGAAGCCGCTGCGACAGGTGCCGAAGCCGCCGCCACGGGCAATGAAGACGCTGTGACGGGAGCCGAAGACGCCGCGACCGGCGACGAAGCCGCGCTCGCGGGCTGGGCCGTGACGGGCGCGGCGGGCACGGGGGTCGAAGCGACCGGCCGCACGACCGCGGGCTCGGGCGGCGGCGCGACGCGCAGCACCTGCCCCACTTCGATCATGTTCGGGTTGTCCATGCCGTTCCAGCGCGCGATGTCGCGCCAGTTCTGGCCGCTGTCCAGGCCGATGCGGATCAGCGTATCGCCCGGCCGCACCGTGTAGTAGCCGGGCTTGCCGGCGTTGTCGGCGCCCGGCAGCACCCGGTTGGGATCGGCGGGGGACACCACGGCGGGAACGGGCCATCCGCGCAGGCCGCTGCTGCGGTCTTCCACCGGCGCGGGCGAGCGGGCACGCGAGGCGCAGCCGGCCAGCACCAGCGCGGCCAGCAACAGCACCACACCCTTGCCTGCATGACAGGCCATGCCCTTCATCGTTTTGTATTCCTTCACGCGATCCCGGATTTTAGGGGGACGAAGTGAACCGTCTCAAGAAAACTGCGGCGCACCTCGCGCGCGGTTTTCTCCAGCACGACGAGCGATTGGCGGCCGTCGGGCATCACCGTGGGCGCGACGATGCGCCCACCCGACGCGAGCTGATCGATCCACGCCTGCGGCACGGCCTCGCCTCCAGCCGCCGCGATGATGCCCGCGTAGGGCGCGCCCTTGGCGAAGCCCTCCATGCCGTCGCCGAACAGCAGGTGCACGTTGGGCAGGCGGAAGGCGCGCAGGTTGTCGCGCGCCTTGTCGTGCAGTCCGCGCAGGCGCTCGATGCTGTACACCTCGGTCGCGACTTGCGAGAGCACCGCCGCCTGGTAGCCGCAGCCGGTGCCGATCTCCAGGATGCGTCCCAGCCGGGCGCCCGCGGGCGTCGCGGCAAGCAGGAGCTCGACCATGCGTGCGACCACGCTGGGCTTGGAAATGGTTTGCCCGAGGCCGATCGGGAGGCTGGTGTCTTCGTAGGCCTGGTTGACCAGCGCGCTGTCGACGAAGCGATGCCGCTCGATGCGGCCCATCGCGGCGAGCACTCGCGGGTCGGCCAGGCCCTGCGCCGCCAGGCGCGTGACCATGCGCGTGCGCACCGCTTCGGAATCGAGGCCGACGCCCTGCGGCCTGGGCGGCAGCGCCGCGGGCGCGCCGGTTCGGGCCGCGGCAGCGCGCTGCGTCGGGGGCTTCGGTTGCGAGGGACCCAGCTGCGCGGGAAATCCGGGGCGGCGCGTCATCGCTTGCCCGCGTTGCGGACCACGCGCGCCGACCAGTCCGGCAGCGAGGCGTGGTCGGTGAGGTCCACCTGCAGCGGCGTGACGGAGATGCGGCCCTGCGCCGTGGCATGGAAGTCGGTGCCGTCGGCGCCATCCTTGGGCAGGCCGGCGCCGCCGATCCAGTACATGGTCTGCCCATGCGGGCTGGGCTGCGGGATCACCTTCTCGGCCGCGTGGCGCCGGCCGAGGCGGCAGACCTCGAAGGGCCCGAGTTCGCTCTCGGCGCGATTGGGGATGTTCACGTTGAGCAGGAAGGGCCGCTCGGCGTCCAGGCCCTGCTGCAGCACACGCTGCACCAGCTCGCGCGCCTTGCGTGCCGCCGAATCGAGATGGCCCCAACCCTTCTCGACCTGCGAGAACGCGATGGCGGGGATTCCGAACAGGTAGCCCTCCATCGCCGCGCCGACGGTGCCCGAATAGATGGTGTCGTCGCCCATGTTGGCGCCGTTGTTGATGCCGCTGACCACGAGATCGGGCCGCCAGTCGAGCAGCCCGGTCAGCGCGATGTGCACGCAGTCGGCCGGCGTGCCGTTCACGTAGCGGAAGCCGTTGGGGGCCTCGTGCACGTAAAGCGGCGAATGCAGCGTGAGCGCGTTGGACTTCGCGCTGTTGTTGTGTTCCGGGGCGACCACCTCGACATCGGCGAGGTCGCGGATCGCTTCGTGCAGCGCCACCAGGCCGGGCGCCTGGTAGCCGTCGTCGTTGGACAGGAGGATCTTCATGCGGACAGCCTGCAGGCATTGTAGGGCTGAGGTCGCTGCTGCGACGGCCGCGCCGGGGGGTGTTGCCTATGATGGACCGCTTTGCGCAACAAGGAGACCGTGATGCACGCCTGGCTCTGCGAGAACCCCGTCGGTGTCGACGCGCTGCAGTGGAAGGAACTGCCGACGCCGCAGCCCAAGCGGGGCGAGGTGCTGGTGCGCATCGAGGCGGCAAGCCTGAACTTCCCCGACCTGCTGATCGTGCAGAACAAGTACCAGATCAAGCCGCCCCTGCCCTTCGTGCCGGGCTCCGAATACGCGGGCGTGGTCGAGGCCGCAGGCGAAGGCGTCACGCAGCTGAAAGTCGGGCAGCGCATCGCCTGCCTGCCGGGCACCGGCGGCTTCGCCACGCATGCGTTGGCGCCGGCGGCGATCTGCCTTCCGCTGCCGGCCAGCTTTCCGGCGGTGGACGCCGCCGCGTTCATCATGATCTACGCGACCTCGCATCACGCGCTGGTCGACCGCGCGCGGCTCAAGGCCGGCGAGACGGTGCTGGTCCTCGGCGCCGCGGGCGGCGTGGGCACGTCCGCGATCCAGATCGCCAAGGCCATGGGCGCGCGCGTGATCGCGGCCGCGTCCACCGACGAGAAGTGCGCCCTGTGCAAGTCGATCGGCGCCGATGCGACCATCAACTACAGCCAGGGCAACCTGCGCGACGCCATCAAGGAAGCCACCGGCGGCAAGGGCCCCGACGTCATCTACGACCCCGTGGGCGGCGACTACGCCGAGCCCGCTTTCCGCTCCATCGCCTGGCGCGGCCGCTACCTCGTGGTGGGCTTCGCGTCCGGCCCGATCCCCTCGCTGCCGCTCAACCTGGCCCTCCTCAAGGGCGCTTCCATCGTCGGCGTGTTCTGGGGCGACTACGCCAAGCGCGAGCCCAAGGCCAACGCCGACACGATGGGCGAACTGGCGCAGTGGTACGCGCAGGGCAAGGTCAAGCCGGTGATCGACCGCACCATGCCGATGGCGCAGCTGAAGGAAGCCTATGCGTACATGGGCTCGCGCGGGGTGAAGGGGAAACTGGTGATGGTGAACGGCTGAAGCCGCCCCGGATCAAACGCGGAGAGTCCATGCGATCACGGGCCGGTGAACGTGAATCCCGCGCCCACCACGAACGACGACCCGAACGTCAGCACCTGCAGATCGTCCGGATAAGCCACAAACTGGATGCCATCCCAGTAATGTGGCGGTCGCGAGTTCACCAGGACAGCGCGGATGGAGTCTTGCGGCAACTGCGACAGGATCGCACTCGCCAGCGAGCGCGGGAACCGGCCGAGCAGTCCGTGAGGCGAGCGCTCTCCAGCAACTAGATTCAGGCCGTTATTGAGAAACCGCGAGGCCGGCAACCAGTCGCCCACGATCTGGGAACAAGCCATTGCAACAATGCCCAAGAGACTCGCGGCCGATAAGGCGTTGTCGGTGAAGTAGATGTCACACTGGTCTTCTTTCCACGGCAGGAGTACGGGGTGCTCGTCCGCGAATCCAAACGGCTCGACCCAACCGCCTGAGAGCCGCTCCTCAAATGGCTGCTCAATACGTACCGCCCAGTTTTCCTTCGGCGCGTCTTCGCAAGGCTCCAGCAGAAGCGCGAGCACTATCGCGTCGTTCTCCCAACGGCACTGCTGCAGTGCTAGAGCGCCCGATCTGCTCAGCTCGACGAACCTTACACGTGAATCAGCCATGCGGGACCCTCGGCGGTGAATTTGCGAGGATGCTGGCATCTATCCAGGCCCTTGCGCCCTCACGGAGGTCTCGCAAAAGAAAAAGCCCCGCGAAGCGGGGCTCTCGAAAATTGGGGTGGCTGATGGGACTCGAACCCACGACAACCAGAATCACAATCTGGGACTCTACCAACTGAGCTACAGCCACCGTCGAAGGCCGGGATTATAGCTCGCGGCCGCGCTCCGGATGGCTTCAGCGCTGGGCCGTGGCGCCCGCCTCGGGGGCCGGCTTGGGCACCAGGATCTGGGCCTTGAAGCGCCCACGCAGCACCTCGTAGTAGGCCAGCGCCTCGGCGGACGTCCACAGCTGCGTGTACTGCGCCACCTCCTGCTGGGCGACCGGCGCCGGCGGCGCTTCGCGCGGCAGGGCCTTGTTCACCTTCACCACGGCATAGCCTTGCGGTCCCAAGTCGACGCCGGCGAACTGCGGCAGCGCCGCGGGGTCGGCGCGCAGCGCGGCCTCGACCACTTCGGCCGGCAGCTTCGAGGGCTCGGAGCGGGAGACCACGGCGGTTTCGGCGAGGCTGGCCGAGGCGGGGTTCGCCTTCCAGGCCTGAAGCTTCTCCATGCCTTCCTTCTTCGCCATCTCGGCGGCGCGCGTGGCGACCAGGCGCTTGCGCACGTCGTCCTGCACCTCCGCCAGCGGGCGCGTGCGCGCCGGGCTGTACTGCACGATGCGCGCGGACGCGAGCTGTCCCGGGCCGATCTCCACCGCTTCGGTGTTGCGCTTCTTCTCCACGCTCTCGGGCGAGAAGATGGCGGCGATGAACTTGGGATTCGCAACCGGACCCGTGGAGCCGGGAGCCGGCGTGCGCGTCACGTTGTTGGCGGTCCGGATCTCCACCTTGAATCGGTCCGCCACGGACTTGAAGCCGTCCGACGCCTCGTAGACCGCATTGCTGAACGCATCGGCCGACTCGGCGAACTTGCGCTGGGCCTGCTCCTTGCGCAGCTGCGCCTCAAGCTCCGGCCGCACCTGCTCGAAGCTGCGCTGCTGCGGCGCGCGCACGTCCGTCACCATCACCACGTGCCAGCCGAATTCGGTTTCGGCCAGGCCCACTTCGCCCTTCTTCAGGTTGAAGACGACGTCTTCCAGAGCCTTGCTCGCGTAGCCGCCGCGCGCCGACCAGTCCAGGTCGCCGCCGTTGGCCGCCGACACCGGGTCGGCCGAGTTCTTCTTCGCCAGCTCGCCGAACGTCTGCGGCGCCTTGCGCGCGGCGTCCAGCAGCTCCTGCGCCTTGGCCTTGGCCTGCTCGCGTTGCGCCGCCGGCGCGTTCTTGGGCACTTCCAGCAGGATGTGGCTGGAGCGGCGCTCTTCCTGGCCGGCCAGGCGGGCCAGGTTCTGTTCGTAGTAGGTCTTGAGGTCCTGCTCGTTGACCACGATGCCCTTCTGCACGGTGGCCGTGTCGAGCACCACGTACTCGATCGACGCCTGCTCCGGCGCCTGGAACAGCTGCGGGTTCTCCTTGTAGAAGGCCTCGATCTCCGCCGGCGTGGGATTCACCTTCGACTGGTAGGCGGCCGCGTCGAAGCGGCTCACCTGCACTTCGCGGCGCTCGAAGAACGCGCCCAGAGACACCGATGCCTGCGCCGGCGTGGCCAGGCCCGTGGCGGCCACGCCGCCCAGCACCTGGCGCTGCGCGATGTCGCTGCGCACCTGCTCCTCGAACATCTGCGGCGTGAGGCCCTGGCGGCCGAGCAGCTGCTTGTACGCGTCCATGTTCAGGCGGCCGTCGGGGCCGCGCAGCGACGCGATCACTTCGTTCGATTCCAGCTCGCGCGCCAGCCTCTGGTCGCTGGCGGTGAGGCGGCCCTTCGCGGCGGCGGCGATCAACACGCGATCGCGCACCATCTCCTGCAGCGTCGCGTAGCGCGCCTGCGGCGAATCGAGCAGCTTGGCATCGATGTTGGGCGCCTGCTCGCGCAGCCGGTCGATGCGGTTCCTGTGCTGGTTGTCCCAGTCGGACTGCGAGATCGACTGGCCGTCGACCTTGGCCACGGTGGCGCCGCGCTCCTGGAAGCGGTTGTAGCCCTCCAGGCCGAACAGCACGAACGACGGCACGATCAGCAGGAACAGCAGCACCTGCATGACGCGGTTGTGCTTGCGGACGAAATCAAACATGCGCGACTCTCGACTCTCAATACCGAACTCGGGGCCCGGAAAAACAAAAGGCGAACATTCCGTTCGCCTTCGCGGGGTTGGTGGGTGCTGACGGGATCGAACCGCCGACCTACGCCTTGTAAGGGCGCCGCTCTACCAGCTGAGCTAAGCACCCCACCGGGCGATCTGTCGTCAGTTCAGCGCATCCTTGAGCGCCTTGCCGGGACGGAACTTGGGCACCTTGGCGGCCTTGATTTTAATCTGCGCGCCGGTGCGCGGATTGCGGCCGCTGCGGGCGGCGCGCTTGCCGACCGCGAAGGTGCCGAATCCCACCAGCGACACGGAGCCGCCCTTCTTCAGCGTCGTCTTGACGGCGCCGATCATCGATTCCAGCGCCCGCGTAGCTGCCGCCTTCGAGATGTCGGCATGCTTCGCGATGTGCTCGATCAGTTCTGTTTTGTTCACGGGAGCCCCTCGTTCAGAGAAATAGTTGGACAGGACGTCTCTTAAAAATTTTTGTCTCCCGGCCCCCTGCAGCACGCCATCGCGGTGCCGTTTTGCCAAGGGGAAGGGAGACTTTCAGCGCGGCCGTAGGCCACTGCGCCCGATTAAAGCCACGGTGTCTGGCCCTGTCAATAAGGCTCGCACCTTTACAACAGCCGAGCGCCCATTTCGGGCGCAAAGCCTTGCGTGGCGCGGGTTCCGGCGCCGCGGCCCCACGCACTTTGTCACGCGATGCAGGTTCCGGCTCGAGCCTCAGATCGCCGATGCGATGGCCTTGCCCAGGTCCGTCGTCGTCGCCTTGCCGCCGATGTCCGCGGTGCGCGGCGCACCGGATCTGGGATCGAGCGCCTGCTCGATCGCACGCAGCACCGCGTCGTGCGCGTCCTTGTGGCCGAGGAAGTCCAGCATCATCGCGCCGCACCAGATCTGCCCGATCGGGTTCGCGATGTTGCGGCCCGCGATGTCGGGCGCCGACCCGTGCACCGGTTCGAACAGCGAAGGGAACCTGCGATCCGGATTCAGGTTGGCGCTCGGCGCGATCCCGATCGTGCCCGTGCATGCAGGTCCGAGGTCGCTGAGGATGTCACCGAAAAGGTTGCTCGCCACCACCACGTCGAAGAAGTCGGGGCGCTGCACGAAGTGCGCGGTGAGGATGTCGATGTGGAACTTGTCGGTCTTGATGTCGGGATAGGACCTGGCCATCTCGGCCACGCGCTCGTCCCAGTACGGCATCGTGATCGCGATGCCGTTGGACTTGGTGGCGCTGGTGAGGTGCTTCTTCGGCCGCGAGCGCGCCAGCTCGAAGGCGAACTTCAGCACGCGGTCCACGCCCACGCGCGACATCACGGTTTCCTGCATGACGATCTCGCGCTCGGTGCCGGGGTACATGCGGCCGCCGATGCTGGAGTACTCGCCCTCGGTGTTCTCGCGCACGATGTACATGTCGATCTCGCCGGGCTCGCGCCTGCTGCCGTCGCGGCGCACCACGGGCGCGATGATGCCGGGCATCAGGCGCGCGGGGCGCAGGTTCACGTACTGGTCGAACTCGCGCCGGAACAGCAGCAGCGATCCCCACAGCGACACGTGGTCCGCGATCTTCTCGGGCCAGCCCACCGCGCCGAAGAAGATGGCGTCGTGCCCGCCGATGCGGTCCTTCCAGTCGTCCGGCAGCATCTTGCCGTGCTTCTCGTAGTAGTCCCAGCTCGAGAAGTCGAAGTGGTCGAACTGCAGGTCTATGCCGAACCTGCGCGCGGCCGCGTCCATGACCCGCACGCCTTCCGGCATCACTTCCTTGCCGATGCCGTCGCCGGCGATTACGGCGATCCTCTTCTTGCCCATGCTTGCTCCTTCAGTGCTGTGCCGCGCGCGCGGCGCTAGGCCCGATTCTGCTGCGGTCGGACCGGCGCGGGCGCGCGCACCACGAGGCTGACGCCGACGGCGGTGAGCGCGACGCCCGCCACGATGGCCGCGGTGATCGGCTCGCCGAACAGCGCCCAGGCCATCAGCGCGGTGGCCGGCGGCACCAGGTACATCAGGCTCGTCACGGTCGTGGCAGCGCCGCGCTGGATCAGCAGGTAGAGCAGCGAGCTGCCGCCCAGCGTGAGGCCGAGCACGGACCAGGCCATGGCGCCGACGAGTTGCGCGTTGAGTGAACCGGACGCGTCGAACCAGCGCATCGTTTCCGCTTCCAGCAGTGCCAGCGGCAGCGTGACCACGAAGGCCGCGGCCAGCTGCACCAGGTTGGCCGTGCGCACATCGCAGGGCTGCACGAAGCGCTTCTGGTAGAGCGTGCCCGCCGTGATCGAGAACAGCGCGATCAGGGCGAACGTGAGGTTGCGCGCATGCACCTCACCCATCCCCAGCTTCTGCCAGACCACCAGCACCAGTCCGGCCAGGCCGAGCGCCAGCCCCATCCACTGGCGGCGCCCCACTTCACCGCCGCGGCCCGACACCCAGAAAGCCGTCAGCACCGGCTGCAGGCTGACGAGCAGCGCCGACAATCCCGCGCCCATGCCGTCCTTGACCGCGGCCCATACCCCGCCGAGATAACCCGCGTGCATGAGGATGCCGGTCACGGCGAGGTGCCCGATCTGCTTGCGGTTGGCCGGCCAGGCGGCTCGCGCCAGTGACGCCCACACGAGGAAGCACGCCACCGAGAGCGCATAGCGCACCGCGAGGAATTTCATCGGCGGCGCATGCGGCATGCCGTAGCGCGCCACGATGAAGCCGGTGCTCCAGATCAGGACGAAGACGGCGGGCATCGCCCGCACCAGCAGGTCCTGCCGGCCTTGGTCGGTCATGGCGCGCAACTCACTTCACCCGCTGGCGGATTTCCGGCAGCGCCTTGCGCAGGTAGTACACCATCGACCAGACCGTGAGGATCGCGGCGGCCCAGATCAACCAGCGGCCCCACACGCCGGTGTCGACCAGACCGAACAGGGACCCGTCGTACAGCAGGAAGGGAATGGCGATCATCTGCACGGTCGTCTTCACCTTGCCGAGCATGTGCACGGCGACGCTGCGCGCCGCGCCGATCTGCGCCATCCACTCGCGCAGCGCGGAAATGGCGATCTCGCGGCCGATGATGATCAACGCGACGAACACGTCGGCTCGCCCGAGGTGCACCAGCACCAGCAGCGACGCGCAGACCAGGAACTTGTCCGCCACGGGGTCGAGGAAGGCGCCGAAGGCCGACATCTGCTTGAGCCGCCGCGCGAGGAACCCGTCCAGCCAGTCCGTGAGCGCGAAGGCGATGAACATCACCGTGGCGACCAGGTTCTGCACCGCTTCGGGCGGCGTGCGCAGGTAGAACACCCCGACGATCAAGGGGATCGCGACGATGCGCGTCCAGGTCAGGATCGTGGGGACCGTGAAAAACATGGGCGCGATTCTGTCATGGCGCGCCCCCTTGCCCGCTCAGGGCACGGCTTCCACCAGCGAGCGCAGCTGGAACTTGAGGTCTTCGTTGTAGAGGAAAGTCTCGTTGAACTGCCACGGGCGCGGCAGGTGTGCCACCGGCTCGAAAGGCGCCGCGCGCTGGATGGCGCGGATCGCCATCTGCAGCGTCTCGGGCGATTGGCGCGGCGTGCGCAGCACGCTGATGTCGCGCACCGAGCCGTCGCGGTTCAGGTGCACCTGCAGCACCGGGATTGACTGCAGCGGGTCGGGCAAGGGCCCGGAGAAGGTCTCGGCCGGATTGGCCAGCTGGATTCGACGGGCGGCGCGGATCTTGTACTCGGTCCAGTCGCGTGCGCGCACGGAGGGGTTCGGCGGCGGCGGGATCGTGGCGCCGGCGACCCTCGCGGACTGCGTCCCCGCACCGGCGACGGTGGCCGGCGTCGAGGACGGACCGGGCGATTCGCAGGCGGCCAGCAACGCGGCGCAGGCGCACGTCAGGGTCTTAATGCAGCGCACGATAGATTTCCTCCGCCAGTTCTCGCCCGATGCCTTCCACCGCGGCGATGTCATCCACGCCTGCCGAGGCCACGCCGCGGATGCCTCCGAAGCGTTGCAGCAGCCGTGCTCGCTTTTTCGCACCGATGCCGGGGATCTCTTCCAGCTTGCTGCCGCCGACGCGCACCTTGGCCCGGCGCGCGCGCATGCCGGTGATGGCGAAGCGGTGGGCCTCGTCGCGAATCTGCGCGACCAGCATCAGCGCCGCGGAATCCTTGCCCAAATAGACCTTCTCGCGGCCGTCGGCGAAGACCAGTTCCTCCAGGCCCACGCGGCGGCCCTCGCCTTTCTCCACGCCGACGATGACGGAAAGGTCCAGGCCCAACTCGGCGAACACCTCGCGCGCCATGCTCACCTGGCCGCGCCCGCCATCGACCAGCACCAGGTCCGGCAATCGAGGCGCGCCGCCGCGGGCGGATGGCTTCTTGCGCGGTGCCTCGTCGCCTTCAGCGCACGGCGCAGCCTCGGCCTCCACCCCAGGCCCTTCCTCCGTGATCGGCGGTGACGCTTCCGGCGAATCGCGGCCCGCGTCGGCCAGCCGCGCATAGCGCCGCGTGAGCACCTGCCGCATCGCAGCGTAGTCATCGCCCGGCGTGATGCCCTCGATGTTGTAGCGCCTGTATTCGCTGTTCTGCATCTTGTGGTGGTGGAACACCACGCACGACGCCTGGGTCGCCTCGCCCGCCGTGTGCGAGATGTCGAAGCATTCGACGCGGAATGCATCGAGATCGTCGGGCTCGAGATGCAACGCTTCCACCAGCGAGCGCGTGCGCGCCTGCTGCGAACCTTCCTCCGCCAGAAGCCGGGCGAGCTGCAGGCCCGCGTTCTTCTCCGCCATTTCCAGCCACAGCCGGCGCTGCTCGCGCGGCTGGTGGACCGCGGTGATCTTCACGCCGGTCTGCTCGGACAACGCCGCGACCAGTTCACGGCTGACCGCGACGCTGGTGATCAGCGTCGGCGGCGTGGGCACGCCGATGTAGTGCTGCGCGATGAAGGCCTCCAGCACCTGCACCTCCACCGGCTGCGCCGGCGCGGCGTCCTGCGCATCGTCGAAGTCCTGCACCGCGGCCGCGTCCTCGACGTGCGAAGGAAAGTACGGCCGATCGCCCAGGTGGCGGCCACCGCGAACCATCGCGAGGTTCACGCAGGCTTTTCCGCCCTGCACCTTCACGGCCAGGATGTCCGCGTCCTTGTCGGAGCCGGTGTCCACCGACTGCTGGTGCAGCACCTTGGACAGAGCGGACATCTGGTTGCGCAGTTCGGCGGCCTGCTCGAACTCCAGCCTCTGCGCGTGCTGCACCATGCGCGATTCGAGTTGCGCCAGCACCGCCTGCGTTTCGCCGCGCAGGAACGCTTCGGCATTGCGCACGTCCTCGCGGTAGTCCTGCGGCGTCACCAGGTTCACGCACGGGCCGGAGCAACGCTTGATCTGGTACAGCAGGCAGGGCCGCGTGCGGTTGGCGAACACCGTGTCCTCGCAGGTGCGCAGGCGGAACACCTTCTGCAGCAGCTGGATCGATTCCTTCACCGCCCAGGCGCTGGGGTAAGGCCCGAAGTAGCGGTGCTTGCGGTCGACCGAGCCGCGGTAGTACGCGACCCGCGGGAAGTCGGCCGCGGAGTGCGAGCCCTGCGCGGCCGCCGCGTCGTCGAAGCCCACCTTGTCGGGCGCGCCGTGGATCTTCAGGTAGGGATAGCTCTTGTCGTCCCGGAACAGGATGTTGTACTTCGGGTCGAGCGCCTTGATGAGGTTGTTCTCGAGCAGCAGCGCCTCGGCCTCGGAGCGCACGACCGTGGTCTCCATCCGCGCGATGCGCGAGATCATGTGGCCGATGCGCGTGCCGCCGTGGTTCTTCTGGAAGTAGCTGGAGACGCGCTTCTTCAGGTTGCGCGCCTTGCCCACGTACAGCACGCCGCCATCGGCATCGAAGTAGCGGTAGACACCGGGCAGCTGCGGCAGCGCGGCCACCTCGGCGAGCAGGTGTTCGGAATGCACGGCGGACATCGATGCGTATTATCCCGGCAGCATGCGCTGGGACATCTTCTGCAAGGTCATCGACAACCACGGCGACATCGGCGTGTGCTGGCGGCTGGCGGCCGACCTGGCGGGACGCGGCGACACCGTCCGGCTGTGGGCGGACGACGCGAGCGCGCTCGAATGGATGGCGCCGGGCGGCGCGCGCGGCGTCGAGGTGCTGCGCTGGGGCGCGAGCGTCGATGCGGCACCCGGCGACGTGGTCGTCGAGGCCTTCGGCTGCGAGCTGGAGCCCGCCTTCATCGCCGCGATCGCCGCGCGCACTCGCGCGAGGGGCCGGCAGCCCGCGTGGATCAACCTCGAGTACCTGTCCGCGCAATCGTGGGTGGAGCGGTGTCACGGCCTGCCCTCTCCGGTGCTCAGCGGCCCGGGCGAGGGCCTGATCAAGCACTTCTTCTATCCCGGATTCACCCCGGCTACCGGCGGGCTGATCCGCGAGCCTGACCTGATTGCCCGCCAGGCCGCATTCGACCGCGCGGCGTGGCTGCGCGCACGCGACATCCGCTGGCAAGGCGAGCGTGTGATCAGCCTGTTCTGCTACGAACCGCCGGGCCTCGCCGCCTTCCTCGCCGAACTCGCGAACGACACTCGGCCCACCCAGCTGCTCGTGACCGCGGGCCGCGCCCGATCCGCGGTGCGGCGCGTTCTGCCGGAAGGTTCGCGGACAGGCCAGCTGTCCATCCACTGGCTGCCCCTCATGCCGCAGCCCGAGTTCGACCACCTGCTGTGGGCCAGCGACCTGAACCTCGTTCGCGGCGAGGACTCGCTGGTGCGCGCGCTGTGGGCGGGCCGGCCGGCCGTGTGGCACATCTATCCGCAGCACGACGACGCGCACCTGGCCAAGCTCGACGCTTTCCTGGACTGGATCGGTGCCCCGTCGGACCTGCGCAGGTTCCACGCCGCATGGAACCAGGGCGGCGAGCCGGTCCTGCCGGCCGACGCCGCGCCGTGGCTGGCCTGCGCGGAACGGGCGCGCGAGCGCCTGCTCGCCGTGCGGGACCTGACGACCCAACTGCAGAGCTTCGTGCAGCATCGAGCGGGCGCCCGAGCCGGCCTGATGGGTTCAGCGCCCGTTTCGAAGTAAAATCCAAGGCTTTGCGCGGGCTCGCCCTCCTGGCGGCAATCGCGCCTTTCCGCCGCACTTTCCGCGCCCGCCACGTCGGCGCCCCGCGGCCTACCTTCGCCGCTCACATCATGAAAATCGCTCAAGAAATCCGCGCCGGCAACGTGATCATGCAGAACAGCGCGCCCTGGGTCGTGCTGAAGACCGAGTACGCCCGCGGCGGCCGCAATGCGGCCACCGTCCGCATGAAGCTTAAGAGCCTGCTGTCCAACCAGGGAACGGAAGTCGTCTTCAAGGCCGACGACAAGATGGACCAGATCGTCCTGGACAAGAAGGACTGCACCTATTCCTACTTCGCCGACCCGATGTACGTCTGGATGGACAGCGAGTACAACCAGTACGAGGTCGAGGCCGAGAACATGGGCGACGCCCTGAACTACCTGGAGGACGGCATGCCCGCCGAGGTGGTGTTCTACGAAGGCAAGGCCATCTCGGTGGAACTGCCCACCAGCGTCGAGCGCGAGATCACCTGGACCGAGCCGGCCGTCAAGGGCGACACCTCGGGCAAGGTGCTCAAGCCCGCCAAGATCGCCACCGGCTTCGAGATCGGCGTGCCGATCTTCGTGGCCCAGGGCGACAAGGTCGAGATCGACACCCGCACCGGGGAATACCGCCGCCGCGTCTGAGCGGCGCGCGCGCAACCCGCCACGAGGCTCCGCGAGGAGCCTTTTGTTTTTCGGCCCTGACGTGGACTTCGACTTCGAACTGATCGCCGCGCCCTTCCGGATGCAGCCGGGCCTGCGCAAGCTGCAGCCCGGCGAGCCGCAGCTCACGCCGCTGCGGCCGGACAGCGCGCTGTACCAGGAAAAGGCCCGGGTGGTGGCGGCCGCCGCCTCGCGATTGCAGGTGCCCGGCTTCGATCCTTCTCCGGCGCTCGCGGCCATCGCCGAACAGGCGCGGCGCGAGGGCCATCCGCCGTTCGATCCGCAGCGCCTGGAGCTCAGCTTCGAAGAGGACTTCGCGGTGCTCGACGGCGACACCGGCACCCTGCCTTGGCTGTGCGTCTGCGTGCCCTCGCACTGGGCGCCGGAGGACAAGCTGGGGCTGCCGTTCCCGGCGGTCCATGCGCCGGTCGCCGACGGCGCCACGCTGGTCGCGGCGGCTTCGCACCTGGTGCGGCTGGCGACGTCCGGCGAACGCTGGGAGCGGCATGTCTGGACCGTCAGCCCTTCGCCGCGGCACGACCAGCATCCGCGCCGGCATGCACGGGCTCCGTGGCCCGCGGCGCAAGACGATGAAGCCTTCGCGCGGTCCTGCTGGTTCCGGGCCGAGCGCCAGACCTTCCTGCCGGTCGGCCGGGGCACGCGCCAGGCGGTGTTCACGATCCGCGTGATGCTCGCGCCGCTGGCCGCCGTCGTCGACGACGCGGCCAAGGCAGCGCGGCTGCATGCGTCGCTCGCCTCGATGACGCCCGCGGTGCTCGAATACAAGGGCCTGGCGCCCGCCCGCGAACCGCTGCTGCGCTGGCTGGCCCGGAAGATGGCCTGATGGAGCTGCTGCTGCGCATCGCGCAGGTGATCGTGCCGGTGTTCTTCATTGTGGCGGTGGGCTTCGTCTATGCGCGTCGCGTGCGGCCCGACATGACGTGGTTCAACCGGCTCGTGCTGGACGTGCTCACGCCGCTGCTGGTCTACACGGCGCTGGCCGGCAAGGAGTTCCGCCTGCAGGACCACGCCCCGCTGCTGCTCGCGGGCGCGCTGCTGATCCTGGGCTGTGGCGCCCTCGCCTGGGTCCTGGCCCGTGGCACCCGCGTGCAGCCGCGCAGCCTGGTGCCGGTGGTGATGTTCAACAACTGCGGCAACATGGGCCTGCCGCTCGCCCTGCTGGCGTTCGGCCCCGCGCAATTGGGCGCGGCGGTGGCGCTGTTTTCGATCAGCAACGTCATCCACTTCTCCCTCGGCGCGCGCATCACGAGCGCCGAAGCCCGCACGCGCGACCTGCTCCTCAGCCCGCTGATGATCTCCGCCGCGCTCGGCTTCGCCAGCGCGGCCAGCGGCGTGCGCCCGCCCGACATGCTGATGACGGGCATGCGGCTGATGGGCGATGCGATGCTGCCGCTGATGCTGTTCGCGCTCGGCGTCCGGCTGACGACATTGCAACCGCAGGACGTGCCCCGGGGCGTGCTGGGCGCCGTGGCACGCCCTGTCATCGGCCTGCTGCTCGCCGTGCCGCTGGCGTGGGCGCTCGATCTCACCGGTCCGGCGCGAGCACAACTCATCCTCTTTGGCGCGCTGCCGCCCGCCGTCATGCAGTTCCTGTTGGCCGAACGCTACGCGCAGGAGCCCGAACGCGTGGCCGCGATGATCCTGCTCGGGAATGCGCTGGCCGTGGTGTTCGTGCCACTGGGCCTCGCCATCGCGCTGCCTTCCGGCTAGCGCAGAGGCGCACCACGCGGCCGAACCCGGACCGGGGCTATGCCCCAAAATCGGTTCATGCCTTCGAACCGCAATCTCCACGACAACCGCCTGGCCGACGCCTGGGCCACCCTCAAGGCGCATTCCGATGCCGGCTTGCCGCTGGACCCCGACGCCAGCCGGCTGGCCTTCGCCGACCCCGAGTTCCTGCTGCGCCGCGAGACGCGCGGCATCCGTTTCCAGCTCGAGCTGCTTAAGCCCGACCTGGAGCAGCAGGCCCACGGCATCGAGAACACCATCGTGGTGTTCGGCAGCGCGCGCTTTCGCAGCGAAGAGGAAGCGGCTGCGCTGATCACCGCGGCCGAGGCGGGCGGCGACGAGGCGGTGATCCGCCGAGCGCGGGCCCTCGCCCGCAATGCCCACTACTACGAAAAGGCGCGTGCGTTCGGCAAGCTGGTGGCGCAGTACAGCGCGGGCAAGGACCCGCGCGACATGCTGTTCATCTGCACCGGCGGCGGGCCCGGCATCATGCAGGCGGCCAACCGCGGAGCCTATGAAGGCGACGGCATCAGCGTGGGGCTGTCCATCGCGCTGCCGATGGAAGAAGCGGCCAACCCGTACGTCACGCCGGCGCTGTCGTTCAAGTTCCACTACTTCGCGCTGCGCAAGATGCACTTCATGATGCGCGCGAAGGCGCTGGTGGCCTTCCCCGGCGGCTTCGGCACGCTCGACGAGCTGTTCGAGGTGATCACGCTGGTGCAGACGCGCAAGTCCAAGCAGGTGCCCATCGTGCTGTTCGGCTCGGAGTACTGGAAGCGGCTGATCAACTTCGAGGTGCTGATCGAGGAAGGCGTGATCTCGCCGGCCGACCTGGAGTTGTTCCGCTACGCCGACGATCCCGAGACCGCCTGGGACGTGATCAAGGCGTTCTACCGGCTCTGATCGGCTTCCCGCAGGCGCCAGGACATGCGCGTGCCGCCTGCCACGATGGCGGCGACGGCCCAGAACACGCCGGCGATGCCGACCGCGGCGCCCGCCACGCCGAACAGCATCGGCATCGCCACGCTCGAGGCGTTGATCGCCATCAGCCGCAGCCCCACCGCCTGGCCGTGGCGGTGCTCCGGCGTGATCTGGTGCAGCGTGCTCATGATCATGGGCTGCACGGAACCCAGGGCCACGCCCAGCAGCACCGAGCACAGGCCCATCGCCAGCGCCGAGTGCAGCAGCGGATAGACGCAGAACAGCAGCGCCGTGGCGAGCATGGCTGCGGT
This sequence comes from Ramlibacter henchirensis, assembly GCF_004682015.1. Taxonomy (NCBI): domain Bacteria; kingdom Pseudomonadati; phylum Pseudomonadota; class Betaproteobacteria; order Burkholderiales; family Comamonadaceae; genus Ramlibacter; species Ramlibacter henchirensis. The sequence continues at coordinate 97,529 of NZ_SMLM01000003.1, read as the reverse complement.
GATCACCGCCCATTCCCGCACGCGCGCCGCGATCACGGGCAGCAGCACGCGGATCACCACCGCAGCCACGGCGAACGCGCCGAGGATGGTGCCGATCACCGAAGCCGACAGGCCGCGTTCATGGCCCAGCACGGGCACGACGAAGGTGTGCACGTCCCAGCAGGAAGCGAGCAGCCAGTTGACCAGCAGCAGGCGGCGGAAGTGCGTTTCGCGCAGCAGGTCCCAGGCCGGGCGCGGCCGCTCGCCGTGCGGGGTTGGGGGCGGCGGCATTTCGCGGGCTGCGCGAACCCAGGCCCAGCTGGCGATGGGCAGCACGGCCATCAGCAGGAAGGCGACCCGGAAGCCGCCGCTGTCGATGGCCACGCCGGCGGCGAAGGGGCCGAGGAAGTTGGAGAACGCCGGCCCGATCGCCAGCCACGAGAACACTTGCCGCAGTTGCGTAGCGCCCTCGGCGGCGCGGCCGACGTGGCGCTGCAGCGCGATGGAGGCCGCCCCGGTGGCTCCGCCGGTCAGCAGCGCCGCGAGGCAGAGCACCGGGAAGACGGGAAAAGCCACGGCCAGGGCGCAACCGAGCGTCGCGGCCGCCGTGGCCCAGGCGAACGGGCGGCGCAGGCCGTGCCGGTCCGCATAGCTGCCCGCGGGCAGCGCGAGGAACACCTGGGTGAGCGCGAACAGCGCCAGCAGCACGCCGACGGCCGCCTCGCTGTAACCACTTCGCAGCGCCAGCAGCGGCGCGGCCAGCCGCATGCCGGCCATGCTGGCATGCAGGAAGACCTGTGCCGTGATCAGGCGCGCCAGTTCGGCCGTGGGGCCGGATTCACGCGGTGCCGAATTCACCTTCGCTGTCGCCGACCGCATCGGCGACGAGGGGTGCGGGCAAGGACTTGGTGGGCTTTACCCCGAGGCTGCGCAGCATCTCCGCCTGCCGGATGACGTTGCCCTTGTTCTTGGTGAGCTTGTCGAAGGCTTCGCCGTAGGCTTCGCTGGCCTGCTTGATGTTCTTGCCGACCTTCTCCAGGTCGGCGACGAAGGCCGTGAGTCGGTCGTACAGCTCCGCGCCGCGCCGCGCGATCTCCTGCGCGTTGCGGCTCTGCTGCTCCTGCCGCCACAGGTGGGCCACCGTGCGCAGCACGAACATCAGCGTCGAAGGGCTGACCAGCAGCACGTTCCTGTTCCAGGCATCCATGAACAGGCTGCCGTCGTCGGTGACGGCGAGCATGAAGGCCGGTTCGATCGGAACGAACATGAGCACGAAGTCGATCGACTTGAGCCCGTAGAGCAGCTGGTAGTTGCGCTCGGACAGGCCCTTCACGTGGGCGCGGATCGAATCCAGGTGCCGCTTGCGCGCTGCGGCACGTACATCGTCTTCGTCGCTGCTGGCGTATTCCTCGTACGCCAGCAAGGACACCTTGGCATCGACCACGAGGCTGCGTTCCTCGGGCATGCGGATCACCACGTCGGCTTGGGCGCGGCCGCCCTCCTCGCGGTTGACGCTGGCCTGGGTTTCGTACTCCACGCCCTTGCGCAGCCCGCAGCCCTCCAGCACCCGCTCGAGGATCAGCTCGCCCCAGTTGCCCTGCACCTTGGCCGAGCCCTTGAGAGCCGACGTCAGGTTCTTCGCTTCGTCGGCCAGGGTGCGATTGAGTTCGAGCAGCTGCAGCACCTGCTGCGCCAGCGCGGACCGCTCCTTGCCTTCGGTGTCGTACAGCTTCTCGACGCGGCCCTGGAACTCCTGCAGCCGCAACCGCAGCGGATCGAGCAGCTGACCCAGACTGGCCTGGTTCTGCTCGGAGAACTTGCGGGTCTTCTCTTCCAGGATGTCGTTGGCCAGCGCCTTGAACTGGTTGGACAGTTCGTCCTTGGCATTGGTGAGCAGCGCGAGCTTTTCCTGCGATTGCGAGCGCTCCGCATTGAGCTGCGTCGTGAGCTCGGCGACCTGCCGGCCCAGTTCCACCGCTTGGCGCTGCAGGCCCTCGCGCGCTTCGATCGCGACGGCGAGTTCGCGGCGCAGGGTTTCGGCGGTCTCGGCCTCGGCCTTGAGCGAAGCATCGAGCCCGGCCGCTCGGCGCTCGACGCCGGAAAGGTCCTGCGCCAGCCGCTCGGCGCGCGTGACGAGCGCGGTCATTTCGGCCTCCAGCACCGCAACGCGCGCGGCCCGCTCGCCGAGCTGGGCCCGCTCGTCGCGCGAGCTGTCCAGCGCGTCGCGCAGTGCGGCGGACTGGCTGCGGACCTCCAGCAATTCGGCCGAGAGCGACTGGCGCTCCGCCTCGAGGCTGCGAGCGCGCTCGCCCAACGTGGCGACCTCGACCAAGGCCTCGGCCTTCACCTGGGCCGCGACGGCCTGGATCTGCGCTCCTGCCGAACGGCGGGCCAGCAGCCAGCCGGCGATCACGCCCACCAGCAGCAGGACAGTGGCCGCGACGAGCAGCCACACGGTGCCGGCTCCGGCCGGCAATTGCGTCATCGAACCCTGCACCGTCAGGACCCCAGCACTTCGGGATTGAGCGGCGTCACCGGCTTGCCGTGGACCAGGTAGCCGATCAGGTTGTCGGCGGCGAGGTTGGCCATCGCGAGCCGGGTCGGCACGGTGGCGCTGGCGATGTGCGGCGTGAGGACCACGTTCGGCACGGTGAGCAGGTCCGGATGGACCTTGGGTTCGCCTTCGAAGACGTCCAGGCCCGCGGCCGCGATCCGGCGCTCGCGCAGCGCCTTGGCCAGCGCGGCGTCGTCGACGATGCCGCCTCGGGCCACGTTGATCAGCGTCGCCGTCGGCTTCATCTGCGCCAGTTCGGCGGCGCCGATCGAGTGGTGCGACTGGGCGGAGTACGGCAGCACGAGGACCAGGTGGTCCGACTCGCGCAGCAGTTCCTCCTTGCCCACGTACCGGGCCTTGCACTCCGATTCCAGCTCGGGCGAAAGGCGGGAGCGGTTGTGGTAGATCACCTTCATGCCGAAGCCATGCGCGCCGCGGCGGGCGATGCCCTGGCCGATGCGGCCCATGCCCAGGATGCCGAGCGTGCTGCCGTGCACGTCGGAGCCGGAGAACATGTCGTACGCCCACTTGTTCCACTTGCCCGCGCGCAGGAAATGCTCGCCCTCGGCCATGCGCCGGGCGGTCGCCATCAGCAGCGCGAAGCCGAAGTCCGCGGTGGTTTCGGTGAGCACGTCGGGCGTGTTGGTGGCCAGCACCTTCGCCGCCGTCATCGCGGGCAGGTCGAAGTTGTTGTAGCCCACGGCCATGTTGGCGCAGATGCGCAATTGCGGGCAGGCGGCCAGCAGCGACGCGTCGATGCGCTCGCCGCCGGTGGTGAAGACGCCGGCCTTGCCGTGCAGACGGGCGACCAGCTGCTCGCGCGAGAGCGGCTCGTCGGCCGGGTTCTGCTCGACGTCGAAGTGCTGCTGCAGGCGGGCGATCACCTCGGGGAAGACGGCCCGGGCGACGAGGATGGAGGGCTTGTTCATGAAGGGGATTAGCGGAACCAGATGAGGGTCATGAGCGCGAACAGCGGGACCAGGATGCCCGTCGACCAGACCATGTAGCCGAAGAAGCTGGGCATTTTGACGCCGCGATCCTCGGCAATCGCCTTGACCATGAGGTTGGGCGCGTTGCCGATGTAACTGTTCGCGCCCATGAAGACGGAGCCGGCCGAAATCGCGGCCAGCGTGGCCGCCATTGTCGTCATCAGCACCTGCGGATCGCCGCCGGCGGTGTTGAAGAACACCAGGTAGGTCGGCGCGTTGTCCAGGAAGGAGCTGAGCACGCCGGAAGCCCAGAAATACATCGCCGGGTCGGGCGAGCCGTCGGGCCGCGTGACGGCGGCGATCACGGCGCCGAAGGGGCCGTCGATGCCCGCACGCAACATCGCGATCACCGGGATGATGGTCAGGAAGATGCCGGCGAACAGCTTGGCCACCTCCTGCATCGGCGCCCACGCGAACTGGTTGGCCGCGTGGACCGATTTGGGCGTGATCGCCATCGAGACCAGCGTCACCGCGATCAGCCCCACGTCGCGCACGATGCCGGGCAGGCCCACTTCGGTGCCCGCGATGTTGAAGACCACCGGCGACTTCCAGATGCCGGACAGCAGCACCAGGCCGACGATGACACCGAGCAGCCAGAAATTGCGCGCGCCGTCGAAGCCCAGGCGCTGCGTGTCCGGCGTGGGATCGCGCGGCAGGACCTCCTCGCGGCGGCGGTAGTACCAGCTGTCCAGCGCGAAGAAGAGGACCAGCAGCGAGCCCACCAGGAACAGCGTCTCCGGGAAGATGTGGCGCACGGTCCAAAAGAAGTCCACGCCCTTGAGGAAGCCCAGGAACAGCGGCGGGTCGCCCAGCGGCGTCAGCGAGCCGCCGGCGTTGGAAACGATGAAGATGAAGAAGACGAAGACGTGCACCTTGTGGCGGCGGTTGTCGTTGGCCCGGATCAGGGGCCGCACGAGCAGCATCGAGGCGCCTGTCGTGCCCATGATGCTGGCCAGCACGGCCCCGCCCGCCAGGACGCCGGTGTTGAGACCGGGGCTGCCGTGCAGGTTGCCCCGGATGAAGATGCCGCCGGCGACCGTGAACAGGGCCGTGAGCAGGATCACGAAGGGGATGTACTCGCCCAGCAGCGCATGCACGAAGGCGGCGCCCGCCGCGCCGGGGCCGAAAACGATGGCGAATGGCACCAGGAAGGCCAGCGACCAGGCGGCCGCCACTTTCCCGAAATGGTGGTGCCAGAAGCTCGGCGCCAGCAGCGGCATCACCGCGATCGAGAGCAGGATGCCCGCGAACGGGACGCCCCAGATCGGCGAGAGCTGGCGGCCGTCGAATTCAGCGGCCAGCGCCAGTTGCGGCATCAGCAGGGCCAGCCCCATGCCGATGGAGCGCGCGGAACTCATTGGGGTCTTCTCCAGGTCAGGCCGGGTTTGCCGGCGACCGCCGAGCATACCAACGCGGGATTTTCTACCTCAGCTGTAGGCTGGTGCCTACGGGCGCTGGGCAGGCCCTCCTACCGCGCCGGCCGGGGCCGCCGCCTAAAGTGAACCGCAAGCCAGTCCGCCAGGGAAGCAAGATGAACAACGACCGGCTTCGCGGCCAGTGGAAGCAGTTCAGGGGCAAGCTCAAGGAGCGCTGGGGGCGCCTCACGGACGATGACCTCGACGTGATCGCCGGCCGCCGCGAGCAGCTGCTGGGCCGCATCCAGGAGCGGCACGGGATCGCGAAGGAAGAGGCGGACGGGCAGGTGAAGGAGTTCGAGCGGCGCAATCCGGACTTCCGTTTCGACGGGTCCTGAAGGCGCGTTGGGATGCGGTGGCCGTCCGGACAGCGGCCGCCGCGGGAGACCGTCCGGCGGGGCGGTTCTTCATGCAAGGGCGCGATGCCGTGGCACCGGTGTCGCGCCCTCTTTCTTTTGCGGCGCTACTCCAGCCAGCGGGTGAAGCCGGACACCGGCTCGCGCGGCGTGTGGAACGAATTCACCGGCGCTTTCTCGTCCAGGTAGCCCAGCGACATGCCGCAGACCAGCATCTCGTGCTCGCCGGCGCCGACGTGCGGGAGGATGATCTTCGCGAACCCGTTCCACGCCGCCTGCGGACAGGTGTGCAGGCCATGGGCGCGCGCCGCCAGCATCAGGTTCTGCAGGAACATGCCGTAGTCCGCGAGCGAGCCGCGGCCCATGATCCGGTCGAGCGTGAACATCATCCCGACCGGGGCGTCGAAGAAGCGGAAGTTGCGCTGGTGCTGCGCATGCATCTTGTCCTTCTCGCCCTTGGCGATGCCCAGCAGGCCGTACAGGCTCCAGCCGTTCTCGCGCCGGCGGTCGATGTAGGGCGACACCCATTTCTCCGGGTAGTAGTCGTATTCCTCCCGGTACTCGGCGGCCAGCGCGGGATTGGCGTACATGGCGTCGTGCGCGGCGCACACCTTGCGCACCAGTTCGTCGCGGCTCGCGCCCTGCAGCACGTAGACGTTCCAGGGTTGGGTGTTGGTGCCCGAAGGCGCGCGGCTGGCCAGTTCGAGCAGGCGCTCGATCGTTTCGCGCGGCACGGGTTTCGGCAGGAAAGCGCGTGCGGAGAAGCGGGTCTGGATGGCCGTCTCGACGCTGATCGGGTCGGCCACGGCTGGCCGTTTGTTTGCGTTCATTGGAGTTCCTCGAGGACCGACCGCAGGCGGTCGGGCAGCGGCACGGGACGGCGGGTGGCGCGATCGACGTACACGTGGACGAAATGGCCCTTGGCGGCGGTCGAGGGCTGGCCGGCGGCGAACAGCCCGACCTCATAGCGCACGCTGGAGCCGCCCAGGCGCGCCACGCGAAGGCCGGCTTCCACGGTTTGCGGGAACGCCAGCGGGGCGAAGTAGTTGCACTGGGTCTCGATCACCAGGCCGATCGCGCCGCCGCCTTCGATGTCGAGCGCGCCGCGCTCGATCAGGTGCGCGTTCACGGCGGTGTCGAACCAGCTGTAGTAGACGACGTTGTTGACGTGGCCGTACACGTCGTTGTCCATCCAGCGGGTGCTGATCGTGCGGAAGACCTTGTAGGCGCTGCGCGGTTCGGGCTGGGGCCGGTGGGGGGCGGCGGGGCTGTCGCTCATCGCCGGCGATTCTGCCAGCGCTGCCAGTAGCTCACCGCCACGCCGAAGGTGTTGACCTGGGCCTGCACGGTGTCCTCCATCCGGCGGCCATAGCCACCCGCCATCGCGAAGGCCAGCGGCAGGCCGCGTTGCCAGGCCCAGTCGAACACACGGCGGTCGCGCGCTTCGAGACCGTCCCAGGTGAGCTTCAGGCGGCCGAGCCGATCGCCTTCGTGCGGGTCCGCGCCGGCGAGGTAGATCACCAGGCCGGGGTCGAAGCGCCGCTCGAGTTCGGCCAGCGCGCCTTCGAGCGCGTGCAGGTACTCGTCGTCCGTGCAGCCGTCCGGCAGGTCCACGTCGAGGTCGGACGGCTCCTTGCGGAACGGGAAGTTCTTCTGGCCGTGGATCGACAGGGTGAAGACGCTGTCGTCGCCGCGAAAGATGCGCGCCGTGCCGTTTCCCTGGTGGACGTCCAGGTCGACGATCGCCACGCGAAGCCGGCGGCCGAGTCGGGCCTGCTCCGCCTGCATCAGGCAGGCGGCGACAGCGGCGTCGTTGAACACGCAGAAGCCACCGCCCCGGTCGGCGCTCGCGTGGTGGGTGCCGCCGGCGATGTTGGCGGCGATGCCTTCGGAGAACGCGGCGCGGCAGGCGGAGATGGTCGCGCCGACCGACCGGCGGGCGCGCTCGGCCATCGCCGCACTCCATGGAAAGCCGATCTCGCGCAGGATGGCCGGGTCGACCGTGCCGTCCGTGATCCCCTGGACGTAGCTGGGCTTGTGGACGAGCGCCAACTCGCCGTCAGACGCCGGCAGGGCCTGCATGAGCCGGATGGCCGGGAGCTCGGCCGCGAGCCGGTCGCGCAACAGCTGGTACTTGCCCATGGGAAAGCGGTGGCCAGGCGGCAGCGGCAGGACGAACTGGGTGGCGTAGAACACCTGCATGCCGAGATTGTCCCGGCCCGGCGGTTCGCCGGGTTTTAGGTGGGACGATCTAGAATGCTGCAACGCACAAAAAAATGCTTGCCTCCACGGACGACCTCCCTATAATTCGGCCCATGCTGCACTGCAACATGAAGGCTCCGGCCCTCCAGAGCAGCGTTTTTTCCGCCGCCCATTACCTGGAGATTCCGCAATGCTGACCGCTGAACAAGTCCTGGCCTCCCAGAAGGCCTCCGTCGAGACCCTCTTCGGCCTGACCAACAAGGCCTTCGAAGGTGTCGAGAAGCTCGTCGAGCTGAACCTGACCGCCACCAAGGCCGCCCTGGCCGAAGCCGCCGGCACCACCCAGTCGCTGCTGAGCGTCAAGGACGCCCAGGAACTGCTGGCCCTCCAAGCCAGCCTGTTCCAGCCCCTGGCCGAGAAGACCGCTGCCTACAGCCGTCACCTGTACGACATCGCCGCCGGCACCGGCGCCGAGTTCGGCAAGACGTTCGAGACGCAAGCCGCCGACGCCCAGAAGAAGTTCCTGGCCGTGGTCGACAACGCCGCCAAGAACGCTCCCGCCGGCTCCGAGACGGCCGTCGCCGTGTTCAAGAGCGCCGTTGCCGCCGGCAACAACGCCCTGGAATCTGTGCAGAAGGCCGTCAAGCAGGCCACCGAAGTCGCGGAAGCCAACTTCAACGCCGTCGCCACCACTGCCGTCAACGCCAGCAAGGCGCCGACCGCCCGCGCCAAGCGCTGAGAACACTTGAAACCCGGGTTTCGGCCCGCAACTGACCGAGAGCCGGAACTCTCACTCGTCCCGGAGCGTCTATAGGACACTCCTGTGATCGACCGGAGTTCTTCAGGTTGTCTCCTCGGGTCCTTTCGACACCTTCACAGGTTCAGGGATCCTTAGCCCCAAGCGAAAGCTTGGGGCTTTTTTATTGCGCCCTTTGGGCGACGGAGCGCAGCGACGCTAGCCCCAGCTGCAAGGCTGGGGCTTTTTTATTGCCCGAAGTGAAGGCCTGGGCCTTCCTTTTGCCGTGCCCTGCACGCCTGCGATTGAGAATGATTCGTGTTTGGTTTACCATTCGCGCCACACACGACACCGTTTCTCATCACCGGAGCCCTGCATGTCCCGAAAAGCCCTCGCCGCCGCCTTCGCGCTGGCCGCCCTCGCCTCCTCCTCGTTCGCCCAGGAGCAGGTGCTCAACCTGTACTCGGCGCGGCACTACTCGACCGACGAGGCGCTCTACAGCAACTTCACGAAGGCCACCGGCATCAAGATCAACCGCGTCGATGCCGACGACGCCGGCATCCTGGCCCGCCTCAAGGCTGAAGGCGCCGCATCGCCGGCCGACGTGATCCTGCTGGTCGATGCCGCCCGCCTGTACAAGGGCGAGGTCGATGGCCTGTTCAAGCCCGTCAAGTCGAAGGTGCTGGAGGACGCGATCCCCGCCCAATACCGCGGCACCGCCACGGCCGAAGGCACGCCGTGGTTCGGCTTCTCCACCCGCGCCCGCGTCGTCGTGTACGACAAGAACAAGGTCAAGCGCGAGGACGTGGACACCTACGAGGAACTCGCGGACGCCAAGAACAAGGGCAAGATCTGCATCCGCTCCGGCTCGCATCCGTACAACCTGTCGCTGTTCGGCGCAGTGACCGAGCACCTGGGCGAAGCCAAGGCGCAGGACTGGATCAAGGGCCTGCATGCCAACCTGGCGCGCGACCCCAAGGGTGGAGACACCGACCAGATCAAGGCCGTCGCGGCGGGCGAATGCCAGATCGCGGTGAGCAACAGCTACTACGTCGCGCGCCTGCTGCGCTCCGAGAAGGCGGAGGACCGCGCCGTGATGGAGAAGGTCTCCGTCGTGTTCCCGAACCAGCAGTCGTGGGGCACGCACCTGAACATCGCGGGCGGCGCCGTCGCGAAGAACGCGAAGAACACCGCGGCCGCGGTGAAGTTCCTCGAGTACCTGGCCAGCGCCGAGGCGCAGAACTACTTCGCCAACGGCAACAACGAATGGCCCACGGCCAAGGGCGTGAAGGTGAACAACCCCGCCCTGCAGGCCATGAGCGGCGGCGGCGACTTCAAGTCCGAGACGATCCCTCTTTCCGCGGTCGGGGCCAACCAGGTGAAGGTGCAGCAGATGCTGGATCGCGTCGGATTCAAGTGACCTTGCAAAGGCCGCCCCGCGGCTTCGCAAGGTCATCCCTGCGAAGGCGGGGATCCAGAAAGGGGCCGCCCAAGCGGCCCTTTTTTCGTCCCCGATAATTGACGCGCACGTCAACACAACAGGAGCACTCATGGACATCAAGGGCAAGGTCTTCATCGTCACCGGCGGCGCTTCGGGCCTGGGCGAAGGCACGGCGCGCATGCTCGCGGCCGAGGGCGGCAAGGTCGTCGTCGCCGACATGCAGGTCGAGAAAGGCGAGGCCGTGGCCCGCGAGATCGGCGGCGCGTTCGTGAAGTGCGACGTCAGCCAGGAAGCCGACGGCCAGGCCGTGGTCGCGAAGGCGGTGTCCATGGGCAAGCTGATGGGGCTGGTGAATTGCGCCGGCATCGCGCCGGCGGAGAAGACCGTCGGCAAGACCGGCGCGCACAGCCTGGCGGTGTTCACCAAGTGCATCACGGTCAACCTGATCGGCACGTTCAACATGACCCGGCTCGCGGCCGAAGCCATGAGCAAGAACGAGCCCGAGTCCACCGGCGAGCGCGGCTGCATCGTGTCCACCGCCTCGGTGGCGGCCTACGACGGCCAGATCGGCCAGGCCGCCTACAGCGCCTCGAAGGGCGGCGTCGTCGGCATGACACTGCCCATCGCCCGCGACCTGGCGCGCAGCGGCATCCGCAACATGACGATCGCGCCCGGCATCTTCGGCACGCCGATGATGTTCGGCATGCCCAAGGAAGTGCAGGAGTCGCTGGCCGCGGCGGTGCCCTTCCCTTCGCGCCTCGGCACGCCGCAGGACTATTCCAAGCTCGCCAAGCACATCTTCGAGAACGACATGCTCAACGGCGAAGTGATCCGCCTCGACGGCGCGATCCGGCTCGCACCGCGCTGACCTTCGGCCTCGAAGGCCGGGGGTAGGATGGGCCTTCCGCAAACACGGGAGACGCCATGAAACCCAGGTTCACGGCCCTTGCCTTCGCCGCGCTGCTGGCCGCGTGCGCCGCAACGCCCACCAACTTCAGCTACCAGCCGCCGGTCCTGCCGGAGGCGCCTTCGGGCTACACCGAAAAGCCGGGTTGGGCGACGAAGAAGTTCGCAGTCGCCGCGGCCAATCCGCTGGCCACCGACGCGGGCTACCAGGTGCTCAAGGCCGGGGGTTCGGCGATCGATGCGGCGGTAGCGGTGCAAATGGTGCTGACGCTGGTCGAGCCGCAGTCCAGCGGCATCGGGGGCGGCGCCTTCCTGCTGCATGCGAAGGGCAACGAAGTCGAGGCTTTTGACGGCCGCGAGACCGCGCCGGCCGCGGCCGACGAGAAGTTGTTCGTCGGGGCGGACGGCAAGCCGGTCCCGTTCTACGAAGGTGTCGTCGGCGGGCGTTCCGTCGGCGTGCCGGGCACGGTGCGCGTGCTGGAGATGGCGCACAAGCAGCACGGCCGGCTGCCCTGGGCCGTGCTGTTCCAGCCCGCGATCACGCTGGCGGAGCAAGGCTTCCGCGTCAGCCCGCGACTGAACACGCTGCTCAAGGCCGAAGCCCACCTGAAGAAGGACCCCGTCGCGGCCGCCTACTTCTACAAGCCCGACGGCGAGCCGATCGACGTCGGCTCCGTGCGGCGCAACCCTGAACTCGCGGCCGTCCTGCGGCGCATCGCGGCCGAAGGCTCGAAGGCCTTCCACGAGGGCGACATCGCGCAGGCCATCGTCGAGAAGGTCCAGAAGCACCCCACGAATCCCGGCAAGCTGACGATGGCCGATCTCGCGGGCTACCAGCCGAAGAAGCGGGCGCCGCTGTGCCACGACTACCAGGCGCAGGGCAAGGGTTATCGCGTCTGCGGCTTCCCGCCCCCGAGCTCAGGCGCCATTGCCATCGGACAGATCCTGGGCATCCTCTCGAACACCAATGCGGCTTCGCTTCCGCTGGCGGACGGCCTGCCCAGCCCGGACTGGCTGCATCTGTACACCGAGGCCTCCCGGCTCGCCTTCGCCGATCGCGGGCAGTACGTCGCCGATCCGGATTTCGTGCAGCCGCCCGGCGGCAGCTGGATGTCGCTGCTCGATCCCGGCTACCTGGCACAGCGCGCGCGACTGATCGGCCCCCAGAGCATGAAGGTCGCGCAGCCCGGCACGCCGGGGGCTGTGCGCACCAGCCATGCGCCGATGCCGGAGCAGCCGGAGTACGGCACGTCGCACATCAGCATCGTCGACCCGCACGGCAACGCCATCGCGATGACCACCACCATCGAGGACCAGTTCGGCTCGCGCCAGATGGTGCGCGGCTTCCTGCTGAACAACGAGCTCACCGACTTCAGCTTCGCGCCCGCCGATGCGCAGGGCCAGCCGATCGCCAATCGCGTCCAGCCCGGCAAACGTCCGCGCTCCTCGATGGCGCCGACCCTGGTGTTCGACAAGTCGACCAACGCGCTCGTGATGAGCGGCGGCAGCCCGGGCGGCGCGCTCATCATCCACTTCACGGCCAAGACGATCTATGGCGCGCTCAACTGGGGCATGACGCCGCAGCAGGCCATCAACCTGCCCAATTTCGCCTCGCTGAACGGACCTTCCCTGCTCGAGGAAAAGCGCTTCCCGCCCGCGACCGTGGAAGCCCTGCGTGCGCGCGGCGCCGAAGTGCGTGAGCAGGCCCTGACCAGCGGCCTGCAGGCGATCACGCGCGGCCAGGCGCACGGCCAGGTCTTCTGGTTCGGCGGCGCCGATCCGCGCCGCGAAGGCGTCGTGATGGGCGACTGAAAGGACGCGGCCGCCTTCAGTGGGCGGCCCCGGCCTGCGCTTCCTTGCGGTCGATGCGCTCGTACTCCGAGATCACCTGCGCGCCCAGCAGCAGGAAGGTGGCGGCGATCTCCAGGCTGAGGAGCACCACGATCGCCGTGGTCAGCGAACCGTAGACCACGCTCACCTGCGACAGCGTGCTGAAGTACCAGACCAGCACGTGCCGCGTGATCTCCCACAGCACCGCCGCGGTCGCGCCGCCCGGCAGCGCGTGCCGCCACGTGATCCGCCCGACCGGCATCACCATGTAGACCGAGGTGAGCAGGAACACCTCGCCGGTGAACCCGAGCAGGTACAGCAGCACGCCCGAAAGCCCACTGAGCGACCACTCCCGCCCCAGCACGGCCACGCTTTCGTCCCCCAGCGACTGCAGCCCGCCCGAGACCAGCGTGACCACGAGCAGGCCGAAACTGAGGAACACGATGTAGCAGTACGGCAGCAGCGCCGACACCAGGAAATGCCGGCGGCGGATCACCACCCGGTGCAGGAAGATCACCGACATCGCCTTCTCGAGCACCGTGAACGCCAGTGAGCTGAAGAACAGCATCGTGGCCAGCAGCACCCAGCCGACCGTGTCCCGGTGCGTCACGAACGTGGCGAGCTCGCTCACGATCGCCTTCGACTGGCCCGGCATCAGCCACTCGAGATAGAGCCCGAGCGTCTCCAGCAGCATGGTCTTGTCGACGTAGTGCGACAGGAAGATCACCGCCAGGATCAGGAGCGGCACCACCGAGAGCAGCGCGTAGTACGCGACGGCTCCCGCCAGCAGCAGCCCCTGGTTGCGCACGAAGTTGCGCAACACGCGCCGCAGGAACTCGCCGGGGTGGGCGAGCACCTGCGACGCCGCGGGGCTGAGCATGCTCATGAGTCCAGTATCGTGCGGCGCACCGGGGACCGGGCGCCGCTGTTACAGGGCTTGCCCGAATCGGGCTTGTCCCATGGTTCAGGCTGGCGCCGCGGTCTAGATTGCCGGGACCACAGGAGGCAGCCATGAGCCAACCCGTTTCCACCCGCCGTGCTTTCCACAAGGCGATCGCCGCCGGCGCAGCCATGATCGCCGCGCCGCGACTGGCGTTCGCACAAGCCTTCCCGTCGCGGCCGATCAAGCTGATCTGTCCCTGGCCCGCCGGCGGCTCGACGGATGCGGTGATGCGGGCGATCGCCGACAGCGCAGCCAAGGCGCTGGGCGGGCAGATGGTGGTGGAGAACAAGGCTGGCGCCAGCGGCATGCTCGGTCCCAACGAGCTGCTGACCGCCAAGCCCGACGGCTACACGCTATCGCAGCTCACCATCGGCGTGGTGCGCCTTCCGCACATGCAGAAGATGCAGTTCGACCCGCTGGCGGATTTCACCTACATCGCCCTGCTGACCGGCTACACGTTCGGGCTGGTGGTGCGCGCGGACTCGCCGATCAAATCCGTGAAGGACCTGGTCGACTACGCCAAGGCCAACCCCGGCCAGTTCACCTTCGGCTCCACTGGCAACGGCACCACGCCGCACCTGGCCGTGGAGGAGTTCGCCATGAAGGCCGGCATCAAGCTGCAGCACGTGCCGTTCAAGGGCAACGCCGACGGCATGCAGGCGCTGCTGGGCGGCCACGTCATGTCGCACAGTGACGCGACGGGCTGGGGCCCGCACGTCGATGCGGGCACCTGCCGCTTGTTGGCCACGTATGGATCGAAGCGCACGAAGCGCTGGCCGAACGTGCCCACGCTCAACGAACTGGGCTACGACACGGTGTCGGACTCGCCTTTCGGGATCGGCGGCCCCAAAGGCATGGACCCCGCCGTCACGCGCCGCCTGCACGACGCCTTCAAGAAGACGACGGAAGACCCCGCGGTGCTGGCCAGCTTCGAGAAGTACGACCAGTCGGTGATCTACATGAACACCGAGGACTACACGAAGTTCATGCGCGAGCAGTACCAGAAGGAAAAGCAGATCATCGAGCGCCTCGGGCTCTCGCTGAAGACCTGAGCCGCGGGCTCAGACGTCGATCGCGTCGGCGCTGCCGGCCTGCTTGCGCAGCTCGAACTTCTGGATCTTGCCGGTCGACGTCTTCGGCAGCTCGCCGAAGACCACGGCCCTGGGCACCTTGAAACCCGCCAGGTGCTTGCGGCAATGCGCCACGATGTCCTCGGCCCCGGTGGTGGCACCGGGCTTCAGTTCGACGAAGGCGCACGGCGTCTCGCCCCACTTCGGATCGGGCCGGGCCACGACTGCAGCGGCCAGCACGTCGGGGTGGCGATAGAGAACGTCCTCCACCTCGATCGAGGAGATGTTCTCGCCGCCCGAGATGATGATGTCCTTGCTGCGATCCTTGATCTTGATGTAGCCGTCCGGGTACTGCACCGCGAGGTCGCCCGTGTGGAACCAGCCGCCCGCGAAGGCCTCTTCGGTGGCCTTCGCGTTCTTCAGGTAGCCCTTCATCGTGATGTTCCCGCGGAACATGATCTCGCCCATGGTCTCGCCGTCCCAGGGCACGGGCCGCATCGTCTCCGGATCCAGCACGCGCGCGCCCTGCTGCAGGTGGTAGCGCACGCCCTGGCGCGCATTCAGCCGCGCACGCTCGCCGATGTCCAGCTGCTCCCACTCCTCGTGCTTCGGGCAGACCGTTGCGGGGCCATACACCTCGGTCAGGCCATAGACGTGCGTGAGGTCGAAGCCGAGGCGCTCCATGCCTTCGATCATCGACGCCGGTGGCGCGGCGCCCGCCACCATGGCCTTCACGCCGCGCGGCAGGCCCTGCTTCATTTCGTCCGGCGCGTTGACCAGCATGCCGTGAACGATGGGTGCGCCGCAGTAGTGCGTCACGCCGTGCTGCCGGATCGCGTCGATGATCGCTTTGGCTTCCACGCGGCGCAGGCACACGTTGACGCCGGCGCGAGCCGCGACCGTCCACGGGAAGCACCAGCCGTTGCAGTGGAACATGGGCAGCGTCCACAGGTACACCGCGTGCTTGGGCATGTCCCACTCGAGGATGTTGGAAACGGCGTTGGTCGCCGCACCGCGGTGGTGGTAGACCACGCCCTTGGGGTTGCCGGTGGTGCCGCTCGTGTAGTTGAGGGCGATCGCATCCCATTCGTCGGCCGGCAGCTCCCACGGGTCCGCCGCTTCGCCTTGCGCGACGAAGGCGTCGTACCCGATCTCTCCGATCCGCTCGGCCGCGCCGGTGAACAGCGGATCCTCCACGTCGACCACCAGCAGCGGCGCCTTGCGCGTGCGCAGCGCCAGCGCCTTCTTCATCACCGGTGCGAACTCCGGATCGACGATCACCGCCTTGGCTTCGCCGTGGTCCAGCATGAACGCGATGGTTTCGGCGTCCAGGCGCGTGTTCAGCGCATTGAGCACGGCCCCGGCCATCGGGATGCCGAAATGCGCCTCCACCATCGGCGGGGTGTTGGGAAGGATCACGGACACCGTGTCGCCCTTGCCGATGCCGCGGCGCTTCAGGGAAGAAGCCAGCTGCCGGCAGCGCGAGTACAGCTGCGACCAGGTGCGGCGCAGCTCGCCATGCACCACGGCCAGCTGTTGCGGGTAGACCTCGGCGGACCGTTCCAGGAACGACAGCGGCGAGATCGGCGCGAAATTCGCCGCGTTGCGCGGCAGGTCCTGGTCGAAAATGCTGGGCATGCGGTGTCTCCTGGTGTTGTCCGGCGGGCTGCGGCACTAGCGTAAGCCCGGCCGCATCGCGGCTCCATTAAGTAAGAATACCGAGCCGATGGCCATTCCCCAGTCGTTCATCCAGGAGTTGCTGGCCCGCGCGGACGTGGTCGAGATCGTCGGCCGCCATGTCCAGCTGAAGAAGACGGGCGCCAACTTCTCGGGGCTGTGCCCTTTCCACTCGGAGAAGAGTCCCTCCTTCACGGTCAGCCCCACCAAGCAGTTCTTCCACTGCTTCGGATGCGGCAAGCACGGCAACGCGATCGGCTTCCTGATGGAGCATGCCGGCATGGGCTTCATCGACGCGGTGAAGGACCTGGCCGGCCAGTACGGCATGGAGGTGCCGCAGGACGAACGCTCGCCCGAGGACCGCGAGCGCGCGGCGCAGCAGCGCGAGAAGCAGGCCACGCTCAGCGACGTCCTGGAAAAAGCGGGCCAGGCCTACCGCAAGCACCTGAAGGGATCGCAGCGCGCGATCGAGTACCTCAAGGGCCGAGGCCTGTCCGGCGAGATCGCGAAGCAGTTCGGCCTGGGCTATGCGCCCGCGGGATGGCGCAGCCTGGCCAGCGTCTTTCCCGAATACGACGACCCGCTGCTGGCCGAGAGCGGCCTGGTGATCGTGAATGAGGAAGACGGCAAGCGCTACGACCGCTTCCGCGACCGCGTGATGTTTCCGATCCGCAACGTCAAGGGCGAGTGCATCGGCTTTGGCGGCCGCGTGCTCGGGGACGAGAAACCCAAGTACCTGAACTCGCCCGAGACGCCGGTCTTCAGCAAGGGGCGCGAGCTGTACGGCCTGTACGAAGCGCGCAATGCCGTTCGCGATGCCGGCTTCGTGCTGGTGACCGAGGGCTACATGGACGTCGTCGCGCTCGCGCAGCTCGGATTCCCGAACGCGGTGGCCACGCTTGGCACCGCCTGCACGCCGGAGCACGTGCACAAGCTGTTCCGGTTTACCGACAGCGTCGTCTTCAGCTTCGACGGAGACGCCGCGGGCCGGCGGGCCGCGCGCAAGGCGCTGGACGGCGCCCTGCCCTACGCCACCGATGTGCGCACGGTGAAGTTCCTGTTCCTGCCCCCGGAGCACGACCCCGACAGCTTCATCCGCGAGTTCGGGCGCGAGGAGTTCCAGCGCTACGTGCGGCAGGCCGTCCCGTTGAGCGTTTTCCTTCTCGAGGCCGCGGCGGAAGACTGCGATCTCTCCACGGCCGAGGGCCGCTCTCGCATGCTCACGGTTGCTCACCCGCTCTGGTCGCTGCTGCCCGACGGCGCACTCAAGCGCCAGCTGTTCGCCGACATCGCGGAGCGTTCGCAGATGGGCACGCACGAGCTCGGCCAGCTGTGGCGGGTGCCGGGCCATTCGGGATCGCGCGCATCCCGCGGCTTCCGCCCGCAGCGTGCCTACGGCGCGGGGGTGCGCCAGGCGGTGAAGCCCAAGACCATCGCGTACGCTGAGACCGTCGCCCGCTTGGTCCTGCGCAACTCCAGCGCGTGGGAACTGCTGGGCCATGACGACCACGAGGTCCTGTGCGGCTTGCAGCCGCCGCTGGGCGACCTGTTCTCCTGGATCGACGCCACCACGCACGAACATGGCGGCCAGCCCTGGGCCGCCCTCCAGGCCGGCCTGGGAGGCCAGGCCTTCGAGACGCGCGCCACGGAGCTCATGGCCTACGACGGCAGCCAGCCGCTCAGCCGCGTGGTGGAAGACCTGGACACGACCGACAGGGACCTGCGCCTGTCGATGCTGGAGATCCACCTGGACGTCGTCGGCGCCGCGATCGAGCAGGCCAGCCAGGTGCCGCAAAGCGACCCGTCGCGGGTCGACCGGCTGCTCGAACTCAGCCGCAGGCAGCAGGCGCTGTTGCAGCAGAAACACGCGCTAAGGTCTTGAAAACGCGAAGAAAAGATATAATGTAGGGTTTGCTAGCGGCAAGAGCGACAGCAGCACCTCCGGGCCCGGCCGACCGTGCATCCAGACGGACACGACAGCGCCACTCCACCGCAAGGACTGCATTCCAAATGTTCGCCCACCCATCTTGCCCAGTAGGAGGCGCGCGTCATGCGTGCGCCTTCCGTCGCCCGCGCCGGGTAGTTGTGGCGCATCCCGTTTCCTTTGCCCGAGGTCGTTCATGCCCGCTCAGAAGCCTGCGTCGCCCAAGCAGCCCGCGAAACCCAGCGCGAAAAAACCGGTCAAACCCGCTTCGCCCGCCAAGGCGGCGCTGAAGGTCGTCAAGACTCCAGCGCCCGCAGCCGAGGCCGCCACGAAGCCCCTCACGAAAGCCAAGCCCGTGCCCAGCAGTACCAAGACCACGCCTGCCAAGACCGACAAAGCCGCCGCCAAGGAAGAGCCCAAGAAGACCGCGAAGGCGGCCGTGACCGCCGCCGACGAGCCGGTCAAGAAGAAGCCCGGCCGCCCGCCCAAGGCTGCCGCCGCCGAGAGCGAAGCGCCCGCCAAGACCGCCGGTGCAAAGCGCGGCCGCAAGCCCAAGGCCGGCGCCGAGAAGCCGGACGCCGCGCCCGCGGAAGACGAAGACCTGTCGGACATCGAGGCCGAGTTCTCCGAAGAGCCGGCCGCCGAGACCGCGGAGAAGGTCAAACCGCTGCGCATGAAGATCAGCAAGGCCAAGGAACGGGCCTTGATGAAGGAATTCGGCCTCGACGAGACCATCCTCACCGAAGAGGAAATGACCAAGCGGCGTCAGCGCCTGAAGACGCTGATCAAGCTCGGCAAGACCCGCGGCTACCTGACCCACGCCGAGATCACCGACCACCTGCCCGAGAAGCTGGTCGATGCGGAGACGCTCGAGGTCGTGGTCTCCATGCTCAACGACATGGGCGTGGCGGTGTACGAGCAGACGCCCGACGCCGAGACGCTGCTGCTGACAAACACCGGCCCCACCGCCGCCACCGAGGAGGAAGCCGAAGAGGAAGCCGAGGCCGCCCTGTCCACCGTGGACAGCGAATTCGGCCGCACCACCGACCCAGTGCGCATGTACATGCGCGAGATGGGCACGGTGGAACTGCTCACGCGCGAGGGCGAGATCGAGATCGCCAAGCGCATCGAAGGCGGCCTGCAGGCCATGATGGAGGCGATCTCGGCCTCGCCCGCGACCATCGCCGAGATCCTGCGCCTGGCCGCGGAGATCCGCGAGGGCAAGGTCGTCATCTCCAGCATCGTCGACGGCTTCTCCAACCCCAACGAAGCCGACGACTACGTGGCCGAGGAGGACTTCGACGAGTTCGACGCGGACGACGACGACGACGGCAACGGCGGCTCCAAGGCGCTGACCAAGAAGCTCGAGGAACTCAAGGCGCAGGCGCTGGAGCGCTTCAGCCGCATCGCCGAGCTGTTCGAGAAGGTGCACCGCGTCTACGACAAGGAAGGCTACGGCACTCCCAGCTACATGAAGTGCCAGAAGGCCCTGTCCGAGGAGCTGATGACCATCCGCTTCACGGCCAAGACCATCGAGAAGCTGTGCGACATGGTGCGCGCGCAG
Source organism: Ramlibacter henchirensis (assembly GCF_004682015.1). Lineage (NCBI taxonomy): Bacteria > Pseudomonadati > Pseudomonadota > Betaproteobacteria > Burkholderiales > Comamonadaceae > Ramlibacter > Ramlibacter henchirensis. Next base: position 77,943 of record NZ_SMLM01000003.1, on the reverse strand, counting down.
GTCGACGACGTGCGCAAGAAGGAGCGCGAGCTGCGCCGCATCATCGTGGACAAGTGCGGCATGCCGCAGGAAACCTTCATCAAGGAGTTCCCGCCCAACCTGCTCAACCTGAAGTGGGTGGAGAAGCAGGCCGCCGCCGGCAAGCCGTGGAGCACGGTGCTGGCCCGCAACGTCCCGCCGATCCAGGAACTGCAGCAGAAGCTGATGGACCTGCAGGCGCGCGTGGTGGTGCCGCTGCACGAGCTCAAGGAGATCAACAAGCGCATGAACGAGGGCGAGGCGTCCTCGCGCGAGGCCAAGAAGGAGATGATCGAGGCCAACCTGCGCCTCGTGATCTCGATCGCCAAGAAGTACACCAACCGCGGCCTGCAGTTCCTGGACCTGATCCAGGAAGGCAACATCGGCCTGATGAAGGCGGTGGACAAGTTCGAATACCGCCGCGGCTACAAGTTCTCGACGTATGCCACCTGGTGGATCCGGCAGGCCATCACGCGCTCGATCGCCGACCAGGCCCGGACCATCCGCATCCCGGTGCACATGATCGAGACCATCAACAAGATGAACCGGATCTCGCGCCAGCACCTGCAGGAGTTCGGCTTCGAGCCCGATGCGTCCATCCTGGCGGCCAAGATGGAGATCCCCGAGGACAAGATCCGCAAGATCATGAAGATCGCCAAGGAGCCGATCTCCATGGAGACGCCGATCGGCGACGACGACGACAGCCACCTGGGCGATTTCATCGAGGACACCGGCAACACCGCGCCGATCGACGCCGCCATGCAGGCCGGCCTGCGCGACGTGGTCAAGGACATCCTGGACTCGCTCACCCCGCGCGAAGCCAAGGTGCTGCGCATGCGCTTCGGCATCGAGATGAGCACGGACCACACGCTGGAGGAAGTCGGCAAGCAGTTCGACGTCACCCGCGAGCGCATCCGCCAGATCGAGGCCAAGGCCCTGCGCAAGCTCAAGCACCCGAGCCGCTCGGACAAGCTGCGCAGCTTCATCGACACGCTCTGACCGCCACGCGGCGAGGACACAACGGCGCCTTCGGGCGCCGTTGTCGTTTGCGCGCGCGGAACCCTGCCGTGCCGCCGCGGGTCCATGGATCAGACGAACCGGGAGAACGCCATGCTGATCGCCGTCTGGGCCGTGGGCCTGCTGCTGCTGGTGCTGTGGACCGCCACGATGTGGGTGTCGTGGCTGGGCTGGACGATGCTGGCCGCCTTGCCCTGGTCGCAGGTCAGCGAACGGATCCGCGAGATCCAGTTGCCGCCAGCGCTCGAAGCGTGGCTGGGCACCGCCTGGCGCGAGTGGCTCGAGGCGGCCGCGCCGATGGTCGAGTGGGCCATCCGCATGCTGCAGGGCTCGGCCGGCTGGCTGGAAGACCTGATGCCCGCGGTGCTGCTGGTCGTCTGGGGCGTGGGCGTCTTCACGCTGCTGCTGCTGACCGCGCTCGTCGCGGTCCTCGTCGGCTGGTTGCGCGAGCGGCGCCGGGCCGAACGCGCCCGGCCCGCGTGAGCGCTCAGCGCGGGCCGACCATGTCTCCGGGCCGCACCCACTGGTCGAACTGCTCGGCAGTCACGTAACCCGTGGCCAACGCCGCCTCGCGCAAGGTCGTGCCCTCCTTGTGCGCCTTCTTGGCGATCTGCGCCGCCTTGTCGTAGCCTATGTGCGGGTTGAGCGCGGTCACCAGCATCAGCGACCGGTCGACCAGCTCCGTGATGCGCTCGCGGTTCGGCTCTATGCCCACGGCGCAGTGGTCGTTGAAGCTGTTCATGCCGTCGGCCAGCAGCCGCACGCTTTGCAGGAAGTTGTGGGCGATCATGGGCCGGAAGACATTGAGCTCGAAGTTGCCCGACGCGCCGCCGAAGTTGATCGCGACGTCGTTGCCGAACACCTGGCAGCACAGCATGGTCAGCGCCTCGCTCTGCGTCGGATTCACCTTGCCCGGCATGATCGAAGAGCCGGGCTCGTTCTCCGGAATCGAGAGCTCGCCGATGCCGCTGCGCGGGCCGCTGGCCAGCCAGCGGATGTCGTTGGCGATCTTCATCAGGCTGGCCGCGAGCGTCTTGAGCGCGCCGTGCGCATGCACCAGCGCATCGGCCGCGGCCATCACCTCGAACTTGTTCGGCGCCGTGACGAATGGAAGCCCGGTGAGCCGCGCCAGCTCCTGCGCCACCTTCTCCGCGTAGCCGGGAGGTGCGTTCAGCCCCGTGCCCACCGCGGTACCGCCCAGCGCCAGCTCGCACAGGTGGGGAAGGCTGGCGTGCAGGTGGCGGTCGGATTGTTCGAGCTGCGCCACGTAGCCGGAGAACTCCTGGCCGAGCGTGAGCGGCGTCGCATCCTGCAGATGGGTGCGCCCGATCTTCACGATGTCGCGAAAAGCCTCGCTCTTGTCGGCGAGCGTGCCCTTCAGCTTCTGCAGCGCGGGCAGCAGCTTGTTGCGGATCGCGTCCACCGCCGCAACGTGCATGGCGGTGGGGAACACGTCGTTCGACGACTGGCTGCGGTTGACGTCGTCGTTGGGATGGATCAGCCGGGCCTCGCCGCGCGCGCCGCCCAGCAGCTCGCTGGCGCGATTGGCCAGGACCTCGTTGACGTTCATGTTGCTCTGCGTGCCCGAGCCCGTCTGCCAGACCACGAGCGGAAATTCATCGTCATGCCGCCCGCCGAGCACTTCGTCCGCCGCCGCGATGATGGCCGAGGCCTTGCGGTCATCCATCAGCCCGAGCAGGTGATTGGCCACGGCCGAGGCGCGCTTGACCTGTACCAAGGCGCGGATCAACTCGCGCGGCTGACGCTCGCCCGAGATCGCGAAGTTCTGCAGCGAGCGCTGCGTCTGCGCGCCCCAAAGGCGCTCGGCCGGAACTTCGATCGGCCCGAAGGTGTCTTTCTCGATGCGGCTGGGCATGGCGGTGTCCGGTGATGCACTGAGTTTCACCGTACCAGAGTTGCGCCCGGCTGTGTCTGCGTGACCTCGCGCGGGCGGGAGCCCGGATAATCGGGCAGCTTATGCACACGCATGACCTGAGCGAGTGGCGCCACGAGCACGTGTTCGACCGCGGCAATGCCCGCGCCGAGAGCGGCACCCGGCTCGTCGTCTGGCTGACGGCCCTGACGATGGCCGCGGAGATCGCGGCCGGCTGGTTCTACAACTCGATGGCGCTGCTGGCCGACGGCTTTCACATGAGCACGCATGCGCTCGCCATCGGGCTGAGTGCGTTCGCCTATGCGGCGGCGCGGCGTCATGCCGGGGATGACCGCTTTGCTTTCGGTACCTGGAAGATCGAGGTGCTCGGTGGCTTCACGAGCGCGGTCCTGTTGCTTGCGGTGGCGGCGCTCATGCTCGCCGGTTCCGTGGAACGGCTGCTCTCGCCGGAACCGATCGCGTACGGGGAAGCGATCGCCGTCGCGGCTCTGGGGCTGGTCGTGAACATTGCTTCGGCGTTCATCCTCGGCAAGGCGCACCGCCACGATCACGGCCATGCGCACGAGCACCTTGCGCACGAGCAATCGGCGCACGAGCACGATGGCCACGAGCATCTGCATGGCGATGATCCCCATCACCACGAGGATCTGAACCTGAAGTCCGCGTACCTGCACGTCGTGACCGATGCCGCAACGTCGGTGCTGGCCATCATCGCGCTGCTGGGCGGCTGGCTCTGGGGCTGGGCCTGGCTCGACCCGCTGATGGGCATCTTCGGCGCCGCCTTCGTGGCCCTGTGGGCCAAGGGGCTGATCGTGCAGACCGGCAAGGTGCTACTCGACCGCGAGATGGACCATCCCGTCGTCGACGGCATCCGGCGCGCGGTCGAGACGAACGGCCGGGACAGCGGCACGAGCATCGTCGACCTGCACGTCTGGCGCGTGGGACGCTCCGCCTACTCCTGCGCCCTCACGGCGGTGACGAACGACGCCACCCTGACGGCCGACACCGTCCGCGGCTGGATGTCGGCACACACGGACGTGGCGCATTCCACCATCGAGATCCACGTTCGGGCTTGGCATCCGGCTGCCCGCTGAGCAGTGCTGCAGCGCACGCAATGTGCGTCTTGGCTTTTGGCAGTTGCGAACCATACTTGCCGCCCAACCACCAAGGACACCGCCATGCCCAAGTACGTCATCGAGCGCGAGATCCCGAATGCCGGCAAGCTGTCGCCCCAGGAGCTCCAGGCGGTCGCCCAGAAATCCTGCGACGTGCTGCGCAGCATGGGGCCGCGCGTGAACTGGCAACAGAGCTACGTCACGGACGACAAGGTCTACTGCGTCTACATCGCGGACAGCGAGAAGGACGTGCTAGAGCATGCCGAGAAGGGCGGCTTCCCGGCCAACCGCATCTCGCGCGTGAGCGCCGTGATCGACGGCGCGACGGCCGTCTAGCCCGACGGCGGCTCCAGTTCGGTGGCGCCCGGCGCACTCAGTGCCGTACGGGCGCCGACTCGAGGGGATAACCCGCCTCGCGCCAGGCCTTCATCCCGCCATCCAGCGCCACCGCGCGCTGGAAGCCCATCTCCCGCAGCGTCGCCGCCGCCAGCGTGGAGATGCGGCCGAACTCGCAGCAGGTGACGATGCGGCTGGTGGGATCGGGCAACTCCTCGTTCACCCGCAACTCCAGCTGCCCGCGCGGCAGGAGCCTAGCGCCGGGGATGTGCCCCGCCTCCCAGGCTTCGCGCTCACGAACGTCCAGGACGATCAGTTCGTCATCGCGGGCGCCGATCCGCTGCTGCAACTGCTGCATGGACATGAAGGGCACGGTCGCCGCCGCCTCGGCCAGCATCTGCGCCACGGTCTTGCCGCCGCTGAGGTTGGTGCGCAGCGCTTCGGTGATGTGGTCGGGCATGGCCAGGTTGAGGCTGGACATCAGCTCGATGAACGCTTCGCGCTCCCGCACCTGCAGGCGCGGGTTGCTCGCCAGCTCCTGGCCGAGGGTCGTGTGATCGCGCCCCTTGTACTCGTGGGCCGGGAAAACCAGCGTGGCCGGATCGAGCCGCAGCAGCTTGCCGAACAGGCTGTCGTACAGCGCCGAAGAGTCCCCTGTCGGCAGGTCCGTGCGGCCGGTGCCGCCGATCAACAAGGTATCGCCCGTGAAGACGCGGTCCGCGACGTGCAGGCACATCGAATCCCGCGTATGGCCCGGCGTGTGCAGCACCTGCAGGCGCAGCTTGCCGACGATCACCATGTCGCCGTCATCCACCCGCATGTCCACGGTGGGCACCGTGCTCTGGCGGTGCATGACCACGGGCGCGTCCACCTTGCGCGCCAGCTGCTTGCCGGCCGAAAAGTGGTCGGCATGCGTGTGCGTGTCGATCACGTAGCGTATGCGCAGGCCATCGCGCGCGGCGAGCGCGAGGTAGCGATCGACCTGGCTGGCCTCGGGATCGATCACCGCGGCCGCGCAGGTGTCCGGGCAACCGACCAGGTAGGACCGGCAGCCGCCCGCGGCGACCTGCTCGAACAGCATGGCGGCTCCCGCGTCAGCGCGGCTGGCCGACAACGCGCAGATACGGCTTGACCGTCTTCCAGCCGCCCGGGAACAGCTTCTTCGCTTCCTCGTCGGAGACCGAGCTGGCGATGATGACGTCTTCGCCCTGCTTCCAGTTGGCCGGGGTGGCCACCCTGTGCTTGGCCGTCATCTGGATCGAGTCGATCACGCGAAGGATCTCGTCGAAGTTGCGGCCCGTGGTCATGGGATAGGCCAGCATCATCTTGATGCGCTTGTCCGGGCCGATCACGAACACGGTGCGAACCGTCTGGTTGGTGACGGGCGTGCGGCCCTCGGAAGTGCCGGTCTCCTCGGCGGGCAGCATGTTGTACAGCTTGGAGACGGCCAGGTCGCGGTCCGCGATGATCGGATAGTTGACCTTGGCGCCCTGGGTCTCCTCGATGTCCCCCAGCCAGCGCTGGTGGCTGTCCACTGGATCGACGCTCAGGCCGATGAGCCTGGCGTTGCGCTTGGTGAACTCGGGCTCGATGCGCGCCATGTAGCCCAGCTCGGTGGTGCACACGGGCGTGAAGTCCTTCGGATGCGAGAACAGGATCGCCCAGCCGTCGCCGATCCACTCGTGGAAGTTGATGGGGCCCTTGGTCGTTTCGGCCTTGAAGTCGGGCGCCACGTCGTTGATGCGCAGGGTCATGGTTGTCTCCTCTCGAGGAGCGGGCGTCGCCGCGGAAGGAACATGATGCGGCGCGCGCTCGAGACGCGTCAAGGCTCGCACGCGCGGCCACCACTGTGCGGATGGGATAATCGCAGGCTGCGCCTTGGAAGCTCAACAGACATGCCGACCACCATCAAGCAAGCCGACCTGATCGAATCCATCTCGGCCGCGCTGCAGTACATCAGCTACTACCACCCCGCCGACTACATCACGCATCTCGCGCGCGCCTACGAGCGCGAGCAGAGCCCCGCGGCCAAGGACGCGATCGCGCAGATCCTGACCAACAGCAAGATGAGCGCGACCGGGCATCGGCCGATCTGCCAGGACACCGGCATCGTCAACGTGTTCCTCAAGGTCGGGATGGACGTGCGCTTCGAGGGCTTCACCGGCAGCGTGGAAGACGCGGTGAACGAAGGCGTGCGCCGCGGCTACAACCATCCTGACAACACGCTGCGCGCCAGCGTGGTGGCCGATCCGCAGTTCGCCCGCAAGAACACCAGGGACAACACACCGGCGGTGATCTTCACGGAGCTGGTGCCGGGCGACAAAGTCGATGTCACGGTCGCGGCCAAGGGCGGCGGCAGCGAGAACAAGAGCAAGATGGTGATGCTCAACCCGAGCGACTCGGTCGTCGACTGGGTGTTGAAGACGGTGCCCACCATGGGCGCGGGCTGGTGCCCTCCCGGCATGCTGGGCATCGGCATCGGCGGCACCGCCGAGAAGGCGGTCCTGATGGCCAAGGAAAGCCTGATGGACGACCTCGACATGTACGAGCTGCAGGCCAGGGCGGCGAAGGGCGAGAAGCTCACGCAGGTCGAGGAGCTACGCCTGGAGCTGTTCGAGAAAGTGAACGCGCTGGGCATCGGCGCGCAGGGCCTGGGCGGCCTCACGACCGTGCTGGACGTCAAGATCAAGATGTACCCGACGCACGCGGCCAGCAAGCCGGTGGCGATGATCCCCAACTGCGCGGCGACGCGCCACGCGCACTTCGTGCTGGATGGCTCCGGCCCTGTGTACCTCGAGGCGCCCAGCCTGGACCTCTGGCCCAAGGTCGAGTGGATGCCCGACACGCAGAAGAGCCGCCGCGTCGACCTGGACACGCTCACGCGCGAGGAAGTCGCCGGCTGGAAGCCGGGCGAAACGCTGCTTCTCAACGGCAAGATGCTCACCGGCCGCGACGCCGCGCACAAGCGCATCCAGGACATGCTGGCCAAGTGCGAGAAGCTGCCGGTGGACTTCACCAACCGCGTCATCTACTACGTCGGCCCCGTCGATCCCGTGCGCGATGAAGCGGTCGGCCCCGCGGGCCCGACGACCTCGACGCGCATGGACAAGTTCACCGACATGATGCTGGCCCGGACCGGGCTGATCGCGATGATCGGCAAGGCCGAGCGCGGCCCGGCGGCCATCGAGGCGATCAAGAAGCACCGCTCCGCCTACCTCATGGCAGTGGGCGGCGCGGCCTACCTGGTGAGCAAGGCGATCAAGAAGGCCCGCGTGGTCGGCTTCGAGGACCTCGGCATGGAAGCGATCTACGAGTTCGACGTCGTCGACATGCCGGTGACGGTGGCGGTGGACGCCGGCGGCACCAGCGCCCACATCACCGGTCCGGCCGAGTGGAGCAAGCGCATCGCCACGGGCGAGTTCAAGAAGATCCCGGTCGCGGCCGCCTGACCGGGCGCGCGCTTCAGGCGGGCGCGAGCCGCCCGTCTTCCAGCGGCTGTTCGTCCGCCTCCGAGGCAGCGAGGCGGCCGCGCTGCACATCCACTTTCGCGAGCAGCACCAGGCCCACGATGAAGAGCGCGGTCGTGGACAGGATCGCGGTGCGCTGGTTGCCGCCGGTCGCCCAGGTGATCGCGCCGTACGACAGCGGCCCGACGATGCTCGCGAACCGGATCGCGAAAGTCCACAGGCCGAAGAACTCGGCCGACTGCCGCTTCGGCGCGAACATGCCGGCCATCGCGCGCCCCGCCGACTGGCTGGAGCCCATGCACAGGCCGGCGATCGCGGCGGCCCACCAGAAGCCGCCCTTGGTCGTGGTCAGGGCCGCGATGACGCACGTGGCGATCCAGCCCACGAGAGTGCTGCCCAGGGCCAGCTTGTGCCCGATGCGGTCCTGCAGGTACCCCCACGCGAAGGCGCCGCCTGCGGCCGCGAGGTTGAGCACGAAGATCAGCACCATCGTCTCCTGCGGCTGGAAGCCGATCACCTGCTCCGCGTAGATCGCGGCCAGCGTCACGGCCACCGCCACTCCACCCTGGTAGAACACGGCGCACGCCATCAGCCACATGAAGTCGCGGTAGCGGCGCGCCTGCCGGAAGGTCTGGCGCAGCTGCTGCAGCGAGGCGCGCAGGCCGCCCTGCCGCAGCGCCTGCGGATTGGGCTGCGCACGTTCGCGCAGCAGCCGAAAGGTGACGAGCGCCGCCAGCCCGTAGATCGCGGCCGTCACCAGCATGGTCACGGGCACGAACCGCTGCGCGGGGATGCCCCGCGCCTGCGCCGACAGCACGTATGCCAGGCAGATGCCCAGCGCCAGCATCCCGCCAAAGTAGCCGAAGCCCCAGCCCCATCCACTGACCTTGCCCAGCGCGTGCGGCCGCGCCAGCTCCGGCAGGAAGGCCGCGGTCAGCGACTCGCCATAGCTGTAGAAGGTATTGGAGACGATGATCAGCAACATCGCGAGCGCGACGGACCCAGGCTGGGCCAGCGCGAGCGCGGCGGTGCTCACCACGCAGGCCGCCGTGACCACCATCAGCAGTTTCTTCTTGGCCGCCCGCAGGTCCGCATACGCGCCGAGGCTGGGCATGGTGAGCATCACGATCGCATAGGAGATCGAGAGCGCCGCCGTCCACGCGAAGGTGGCCCAGGGCGCCTTGCCCGCGATGCCGCCGACGAAGTACGCGGCGAAGACCGCGGTGATCACGACGGTGGTGTAGCCCGAGTTGGCGAAGTCGTACATCGCCCAGCCGAACACCTCGCGCCTGCGCACGCCGGGGTTCAGCGCGTCCTGCGGGAACAAGGCCATGGGCTCGCCTCCTCCAGAAAAAACGCGGCCACCGGGGCCGCGTCGTCATCGTCCTTCAATGCAGGTGGCGCGGCCGTCGACCGCCGCCATGGCTGCCTCCGCTGCCGCCGCCGCGCGGGGGCTTGCCGATCTCGAGCGAACTCACCAGCGCGTCGAAGCGCTGCGAGAACAGCTTGTCGATCTCGGCCACCACGCCGCCCAGCTCCTGGGTGTCGAAGTGGCGCTCCATCAGGTTCACCACGTCCTCGACCAGCAGGTCGCGCTGCACCTGCATGATGGCCGCCGGCGTCGGGCCGACGAACAGCATGATGAAGTCGTCGCGCGACTCGGCCTCGGGCGGCTCCTCTTCCTCGTCGAACTCGGCGTCGTAGAAGGTGACCTCGATGGCCGCGCCCTGCTCGGCCAGCTCGTTGAGGCTCATGCACATGTCGTCCAGCGACTGGCGGAAGTCCATGTCCCCGCCGACCGTCCAGCACATGGTGAGCAGGTGCTCCTGCGCGTCGAACTTGATGCCCGGCTCTTCCTCGTAAGCGCTCTCGGCGCCGTCGGCCAGCGACTTGGCCCCGGCGTACTTCCACAGGGGCTTGAGCGCCTCTTGCAGCTGGGCGTAGGTAACGTCGGCGCGCAGCGGCACGTCGCCATGGACGTGGATCTCGAAGGGGGCGTTGTCGTAGTTCGCCATGTGCTGTCCGCCTATGCGCTGTATCCGGCGGCCTGTCCGCGCGTGCCTGGTGCCTGGTGCCTCGAACCGGGCTCGAACCGGTACGCCGCCTTGCAGCAAGCGGCGGATTTTAAGTCCGCTGTGTCTACCAATTTCACCATCGAGGCCGGCGGTTCACTGTACGCCAAAAAGCAAACAGCCCCGGCGCGGGGCACGGGGCTGTGGGTGGAGGCGCGTACCGGAGTCGAACCGATCTAAACGGATTTGCAATCCGCTGCATAACCGCTTTGCTAACGCGCCGTGTCTCGGATCCCTTCGAGCGAAAAAGGGAAGCCTGGGCTTCCCTTTTCGCGTTCAGAAACTGGAGCGGGAGACGAGTCTCGAACTCGCGACCTCAACCTTGGCAAGGTTGCGCTCTACCAACTGAGCTACTCCCGCGTAAGCCCGCCATTATAGGGCCAATTTCGAGGCCCTCTTTCGGCCCGGCGAAAAAATCTCAGTGCTTCACCGAGGCCGGCACCGCGGGCGCGCCATCGGGCGTGGTGCTCGCGGCGGCGGGCTGCGGTTCGTCCTCCGGCAGCGGCGTGGCCTGCCGCTCGAGCGCCACTTCCAGCACGCGGTCGATCCACTTGACCGGCACGATCTCCAGGCCGTTCTTCACGTTCTCCGGGATGTCCTGCAGGTCCTTGGTGTTCTCTTCCGGGATCAGCACCGTCTTGATGCCGCCGCGCAGGGCCGCGAGCAGCTTCTCCTTCAGCCCGCCGATCGCGGTGACCTCGCCACGCAGCGTGATCTCGCCGGTCATCGCGACTTCGCTGCGCACCGGGATGCCGGTGAGCGCCGAGACGATCGCGGTGGTCATCGCGATGCCCGCGCTTGGGCCGTCCTTGGGCGTCGCGCCATCGGGCACGTGGATGTGCATGTCCTTCTTCTCGAACACTTCGTCCGGGATGCCCAGGCGCCGCGAGCGGCTGCGCACCACCGTGCGCGCGGCCTCCACCGACTCCTTCATCACGTCGCCCAGCGAGCCGGTGCGCAGGATGTTGCCCTTGCCGGGCATGAGCGCCGCCTCGATGGTGAGCAGGTCGCCGCCCACCTCGGTCCACGCGAGGCCGACCACCTGGCCGACCTGGTTCTGCTTCTCGGCGCGGCCGTAGGTGTGCTTGCGGACGCCGAGGAAGTCGTTGAGGTTTTCCGCGCTGACGACCACCTTGGGCGTCATCTTCTTCAACTGCAGGCCCTTGACCACCTTGCGGCAGATCTTGGACAGCTCGCGCTCGAGCGAACGCACGCCCGCCTCGCGCGTGTAGTAGCGGACGATGTCGCGGATGGCGTCTTCGGTGACCTCGAGTTCGTTGTCCTTCACGCCGTTGTTCTTCATCTGCTTGGGCAGCAGGTACTTGATGGCGATGTTGGTCTTCTCGTCCTCGGTGTAGCCCGAGAGGCGGATCACTTCCATCCGGTCCAGCAGCGCGGGCGGGATGTTCATCGAGTTCGACGTCGCGACGAACATCACGTCCGACAGGTCGAAGTCGACCTCGACGTAGTGGTCGCTGAAGGTGTGGTTCTGCTCCGGGTCCAGCACTTCCAGCAGCGCGCTGGAGGGGTCGCCGCGGAAGTCGGTGCCGAGCTTGTCGATCTCGTCCAGCAGGAACAGCGGGTTGCGCGTGCCCACCTTGGACAGCGACTGCAGCACCTTGCCCGGCAGCGCGCCGATGTAGGTGCGGCGGTGGCCGCGGATCTCCGCCTCGTCGCGCATGCCGCCTAGCGCCATGCGCACGTACTTGCGGCCGGTGGCCTTGGCCACCGATTGCCCCAGCGACGTCTTGCCCACGCCCGGCGGGCCCACGAGGCACAGGATCGGGGCCTTCACCTTGTCCACGCGCTGCTGCACCGCGAGGTACTCGAGGATGCGGTCCTTGACCTTCTCGAGGCCGTAATGGTCTTCGTTGAGCACGTCCTCGGCATGGGCCAGGTTGTGCTTGATCTTCGTGCGCTTGCTCCACGGCAAGCTGGTGAGCACGTCGATGTAGTTGCGCACCACGGTGGCCTCGGCCGACATGGGCGACATCAGCTTGAGCTTCTTGAGCTCGCCCTCGGCCTTCTTCAGGGCGTCCTTGGGCATCTTGGCCGACTTGATCTTCTTCTCGATCTCCTCGATGTCGGCGCCCTCTTCGCCCTCGCCCAGCTCCTTCTGGATGGCCTTGACCTGCTCGTTGAGGTAGAAGTCGCGCTGGTTCTTCTCCATCTGGCGCTTCACGCGCGAGCGGATCTTCTTGTCGACGTTGAGGATGTCGACCTCGCGCTCGATCTGCTCGAACAGGTTCTCCAGCCGCGCCTTGATGTCGGCCAGGTCCAGCACGATCTGCTTGTTGTCCAGCTTCAGCGGCAGGTGCGCGGCGATGGTGTCCGCCAGCCGGCCCGCGTCGTCGATGCTGGAGATGGACGTGAGGATCTCCGGCGGGATCTTCTTGTTCAACTTCACGTACTGGTCGAACTGCTGCATCACCGCGCGGCGCAGCGCCTCGATCTCGCTGGACTTGGCGTCCTGCTCGGCAGGATCGACCGGCGTGACGTTGGCTAGGAAGTGGGCCTCGCCCTCGTCGATCCTGTTCACCCGGGCGCGCTGCTGGCCTTCGACCAGCACCTTCACCGTGCCGTCGGGCAGCTTGAGCATCTGCAGGATGGTGGAGACGCAGCCCACCTCGAACATGTCGTTGACGGAAGGCTCGTCCTTGGCGGCCGCCTTCTGCGCCACCAGCATGATGCGGCGCTCGGCCTCCATCGCGGCCTCGAGGGCCTTGATGCTCTTGGGCCGGCCGACGAACAGCGGGATGACCATGTGGGGGAACACCACCACGTCGCGCAGCGGCAGCAGCGGCAGCTCGATCGGGGTGGCGGGAAGCGGGACGTGTCCGGACATGAGGATCCTTGTGTTACCTGGCGCAGATGGCCCGGAAATGCGGATTTTCAACCCGTCCGCCGGCGCGGTGGGCGCCGGGGGTGGGAAGAAAAGGTCGAGTCAACGGGAAAACGGGGGAGTTCAGGCCTTCTTGGCCGCTTCCCGGTACACCAGCAGCGGCGGCTTGCTCTCTTCGATGGTGGACTCGTCCACCACGACCTTGTCCACGTTCGAGGTGTTGGGCAGCTCGAACATGGTGTCGATCAACGACTGCTCCAGGATGGAGCGCAGCCCCCGCGCGCCGGTCTTGCGGGCCAGGGCCTTGCGGGCGATGGCGCGCAGCGCGCTGGGACGGATCTCGAGGTCGACGCCTTCCATGGCCAGCAGCTTGGCGTACTGCTTGACCAGGGCGTTCTTCGGCTCGGTCAGGATCTGGACCAGCGCCTCTTCCGACAGCTCGGCCAGCGTGGCGACCACCGGCATGCGGCCGACCAGCTCGGGGATGAGGCCGAACTTGATCAGGTCCTCCGGCTCGACTTCGCGGAAGACGTCCGTGAGGCTGCGCTGGGCCTTGCTCTTGACCGCCGCGCCAAAGCCGATGCCCGAGCCTTCGGTGCGCTGCTCGATCACCTTCTCCAGCCCGGCGAAGGCGCCGCCGCAGATGAACAGGATGTTGGTGGTGTCGATCTGCAGGAAATCCTGGTTCGGGTGCTTGCGGCCGCCCTGCGGCGGCACGCTGGCCATGGTGCCTTCGATCAGCTTCAGCAGGGCCTGCTGCACACCCTCGCCCGACACGTCCCGCGTGATGCTGGGGTTGTCGGACTTGCGCGAGATCTTGTCGATCTCGTCGATGTACACGATGCCTCGCTGGGCGCGCTCCACCTCGTAGTTGCAGCTCTGGAGCAGCTTCTGGATGATGTTCTCGACGTCCTCGCCCACGTAGCCCGCTTCGGTCAGCGTGGTGGCGTCGGCCATGACGAACGGAACGTCGAGCATGCGCGCCAGCGTCTGGGCCAGCAGGGTCTTGCCCGAGCCGGTGGGGCCGATCAGGAGGATGTTGCTCTTGGTGAGCTCGACGTCGTCCTTCTTGGCCTTGTCCTTGTGGCGCAGCCGCTTGTAGTGGTTGTACACGGCCACCGACAGAGCGCGCTTGGCCGCCTCCTGCCCGATGACGTAGTTGTCCAGGTTGGCCTTGATCTCGGTGGGCGTGGGCAGGTCGCCGCGCGCCTCGCGCTGCTCCTCACCCGCGGGAAGCTCGTCGCGGATGATCTCGTTGCAAAGGTCGATGCACTCGTCGCAGATGAAGACAGATGGGCCTGCGATGAGCTTCTTCACCTCGTGCTGGCTCTTCCCGCAAAACGAGCAGTAAAGCGTTTTCTCGCTGGATGAGCCCTTCTTGTCGGCCATGGGGGTGCGCTTTCCGTCGCGTGGAATTTCAATGATAACCAAAGGTCCCGCGGCGCCTCCTGTCAGTGGAGACGCCGTTGCTCTACCGCAACCGGGCGTGCAAGGGCGTCGGTGAAAGCGGAAGGGGCGCTCAGGGCCGCTTGGCGATGACCTGGTCGACGAGGCCGTATTCCCTGCCCTCTTCGGCCGACAGGAAGTAGTCGCGCTCGGTGTCGCGCTCGATGCGCTCGAGCGGCTGGCCGGTCTTGTCCGCCAGGATCTTGTTCAGCAGCGCCCGGGTCTTGAGGATGTCCTTGGCGTGGATCTCGATGTCGGTGGCCTGGCCCTGCATGCCGCCCAGGGGCTGGTGGATCATGATCTTCGAATGCGGCAGCGAGAAGCGCTTGCCCTTCGCCCCGGCGGCCAGCAGGAAGGCGCCCATGCTGGCGGCCATGCCGGTGCACAGCGTGGACACGTCCGGCTTGATGAAGTTCATGGTGTCGTAGATCGCCATGCCGGCGCTCACGCTGCCGCCCGGGGAGTTGATGTAGAACGAGATGTCCTTGTCGGGGTTCTCGCTCTCGAGGAACAGCAGTTGCGCCACCACCAGGTTGGCCGTCTGGTCGTTGACCGGGCCGACCAGGAACACCACGCGCTCCTTGAGCAGGCGCGAATAGATGTCGTAGGACCGCTCGCCGCGGCCGGACTGCTCGATGACCATCGGGATCATGCCGAGGCCCTGGGTGTCTAGTGAGCTCATTGGGGGAATCTCTGAAGTGCGGCTCTTACTGTAGCCAAAAAAGACATGGGGCCTGCGCGCCGGACTGCAAGTCCCGGCACCAGGCCCCGGCGTTTGTGACGGCTCCGAGCCGCCCTCGTCAGCCCTGCCCCATCAGCTCGTCGAAGGAGATCTGCTTGTCCTTGACCTGGGCCTTGGAGAGCACGAACTCCGTGACGTTGTTCTCGATGACGACGGCCTCGACCTCCGCGAGGCGGCGGTTGTCGCTGTAGTACCAGCGCACCACCTCGGCCGGCTTCTCGTAGCTGGCGGACAACTCTTCCACGTGCGCGCGGATCTGCTCCGGCTTGGCCTGCAGGTTGTTGGCGCGAACGAGTTCGGCCACCACCAGGCCCAGTCGCACGCGGCGCTCGGCCTGCGGGCGGAACAGGTCGTCGGGGATCGGCGCCTTGTCGGCGTCCTTCACGCCACGCTGCTTCAGGTCGGCGCGCGCGCCTTCGACCATGCGGTCCATCTCGGCCTGCACGCTGCTCTTGGGCAGGTCGAGCTCGGCCTTCGAGACCAGCGCGTCCATCACGGCGTTCTTGTTGCGCGCCAGCAGGCGGAACTTGACCTCGCGCTCCAGGTTCTTCTTGATGTCGGCGCGCAGGCCTTCCACGGTCCCTTCGGCGATGCCCAGCGACTTGGCCAGGTCCTCGTTCACCTCCGGCAGTTTCGCGGCCTCGATCTTCTTGACGGTCACCAGAAAATCGGCCGTCTTCCCGGCCACGTCCTTGCCGTGGTAGTCGGCCGGGAAGGCCAGCGGGAAGGTCTTGCTCTCGCCGGACTTCATGCCGCGCACGGCGTCCTCGAACTCCTTGAGCATCTGGCCCTCGCCGACCAGGAACTGGAAGTCCTCGGCCTTGCCGCCCTGGAACGTCTCGCCGTCGATCTTGCCTTCGAAGTCCACGGTGACACGGTCGCCGTCCTGCGCCGACGCGTCCTGCGCGCGCTGCGCGAAGGTGCGGCGCTGCTTGCGCAGGATGTCCAGCGTCTTGTCGATGGCGGCATCGCTCACCTCGGCGGAGAGCTTCTCCACTTCGGCGGTGGACAGGTCGCCGATCTTGACGTCGGGGAACACCTCGAAGATCGCATCGAAGGCCAGCTGGCCCTCGGGCGCTTCCTGCTTCTCGGTGATCTTCGGCTGGCCGGCGACGCGCAGCTTGGCTTCGTTGGCCGCCTGGGCGAAGGCCTCGCCCACCTTGTCGTTCATCACCTCGTAGTGCACCGAGTAGCCGTAGCGCTGCGCCACCACGTTGATCGGCACCTTGCCGGGACGGAAGCCGTCCATCTTGACGGTGCGCGCCAGGCGCTTGAGGCGGGAGTCGACTTCGGACTTGATCGCGTCGGCGGGCAGCGTCAGCGTGATCTTGCGTTCGAGCTTGTCGAGGGTTTCAACGTTCACGGCCATGGTGGGTCTCTAGAGGTTTCAATCGTGGTGCGCGGGGTCGGACTCGAACCGACACGCCGGTGAAGGCGTCAGGACCTAAACCTGGTGCGTCTACCAATTTCGCCACCCGCGCGGTCCAAAAGCAGGGCGGGCGGCCCGGAATGGAACACCGGCCGCCCGCCCGAATTCGGTCAGTCCGCGATTTTAAACCCTAGGCGGGCACCGGCTCGGCCCGCAGAGGCTCAGCCGCCGGGGCGCTTCACGCGGAACCAGGCCGCGTACATCGCCGGCAGCGCCAGCAGGGTGAGCACGGTGGCGACGATCAGCCCGCCCATGATCGCGACCGCCATCGGCCCCCAGAACACGGACCGCGAGAGCGGAATCATCGCCAGCACCGCGGCCGCCGCCGTCAGCACGATCGGCCGCAGCCTTCGCACCGCCGATTCGACGATGGCCTCCCACGCCGGCACGCCGCGGCTGCGGTCCTGCTCGATCTGGTCGATCAGGATCACCGAGTTGCGCTGGATCATCCCCATGAGCGCGATCACGCCCAGCAGCGCCACGAAGCCGAACGGCCGATCCAGCACCAGCAGCGCGCCCGCCACGCCCGCGATGCCCAGCGGGCCGGTCAGGAAGACCAGCATGGCGCGGCTGAAGCTATGCAGCTGCAGCATCAGCAGCGTGAAGGTGATGAACAGCATGACGGGAACGCCCGCCGAGATCGACGAAGAGCCCTTGGAGCTCTCCTCCACCGCACCCGCCACCTGGATCTGGTAGCCCGGCGTCCACTTCTTCTCCAGCTCGCGCAGTTGGGGCAGCAGCTCATTCGTGACGGTTGCGCCCTGCAGGCCTTCGACGATGTCGCTCTGCACCGTGATCGCGTAGCTGCGGCCCTCGCGCCACATCACGCCCGGCTCCCAGGTGAACACCGGCTTGGCGATCTGCGTCAGCGGGATCGACTTGCCCGACGCAGTCGGCAGGTAGGCGTTGCCAATGTCGGTGATCGCGTTGCGCTCGTCCAGCGGCTGGCGCAGCACGATGTCGATCAGCTTGTCGCCTTCGCGGTACTGCCCCACCGGCGTGCCGGACAGGATGGTGCGCGAGGCCTGCGCGATGGACTGGCTGGTGACGCCCAGGGTGCGGGCCTTGGCCTGGTCGATCTCCAGCCGCAGCACCTTCACCGCCTCGTTCCAGTTGTCGTTGACGCCGCGCGTGTTGGGGCTGGCGCGCATCGCTTCCTTCACCTGGTCCGCGTAGCCGCGCAGCACCGCCGGGTCGGTTCCGACCACGCGGAACATCACCGGATACGGAACCGGCGGGCCGTTGGGCAGCAGCGTGACGCGGCCTCGCACCTCCGGGAACTCGGTCGCCAGCAGCGCGGGCAGCGCGACCCGCAGCTTCTCGCGCGTCTTCAGGTCCTGCGGCATCACGATCAGCTGCGACACGTTGGTCTGCGGGAAGACCTGGTCCAGCGGCAGGTAGAAGCGCGGCACGCCCGAGCCCACCCAGGTACTGACCGTCGTAACGCCGGACTCACGCTTCAGGCGCGCTTCGACCCGCCTGGCCACTTCCTCGTTCGCGGTGAACGACGTGCCCTCGGGCGACCACAGCGCGACGAGGATCTCCGGCCGGCTCGAATCCGGGAAGAACTGCTGCTGCACCTTGCCCATGCCCACGATGCCCAGCGCGAACACCAGCAGCGTCGCACCGATCGTGAGCCAGCGGTGTTCCACGCACCAGTCCACCGTGCGGCGGAACGTGCGATAGAACGGCGTGTCGAAATGCTCGTGGTGCTCGCTGGACACGGGCTTGGCCTTGAGCAGCAGCGTGCCGAGGTAAGGCACGAAGTAGACCGAGACGAACCAGCTGAGCACCAGCGCGATCACCGTCACGGCGAAGATGGCGAACGTGTACTCGCCCACCGTGGAGCGGGCCATGCCGATCGGCAGGAAGCCGGTGGCGGTGATCAGCGTGCCGGTGAGCATCGGCATCGCGGTGACCTCATACGCGAAGGTGGCGGCCCGGACCTTGTCGTAGCCCTCCTCCATCTTCCGCACCATCATCTCGACCGCGATGATGGCGTCGTCCACCAGCAGGCCCAGCGCGATGATCAGCGAGCCCAGCGAGATCTTGTGCAGCCCGATGCCCCAGTAATTCATGGCCAGGAAGGTGACGGCCAGCACCAGCGGGATGGTGATGCCGACCACCAGGCCGGGGCGCATGTCCACGTACCAGCGCTTCCACAGCGGCAGCGCGGCGGCGTTCGGGCGCTTGTGCAGGCCCAGGGCGATGAAGCTCACGGCCAGCACGATGATCACCGCCTCGACCAGCACCCGCACGAACTCGTTGACCGACGTGGCCACCGCGCGCGGCTGGTCCTGAACCTGCACCAGTCGGACGCCCGCGGGCAGTCCGTCCTCGATGCGGTTGAACGCGGCGCGCAGCGACTGGCCCAGCTCGATGATGTCGCCGCCCTTGGTCATCGACACGCCCAGCGCGATCACTTCCTGCCCGTCGTGGCGGACTTTCACCAGCGGCGGATCCACGTAGGCCCGCTTGATCTCCGCGATGTCGCCCAGCTTGAGCTGGTTGCCGGAGCTGCCGCGGATCGGCATCGCCGTAAGCTGATCGACTGCCTGGAACTGGCCGCCCACGCGCACCTGCACTACGTCCAGCGGCGTCTGCACGGCGCCGGCCGGCTCCACCGCGTTCTGCTGCCCGAGCTGGGCGAGCACCTGGTTCAGGTCGAGGCCCAGCTGGGCCAGCCGCTTCTGCGAGACCTCGACGTAGAGCTTCTCGTCCTGCACGCCGAACAGTTCGACCTTGGCGACGTCGGGCACGCGCAGCAGCTGCTGGCGCACGTCGTCGGCGAAGGTCTTGAGTTCGGCGTAGCTGAAGCCCGCATCGGCCTTGAGCGCGTAGATCACGCCGTAGACGTCGCCGAATTCGTCGTTGAAGAACGGCCCCTGGATGCCCGCGGGCAGCGTCTGGCGCATGTCGCCGATCTTCTTGCGCACCGTGTACCAGACGTTGGCGACCTCGGAGGGCTTCGACGAGTCCTTGATCTGGAAAATGATCTGCGACTCGCCCGGCTTGGAGTAGCTGCGGATGATGTCGGCGTACGGCACCTCCTGCAGCGTCCGCTCGATCCTGTCCGTCACCTGCTCGGCCACCTGTTGCGCCGTCGCGCCGGGCCAGTTCGTGCGCACCACCATCGCGCGGAAGGTGAACGGCGGGTCTTCGTCCTGCCCCAGCTGGAAGTAGGCGGCGAAGCCCAGCACCATCAGCACCACCATCAGGTAGCGCGTGAGCGCCGGGTGCTCCAGGGCCCAGCGCGAGAGATTGAAGCCGCGCGCGGGCGGCGTGTCGTCGTCCCTCATGGCCGCCTCACTTGGTCGTGACCGGCCGCGCCGCGGCGGCGGTGATCGAGGCGCTGTCCGCCTGCGTGGCGACGCCATTCGGCGAGCCTGCGCGCTCTTCGTAGATGCGCACCTTCTGCCCCGGCGCGAGCACATGCACGCCCGCGGAGACCACCAGCGTGCCGGGCTCCAGCCCGCCCGCGACCACGGCTTCGTTGCCGTCCGCGGTGGCGATCCGGATCGGCTGCGAGCGAACCGTCATGCTCGAGCGATCGAGCACCCACACGGCCGTTTCCCGCCCGTCCTGCCGCAGCGCGCTGGTCGGCAGCTTGATCACCTGCGTGCCGGCCTGGCTGAGCGACTGCGGTGACACGTAGGCGGTCGCGCCCAGCGGCGGCTGGACCGAAGCTTCGAGCGACACCTTCACGGGATACGTGCGGGTGACGGGATCGGCGGTGGCGGCGATTTCGCGGACCTTGCCCGACACGCTCTCGCCATTGGCCCAGACGCGCACGCGTACCTCGGAGCCCGGGCGGATCGCGGTCACCTTGTCCTCGGGCACGGCGAACACCACGTCGCGCGGGCCGTCCTGCGCGATGCGCACCACGGGCGCGCCGGAGCTCACCACCTGGCCGGGTTCCGCCTCGATGGCGGTGATCACGCCGGACACGTCCGCAACCAGCCGCGTGTAGCCGGCCTGGTTGGATTGCGTCGTGAGTTGCGCCTGCGCCTGCTCCAGCTGCGCCTGGGCCGCCTTCAGCGTGCTCTCGCGCCGCTCCAGTTCCGCGCCGCTGATGAAGTTCTGGTCGCGCAGGGTCGCATAGCGCTTGAAGTCCGCCGCGGCCAGGTCGCGGTTGGTCGTGGCCGCCGCCACCTGCGCACGGGCGGCGTCCGCCGCCAGGCGGTAGTCCTGCGGATCGAGCTGCGCGAGCACCTGCCCGGGCCGCACGCGCTGGCCGACTTCGGCCTGTCGCTGGACGATCTTCCCGGCGACGCGGAACCCCAGGCGCGATTCGAGGCGCGGCCGCACCTCGCCCGCGAATTCGTAGGCCGAACCGTAGGTGCTGGTCCCCACGGTCACGACCTTGACCGAGCGGATGGGTTCGGGCGCGGGCTCCGGCCTGGAGCAGGCCGCGAGGGTGGCTGCGAGCAGCAGCGGCAACAGCAGCCGCGGGCGGGCGGTAGGCAGGCGCATAGGTGGAATCCCGGGGAGAAGCGTTGCTAATGACTGACTGGTTAGTAATCTAAGTGCAACCTCCGGCCCTTGTCAAGCGAGAATCCGGCCCCGTGACTGCTCTGCACCGGGCCCGGCCCGTCGACCATTACGAGAACTTTCCGGTCGCTTCCTGGCTGTGCCCG
This sequence comes from Ramlibacter henchirensis, assembly GCF_004682015.1. Lineage (NCBI taxonomy): Bacteria > Pseudomonadati > Pseudomonadota > Betaproteobacteria > Burkholderiales > Comamonadaceae > Ramlibacter > Ramlibacter henchirensis. The sequence continues at coordinate 56,928 of NZ_SMLM01000003.1, read as the reverse complement.
CCGCGCCTGCGGCCCGCCGTCGCCGCCATCTACTGGTTCGCACGGACCGCGGATGACCTGGCGGATGAGGGCGATGCCTCACCGCAAAACAGGCTTGATGAGCTGGCTGCGTACCGCGCGGATTTGCATGCCATCGCAGCCGGCCGCCCGCCTTCGGACCGCTGGCCTGCGGTCTTCGGCCCCCTCGCGCGTGCCTTGGCCGAATGGCAACTGCCCGTCTCCGCGCTCCTCGACCTCCTGAGTGCCTTCGAGCAGGACGTGGTGAAGACGCGCGACGGCGCCGGCTATGCGGACCGGGCGGAACTGCTGGACTACTGCCGGCGCTCCGCCAATCCCGTCGGACGTCTGATGCTGCACCTCTATGGCGTCTCGGACGCGACGTCCCTCGCCCGCAGCGACGCGGTCTGCACCGCGCTGCAGCTGATCAACTTCTGGCAGGACGTCGGGCAGGACCTTGCGCGCGGCCGCCGCTACCTGCCCGATGCGGACTGCCTCGAACACGGCGTCGATCCGATCGCGCCCGCTGCGTCGCCCGCAGCGCAACGCGCGGCGTTGCTGGAAGCCGAATGCGCGTGGGCCCGCGGCCTGATGCTCGAAGGCGCGCCGCTCGTGCATCGGGTGCCGGGCCGCGCGGGATGGGAGCTGCGAGCCGTGGTGCAAGGCGGCCTGCGCATCCTGGACAGGATCGAAGCCCTCGGCTTCGACACCTTCCGGCACCGGCCCAGGCTCGGGCCGCTCGACGTTCTCGTCATCGGGGCGCGCATGGTGCGGATGTGACAATCGCCCGATGACCCCGGAGCAATACGTCCAGGAGAAGGCGGCAGGTTCGGGCAGCAGCTTCTACTACGCCTTCCTCTTCCTGCCGCCCCGCCGGCGCGCCGCGATCACGGCCTTCTACGCGTTCTGCCGCGAGGTGGACGACGTGGTCGACGAGGTGCAGGACCCGGGCGTCGCGCAGACCAAGCTCGCCTGGTGGCAGACAGAGGTGGCGCGCTCGTTCGCGGGCGATCCGCAGCATCCGGTCATGCGCGCGCTGATGCCGCTCGCGGGCGAGTTCGGCATCGAGGAGCGGCAGCTGCAGGCCGTCATCCAGGGCTGCCGCATGGACCTGGAGCAGACCCGCTACCTGGACTTTCCTTCGCTCGAGCGCTACTGCCACCTCGTGGCCGGCGTGGTGGGCGAGGTGGCCGCGCGCATCTTCGGCCAGACGCAGCCGGGCACCACCGACTACGCGCACAAGCTCGGCCTCGCCTTCCAGCTGACCAACATCATCCGCGACGTCGGCGAGGACGCGATGCGCGGCCGCATCTACCTGCCGATCGACGAGATGCAGCAGTTCGACGTGAAGGCGCACGAGGTCGTGCAGCGCAAGTACTCGGAGCGGTTCACCGAGCTGATGCGCTTCCAGGCCCAACGCGCGCACCGGCTGTATGACGAAGCGCTGGCGCTGCTGCCGGCCGAAGACCGGCGCAACCAGAAGCCGGGCCTGATGATGGCCAGCATCTACCGCACGCTGCTGCGCGAGATCGAGGCCGACGACTTCAGGGTGCTGCACCAGCGCGTGAGCCTGACGCCGCTGCGCAAGTTCTGGCTGGCCTGGAAGGTCCAGGCGCTGGGCCGGCTGTGAAGGTCGCCATCGTCGGCGCGGGCTGGGCCGGGCTGGCGGCGGCGGTGCGCGCGACCCGTGACGGCCACCGTGTCGTCGTGCACGAAGCCACCCGGCAGCTCGGCGGTCGGGCGCGCTCGCTCGCGCTGAAGCTCCCCGAAGGCGGCGAGGCGCTGCTGGACAACGGGCAGCACATCATGATCGGCGCGTACACCGAGACGCTTGCGCTGATGCGAGAGGTCGGCATCGTGCCCGCGCAGGTGCTGCATCGCCTGCCGTTGACGCTGCGTTTCCCCGATGGACGCGGCCTCGGATTGCCGGACTGGCCGTCGCCGCTCGACGCCGCCTGGGGCATCCTCACCGCGAGCGGCTGGAGCTGGCGCGACAAGCTCTCGCTGTTGCGGCACGCCGCGGGCTGGCAGTTGCGCCGATTCCAATGCGACGACCGGATGACGGTGCGGCAGCTTTGCCGCGGGCTGCCTCGGGCCGTGATGCGCGAGCTGGTCGAGCCGCTCTGCGTCGCGGCACTCAACACCTCCGCCGAGCGGGCGAGCGCCGCAGTATTCCTGCGCGTGCTGCGCGACGGCCTCTTCGGCCCTGCACGCAACGGCTGGGGCGCGTCCAACCTGCTGATCCCTCGCGTGGACCTCGGCCAGGTCTTTCCCGAACAGGCCGCCGAGTGGCTGCAGGCACGCGGAGCCGAGCTGCGCCTCGGTTCGCGCGTGCAGACGCTGCGCCGGCACGGCGGCGGCTGGGCCCTCGACGCCGAGCCCTTCGACGCCGTGCTGCTGGCCTGCCCGGCCTGGGAAGCGGAGCGCCTCGTGGCCGCGAGCGATGCGGGGGCGCGCGCCTGGCTGACCAGCACCGGCGCCTTGACGCACGAGGGCATCGCCACGGTCTACGCCACGGGCGGTCCCGCCCTGCCCTTGCCGATGCTGGCGCTCGACTCGGGCGCGGGTGCGCCCGCGCAGTTCGTGTTCGATCGCGCGCAGCTCGGCGGCCCGAGCGACGTGCTCGCCTTCGTCGTCAGCGCCAGCGAAGGCGATGCGCGGACGATCGAGCAGCAGGTGATCGCCCAGGCCGCTTCCCTCGGCTGGCAAGTGCAGCCTATCAAGACCGTCGTGGAAAAGCGTGCGACGTTCGCCTGCCTGCCCGGACTGAGCAGGCCGCCGATCGAGGTGGCGCCGGGCCTGCTCGCCTGCGGCGACTACGTGGACGGGCCCTATCCGGCCACGATCGAAGGTGCCGTGCGGTCGGCGATCGCGGCCGCGGACCGCCTCAGGCCAACAGTTCGCACAGCTGCGTCAGCGTCGTGACCGTCGCGTGCGGCTGCTGCGGATGCGGCCACAGGTGGTCGCCGCGATTGACCCACACCGCCTGCATGCCCGCGTTGAGCGCGCCCACCACGTCCAGCGTCGCGTCGTCGCCGACATGCAGCACCTGCTCGGGCACGACGTCCACGGCGCCGGCCGCCGCGTGGAAGATGCGGGGATCGGGCTTGCCCACGCCGAATTCACGCGCCGACACCGCCGCGCGGAAGTAGGCCGCGAGACCGACGCGCTCCAGGTCCGCGTTGCCGTTGGACAGGCTCACCAGCGGAAAGCGTTCGGAGAGTTTCTGCAGCGCCGGACGCACGTCGTCGAACAGCTCGACCTGCTGCCGCGCCGCGAAGAAGGCGTCGAAGGCGGCTTCGGCCAGCAGCGGGTCCTCGCCGGCGCGGTACAGCGCCAGGCGGATGGACTCGCGCCGCACCGCGCTCAGGTCGTGCTTGAGTTCGGGCCGCTGTTCGGCCAGGTGGTTGCGGATCTCGCGCAGGGCGGCGGGGTTGGAGAACAGCGCGGCGGCCATGGGCGCGTTTTCCACCAGCCACTCGTGCAGCACCTTCTCGGCGCGTTCGATCGTGGGCCAGATCGGCCAGAGCGTGTCGTCCAGGTCCAGCGTGATGGCCTTGACCTTCCGGGTGTCGAGCATGCGGCGAGAATAACCGCATGCCCCTCGCCTCCCGTTACCGCGCCGAACCGGCCTTCACCCACGGCCAGGCGGCGGCCACCGGTGTCCTGCTGTGCAACCTGGGCACGCCCGACGAGCCGACACCGGCCGCAGTGCGGCGCTACCTGCGCGAATTCCTCTCCGACCCGCGTGTGGTGGAGATCCCGCGCGCCGTGTGGTTGCCGCTGCTGCACACCGTCATCCTGCCGCGACGTTCCTCCAGATCGGCGGCGAAGTACGCCAGCATCTGGACGCCGGAAGGATCGCCGCTGAAGGTGTGGACCGAGCGGCAGGCCAGGCTGCTGCAAGGCTGGCTGGGCGAGGCCGGGCACCGGGTGAAGGTGCGCTACGCGATGCGCTACGGCAATCCTTCCATCGCATCGCAGCTCGATGCGCTCAAGGCCGAAGGGGCCACGCGCATCCTGGTCATCATGGCCTACCCGCAGTACTCGGGCACCACGACCGCCAGCGTGATCGACGAAGTCAATGCGTGGGCCGGGGGCATCCGCAACGTGCCGGAACTGCGGTTCGTGCGGGGCTACCACGACGAGCCCGGCTACATCGAAGCGCTGGCCAGCCGCATCGGCGGCTACTGGCGCCAGAACGGGCCGCCCGACCACTTCCTCATGAGCTTCCATGGCGTGCCGCAGCGCACGCTCCATCTCGGTGATCCGTACCACTGCGAGTGCCGCAAGACGGCTCGGCTGCTGGCGGGCCGGCTCGGACTGGCAGAGGGCGATTACACGGTGTCGTTCCAGTCGCGCTTCGGCCGCGCCAAGTGGCTGGAGCCGTACACCGAGCCCACGCTGCGCGCATTGGCGGGCAAGGGACTGGAGCGCGTCGACGTGGCGTGTCCGGGGTTCACCAGCGACTGCCTGGAGACTCTGGAAGAGATCGCGCAGGAAGGCCGCGATGCCTTCCTCACCGCGGGCGGGAAGGACTTCCGCTATATCCCCTGCCTGAACGCCGAGCCAGCCTGGATCCGTGCCTTCGGCGAGATCACCGCGCGGCATCTCGCGGGCTGGCCCACGCAGGCCGCGCCCGATGCGCAGGCGCAGGAGCGTACGCGGCAGGCCGCCGCGGCGCTGGGCGCTACGCGGTGACCAGGCGCGCGGCCTGGAACGCGCGCTCGCTTTCCTCGATGAAGCCGGCCACCAGGTCGAGCTGCTCGGCCACGTTCAGCGCGGGCGCATGGCCGCAGCCGGGCACTTCCACCACGCGCAGGCGGCCGCGCGCGCCCGGGCCGCGCCGCTTCATCTCCTCGACGGCATCGGGCAGCACGAGGTCGGACTCGGCGCCGCGCAGGCACAGCACGGGCGCCTCGATCGCGTCGTAGTGCTGCCAGAGGTCGTAGTCGCGCGGATGGTCGATGAACTGGCGAACCATCGCGGGGTCGTAGTGCGGCGTCAGGCGGCCGTCGGGCAGCCGGCGCGCCGAAGTCTCGGTGAGCCGGCGCCACTGCGCGTCGCTCAGCCAGCCGAAGGGCTTGTAGACCTGCCGGAAGAACGCCTCGAGTTCCCCCATCGTGGCGAAGGCCGGCGGGTTGCCCGCATAGGCCTTGATCCGTTCCACCGCCGCTTGCGCCAGACGCGGCGCGTTGTCGTTGAGCACCAGGCTGCGCACGCGGCCCTTCAGCCGCGGCTGCACGAGGCCACCTGCGCACACGGTGCCGATGGCTCCGCCCATGGATGTACCGACCCAGTGCGCGCTGTCGATGCCGAGCCGGTCGAACAGGTCCGCGGCCAGTTGCGAGTAGAAGGCCAGCGAGTACTCGACGTCCGGTTGCGGGCTCCATTGCGAGAAGCCGCGGCCCAGCGTGTCGGGGCAGATCACCCGCCAGCGGCCGCTCAGGTGCCCGGCCAGTTCGTCCATGTCGCGGCCGGTGCGCGCCAGGCCGTGCCAGGCGATGACGGTCGCGGCGTTCCCGGCGCCCCACTCCATGAAGTGGATCTCGCGGCCGGCGCAGGTGACGTAATTCGAGCTCGGAACCATGGGCGCCTTCCTCTCGTTGCTACTTGAGCGCGGGGCTGTGCCGCGGCTCGCCGGCAGCCGGTGGACGCTTGGACGCCGCGCGCATCGAGCGCAGCTTGCCGACGATGCCGGTGGGGAAGTAGTAGACGGACAGCACGAACAGCAGGCCCAGCCAGAGCAGCCAGCGGTCGGGCGACAGCAGCGCGGAAAGCCATGGAAGGCCCGACGTCGCCTCGCTCGCGATGCGCAGCAGGTCCTGCAGGTAGCTCTGGGCGACGACGAACAGCCCGGAGCCGATCACCGCGCCGTAGATCGTGCCCATGCCGCCGATCACCACGATCAGCAGCACGTCCAGCATGATCTCGAAGGACAGCGACGTGTCCGGCCCGTTGTAGCGCAGCCAGAGCGCCAGCATCGCGCCCGCGAGGGTGGCGAACAGCGCCGACAGGATGGCCGACGTCGTGCGGTAGACCACCACGCGATAGCCGATCGCTTCGGCCCGGAACTCGTTCTCGCGGATTGCCTGCAGCACGCGGCCGAACGGCGAGTTCACGATGCGCAGCAGCGCCAGCACGAGCACCAGCGCGGTGACGAACAGCAGGTAGTAGGTCAGCAGCCGGCCGTCCAGGCTCACCCCGAGGAAGGGCTCGGAGGAGAACTCGTGGCTGGGGGACAGCACGCTCGGCACCTTGAAGGTCAGGCCGTCCTCGCCGCCCGTGATCTCCGACAGCTGCGAGGCCAGGGTCTGGAAGGCCGCCGCGAAGGCCAGCGTGATCATCGAGAAGAAGATCGCGCGCACCCGCAGCGAGAACAGGCCGATGGCCAGCGCGAGCACGAACGACAACGCGAGCGCCGCGGCCACGCCGGCGGCGAGCGCCGGCCAGGTCGGCCCGAGCCGGGTGAATGCGATCGCGACGCCGTACGCGCCGATGCCGAAGAACATGGTGTGCGCGAAGCTCACGATGCCGGTGTAGCCCAGCAGCAGGTCGAAGCTGGCGACGAGCACGATGAACACCAGCACCTTGGCCGCGACGTTCAGCGCCTTGATGCCGGGGATCACGAACGGCGTGAGCGCCAGCGTGACCACCACGACCAGCAGCAGCACGGCGAGGATGCGGTTGCGCGGGAAGTCGTTGGAAAGCAGTCGGGCGATCATGGCGTTCCCCTCACTTGCTCAGCGCGTACACGCCCTGCGGCCGCCACAGCAGGATGGCCATCATCAGCGCGATGTTGGAGAACAGCGCCGCCTTGGGCACCAGGAAGCCGGTGTAGTTGGCCATCAGGCCGACCAGCAGCGCGCCGATCAGTGCGCCCGTCGTGGAGCCCAGGCCGCCGATGATCAGCACGATGAAGATCAGCACATTGACCTGCGCGCCCATTTGCGGCACGACGGTCTGCTGGTACATGCCCCACATCACGCCGCCCAGGCCCGCCAGCGCGCTGCCGGCCACGAACACGCCGACGAACAGCACGTGGATGCGGTAGCCGAGCGACTCGACCATCTCGCGGTCCTGCACGCCGGCGCGGATCAGCAGGCCGAGCTTGGTGCGCGTCAGCGTCCACAGCAGCAGGCCGAACACCAGCACGCCGACGATGACCGCGAGCAGGCGGTATCGCTCGACCGCGGCGTCGCCCAGCAGCACCATGCCGCGCATGCCTTCGGGCAGCGGCAGCGGGATCTGCAGCGGGCCCCAGATGACCTTGATCAGCTCCTCACCGATAATCATCCCGCCCATGGTGATCAGGATCTGCTTGAGATGATTGCCGTACACCGGCCGCACGATGAATCGTTCGAAGGCCAGGCCGATCGCGGCCGCCACCAGCATCGCGATCACCATCGCCGGCAGCACGGCCAGCAGGTTCTGCAACAGGCTGCCCGAAGCGGTGTAGTCGGCCATCGCGCCCAGCACGCTGGTGGCGACGAACGCACCAAGCGCGATGAACACCCCGTGGCCGAAGTTCAGCACGTCCATCAGGCCGAACACCAGCGTGAGGCCGGACGCGATGACGAAGATGATCATGCCCATGGCCAGGCCCGCGATGGTGAGCGTGACCCACGTCGAGCTCGATCCGATGAAGGGCAGCACCAGCAGCGCGAGCAGCGGCACGAGCGCGAGCGGCTTCCAGTCGAAATCGACATTCTTCATAGAGCCAGCCCGAGCAGCGAATGCTGCAGTTCCTCGTCCTCGGCCAGCTCCTCCATGCCGCCGGCATGCACGATCTGGCCGTTGTCCATCACCGCGACGGTGTCGCCCAGCCGCTTGGCGAAGTTGAAGTTCTGCTCCACCAGCAGGATGGTCACGCCGCTGCGCTTGAGCTCGCCGAAGGCTTCGATCATGTTGTTGATGATCGCGGGCGCGAGGCCCTTGCTCGGCTCGTCGATGATCAGCAACTCTCGCGGCTCGACGATCGAACGCGAGACCGCCAGCATCTGCTTCTGCCCGCCCGAGAGCTTGCCGGCCGGGTGGTTCCAGAACTTCTCCACCGCAGGGAAGAGCGAGAAGATCCACTTGAGGCGCTGCTCGTCGATCTGGTCGGCGTTCTTGGCCGAGCGCGCGGCGAGCAGCATGTTCTCGCGCACGGTGAGGTCCGCGAAGATGCCCATGTTCTCCGGCACGTAGGCCACGCCGCGGCCGGCGATCTGCGGCGTCGGCTGCGCCGTGATGTCCTGGCCGTCCAGGGTGATGCGGCCGCGCGAGGCCTTCCACAGGCCCATGATGGTCCGCAGCGTCGTGGTCTTGCCGGCGCCGTTGCGCCCCAGGAGCATGGTGAGCTGCCCGCGCGGCACCTGCAGGTCGACGCCGTGCAGGATGTGGTACGCGCCGATGTGGGTGTGGACGCCTTCGAGCGTCAAGAGGCTCTCGTTCATGGCTGTTTGCTCCTTCCCCCGGACGGGGGAAGGTCGGGATGGGGGGGAGTGTCGGTACCGCCAGAGGCGTCCTGGGGCGACAGCCCCAGGTACGCCTCCTGCACGACCGGCGAGGCGATCACCTCCGCGGGTTCGCCGTCCGCGACCAGGCTTCCGTTGTGCAGCACGATGATGCGGTCGGCCAGTTCGCGCACCACGTCCATCTTGTGTTCCACCAGCAGGATGGTCTTGCTGCGGTCCGCCTTGAGGCGGCGGATCAGGTCCAGGATCACCGGCGCCTCCGCCGCGTTCATGCCCGCGGTGGGCTCGTCGAACATGAACACCTGCGGCTCCAGCGCCATCAGCAGCGCGACCTCCAGCTTGCGCTGGTCGCCATGCGGCAGGTTGGCCACGAGTTCGTGTTCCTTGTCCTTGAGGGCGATGGAACCCAGGATCTCATCGGCATGCTGCAGCAGCGTGCGGTGGTCGCTCCACACGCTCCACAGGTTCAGCCCGCGCCGGTGCGGGCCACCGCGCGAGGCCTGCACCGCCAGCCGCACGTTCTCCAGCACCGTCAGGCGCGGGAACAGGTTGGTGAGCTGGAACGCGCGGCCGAGGCCCGCGTGGGTGCGCTCCGACGCCGACATCCCCGAGAGGTCGCGCCCGCCCAGGCTGACGCTGCCGCTCGACGCCTTGAGCTGTCCCGAGATCAGGTTGAAGTAGGTCGTCTTGCCCGCGCCGTTCGGCCCGACGATGGCCGTCAGCGTGCCGGGCTCGAAGCTGCACGTGACGGCGTTGACGGCCACGTGCCCGCCGAAGCGGATCGTCAGGTCGCGGGTTTCGAGTCGGCTCATGGTCGTGAGGGTGAGCGAGGCCGGGCCAGGAAACCGGGCCTCGAGGCAGGAGGGGAAGTCGGACAGAAGGCGAGGCGCCGCCGGGGCGCCTCGTCATCGTCTGTCTATCTCTTGTTCCGGACGGGGATGTTCATCTCCTCCGGCTTGATCTCGCGCACCAGCTCCGGCACGCCCCACGCGAAGGCCGGGTCGGCCTTGATCTTGAAGTGGTACATGCTCTGCAGGGCCTGGTGGTCTTCCTTGCGGAACGTCATCTTGCCCTTGGGCGTGTCGAAGCTCATGCCCTCCATCGCGGCGATCAGCTTGTTGCTGTCGGTCTCGCCGTTGGTCTTCTTCAGCGCGGTGACGATGGCCATCGCCGCCGAGAAGCCGCCCGCGGTGAAGAAGTCCGGCGGCGACTTGAACTGCTTGTAGTGGGCCGCGACCATCGCCTCGTTCACCGGGTTCTTCGGGATGCCGAAGTAGTAGTAGGTAGCGCCTTCCATGCCGGGGAACTGCTTGTACGACACCATGGCCGGCAGGATGTTGCCGCCGGTGGCCACGTCGATGCCATAACGCTGCTTCAGGTTCTGCGCGGCCAGCGCGTTGAACGGCGGCGTGGCGCCGGCCCAGACCACGGCGATGAACTTGCGGCCCGGCTTGTCCTTGAGCTGGTCGACCACGCGCTGGATGCCAGCGGTGAAGTCGGTCGTGTTCGGCGGCAGGTATTCCTCGTGGACCACCTTGGCCTTCTTCAGCGCTTCCTTGAAGGCCTTGATGCCGTCACGGCCGAACGCGTAGTCCTGCGCCAGCGTGGCGATGGAAACACCGTCCTGGTCCGCCACCGCGGCATTGCTGGCCGCGTCCTGCGAGCTGTTGCGGCCCGTGCGGAAGATGTACTTGTTCCACTTGTCGCCGGTGATCGCATCGGCCACCGCGGGCTCGACCAGCAGGATCTTCTTGTACTCCTCGGCCACCGGCAGCATCGCGAGCGCGACGGCGCTGGAGGTCGGGCCGACGGCCAGGTCGACCTTGTCGTCGCCGTAGGCGGTCGCCAGCAGGCTCTTGCCCACGTCCGGCTTGCCCTGGTCGTCCTTCTCGATCACCACGATCTTGCGGCCGTTGACAGTCATCGTGCCGTTGGTGGCGTAGTCCAGGCCCATCAGCAGGCCCGTCTGGGTCTGCTTGCCGTAGGCCTCGAGCGGGCCGGTGCGGCTGTAGATGTGGGCGATCTTGATGTCGCCCTTGGACTGGGCGACAGCGAACGGGGTGGCGAGAGCCGAGGCGGCCAGCGCGGCGAGCGCGACCCAGGTGCGTCTTTGCATTGCTTTGTCTCCTGATAGAACTGCGAACCCGGGCTCACGTCTGCACGCAGCGTGCCAGCCCGTAAGTGGTTGATTTCAAAGGCGGAGCGAGTTCGCCGCTCGCTGCGTGTTCGATTGTCAGTCATTTTTGATGTCTGATTTTCAGGCAAATGTCTGATCTTCATTCATCAACCGCTCGTACAGCTTGGCGCGCGAGATGCCCAGCATGCGCGCCGCGGCCACCTTGTTGCCGCCGGTGGCGGCCATGGCCGCGCTGATCGCCGCGCGCTCCAGCCGGGCGACCTGCTCGGCCAGCGGACGCAGCAGGCCCGGATCGCCCACCGCGGGCGGCTCAATCGGCAATGCCGCCGGAGCGATGTGCTCGATGCCCGCAGCGCGCAGCACTTCTTCCACCTGCGCCGCCTCCAGCCGCGGCGAGTCGCTGCGCATCGCCGCCTGTTCCAGCACGTTGCGCAGCTCGCGGATGTTGCCGCGCCAGGACTGCGCGGCCAGCAGGGCCATGGCCTGCGCGCTGACCTCGGGTGCGGGCGTGCCGTTGCGCAGCGCCATGTCCTCGCCCAGCGCCTCCACCAGAGCCGCGATGTCGCCGCGGCGCTCGCGCAGCGGCGGAACCCGGATCGGCAGCACGTTGAGGCGGTAGTAGAGATCCTCGCGGAAGCGCCCTTCCCGCACCAGCGCACCGAGGTCGCGCGAGGTCGCCGCGATCACTCGCACGTCGAACGGCACGACCTTGTTCGAGCCCAACGGCTCGATCTCGCCTTCCTGCAGCGCGCGCAGCAGCTTGGGCTGCAGGCTGGTGGGCATGTCGCCGATCTCGTCGAGGAACAGCGTGCCGCCGTCGGCCAGCTTGAACTTGCCGTCGCGTCCGCGCCGGTCGGCGCCGGTGAAGGCGCCCGGCGCCACGCCGAAGAACTCGGCCTCCAACAACGTGTCCGGTACCGCGGCGATGTTGACGCTGACGAAAGGCCCGCTCGCGCGCGACGAACCGGCGTGGATCGCATGGGCGAGCAACTCCTTGCCCGTGCCGGTCTCGCCCAGCAGCAGCACCGGGCTGGACGAGCCTGCGGCGCGGCGCGCCTGGCGCTTCACCTCCACCGCCGGCGGGCTCGATCCGATGAAGCTGCCCAGCGTGTACTTGGTGCGGCGCTGCGTGGCCAGCTCGCGCCGCGCATCGTCCAGGTCGCGCTGCAGGTTGGCGAACTTGTGGATCAGCGGCTGCAGCGTGGTCTCGGGATGGTCGAACAGCACGATGCCCAGCGCGCCGATCACCTGCCCGCCTTCGTCGCGCAGCGGGATGCGGCTGACCACGAAGGTGCCGGCGCGGTTGGACAGCAGGTCGATCAGGATCGGCTTGCCGGTGCGGATCACGCGGTCCATCTGCGTGTTCTGCACCACCTCGGACACCGGGTGGCCGACGAAGTCCTCCACCCGCTCGAAGCCCAGCGCCGGCAGGAAGCGCTTGTACTGGTCGTTGATCCAGACCACGCGCGCGTCGCGGTCGACCAGCAGCATGCCCTCGCTCGCATTCGCGAACAGGTCGAACATGGACCGCGCCGCCAGCTCCAGGATGCGCTGGCCGTCGCGCGGCAGCGAGTCGTCTTGCATGGGCCCGGATGGTAGCGCCGCGGCGCTCAGCCGGTCCCGGCCTCGGCGCGCCGGCGCGCCCGCACCCGCAGCACGCGCGGCAGCACGAGGATCGCGATCACCACGACGAGCAGCGCCAGCGACATCGGCCGCTGCAGGAACACCATGAAGCTGCCCTCGCCGATCGACACGGCGTTGCGAAGCTGCGCCTCGGCCAGCGGCCCCAGGATCATGCCGACCACCACCGGCGCCGCCGGGAAGTCGAAGCGGCGCATCACCACGCCGAGCAGGCCGATGCCCCACAGCAGCACCAGGTCGAAAGCGCTCTGGCGCATGCCGTAGGCGCCGACGGTGGCGAAGACCAGGATGCCCGCGTACAGCTGCGGCTTCGGGATCTTCAGCAGCAGCACCCACAGGCGCACCAGCGGCAGGTTGAGCACCAGCAGCATCAGGTTGCCGATGTAGAGCGATGCGATCAGCGCCCAGACCAGCGCCGCCGACGCGGTGAACAGCTGCGGCCCCGGCTGGATGCCGTAGTTCTGGAAGGCGCCGAGCAGGATCGCGGTGGTGTTGGACGTCGGAATGCCCAGCGTGAGCAACGGGATCAGCGCCGCCGTCACCGTCGCGTTGTTCGCCGCCTCCGGCCCCGCCACGCCCTCGATCGCGCCCTTGCCGCCGAACTCGGCCAGGTCCTCGCCCTTGGCCAGCTTCTTCTCCGTCGCGTAGCTCAGGAAGGTGGGGATCTCGGTGCCACCGGCCGGGATGCAGCCGAACGGCGCGCCGATCGCCGTGCCGCGCAGCCAGGCCGGCACGGAGCGGCGCCAGTCGCGGCCGCTCATGTAGATGCGGCTCATCGCGTTCTGCGACTCGCGCACGCGGCCCTCGTACATCGCCGCGTACAGCACCTCGGAGACTGCGAACAGGCCCACGGCGACCAGCACGATCTCGATGCCGTCCAGCAGCTCCGGCACGCCCAGCGTGTAGCGCGGCTGGCCCGAGATCTGGTCCAGGCCGATGCAGCCGATGGCCAGCCCGAGCAGCAGCGCCGCGATGCCTCGCAGCGTGCTCTTGCCCAGCACCGCGCTGACCGTGGTGAACGCCAGCACCATCAGCATGAAGTATTCCGGTGGCCCGAGCTGCACGGCGAATTCGGCGACGGTCGGCGCGAACAGCGTGACGATCACCGTCGCGATCGTCCCCGCGACGAAGGAGCCGATCGCCGCCGTCGCCAGCGCCGCGCCGGCGCGGCCGCTCTTGGCCATGCGGTTGCCTTCCATGGCGGTGACCATGGTGGCCGTCTCGCCCGGCGTGTTCAGCAGGATCGAGGTCGTGGAGCCGCCATACATCGCGCCGTAGTAGATGCCGGCGAAGAAGATCATCGATGCGGTGATGTCGACCTTGGCCGTGATCGGCAGCAGCATGGCCACGGCCGTCGCCGGGCCGATGCCGGGCAACACGCCGACCGCCGTGCCGAGGGCGCAGCCCACCAGCGCCCACAGCAGGTTGACGGGCGAGACGGCGGTGGCGAAGCCCTGCATCAGGGCGTTGAGGATGTCCATCACAGCCAGCCCGTCCCGGTGAGCCCCGGCAGGTTGATGCCGAGGAACTTGGTGAAGAGCCAGTAGACCGGCGCCGAGATCAGCAGGCCGGTGACGAGGTCGGCACCCAATGAGGCCGGCCGGCCTGCCGCCTGCCCGGTCGAACGTCGCAGGCCCTGGATCGCCAGCATGTAGCAGAGCGTGCAGCCGAGGATGAAGCCGATGCGCGTGATCAGCGCCGCATTCACCAGCAGGCCGGCGCTGATCCAGGCCAGGCCGGGCCAGTAAGCGGTGGCGGCGCCGGAGGCTTCCTCCATCGCACGGAATCCGCCGGTGAACGCCTCGCGCAGGATCATCGCGCCGCAGGCCACGAGCCCGACCGCCACGATCCACGGCAGGAAGTTGGGGCCGACGCCGCCGTAGCCGGCCGCCGAGGGAATCACCAGCGCCCCGGCCGCGAGCGCCGCGCCCAGCAGCAGTACGCCCGCGCCGACCGCCGCCTGCGGCCTGGCCGCCTTGTTCGTCTTGTTGTCCATCGCTTGTCTCCTGGCCGGCTGCTCACGACGAAACGCCCGGACAGGCCGGGCGTCAGGGTTGGCGCAAGACCGCGTCAGACCATGCCGGACTTCACCATGGTGGCGCGCAGGCTGGCGAACTCGTCGTCGACGAACTTCTCGAAGGCCGGGCCGGACATCACCGCCGGCGTCCAGTCGTTCTTCTCCAGCGCCTCCTGCCAGCTCTTGGTCTTGAGCGCGGCCAGCACCATGTCGGTCACCTGCTTGCGCTGCGCGTCGTTCAGGCCGGGCGCACCGTAGACGCCGCGCCAGTTGCCGATCTCCACGTCGATGCCCTGCTCCTTCAGCGTCGGCACGTTGTTCAGGCGCTTGGCCGAGGTGACGGCGATCGGCTTCATCTTGCCGGACTTGATGTATTCGGCGAACTCGGAGAAGCCGCTGCCGCCGACGGTGACGTTGCCGCCCAGGATGGCCGCCGTCGCCTCGCCGCCGCCCCGGAAGGCGACGTAGTTGATCTTGGACGGATCGACGCCGACCTTCTGCGCGATCATGGCCGCGGCGATGTGCTCGGTCGAGCCGCGCGAGCCGCCGCCCCACTTGACGCTGCCCGGGTCCTTCTTCAGCTGCGCGACCACGTCGCCCATGGTCTTGAACTGCGAGTTGGACGGCAGCACGAACACGTTGTACTCGCTGGTCAGGCGCGCGATCGGCGTGGCCTGCGACAGGTTGACCGGCGGCTTGCCGGTGATGATGCCGCCCAGCATCACGGCGCCCATCACCATCAGCGCGTTCGGGTCGCCCTTGCTGGCGTTGACGAACTGGGCCAGGCCCAGCGCGCCGGCGGCGCCGCCCTTGTTCTCGTAGGTGACGTTGTCGGCCACCTTCGCGTCCTGCAGTGCCTTGCCGAGCGCGCGGCCGGTGGTGTCCCAGCCGCCGCCCGGGTTGGCGGGGATCATCATCTTGACGTTGGCGGCGGCACGCGCGCTCAGCGGCAGCGCGCCCGCGGCGGCCAGCGCCGCGATGGTTTTCAGGAAGGTGTCTCGACGCATGAGCTTGTCTCCTTGCTTGGGGATCGGGTGAACCAGCGGATCATGCGCCGCGCTCCTGTCAATCGGCTGTCCGCGGCATTGGGGAAACTACCGAAGCTGGCTGCTGAAGCCCGCGCTGCTACCCTCCCCCACCCATGAAGTTGCTGCTGGTCGAGGACGACGTCTCCATGCGCACCACGCTCGAACGCTCGCTCGCTCGCCGCGGCATGCAGGTGCAGGCCTGCGCGGACGGAGGACTCGCGCTCGCGGCGTGGACGGCCTTCCAGCCCGATGTGGTCGTGCTCGACCTGAGCCTGCCCGGGCTGGATGGCCTGCAGGTGCTCGAGCGGGCGCGGCGCGACGGGCTCGCCACGCCCGTGCTGCTGCTCACCGCGCGCGGCACCGTGGGCGACCGCGTGCTCGGCTTGAACGCGGGTGCCGACGACTATCTGCCCAAGCCCTTCGACCTCGACGAGCTGGAAGCGCGCCTGCGTGCGCTGGCCCGCCGCCGCTCTTCCGCGGCGGACCCGGGCGGCGAGGTGCAGGTCGGCCGGGTGAGGCTCGACCGCGCCGCTGGCGCCTTCTACGTCGGCGCGCAAGTGCTGGAACTGACGCCGCGCGAATCCGCGCTGCTGCAGGCCTTGTTCACGCGGCCGGGCCATGCCGTGTCCAAGGAGAAGCTGTTCGAGCTGGTGTTCCCGGGCGAGGCGGACGTGCAGTACGAAGCCGTCGAAGTCGTGGCCTACCGTCTGCGCAAGAAGCTGGCGGGCACCGGCGTGTCGCTCATGACGCTGCGCGGACTGGGCTACCTGGTGAAGGGCGAATGACGCGGCACCGATGCGCGTCCCCGGGGTGCTGCGGATGAGGCAGATGTCCCTGCGCCGCTTCCTGCTGCTGGGCATCCTGCTTCCAGTGCTGCTGCTGATCGCCGCCAATGGCGTCAGCCTGTACCGGCAGGCGCTCGAGGCGGTGAACACGGCCTACGACCGCACGCTGCTGGCTTCGGCCAAGGTGATCGGCGAGCAGCTCGACGTCGAGGGCTACGACGGCCAGGCCCGGTTGCGCGCCACGGTGCCGTACTCGGCGCTTGAAGCCTTCGAGGCGGACACTCGCAGTCGGCTCTTCTACCGCGTCTCGGACCTGCAAGGAGTCCTGGTCTCGGGCTTCGACGACCTGCCCTTCTGGCGCGGCGAACTGCCGGCCAAGCCGCCGTATGCCGCCCTCGTCGACTTCTACGACGAACGCTTCCGGGAAAACGACGTGCGCGTCGCCGTGCTGCTGCAGCCCGTCGCCAGTTCACGCGGCCGCGGCATGGCCGTCGTGCAGGTGGCCGAGACACTGGAGCTGCGGCGCACGCTCGCGCGGCAGATCCTGGTGGACACGCTTTGGCGCCAGGCGCTGCTGGTGGCGGTGATCGCGCTCGTGGTGCTGGTCGTGGTCCAGCGCGCGACTCGTCCCGTGCGGCGGCTCTCGGCGGTGCTGCAGGCGCGGCCGGAAGGCGACCTGACACCGATCGCGGCCGGAGACGCTCCGCGCGAACTGCTGCCGCTGGTGGACGCCACCAACGACGTCATGGCGCGCCTGGCCCAGCTGCTCGAGAACCAGAAGCGCTTCGTGCGCGACGCGGCGCATCAGCTGCGCACGCCGCTGGCCGTGCTCAAGACGCAGGTGCAGTCGGCGCTGCGCGGCGATGTCGAACCTCGCCAGGCGCTGCAGGAAGTCGGCGGCACGGTCCAGCGCGCGACGCTGCTGGCCAACCAGATGCTGTCGCTCGCGAAAGTGGAGCAGTTGAGGCAACAGGCCGATGCACCGGTCACGGACCTTGCCGAGGTGGTTCGGTCCGTCGCGCTGGAACTGTCGCCGCTGGTGGCCGAGCGCGATCTCGACTTCGGCCTCGACACCGTGCCGGCGCCGGTGCGCTCGCACGAGTGGATGCTGCGCGAGCTCACCCGCAACCTGCTGCACAACGCGATCCGTCACAGCCGCGCAGGCGGGCCGCTTGCGGTGCGGCTCGTGACGGATGCGCGCTCGCTCGCGCTCACGTTCTCCGACAGCGGCCCGGGAATCGCGGACGAGCTGCGCTCGCGCCTGTTCCAGCCGTTCGCGGCCGGCGACCTGCGCAGCGGCAGCGGCCTCGGGCTGGTCATCTGTGCGGAGATCGTGCGTGCGCTCGACGGTTCGATCGAACTGGAGAACCGGCTGATGCAGGGGCAAACCCAGGGACTGGACGCCACGGTGCGGCTGCCGCTGGAGACAATGGTGGGGCCGCTGGCCACAATGGAGGCAGATGGAACGACTGCGCATTGACAAGTGGCTGTGGAGCGCGCGCTTCTACAAGACGCGCACGCTGGCGGCGGAAGAGATCGGCAAGGGCCGCGTCGAGATCAACGGCCAGGAAGCCAAGGCCGCACGAGAGGTGAAGGTGGGCGACACGGTTTCGGTGCGGCGCGAGTCGGTGACGCGCACGGTGGTGGTCAAGGGGCTCTCCAACCTGCGCGGCCCGGCGCCGGTCGCGCAGCAGCTCTATGAGGAAACGCCCGAGAGCCTGAAGGCGCGCGAGGAGGCGGCGCAGCAGCGGCGCTTCGCGCGCGAACCGGCCCTGTCGATCGAGCATGGCCGGCCCACCAAGCGCGGAAGGCGCGAGCTGGACGAGGCGCAAAAGGGCTGGGGCGACCGCTGGAGCGCGTCGATCGACGACGACGGCTAGCGTGTTGCTCCCTCTCCCTCCGGGAGAGGGTTGGGGTGAGGGCACGCACCGGCGCCCCATTTCCGCCGGTGCTCGTGTCGAGTGCTCGGGCTTTCACTATTCCCCGGTTCCTGCCTGCATGCTCTACTGCCGCCTTCCCACAGGAGCTCCATCCATGAACCTCAAGCACTGGGCCGCCGTTGTCGCGGCCACCCTCGCCTTCGCCGGCACTGCGCAGGCGCAGCAGTTCTTCCGCATCGGCACCGGCGGCACCGCGGGCACGTACTACCCGGTGGGCGGCATGATCGCCAACAACGTGAGCCAGCCCGGCAAGATCGTGGTGACCGCCCAGGCCACCAACGGCTCGCTGGCCAACGTGAACGCGATCGCCGGCGGCGCGATGGAGTCGGGCTTCTCGCAGTCGGACGTGGCCACCTGGGCCTATACCGGCACCGGCGCCTTCGAGGGCAAGCCCAAGATCGCCGACCTGCGCATGATCGCCAACCTGTACCCCGAGAGCATCCACCTGGTCACCAAGAAGGGCTCGGGCATCAAGACCGTGGCCGACCTCAAGGGCAAGCGCGTGGCGCTCGACGAGCCGGGTTCCGGCACGCTGATCAACGCCCGCATGGTGCTGGCCGCATACGGCGTCAAGGAATCGGACATCAAGCCGGAATACATCAAGCCCAACCAGGCGGGCGACAAGCTGAAGGACGGCGCGCTGGACGCCTTCTTCTTCGTCGGCGGAGCGCCCGCCGGCGCCATCGCCGAGCTGGCCTCGGGCGGCACGGGCATCGAGCTGGTGCCGCTCACCGGCACGCAGGCCGAGGGGCTGCGCAAGACGAACCCGTACTTCTCCGTCGACAACATCGCGGCCGGCACCTACAAGGACGTGCCCGCCGTGCAGACCCTGGCCGTGGGCGCCCAGTGGGTGACCAGCGCCAAGGTCGACACCGAGACGGTCTACCAGATCACCAAGGCGCTGTTCTCCGAGACCACGCAGAAGGCGCTGCAGGCCGGCCACGCCAAGGGCAAGTTCATCACCAAGGAAAATGCGGTCCAGGGCGTCGGCATCCCGTTCCATCCGGGCGCCGAGAAGTTCTACAAGGAAGCGGGCCTGCTGAAGTAAGCAGCGCGGGCTTCCCACGAGGGAGGGCGCGCCCTCCCTTTTTTATTGGACGTTCACCGCGAGAGGGGCGGTTCACATGACGGTTGCAACGACGCTGGACGAAAGCAAGCTGCAGGAGCTGGAGGAGAAGTTCGACCCGGAGATGCGCTTCCGGCCGACGGTTCCGCCGGCTTCGGTGATCGTGAAGTGGCTGCTGATCGCGCTGTCCTGCTTCCACTTCTACACCGCCGGATTCGGCCTGCTGCGCGAGACCACCCACCGCGGCGTGCACATGGCCTTCGTGCTCGGCCTGATCTTCCTGGTGTTCGCGGCCGGCAAGCGTTCGCACGACCGGGAAGCCAAGTCCTCGTGGCTCTCGCCCGGCAGCGTGCCACTGGCGGACTGGCTGCTCGGGCTGGCCTGCGTCGCCAGCGTGCTCTACATCCCCTGGGTCTTCGACGACCTTGCCTTCCGCGTCGGCAACCCGAGCCTCGTCGACGTGGTGTTCGGCTCGATCCTGTTCATCACGCTGCTGGAAGCGACGCGCCGTTCCATGGGCTGGCCGCTGCCGCTGATCGCCATCTTCTTCACGGCCTACTCGCTCGCCGGACCCTGGTTCCCGGGGCTGCTCAAACACGCGGGCGCGACGTGGAGCCAGATGATCAACCACCAGTACCTCACCAGCCAGGGCATCTACGGCGTGGCGATCGGGGTGGTGGCGACCTACGTCTTCCACTTCGTCCTGTTCGGCGTGATGGCCACGCGCATCGGGCTGGGGCAGCTGTTCCTGGACATCGCATCCACGGTGGCGGGCCGCTACGCCGGCGGTCCCGCCAAGGTGAGCGTGTTCGGCTCGGCGATGTTCGGCATGCTGTCCGGCTCCTCGGTCGCCAACGCGGTCACGGTCGGCTCGCTCACCATCCCCGCGATGATCCGGGTCGGCTACAAGCGCGAGTTCGCCGGCGCGGTGGAAGCGGCTTCCTCGACCGGCGGCCAGATCACGCCGCCGGTGCTGGGCGCGGCGGCCTTCCTGATGATCGAGTTCCTGGACGTCTCCTACCAGACGATCATCGCGGCCGCCGTGGTGCCGGCCTTCATGCATTTCTTCGGCGTGTTCATGCAGGTGCACTTCGAGGCCAAACGCCATGGCCTGCGCGGACTGACCGAAGAGGAGATGCCCAGGCTGCGCGAGTCACTGCGCCAGCGCTGGCCCACGCTGATCCCGCTGGTGCTGCTGATCTGGATCCTGGTGTCCGGCCGCACGCCGTACCTCGCAGCTTTCACGGGCATCACGTCCTGCGCCATCGTGGGCCTCACCACGCAGGTGAGCGGCAACGCGGTGAAGAACTGGTTGATGCTGGTCGTGCTGCACGCGCTGCTCGCCGCCATCGCCTTCGGCGACTACGGCGCGCGCAGCGAAGAGATCCGGCTGGGCATCTTCACTTTCGGTACCTTGCTCGCCCTCGCGGCCTGGAAGCTGGCCGGCGTCACGGGCCGCATCCGCCACGGCGTGCTGATGGAAGCCTTCGAGACCGGCGCCAAGTACGCGCTCGCGGTGGGCGCGGCGGCGGCGACGGTCGGCATCGTCATCGGCGTGGTCACGCTCACCGGCGTGGGATTCAAGATCAGCTACATCATCACGAGCTGGGCGACGACGATCGCCGGCGGCCTCTCGGCCGTGGTGCCCGCGCTCCTGGCGGACACGCGCGCGCTGACGCTCTTCGCGGCGCTGGTGATGACCGGCGTGGTCTGCATCCTCATGGGCTGCGGCATCCCGACGACCGCCAACTACATCATCATGGTCACGGTGGCAGCGCCCACGCTGGTGCAGCTGGGTGTCGAACCGCTGGTCGCGCACTTCTTCGTCTTCTATTACGGCGTGCTCGCGGACATCACGCCACCCGTGGCCCTGGCGGCCTACGCCGCCGCGGGCATGGCGGGCGGCGACCCGTTCCGAACCGGCAACATGGCGTTCCGTCTCGGGCTGGCCAAGGTGCTGGTGCCGTTCGTGTTCGTGTTCTCGCCCTCGCTGCTGCTCGTGGCCAAGGGCTTCACCTGGTACGACTTCAGCGTCACCTTCATCGGCTGCGTGCTGGGAATCACCGTGCTGGCGGCGGCCCTGAGCAAGTTCTTCCTCGTCGAGATGAAGCGCTGGGAACAGCTGCTGTGCGCCGCCGCGGCCCTGCTGCTGATCGCGCCGGGCCTCGTCGTGACGATCGTCGGCGCGGTCATGGTGGTGCCGGTGCTGGTGCGGCAGCTCGCTGCATGGAAGCAGGGAAACGCGCGTCTCAAGCCCGCGTGAGCGCGCCCTGTCGGACCCCTCCGACATCGGCGTGGGCATCGGTCGCGAGCTGCTGTCCAACGCAGCAATTCGTCACGAGACCGACACGAGGGCGGGTGATACTCGCAGGCTTCGCAGCATTAGAGGAGTGCGAATGCAAGAACGTAAAACCAGCTCCATGCTCCAGCGTGTGCCGGTGATCCTCGCGGTCACGGCCGCCTCCTACGGCCTGCAGCTTCCGCCCAGCATCGCCGGGCGCGCAAGCAGCCAGGGGGTGAGTGGAACCGTGGCGGTGAGCCAGCCGCTCAAGCAAGCGCCGCTGGCGCTGCCGAACGGAACGCGCAAGGCCTGATCCCGCCGCGCGACGCGCAAGAAAAAGCCGCCCCTCGGGGCGGCTTTGCTTTTCCGCTCGTTCCTCAGAACGGCGGCCCGGCCAGGCGGGACGCCGCCTGCGGGCGGTAATCCGCCAACCCCTTGCGCCAGCTCATCCATTGCTACACTGCCGGGCAGTTCGGCCGGCGCTGGAGCCTCCGGTTCAATTTTTAGTACGAAACAAGCACTGGAGGAAAACATGAAGCCATCCCACCTGCTCCTCGCCGCGGTGCTCGCCTTCGCCGCCGCCCAAGCCGGCGCGCAACGCGCCCCGGTGCCGATCGTCAACCACGAAAACGTCCTGGTCCAGGCGCCCTCGGGCCGCAGCGCGACGGCCGACGACGTGAAGAAGGCCATCGTCGCGGCCGCATCCGCCACCGGTCGCAAATGGGTCATCGCCGAACAGGTCCCCGGCCACCTGGTGGCCACCTACCAGGTGCGCACGCACACCGTGGTCACCGACATCCGCTACACCGCGTCGCAGTTCTCGGTGGCGTACAAGGACAGCATCAACATGAAGTACGCCCCCGGCATCCACCGGCGCCGGCGTGATCCATCCCTTCTACAACCAGTGGGTGAACGAGTTCATCCAGGCCATCCGGACGGAACTGGCGAAGGCCGCCTGAACCCTTCGCAAAGGAAGTACCCGCCGGCCCTCCCGGCGGCCTGGAAGATGCATCACTCCACGGCGCTCCACGTTCCCGAAACCGCATTCGGCAAGTGGTTCCTGAAGACCGAAACCTGGCGGGTCCATGTGCTCGAGCGCGCCGTCGCCGACCTGGTCCGCCTGATCCCGGACCGGCAACCGGCTTACCCCGTCGTGGTCGACGTGGGCTGCGGCTCCGGCTATTCGCTGCCCAAGCTCGCGCAGCGGTTTTCGCCTCGTGACCTGGTGGGCGTCGACATCGATCCGGAGATGCTCGCAGCCGCGCGCGACGAGGCCGCGCGCGCAGGCGTTCCGGTGAGGTTGCTGGAAGCTTCCAGCACGCTGATGCCGCTGCAGGATTCGTCGGCCGACCTGCTGTTCTGCCACCAGACCTTCCACCACCTCGTCGAGCAGGAGGCGGCCCTCGCGGAGTTCTTCCGGGTGCTCAAGCCGGGCGGCATCCTGCTGTTCGCGGAGTCCACGCGCCGCTACATCCATTCCTGGATCATCCGAGCGCTGTTCCGGCATCCGATGGACGTGCAGCGCAGCGCACCGGAGTACATCGACATGCTGCGCAGGGCCGGCTTCAGGGTGCCGGAAAGCTCGATCTCCTATCCGTACCTGTGGTGGAGCCGGTCCGACCTCGGCATCCTGGAGCGGTGGTTCGGCATCCGGCCCCGTGCGCAACGGGAAGAAACGCTGCTGAACCTGGTGGCGATCAAGCCGGCCGCCTGATCCGCGGCTCGCCTCAAGCCGGCGACGCTGCCTCGTCGCGCATTTCCCAGCAGCGCCTTGACGTCGGTTCATCGCTCGACCAGCGGACTTTGCCCGAGCCGCACAGGGCCAGCGACCAACCCGGGGCCGACCAGGTCCTCGCGTCGAATCCGCCCGGCCTCAGTTCCAGCTGCCGCAAGCGGCTCGGCGCCATCCACTCGCGGCGGCGCTTGAGCCAGGCTTCCTTGGCGGTCCACAGCGAATAGAAGAACGCCTCCCCGTCCGGGGCGGCCTGCATCAACGCCACCTCCCCGGGTGTGCAGCAGACCTGCGCGAGTCCCTCGATGTCGCGATCCGGCCGAGGCGTTTCGATGTCCAGTCCCACGGCCTCGAAGCTGACGGCGCAGGCCGTCCAATCCGCGCTGTGGCTGATGGACAGATGAAGGTCGCTGCGGGCCGGCAACGTCGGCGGTGAGTCGGGCGCGGCGTCCAGCGGCCAGTCGGCGGGGCTGCCACCGAACACGGAAGCGAGCAGCCGACGCGCCTGCCACCTCGCGGCCACGAACTGCCCGCGGCGCCTGGACGATCGCATGGACCCGAGGCGCTGCAACTCCCCGGCGGACAGCCACTTCGTAGGCTCGCGCGCCTCCCGCAGCAGCGCATCGACCCGGCCGCAGGCGAGATGGATAGCTCCCGCCATCACGGCCAGCGCCGAAGCACCAGTGAGGTGTTGATCCCGCCGAAGGCGAAGTTGTTGCTCATCACCCACTCGGTCTGCAGCTTGCGCAGGCCGCCGCGGATGTAGTCCAGCTCCGCGCAGCCCGGGCCCACGTTTTCCAGGTTCAGGTTCGGCGCGAACCAGTCCTCCCGCATCATCTCGATGGACATCCAGGCCTCGAGCGCGCCGCAGGCGCCGAGCGTGTGCCCCATGTAGCTCTTGAGCGAGCTGATGGGTACGCGATCACCCAGCACTGCATGCGTCGCCACGCTCTCGGCGATGTCCCCGTGGTCGGTCGCGGTGCCATGCGCATTCACGTAGCCGATCTCCGCGGCCGGGATCCCCGCGCTTTCGAGCGCCAATCTCATCGCACCCGCCATGGTGGCCGACTGCGGCTGCGTCACGTGCGCGCCGTCGCTGTTGGTGCCATAGCCGGCGACCTCGGCCAGGATGCGGGCGCCGCGCGCCCTGGCGTGCTCCATCTCTTCCAGCACCAGCGTGCAGGCGCCCTCGCCCAGCACCAGCCCGTCGCGGGCGGCGTCGAAAGGCCGCGGCGTGAGTTGCGGCTGGTCGTTCTTCACGCTGGTGGCGAACAGCGTGTCGAACACGGCCGCGTCGATCGCATCGAGTTCCTCGGCGCCGCCCGCGAGCATCGCGACCTGCCGGCCGCTCTGGATCGCCTCGAACGCGTAGCCGATGCCCTGGCTGCCGGCCGCGCAGGCGCTCGATGTGGTGACGATGCGGCCGGTGATGCCCAGGAACACGCCGATGTTGACGGCGGCCGTGTGCGACATCATCTTGATGTACGTGTTGGCCGTGATGCCTTCGGTCGCCTTCGCGATGATCATGCGGCCGAAGTCCGCGATGGCCGGCGGCGACCCCACCGAGGAGCCGTAGGAAATGCCCATCTTTCCGCCGGCCACCAGCGGGTCGCCCAGCAGCCCGGCATCGGCCAATGCAAGCTCGCTCGCGCGCGTCGCCATCAGGGCGACGCGGCCCATGCTGCGCGTGGCCTTGCGGTTGTAGTGGTCCGGCAGTTCGAAGGGTTTGGCCGGCGCGCCCAGCCGCGTGTTCAGGCCGTCGTACACGTCCCACTCGTCCATGCGGCGCACCGCATTGCGCATCGCGCGCAAGCTCTCGCGCACCGTGGGCCAGTCATGGCCCAGCGGGCTGAACGCGCCCACACCCGTGATGACGACACGCTTCACACCATTCCCCCGTTGACCGATATCACCTGGCGCGTGATGTACGCCGCCTCGTCGCTCATGAGAAAAGCCACCGCACCCGCTACTTCACCTGCGGTGCCCACGCGCCGCATCGGCACCACCTCGATGGCCTGCTCCCGCACTTCGGCCGGCAGCATCTCCGTGTCGATCAGGCCGGGCGCGACGCAGTTGACCGTGATGGCGCGCTTGGCCAGCTCGATCGCCAGCGCCTTGGTCGCGCCGATCAGCCCGGCCTTCGCGGCGCTGTAGTTGGCCTGCCCGCGATTGCCCACCAGGCCCGACACCGAGGCGATCGTCACGATGCGGCCCGGCTTGCGCCGCTGGACCATGGGCATCGTGACCGGATGCAGCACGTTGTAGAAGGCGTCGAGGTTCGTGTGCACGACCGCATCCCAATCGTCGCCCGACATCGCCGGGAACGCCGCATCGCGAGTGATGCCTGCGTTGCAGACCACGCCGTAGTAGGCGCCGTGGGCGGCGATGTCGGCCTCCAGCGTCTCGGCGCACGCGGCGCGATCGGCGACATCGAATTGCAGCACGCGGGCTGCACGCCCGAGCGCCCGGATGCGGTCTGCGACGGCGTCGGCCTTCGAGCGGCTCGAGCGGCAATGCACCACGATGTCATGGCCGGCCGCCGCCAGCCGCAGCGCGATGGCCTCGCCGATGCCGCTGCTGGAGCCGGTGACCAGCACGGTGGTCGCGCTCATGCCTCGTTCCTCGCCAGCGGGTTGGCGTCCTTGGGTGGATCGAGCACGGTGAGCTTCGCCGTCGCGACCTGCCTGCCGTCCATCTCGATGCGGCAGTCGAACTGGCCCAGCCCGTTGCCGCCGATCAATTCGCAGCGCGCTTCGATGCGAAGCCGCGCTCCGCTGGGAAAACCGTCGCAGTCGACCTCGTAGCGGCGCGTGCCCAGCAGCAGTCCAGGGCGCGGCGCTTCGCCGCTGCCGCGTGCGCGTCCGCCGGCCCAGGCCGATACGGTCTGCGCCATGTATTCGATGCCGACCCACGCGGGGACCTGTCCATCGCTCACGAACAGGCCATCGAAAGGAACCTCGACCTCGGCGACGGCCATCTCCGCGCCGACTTCCAGCACGCGGTCCAGCAGGCACATCGCACCGCGGTGCGGGATCCAGCTCTCCACTCGTTGTTCCATATCACTCACCCGAGAAGACCAGGCAGGCATTGCTGCCGCCGAAGGCAAAGGAGTTGCTCAGGACATGGCGCGGGGACCGCCCGAGCGATTCACCGGCTGCGACCACACGCACCCGCGCCAGCTCCGGATCGCGCACACCGTCCCACAGGTGCGGCGGCAGGCGCCCGGATGGATTGGCGGCCAGCGTGTGCCAGGCGATCGCCGCCTCGATGGCGCCGGCCGCGGCGAGCGCATGTCCCGTCAGCGGCTTGGTCGAACTGACCGGCACCTCGTGGCCCAGCAACCGTGCGACCGCGAGGGCTTCCATCGCGTCGTTCTGCCGCGTGGCCGTGCCGTGCAGGTTCACGTAGTCGATCGCGCCGGCCGGAATGCCCGCCCTCGCGAGCGCCTGCTCCATCGCGGCAAGCGCGCCGCGGCCGCCGGGCTCGGGCGCGGACATGTGGTGCGCATCCGAACTCTCGCCCCAGCCCGCGAGCCGGACCGCCGAGGGTTCGCGGCTGACGACGAAGAGGGCAGCGCCCTCGCCGATGTTGATGCCGCTGCGATGGGCGGAGAGCGGGTTGCAGCGCTGCGCGCTCACGGATTCCAGCGCGCTGAAGCCGCCGATCGTGAAGCCGCTGAGCGCATCGACGCCACCGGCCACGACCGCATCGGCGATGCCGGCGTGCAGCAGCCGGGCCGCCGATGCGAGCGCCTTGGCACTGGAGGAGCAAGCGGTCGAGACCGTGTACGCCGGGCCACGCAGCCCGAGCGCGCGCTTCAGGAAGGCCGCCGCGTTGCCCATCTCCTGCTGCGCGTAGTCGTAGCCGGCCGGCCACGAGCCTTGCGCGCGGAACTGGCGTGCGGCGGCGACGCCTTCCTGCAGCCCGGCCGCGCTGACGCCCAGGACCACCGCAATGCGGTCGGGCCCGTGTTGCGACAGGGCCGTCTCGAGCATCGGCTGCAGGTCGGGCACGACCGCGGCCAGCAATGCATTCGTGCGGCTGCGAAAGGCCACCGGCTGCGACTCCAGCGACGGCAGCGGCTCGGTCACGCAGCCGAGGTGAAGCGGCCTGCCCGGCGTGTAGCGCTCGGTCACGGCCATGCCGGCGGAACGCAGACCGAACATCGCCTCGCGTGCGTCGGTGCCGCGGCCCAGCGCACTCAGCCAGGCCGGCGCTTGCAGGTACACGGGGCTCATGGCGCGCTCCTGGGCCAGGGCTCGAGGCGGACGCGGTATTTCGCCGCGAGGTGCTCCAGTTCGGCGTTGTCGGTGCCGGAATGACGGATGCGGATCGCCACCTCCCCGCGCGCGCGCACCACCCTCGTGCCGGCCTCGTCGTCCACCGACCAGCCCGTGGGCAGGCCGGGCCGGATCGACTCCAGGGGCCAGTGCACCAGCTGCAGGTCGCTCAGGACACGTTCCGGCGTGATGAAGGCGGGCCAGCCGGTGGCACGGCTCTCCTTCAGCGCCTGCCCGTCCCATTCGAGCCGCATCACGGTCTGGCCGAAATCCATGACGGCGAGCCGCACCGAGTCCTCGTCGGATTCGATGGCGAGGTCCAGCTGTTCGGTGCGGCCATGGGAGCTCACCGTCATGCGCTGCTGCAATGCGAGCTCGCGTCCCAGCGAGCCGGGGGCGAGGCGCAGCATGATGTCGCTTTGCGGCGGCGCGACGGCGCAGCCGGCCAGCAGCATTGCGGAAATGGCGGGCAGCAACCTCATTGCACGGCCTCGCTGCGACGGAATACGGGCGACACGGCCCACACGACGGCGACACCGATCATCAGCGTCAGGCCGAACGCATGCAGCGCCGGCGTCGACGAAAGGGCCAGCAGTCCGAAAGCCAGCCAGGTGCTCGCTGCGCCGAGGACGACCGCCAGCCACGCGCCGCCATCGCCGCGGTGCTCGAGCAGGAAGATGCCGTAGTCCACACCGATGCCGAGCAGCAGCAGCAAGGCGAGGATGTTGGAGAGCTGGAAGGGAACACCCAGCCAGCCCTGGACCGCGACCGCCGCGACACTGGCCAGGACCGTGGGCAGCCACGCGCGCCACGCTGCGGCGCGGAAACGCGACCACAACGCGGCGAACACCAGGACATGACCGGCCAGCAGCAGCAGCGTCATCGCCCAGCGATAGCGCCCGAGCAGGGACGCGATGTCTCCCGACCGATCCACCCAGCGCACTCCGGCGAGCCCGTCGGTCAGGCTTTGCAGGCGCGGAAGCAGCGCCGGATCCTGCAGCCCGTGCAGCATCACGACAGTGGTGTACGCACCTTCGACTTCCCCGAGCCAGAGCGGCCGCCCCGCCGCCGACGCGGGATGCGCGAGCCACTCTTGCGGCGTGAGCGGGCGCGATGCGGAAGGGGGCCGCGCGAGCCGCTCACCGAGCAGCCGGTTGACGCCCGAGATCAGCTGCGTTTCGACTTGCGTCAAGAGCCGTGCGTCGCGCTCCTGCCTGCGCAGCGAAGGAAGCCAGTCGGAAACCGCCGCGTAACCCGCCAGCAGGCGCGCCTCCACGATCCCGTCGAGCCGCTCCTTCAGCGCTTCCTCGCGTTCCAGCACCTCCTGCGCGGTGGCGCCCCGCACCATGTAGAACTGGGCGACGCTGGGAGTGCCGAGGAGCTGGCCCACCTTCCACTGCGCCTGCAGCAGTTCCGGCGGCGAGCCTTGCCAGTGCCGCAGGTCGTCGCTGGCGCGCAGCTGCACCGCTCCCCCGATGCAGGCCAGCGCCAGCAAGCACGTGGCGATGTGCTGCCGCCGCGATCCCTGCCAGCGCGGGAAGCGCGCGAGGGAACCGCGCACGAAATCGGCGAAGCGCGACGAGCGCGGCACCGCGCGATCGAGCCAGGGAAACCAGCAGATCGCCGTAAGAAACGCGGCGGTCAGCCCGGCGGCGGAGAACACGGCCATCTGCCGCAGCCCGGGGAACGGGGCAAGTCCGAGGGCCAGGTAGGCGACCACGCTGGTCGCGAGCGCCAGGGCCAGGCCGGGGAGCAGCTTTCGCATCAGCGTCCTTGGTCGCGTCGAAGGCTCCGACTGCCGGGCCGCGAAATAGTGGATGCCGTAGTCTTCCGCGACGCCGACGAGGCTGGCGCCGAACACGAGCGTCAGCAGATGGACCTGGCCGAACATCCAGGCCGTGACCGAGACACCGGCCGCCACGCCGATCACGAGCGACAGGGCCGTGAGCGCGATCGGCGAGAAGCTGCGGAACGCGAGCCAGACCAGCAGCACGACGGCCGCCAGCGAACCCCAACCGATCGTGCTGACCTCGCGGCTGGCGCGAACCGCGGCCGACTCGGCATGCAAGGGCAGCCCGGCGGCGAGCACGCGCGCCTGCGGCACTTCCTTCCGGGCGGCCTGCAGCGCCGCGTCCAGCGCCGGCTGCAGGCGGGCTTCGCCGCTCAGGGAAAACGGTTGCCCGGTGATCTCGTAGCGGAGCACGACCCACTCCACGCCCTCTCCGCTGACCCACAGTTCGCCGTCGCGAGGCCGCGCGCGGCTTTGCGCGGAACGCGCCTGCAGCCACTGGGGCCACAGGCCGAGAGGGTCCGACGCGAAGTCCGCCAGACGTGCGCCGGCGCCCGGCTGGTGCAGCAGCGCCAGGGCGCGCTCCAGTTGGACTTGCGCGGGATCCTGTTCGAGCTGCCTGCGCTGCCCGGGGGTGAGGAGGCGGTCGCGCGATGGGGCGTAGAACTCGAACAACGCATCCACCGCCCGTTCACCGGCGCTCGCCGAAGACTGCATGGGCGCGCCGCTGCCCTCCATGGCTGTGCGCCACTGCTGCGCGGCCTGCTTCGCCGAAGCCCAGTCGGGCGCGCCGAGCAGCACCACCACCTGCCGGGAGGCGCCTTGCGCGAGCACGTCGCTCGCGCGCGCGACTTCGGGCGATTGCTCGGCCCGGGGCAACAACGCGAGCACGTCGGTGTCGAGCCGGCCGCCGCGCCAGAACTGCCAATGGTGCGCCGCGATCAGGAGCACGCACAACAGCCAGGCGAATGCCGCCAGACGCCAGGCCCGGCCCGACGCCGCAGGCCCTGCGGTCAGTTCCGGCGGCGCTCGCAGGACGGCGGGATCACTCAAACTGGGCCTCCTCGTCCGCCGTTATGGCCGAGCCGGTCGCGTGCCGCGCGAGACGGATCTGCGTCTGGTCGCCGCTGGCTTCGTGCATCCGGATGCTGCGCAGGAAGCGGTCGCCTTGCAGCTCCACGCGCTGGACCCAGCGCGCCAGAGAGGGCTGGAGCGGCAGCAGCGCGAGGCGCCACTCTCCTGCGCCCGTACCGGACTCGCCATCGATCTGGAACCGCTGCGCCAGCGCGGAGAACTCGGCGGCCATCACGCCGAACAGGGTTTCGCTCACTGCGCGAACGGCTGGCTCCTCGTTCGCGTTCAGGCGCCGCACGACCGTGCCGTCGGCCTGGCGGGCGAGCACGCGGTCCCGGGTGACGACGAGGGTCGAGGCGAACGGCTGCCGGGTGCGCCAGAGGACGCCCTGCCCGCGCGCCACGACGAAGTCGCCGCTGGAGACCAGCGGATTGCGGAATCCCTTGACCGTCTTGTGCTGCTCGAAGCCGCCGCGAACCACCGGCTCGTTCACGAGCCGCTGGCGCACTTCGCGCAACAGCGGCGACAGGCTCTCGGCCCTCAGAAGGGCCGGAGCTGAAGCCAACACGACGCAGAGCGCCCTGCGCGTGATCACGGCCGCACCCCCAGGCGCTGCCAGAGAACGCCCGGGCAGACGTAGAGCATCTCGCGCGTGGCGAGGTCCACCGCGACCTGGATCGTGCTGGCCTCGGTGAGCTTGCGAGACGTGGCCGCATCGCGGATGCGGTAGCCGATGCGCAGCCGGTTCTCCCACTCCAGGACCTCAGCCCGGACGATCAGGCGCTGTCCCAGCTCCGCGGGCCGCACGTACTTCAGTCGCATCTCGACGATCGGCCAGGCGTAGCCCGAGGCCCGCATCCTGGGATAGTCGTAATCGAACTTCCGCAGCAGCGCCGAGCGTGCGAGCTCCAGGTACTTGACGTAGTGCCCGTGCCAGACGATCTCCATCGGGTCGATGTCGTAGAAGGCGGGGACCACCTCGATCTCGTGGCTCAGGTCGAGGGATGCGCTCATGTCCGGGACCAGAACGGGTAGAAGTTGAACCACTCGTACGGCGAGCGCACCAGCAGGGCTTCGAGGCGCTGCGCGAACGAGGCCGCGTACTGCTCCAGCGCCTGCGTCCGGCCCGTCCGCGGCAGCTCGACGCTTTCGGCCAGGGCCTCGAAGCGCACGACATGCCCTCCGCCCTCGCGCACGCAGCCGAGCATCAGCAGCGGGCATGCGAGCAGCGAGGCCAGCACGTACGCACCCACCGGGAACTCCGCGGGTGCTCCCAGGAACGGCACCCGCGCGATCCGCCCGCCATCGACGGGAACGCGATCGCCTGCAATCGCGACGAAGCCGCCGGCGCGCACGATCTTCTCCAGCTCCACGGCCGTGGCCGCATTGACGTCGGTGACCTGCAGCAGTTCGACACGGCTCTCGGGATTGAGCCGGCGGAGGATGGCATTGAAGCGCTCCGCATGGCGGGTGTGCACGAGCACCGTGAGCCGCAGCGCCGGCATGCGCGACGCGAGGGCCTGACACAACTCGAGGCAGCCGACGTGCGCGGTGACGAGCACGGCGCCGCGGCCTTCGGCCAGCAGCCGCTCGACCTGTTGCTGCCCCTCGATGCGGACGTGCGCGAAGCGGTAGCGGCCCGAAGTCGCCAGCAGCTTGTCGACCAGCGTTTCCGCGAAGGCCATCAGGTGCCGCAGCCAATGGCGTGCGCGCGGCGGCTCGCCCAGCACGCCGTGCGCCGCCTCGATCCGCCGCAGGTAATCGAGCGAGGCCCGCCGCGCCCGTGGCTGGGTGCACGCGTAGAACAGCACCACCGGCCAGAGCAGCAGCCGCAGTACCCGGCGCCCGGCGACGGCGTTCACACCATAGAGGAACCAGATGCCAGCGGCGAAAGTGGATTCGCCGATGCGGGCCCAGTGGACGCCGCGCGCTGCAATGCTCACGCAGCCACCTTTCGCCAGAGCAGCAGCGGCGCGCGGCACAGCATTCCCGCGAAGAGGCGTGCGTGCATGGCCGAGATGCGGACGTTGTCGCGCCACATGCGGAAGTGCGAAACGCCGTCCTGCGGATACGTGACGCGCGTCGGCTGGTTCACCACGGGCACGCCGCGCCAGTGCAAACGAACGATCACGTCGCTGTCGAACTCCATCCGACGGCCGATCTTCACCGCATCGAGCAGCGGCAGCAGGCTTGCGAGCGGGTACACGCGGAAGCCGCACATCGAGTCGCGGATGTCGAACGAGAGCGTGTTGATCCAGACCCAGACGTGCGTGGCATACCTTCCCAGCAGGCGCCCGCGAGGCACGCTGGCGTCGTACAGCGGGCACCCGGCGATCACGGCCTTTGGATGCGCACGGGCTTGCGCGAGGAAGCGCGGGATGTCCGCGCAGGCGTGCTGCCCGTCGGCGTCGATCTGCAGCACGTGGCTGTGGCCGCGGCGTCCCGCCTCGCGAAAGCCCGCGACCATGGCAGCGCCCTTCCCCCGGTTGCGCGGCAGGCGCACGAGGGCGATTGCGTCGTCCTGACGCGCCAGCGCATCGAGGACCCCGGCGCACTCCCGATCGCTGCCATCGTCGACGAGGATGCAGCGCAGCCCGTGGGCGCGCACCTGCGCGACCATGCCGCCGATGGTCGCCGGATGGTTGAAGACGGGGATGACGACGACAGGATCAAACATCGTCGGGCCGGAACACGAGCCGGCCGCAGGAATGCGTGCCGAGTGCGGACGTGTAAGAGAAATTCATGCACTGGCGCTGCGCATCCCACTCGAGCGAGAGATCGAGCTGCAGCGGCGGCACGATGGGCATCTGGAACTTGAGCTGCTCGGCGCGCACGAAGCGCCCGGGCAAAGGAAAGGACTGCCGACCGAGCACCGCGGCCCAGTGCAGTTGCGCCACCCCGGGCAGCACCGGCGCGCCCGGGAAGTGGCCGTCCAGCACTCGCAGTTGTGGAACGATGTCCAGCGTCGCGACAGCCGCTTGCGGCCCTTGCACGCGCCATTGCACGGACGGCAGGTCCGGCTGGAACAGCGCACTCAGCAGCGCTTCGGTGGACTTGCCCTGGGTGTTGACCGGCAGTTCGCGCACGAAGCGGAAGCGCCGGGGCAGCACCACGCGTTCGAAACCGCGCAGCAAATCGCTGCGAAGTTGCTCGTTGAACTCGCGCTTGCCCTGGGTGCGCAGCGCGTCCCAGCCGGCGGACGTCGGCACGGCGACGACCGCAAGCCGCGTCGCGCCACGGTCCTCCAGGGGCAGCACCTTCGCCTCGGCGATGAGACCGCCGGCCTGCAGCGCCTTCTCCATCGCGGGCAGCGAGACGCGCTTCTCCTCGACCTTCACGATCCGGTCCACGCGCCCCTTCAGCACGAAGCGGCCGTCGGGCAATGCCTTTGCGACGTCGGAGGTCTCCCACCAATCATCGTTCTCCAGGTGCGCGGAGCGCACGTGCAGCGTGCCCTCCTCCAGGCGCCAGTGCACGCCGGGCAATGGCGTCCAGGCGTCCCCGTCGTAGGCGCGCTGGCGCCACGCGACGCCGCCGGTTTCGGAGCTGCCGTACACCTCGATGGGCGACTGGCCCCAGAGCTCGTGGGCACCCTGCGAGCTCTCGGGCGGCAGCGGACCGCCGGAGGAGAACACGGCGCGCAGGTGGCTGCGCGCGCCGCTCCAGTCCAGCGACTCGGGGATGCGGCGCAGGTGCGCCGGACTCGACACCAGCACGCAGGAGCCCTGCGCCAGCCGCGCGGCCAGTTGCTCGGGGTACTCCAGCTTCTCGGCGGAGACGCAGCGCCCCGCCGCCAGCGGCCATATCGTGAGGAAGAGGAGCCCGTAGATGTGCTGGTGCGAAACCGTGGCGTGGATCACCACCGGGCCTTCGGCATCGAGCCGTGCGCCGAACACGGCTTCCTGGTGCCGCACTTCGGCGTCGAGCTGGGCCAGCCGCTTGGGAATCGCAAGGGGCTTGCCGCTGGAACCGGAGGTGTAGATCAAGAGGCGTGCGGCGTGCGGGTCGAGCTCCTGCAAGTCGCCGGGCCGTCCGGTCGCGGGCGGGACGATGGCCCCGGGCAGTTCGCCCGCGCATGCGGCCACCTGCGGCAGCAGGCGCTCGAGCGTGTCCGGCTGGGCATCGCCCGGAAGCACCGGGACCTTGCCGGCGTGCCAGGCGCCGAACAGCGCGCAACCGAAGTCGTAACTGTCGGCGAAATGCAGCGCCACCTTCTCACCGCCGACGCGAGAGAACGCTTCGCGCCAGCGCGCCACGTCGGCCGCGAAGCGCCCGTGGTCCAGCACCACGCCGCCGCGGAGCGCCACCGGACGATTGGAAGCCCCTGGCAAGGCCACGCGAGCGAGCGGGATCCAGTCAGCCATGGCCCGAGCCCGTCGCGAGGCGCGCACGCACGCGCCGGCGCAGCATCCATTCGCCCGCGAAGAACAGGCCGATGAACACGTACGACAGCAGGCCGTTGTAGAGCAGCCAGGACTGCTCGCTGCCCCAGAGCGCCGTAGCGGCGGAGATGCCCCCGTTCACGACGAAGAAGCCGCACCAGGCGATCGTGACCTTGCGTGTGTACGCGACCGCCTCGGGCGGCAGGTCGGGTTCGCCCAGGCGTGCGATCCGCTCGACCACGGTCGGCGGCCGCAGCAGGCTGAAGGAGAACACGGCCAGCAGCACCGCGCTGACCATCAACGGGTACAGCTTCAGCGGCAGGTAGCTGCCGTCCAGCCCGGCTGCCGCGCCGAGCAGTGCCGCGCCGGCGGCCGCGGCCAGCCACACCGGATCGCGCCCGCTCCACGCGCGCAGGACCATCAGGCCCGCGAGCAGCAAGGCGATCCAGACGGGATTCCACCGCCCGAAGCCCAGGTAGACCACGAGCGGGTAGACGACCGTGGCCGCCGTCAGCACGACTTTCACGCCGGCCTGCACCTGCGACTCAGGCGGTGGTCGGGTTGTTCACGAGGCCGTACAGGGCCTCGACGACGTCGGACACGGTGCGCACCGACTTGAATGCGTCCGGCTCGAGGCGCCGGCCGACCAGCGGCTTGAGTTGCACGATCAAGTCCACGGCGTCGATGCTGTCGATCTCCAGGTCGTCATAGAGCTTCGCTTCGAGCGTGACCTTGCTGCGGTCGACCTCGAAGGCCTCCTCCAGGATGGTCGCGATGCGTTGGTGGATCTCGTCCTTGGTCATGCGATCACCTGGCTTGGGTGGAAGCGGATGCGGCCGTGCCGCGCACGGCCGCGACGAAGCGCGCCAGCGACGCGACGCTGTGGAAGTGGGCTCGCGTCTGGGCCGCATCGGCGGACATGGTGACGCCGTAGCGCTTCTGCAGCGCGACGCCGAGTTCCAGCGCATCGATCGAGTCCAGCCCAAGGCCTTCGACGAAGAGAGGCGCGTTCGTGTCGATGTCGTCCGGCCGCAGGTCCTCCAGCGACAGGACGGACACGATCAGTTCCTTGATTTCTTGTTCAAGCAATTGCAACTTCCTCTCGTGAGAAGTAGTCGGTGAGATGGCGGGTGAGGCGCCGCGCGGCGAGCGCCGCCGTCGGGGATGCGTCGATGAAGGGCGAGACCGCGATGGGCTCGCCCACCTCGATGCGGAAGTGCACCCGGCGCGGCGGCACCCGGTACCACTTCTCGCCTTTGGCGAGCGTGGCGGGCGTGCAGACGATCCGCACCGGCGTGATGTCGAGTTCCCCGTGCACCGCGACGCGGGCCGCCCCGCGCTGCAGGCGGATCGGCTCGTCGCGCGAGGTGCGCGTGCCCTCGGGGAAGATGATCAGGTTGTTCCCGGTGCGCACCGACTGCACGCAGTCGGCCAGCAGTTCCTCGCCGCCGCCGTCGTTGAAGACGAAGCCGGCGCCGCGCACCGTGCCGCGCATGATCGGATTGCGACCCAGGGCGCCCTTGATGACGCAATCGCCGCGGTCCACCAGCGCCAGCAGCAGGACGACGTCGATCAGCGTCGGGTGGTTGGCGAGGATCAGGCGCCCGCCGCCGCGAAGCCGTTCGGCGCCGCACACCTCGATGGTGAGGACGCCAGTCGCGCGCATCATGCCGACGAACAATCGGAACATGCCGCGGATCACTTGCCGCGCGATCGCCACCCTCCGCGCGCGGTTGCGGATCGCCAGCCGAAGGAACGGAAAGACCATCGCGCCGAGCATCAAGCTGCCCAGGCTGAACGAGGCGAAACAAAGGCCGGTGGCCAAAACGCGCCAGCCCCGCTCGAGGCGGTCACGCATGGCGGCTCCAGGTCCACCGCGTGCCTTCGGCGCGAGCGCAGAGTTGGGCATCGGACGAGATCGCGAAGCGCAGGGATTCGAGGCCGAAGGGAAGACCGTCTCCGTCGACAGCCTCCTTGGAATCCGCATCAGCGGCATCCGTCCACGCGAGCGAGAAGTGCGGCCGGCCATCTTGCGCGGGCGCGATGCGCCAGGCCCAGGCGTACGGGCATTGCGGCTCGCGCTCGAACGCCCCGTACTCGCCGGGCAAGGGACTCTCATAGCAGACGAGCAGCACCTCGGAAGCGCCCTGGGCCAGCAGCGCGCAGGCTTCCAGCACACCGGCCGCGGCGCTGGCGGCGCCCGCCGCCACGCTGCTGTAGCTCGCGCCGTCCCCGCGCGCGATGGAGTACATGGCGCCGATGGCGTTGTGGACGGACAGCGCGAAGTCGGTGGGGGAGGCTTCACCGCTGGCGGCGAACTCCTTGAGCAGCTGCAGGCAGCGCTGGGCATCGCCATAGCCGGAAGCGAAAACGACGGGTGTTTGACCATCGGGCGAGTGGCAGTCCCAAGCCGCCTGCGCTGCGGCGCGCCCCAGCGGATTGAGGCGCCGCCGCTGCATGGCGGGCATCGCGTCGAGCTTCGCCTCGAGTGCGCCCTCGGGCCGCTGCGGTGCCCGGGACCAGGCCTGCCAATCCGTGCGCGCGGCGAGACCGGGGGCCAGGGCGGTCCAGTCCACGATCGCAAAACGCACTCCCATTTGGCCCCTTCGGACAGAACTCATCCGTGACCGAAGAATGGTAATGGATGTCCTGCGCGCGCCTGCCCGCCGTTACCAACAGTGGCGGGCATTCCCCTGCTTTCTCGCGGCCGTCGTGGGCGAAGCGATACAGAAGCCAGAACAAAAAACAAAACGCGCCGGATGGCGCGTTCTGGTCTGCGCTGGCGGAGACGGAGGGATTCGAACCCTCGATGCAGCTCTACACCGCATACTCCCTTAGCAGGGGAGCACCTTCGGCCTCTCGGTCACGTCTCCAGCGCGAAGGGCATTATGCCCCAAGCATTCGCTCTGCAGTGGCGGGCGGCTGGCTCTTTCGAGAGCGGTTTCAGGCGGCCGGCTGATCCAGGTCGAACGCGCGGTGAAGGGCGCGCACGGCCAGTTCCATGTACTTCTCGTCGATCACGACCGAGGTCTTGATCTCGCTGGTGGAGATCATCTGGATGTTGATGCCCTCCTCGGCCAGCGCGCGGAACATCTTGCTGGCGATGCCCACGTGGCTGCGCATGCCGATACCCACGATGCTCACCTTGCAGATGCGCGTGTCGCCCTCGATCCGGTCGGTGCCCAGCGAGGGAAGGACCTTGGACTTGAGCAGGTCCACGGTGCGCGCGTAGTCGTTGCGGTGCACGGTGAAGCTGAAGTCGGTCTTCCCCTCCTTGGAGAGGTTCTGGATGATGACGTCCACCTCGATGTTGGCATCGGCCACGGCGCCCAGGATGTTGTAGGCGATGCCGGGCTTGTCGGGCACGCCCAGGATCGACACCTTGGCCTCGTCGCGGTTGAAGGCGATGCCGGAAACGACGGCTTGTTCCATTTGTTCGTCTTCCTCGAATGTGATCAGGGTGCCGGACTTGGCCTCTTCCTCGATCGGGATGTCCCAAGGGGTGAAGCTCGACAGGACGCGCAGCGGCACCCTGTACTTGCCGGCGAATTCCACCGAGCGGATCTGCAGCACCTTGGAGCCCATGGAGGCCATCTCCAGCATCTCCTCGAAGCTGACGGTGTGCAGGCGACGCGCCTCGGGCACCACGCGCGGGTCGGTCGTGTAGACGCCGTCGACGTCGGTGTAGATCAGGCACTCCGCCGCCTGCATCGCGGCCGCCACCGCGACGGCCGACGTGTCGCTGCCGCCGCGGCCCAGCGTCGTGATGTTGCCGCTGTCGTCCACGCCCTGGAAGCCGGTGATGATGACCACCTTGCCGGCCGCCAAGTCCTTGCGCACCTTCTTGTCGTCGATCGACTCGATGCGGGCCTTGGTGTAGGCGCTGTTGGTGCGGATGGGGACCTGCCAGCCGGCGTAGCTGACGGACTCGAGGCCCTCGGCCTGCAATGCGATGGACAGCAGCCCCACCGAGACCTGCTCGCCGGTGGAGCCCAGCATGTCCAGCTCGCGCAGGTACGCGTCGCCGGGTTTCGCGGGGGCGAGTTCCTTCGCCAGGCCGAGCAGCCGGTTGGTCTCGCCGCTCATGGCGCTGGGCACCACCACCAGCTGGTGGCCGGCCCGAACCCACTTGGCGACACGCTTGGCGACGTTGCGGATGCGCTCGGTCGAGCCCATCGACGTGCCGCCGTACTTGTGAACGATCAATGCCATGGAAGATGCGAAAGAAGGGCCCGGCCGGCTTGGGGCCGGCTCGGGCCGCATGGGGAACCGCGCATTTTAACTGCCGCCAAGCGGCAGCTCTTCCATTCGGCGCTGTTTCGAGCGCGGGGCGTCAGTCGGCTTTTGCGCCGCTGTCCCGCACCACCTTGCCCAGGCGCTGCACGTCGGACTTGACCAGGGCGGCCAGTTCCTGCGGCGGCATGCCGCTGGGGTCCAGCCCCATGTCGGCGAAGCGCTTCTGGATCTCGGGCGTCTTGAGGTACTTGCTGATTTCGCTGTAGAGCCGGTCGATGATCGGCTGCGGGGTGCCGGCCGGCGCGAACACCGCCTGCCACGAACTCAGCTCGTAGCCGGTCAGCCCCTGCTCCGCGAAGGTGGGCACGTCGGGCGCGGCCTGCGAACGCCTGGACGTGGTCACGGCCAGCGGGCGCAGCTTGCCCGCCTTCATGTGCGGAATGGCGGTGGCGATGTTGTCGACGGCGACCGTGAGGTTGCCTCCCAGCAGGTCCGTCATCATCGGCCCGCTGCCCTTGTACGGGATGTGCTGCATCTGCACGCCGGCCATGCTCTTGAACAGCTCGCCCGAGATGTGCTGCGAAGTGCCGCTGCCCGCAGAGCCGAACGAGTACTTGTCGGGGCTGGCCTTGAGCAGCTTGATCAGGTCGGCCAGCGACTGCGCGGGCACGCTCGGATGCACCAGCAGCACGTTGGGCTGCGTGGCGTACATCGTGATCGGGGCGAAGCTGGTCGCCGGGTCGTACGACAGCTTCGAGTACAGCGAGGCGTTGATCGCGTGCGAGCTGATCGTGCCGCCGCCGATGGTGTAGCCGTCCGGCGCCGCCTTGGCGAGCTCGGCCGCGCCGATGGAGCCTCCCTGCCCCGCCTTGTTCTCCACGACGACGGGCTGCCCCAGCACCGGCGTGAGCCGTTCGGCCGCGATGCGGCCCAGGATGTCCGTGCTGCCGCCCGGCGCGAAGGGCACGATGTAGCGGATCGGCTTGTTCGGCCATCCCTGCTGCGAGAGCGCGGGGAACGCCACGATCGCGGCCGAGACGCCGCCGAGTTGCTTGAGTGCCGTGCGGCGGGTGATGGCCATCGTTCGTCTCCTGTGGGGTTGTCGCCCGGCATTCTTCTGTCAGCCGGTCCCAAAGCGCAACCGGGGACCATCCCGGAGGACGTACCCGGTCCCCACCTTCAGGCGCAGGCGATGGCCCCGCGTGGTGCAGTCGGCCACCTGGGCCAGCAGCTCATCGAGTTGCGCGGCGCTCGGCTGCTGCGAATGCGCGGTCCTGAGCCAGTAACGCAAAAGATTGCCTTGGCGTGCGGGCGAGAAACCCTGCAGCGAGGCGATGTCCGGCTCGCCGCCCATCGCCGCGAGATCGCCGGCCGCGACTTCGTCCAGCAATCGCTGGGCCTGGGCCGCATGCCGGGCGCTGCGCGGGAACGTCTCGCGAAAGGCGGGGAAGGCCCGTTCCAGCGCCGGCAGCAGTTCGTGGCGGATGCGGTTGCGCGTGTAGCGCGTGTCGGCGTTCGTCGGGTCCTCCACGAAGGCGATCGATTGTTCGCGGGCGAAGCGGCGCAGTTCGGGGCCGGGCACGGAGAGCAGCGGGCGCAGGAACACCGTGTCGTGCCGCTCGAATTTCGGCGGCATGGCGGCCAGCCCCGGCAGGCCGGCGCCGCGGCTGAGCGCCAGCAGCATCGTCTCGGCCTGGTCGTCCGCATGCTGGGCGAGCGCGACACACGTCAAGCCCGCTTCGCGTGCCGCATCGGCCAAGGCTTGGTAGCGCGCCCGGCGTGCCGCCTCCTCGGGACTCTCGCCGGAAGCAGCCCGTGCATCGACCCGGCGCACATGCAGCGGCACGCGAAGCGATTGGCAGGTTTGCTCGCAGTGATGCGTGAACGCATCGGCCGCCGCCTGCAGCCCATGGTGCACGTGGATCGCATGCACGGCGCCCGGCCACAGCCGCGCGGCGGCGTGCAGCAGCACCGTGGAATCGGCGCCGCCGCTGAAGGCGACGCCCAGGGGAAGCGGGGGATTCAGCGCCTGCAGCGGCGCCAGCGCGGGGTTCGGTCCCGGTGTATCAGGAAGACCGCCGCCCTGCGCGCGGCGGTGCTCTGAGCCTTGGGAGCGGCCCGGCGGCTCAGCGGGATTCGGCCTTGGTGTCGTTGAAGCGGCCATAGCTTTGCAGCCGCTCGTAGCGCCGGTCGAGGAGTTCGCGGGCCTTCAGGTCCGCCACCTGGCGCCAGGCATCGTTCAGCGCGCGCTTGAGGAACGCGGCCATCTGCTTGTGGTCGCGGTGGGCGCCGCCCACCGGCTCGTTGACGATCTTGTCCACCAGGCCCATGGCCTTGAGGCGGTGCGCCGTGATGCCCATCGCGTCGGCGGCGTCCTGCGCCTTCTCCGACGTCTTCCAGAGGATGGACGCGCAGCCCTCCGGGCTGATCACGGAGTAGATCGAGTACTGCAGCATCAGCACCTGGTCGGCCACCGCGATCGCGAGGGCGCCACCCGAGCCGCCCTCGCCGATCACCGTGGTGATGATGGGCACCTCGAGCTGGGCCATCTCGTAGATGTTGCGGCCGATCGCCTCGGACTGCCCCCGCTCCTCCGCGTCGATGCCGGGATAGGCCCCGGGCGTGTCGACGAAGGTGAACACCGGCAGCTTGAACTTCTCCGCCGTCTTCATCAGGCGCAGCGCCTTGCGGTAGCCCTCGGGCCGGCTCATGCCGAAGTTGCGCGCGGCGCGCTCCTTGGTGTCGCGGCCCTTCTGGTGGCCGAGCACCACGCAGGGGTTGCCGTTGAAGCGCGCCAGCCCGCCGACGATGGACAGGTCGTCGGCGAAGTGCCTGTCGCCGTGCAGTTCGATGAAGTCGGTGAAGATCTCGCCGACGTAGTCCAGCGTGTAGGGGCGCTCGGGATGGCGGGCGATCTTGGTGATCTGCCAGGGCGTGAGCTGGCTGTAGATGTCCTTGGTGAGCTGCAGGCTCTTGCGCGAGAGCTGGTCGATCTCCTCGGAGATGTCGACGGCGGACTCGGTCTGCACGTAGCGCAGCTCGTCGATCTTGGTCTCGAGCTCGGCGATCGGCTGCTCGAAATCCAGGAAGGTTCTCTTGGCCAAGCGGAAGGCTCCTCTCTTTTGCTTCTTTTGGCCCGTCAGTAGTCGACGGGCAGCGGGTCGAGCGACCGCCAAATATACCAAGTGGCCACGCTGCAGAAGGGCTCCCACGCCTGAGCCACCTCACGCGCCTCGCTGCGGCTGACCGGGTCGCCGGAGAAGTAGTTGCGGCTGATGCCGGTGATGAGGCCAACGTCGTCCAGCGGCAGCACGTTGGGGCGCATGAGGTGGAAGATGAGGAACATCTCCGCGGTCCAGCGGCCGATGCCGCGGATGCCCACCAGCTCGGTGATGATCTCCTCGTCGCTCATCGCCTTCCAGGACTCGACGTGGATGGCGCCGGAGTCGAAATGCAGCGCCAGGTCGACCAGGTACTCGATCTTGCGCGCGGACAGGCCCGCGGCCTGCATGTCGTCGACCTTGAGCTTGAGCACATTGGCCGGCGTCATCCGCCGCGGCAGCCGGGCGAAGCGGTCCCACACCGTCTGCGCCGCCTTCACCGAGATCTGCTGGCCCACGATGCTGCGCGCCAGCGTGGTGAAAGCGTCGCCGCGCGATTGCAGGCAGGAGTCGCCGAACTGGGGGATCAGGCGCTTCATCACGCGATCGCGCTTGGAGAGGTGCTTGCACGCGTCCGGCCAGTAGTCGGGGCGGGCGAATTCGACGGGCGAGCCGGTGGCGTCGGACATCAGGACGCGGCCTCCCACGTGGTGCCGGTGGGCGAATCCTTCAGCACGATGCCCTGCGCCAGCAGCTCGGCGCGGATGCGGTCGGCGGCCGCGAAGTCCTTGGCCTTCTTGGCGGCGGCGCGTTCCTCGATGCGGCGCAGGATGGTGGCCTCATCCAGCGAAGCGCCACTGCGCAGGAAGGCCTGCGGGTCGCCCTGCAGCAATCCCAGGCAAGCGCCCAGCGCCTTGAGCACGCCGGCGAGCTGCGGAGACTTGGTGCGGTTCACCTCGGCGGCTACGTCGAACAGCACGGCCACGGCCTCGGGCGTGCCGAAGTCGTTGTCCATTGCCGCCTTGAAGCGGGCCGCGTATGGGTCGGCCCAGTCGATGCTCACCGGGGCGGGCGGCGTCGAACCCAGCGCCGTGTAGAGCCGCCGCAGCGCGCCGCGTGCGTCCTCGAGATGGACGTCGCTGTAGTTCAGCGGGCTT
This sequence comes from Ramlibacter henchirensis, assembly GCF_004682015.1. Lineage (NCBI taxonomy): Bacteria > Pseudomonadati > Pseudomonadota > Betaproteobacteria > Burkholderiales > Comamonadaceae > Ramlibacter > Ramlibacter henchirensis. Next base: position 13,826 of record NZ_SMLM01000003.1, on the reverse strand, counting down.
CGGTAGTGCGCGCGGACGATGAAGAAGCGGATCGTTTCCGCATCGAACTTCTGCAGGACATCGCGGATGGTGAAGAAGTTGCCCAGCGACTTGGACATCTTCTCGTTGTCGATGTTGACGAAGCCGTTGTGCATCCAGAAGCGGGCCAGCGGCTTGCCGCTGGCGCCCTCGCTCTGGGCGATCTCGTTCTCGTGGTGCGGGAAAGTGAGATCGGCGCCGCCGCCGTGGATGTCGAAGGTTTCGCCCAGCAGCGCGCACGACATCGCCGAGCACTCGATGTGCCAGCCGGGTCGCCCGCGGCCAAAGTCGCTGTCCCACTGCGCGTCCTGCGGCTCGGTGGGCTTGGCGGCCTTCCACAGCACGAAGTCCAGCGGGTCCTCCTTGCCTTCGAGCACCGCGACTCGTTCGCCCGCATGCAGCTCGTCCAGCGACTTGCCGGAGAGCTTGCCGTAGCCGGCGAAGCGCCGCACCGCGTAGTTGACGTCGCCGCCGCTGCGATAGGCCAGGCCCTTCTCCTCGAGCCTGCGCACGATGTCCAGCATCTGCGGCACGTAGTCGGTGGCGCGCGGATCGTGCGTGGGCCGCTCGATGCCCAGGGCGTCGAAGTCGCGATACATCTCGGCAGTCATCCGGTCGGTCAGCTGCCGCACGGGCTCGTTGTTCTCCACCGCGCGGCGGATGATCTTGTCGTCGATGTCCGTGATGTTGCGCACGAAGGTGACGCGAAAGCCGGACGCCTTCAGCCAGCGCTGCACCAGGTCGAAGGCGACGCTGGAGCGGGCGTGGCCCACGTGGCACAGGTCGTAGACGGTGATGCCGCACACGTACATGCGCACGTGGCCCGCTTGCAGCGGTGCGAAGTCCTCCAAGGCACGCGTCAGCGTGTTGTAGATGCGCAGGCTCATGGATCTTCGGGACGACCTGCGCTGCCTTCGGGCGGCGCGAGTTCGGGAGGGTTCTCGCTGTCTTTTCCCGGGCTTGCGGTCGAGGTGCCCGGTACAATCGGCCCGCAGTATATAGCCCTGCCCGGGCCGTTCCGCACGCGCTTTTCTCGAGGCCTCCATGTCGCACGCCCGCCGCCTTCATGTCCCGCGCAAGCTGCGCCTGCTCGCCCTGGTGGCCGCGCTTGCGGCGCCCGCGCTGGTGTTCGCCGACGACTACGGCGACGTCAACCAGCTGCTGCGCAACGGCCGCCACACCGAAGCGCTGGCGAAAGCCGACCAGTTCCTCGCCGCCAAGCCGCGCGACCCGCAGATGCGCTTCACGCGCGGCGTCATCCTCACCGAGGCGGGCCGCACGAACGAGGCGATCACCGCTTTCGTCAAGCTCACCGAGGACTATCCCGAGCTGCCCGAGCCGTACAACAACCTCGCGGTCCTGTACGCGGGGCAAAGCCAATTCGACAAGGCGCGTGCGGCGCTCGAGATGGCGATCCGCACCAACCCCAGCTATGCCACGGCGCACGAGAACCTGGGCGACGTGTACGCCAAGCTTGCCAGCCAGGCGTACAGCAAGGCACTGCAGCTGGATTCGAACAACACCGCGGTGCAGCCCAAGCTGGCGCTGATCCGCGAGCTGTTCTCGCCGGGCGCGCGCGGCGTCAAGCCGACGTCGCCCGCCGCGGCGGCTCCCGCGGCGGCGCCGGCCACGACGGTTGCCAAGGCGCCCGCCGCTGCGCCCGCGCCGGCTGCCACAACGCCGGCTGCGCCGGCTGCAGCAGCCCCCGCCCCCGCTCCGACCACCGTCGCGAAGGCGCCCGCAGCAGCGCCCTCGCCTTCCCCCGCCGCACCCGCGGCTGCAGGCACCGCCTCCAAGGAAGTCGAAGCCGCCGTCAACGCATGGGCCCGCGCATGGTCCACGAAGGACATGGCGGCCTACCTCGGCTCCTACGGCAAGGAGTTCGATCCGCCCGGCAGCCAGTCGCGCAAGGCCTGGGAAGAGGAGCGCCGCGACCGCATCGTGGGCAAGTCGCGCATCTCGGTGCGGGTCTCGGACATCGCAGTCAACGTCGAGGGCGACAAGGCCACCGCCCGCTTCCGGCAGGCCTACAGCGCCGACGCGCTGAACGTCACCGGCCGCAAGACGCTCGAACTTCAGAAGGTCGAAGGCCGCTGGCTGATCGTGCGCGAGAGCACCGGCGCCTGACACGCCAGCCGCGCCGTTCGCCGCGCGCCCAAGGTCCGCAGTCTTGAACTTCCGTTTCCCGTCCGCCTGGCCGCGCCCCGTCCACCTGCTCGCGGCCTGCGCGTGCCTCGCGATCGCGTGGCCGCATCCCTCGGAGTCGGCGACGCGCAAGGCGAAGACAGCGGTCAAGGCGGTGCAACCCGCTCCCCAGGACGGCCAGGCGGAAGCGCGCCTGATCTCGATCTACCGGCGGGTCGGTTCGGGCCAGGTGAGCGAAGCCCTGGCGGAGGCCGAGGCGCTGGTGCGCGACCATCCCAATTTCCAGCTGGCGCAACTGGTGTACGGCGACCTGCTCGCCTCGCGTGCGCGCCCGGTGCGGGGCCTCGGCGACGTGCCCGAAGTGGCCGGCCCGAACGGCGCGCAGCTGCTGTCCGAGCTGCGCGAGGAGTCGCAGCTGCGCCTGCGCGCGCTGCGCGAGCGGCCGCCGGCGGGCACCGTGCCCGCGCAGTTCCTGCAGCTTTCGCCGCGCAGCCGGCATGCGATCGCGGTCGATACATCGCGCGCGCGCCTGTACCTTTTCGAGAACAGCGCCTCGGGGCTGAAGCTGCTGGCCGACTACTACATCTCCGTCGGGCGCTCGGGCACCGACAAGTCGGCCGAAGGCGACCTGCGCACGCCGCTGGGCGTCTACTACGTCACCAGCAACCTCGACCCGAAGACGCTGAAGGACTTCTACGGCGTCGGCGCGCTGCCGATCAACTACCCCAACCCGTACGACGCGCGCCGCGGCAAGACCGGCGGCGGCATCTGGCTGCACGGCACGCCGCCCACCCAGTTCTCGCGCGCGCCCAAGGCCACCGACGGTTGCGTCGTGCTGGCCAACCCGGACCTGGAACGCATCATCCGCACCGTCGAGGTTCGCAGCACGCCGGTGGTGATCGCCTCCTCGCTGCAATGGGTGGCGCCGCAGCAGCTGCAGTCCGATGCGCGGCCGTTCGGTGATGCGCTGGCCGCCTGGCGCGCCGCGCGATCGAGCGGCGAAGTCGATCGCGTGCTGCCGTTCTACGCGCCCGACTTCTCGGCCGCCGGCAAGAGCGTGGCCGAGTGGATGCCGCAGCTGCGGTCGGAATTGCAGCGCACGCGCGGCAAGGACGTGCAGCTCAAGGACGTTTCCATCCTGCGCTGGACCGACTCGGCCGACACCATGGTGGTAACCTTTGGCGAGGTGCCCGCGGGCGCCCGCACCGGCCCCGTCAAGCGCCAGTACTGGATGCGCGTCGGGACCCAGTGGAAGATCTTTTTCGAAGGAGTGATCGGTTGATCCCAGCAGTGACGCGCCGCGCGGCGGCCTTTCTCGTCGTTGGCCTGGCCGCCTGCAGCGGTGCCTGGGCGCAGCAGGCGCCCAAGGTGAAGTTCAGCACCAGCGCCGGTGACTTCGTCGTCGAGGTCTATCCCGACAAGGCGCCAAAGACGGTCGAGAACTTCCTGCAGTACGTGCGCGACAAGCACTACGACGGCACGATCTTCCATCGCGTGATCGACAACTTCATGGTCCAGGGCGGCGGCTACGACTCGCGCTACGTGCAGAAGCCCACGCGGCCCCCGGTGGCGCACGAAGGCCGGCAGGCGCTGGCCAAGGGCGGGCAGAAGAACCAGGTCGGCACGCTCGCGATGGCGCGCACCAACGACCCGAACTCCGCCACGTCGCAGTTCTTCATCAACGTCAAGGACAACGCGTTCCTGGACCCGGTGCCGATCCCGCCCGGCGACCCGGTGCCGCGGTTCGAGTACCAGGGCCGCGTGTACGAGAAGGTGCCGCGCGCGCAGCTGGAAGGCGCGCCGCAGCTGTACGGCTACACGGTGTTCGGCAAGGTGGTCAGCGGCATGGACGTGATCGAGAAGATCAAGGCCATGCCCACGGGCGCGGGCGGTCCCTTCCCGAGCGACGTGCCCAAGACCCCGGTGGTGATCCAGTCGGCCACCCTGGTGAAGTAAGGAACAGGAGATAAGAGCATGGCCAATCCCAAGGTCGAACTGCACATCGCCGGCTACGGCGTCGTCACGCTGGAGCTGGACCAGGCCAAGGCGCCCAAGTCCGTCGAGAACTTCCTGTCGTACGTGCGCAAGGGCCACTACGACGGCACGATCTTCCACCGCGTGATCAGCGGCTTCATGGTCCAGGGCGGCGGCTTCCAGCCGGGCATGAATCAGAAGCCGACCGACGCGCCGATCGAGAACGAGGCCAACAACGGGCTGAAGAACGACGAGTACACCGTGGCGATGGCGCGCACCAACGCGCCCCATTCGGCGACGGCGCAGTTCTTCATCAACGTCGCCGACAACGACTTCCTCAACCACACGGCGCCGAGCGCGCAGGGCTGGGGCTACGCGGTGTTCGGCAAGGTGGTCGGCGGGAAGGACATCGTCGACCGCATCAAGGGCGTCAAGACCGGCCGCAAGGGCTTCCATGACGACGTGCCGCAGCAGGACGTGGTCATCGAGAAGGCCGTCGCCCTCTGACGCCCGCGCCGGTGGCGCCGCCCTCCGCGTTCGAGCTGAAGGCCGGGCCCTCCTGGCGCTCGGTCGACATCATCTCCGACCTGCACCTGCAGGACAGCGAGCCCGCCACCTTCGAGGCCTGGCGGCGCTTCATGGCGGCCGCCGGCGCCGACGCCGTGATCATCCTCGGCGACCTGTTCGAGGCCTGGCCGGGCGATGACGTGCTGCAGTCGCCCGGCTTTCTCGCCGAATGCGCGGGCGTGCTGCGTTCGGCGTCCGAAAAGCGCGCCGTCTTCTTCATGCACGGCAACCGCGACTTCCTGGTCGGCGAAGCTTTCGCGCAGTCCACCGGCGTTCGGCTGCTGCCGGATCCGGCGGTGCTGGAGTTCGGCACGCATCGATGGCTCCTCAGCCACTCTGACGCTCTGTGCCTCGGGGACACCGAGTACCTGCAGTTCCGTGCGCAGGTCCGTGACCCCGCATGGCAACGCGAGCTGCTGGCCCGCCCGCTGGCCGAGCGCCAGGCCCTCGCACGCTCGCTGCGCGCGCGCAGCGAAGACCGCAAGCGCTCCGGCGCGAGCTATGCGGACGTCGATTCCGAAGAAGCCCGTGCCTGGTTGAACGCCGCCGGCGCCACGACGCTGGTGCACGGCCACACGCACCGTCCGGGCGAACACGATCTTGGCGGTGGCCTGCGCCGCATCGTGCTCACCGACTGGGACCTGCAGGCGCACCCGCCGCGCGCGCAGGCGCTGCGCCTTTCGCTGGACGGCGGCGCGCGGCGCATCCCGCTCGCCTGATGTTCGGCTGGTGGCGGCGGCGCGCTGCGCGCCCGATCCCGGAGCCGCTCTGGCAGGACGTGCTCTCCGCATATCCCTTCCTGCGCGACCGCTCCGATGCGGATCTCGTGCACGTGCGCGAACTGGCCGCCCGCTTCCTGCACGACAAGGAGTTCCACGGCGCACAGGGCCTTGTGATCACCGACTCGATGGCGCTGGCCATCGCGGCGCAGGCCGTGCTGCCCGTGCTGCACCTCGGCCTGGATTGGTACGACGACTTCGTCGGCATCGTCGTGCATGCCGACCAGGTCGTCGCCCGCCGCACCTCGCAGGACGAGGTGGGCGTGGTGCACGAATGGGAGGAGGTGCTCGCCGGCGAGGCCATGGAGCGCGGGCCGGTGATGCTCAGCTGGAAGGACGTGCAGCAGGCCGGCGCATCGGCCGACCAGGGCTACAACGTCGTGATCCACGAGTTCATCCACAAGATCGACATGCGTGACGGCGCGCCGGACGGCTGCCCGCCGATGCTCGCGAGCCGCCGCAAGGCCTGGCTCGGCGTGATGCAGGCCGAGTACGAGCGCTTCCGCGAACAGGTCGTCATCGCCGAGCGCTTCGGCGGCGAGCCGACCTGGCTCGACCCATACGGCGCCGAGAACATCGGCGAGTTCTTCGCGGTGGCGGGCGAAGCCTATTTCGTCAACCGCGCCAGCTTCGCCACGGGGTTCCCGGCGCTGCTGGCGCTGTTCGACGGCTTCTTCCGGCCGCGGCCCTAGCCGCGCGTCAGCGCAGGAGCACCTTCAGGACGTTCTGCAGGCGCCGCGCCACGGCGGGGTTGGATGCGGTGGCCAGCACGCGCGCGGTGTCCTCGCCCCAGGTCTGGGCCGGGGAAGGATCGTTGCGGCGCGTGAGCAGATGCAGCTGCATGCGGCGCCGCGCGTCCAGCTGGTCGGCCGGCGTCGGGGCTTCGGCCGCGATCTCCAGGCGCAGCAGCGCCTCGCCCGGATCGCCTGCAGGCTCCGCCTGCAGCGCCTTGACCCAGCTGCCCCGGATCGCGGGCGACACCGCGCGGCCCAGTTCGCTCTGGCTGGGCACCTGGTCCGCGGACCGCTGCTCCCAGGCCGAGAGCAGCTGCGTCAACGCCTCGCCGTGCGCCTGCGCGGCGAGCTTCTTGAGCGTCTGCTGCGCGTGTTCCAGCGCTTCGCGCTGCGCGCGGAAAGCCACGTCGCCGAGGCGCGGGCCACGGTCCTCCTGCGGGCGGTCGCCGAAGCGGCCGGGAGAACGGGTATCGCGGCCCGAGCGGTCGCCACCCCGGTCGCCGGGACGGCCGGCGCCGGGCGCACCGCGCCGGTCGCCGAACTTGCCGCCGCGGCCCATGGGCGCGGGTTCGGTCTTCTTCATGCCGGGACGGTCGTCGCCGCGCATCGCGATGACGGGCTTGGGAGCGGCCTTCGCGGGCGCGGGCGCCGCGGCGGGCGCCGCCTCGCCTTCAGCAGCAGCCTCGGGGTCAGCGGGCTCGGCGCCTTCGGCTTCGGTCGCGGCCTCGGTGGGCGCCGTCCCTTCGGTGGGCTGCGCGTCGGCGCGGGCCTTGTCGGCCTGCGCCTGGGCCTGCCCCTTCAGCGCGGCGTCCAGCGCGGACATCGCGGCGCGGATCTTGTGGGCGTCGCCACCCGCGTTGGCCGCCTCCAGCGCCTTGGACGCCTCGAGCACCGCGCGATCGCGCTCGCTCAGCGCCGCCGCGGCGCGCTCGCGGTCCTCGGTCTTGCGCTGGAAGGCATCGTCGATCGGCTTGCGGAACGCGTCCCACAGCTTCTGTTCGTGCTTGCGGTCCAGCGGCACCGCCTGCGCCTCCGCCTGCCAGCGCTGCTGCAGCGCCTTGACGGCGTCGATGCGCAGCTGCGGCGCCGCGCCCAGCGCCTTGGCCTCCTCGATCATCGCGTGCCGGCGCTCCAGGCTCTGCTTCTGCACCGCGGCCAGCGGGGCCTCGGCCGCCTGGATCGCCTGCTTCCACAACGGCTGCAGTTCGGCGAACGCCTTTTCGCTCAGGTGGCCGGCTTCGCGCCAGCGCGTCTCGAACTGGTGGATGACGCGGTTGAAGCCCTTCCAGTCGCCGTTCAGGGCCGTGGTGTTCTGACCGGCCCAGGCCTGGACTTCCTCGATCAGCGCCACGCGCTGCGCCCGGTGGTCGGCCGCCTCGGCCTTCATCTTGTCCAGCCAGGCCTCGACCACCTTGTAGGCCTCGTTGCAGGCTTCGTCGAAGCGCTTCCACAGCGCGTGGTTGGGCGGGCCGCCCTGGTCGACCAGCTTCCACTGCTCGCGCAATGCGCGCAGCTGCTCCTGCATCTTGCGGCCGCCGTATTTGGGCTTGCGCACCGCGGGCTCGGGCTCGGCAGGCGCCGCGGCTTCAGGGGCCGCTTCGCCTTCCGCGGGCGCTGACGCCGGTGTCGGCGCCGGGGCCGCCTCGAACAGGCCTTCGGCCTTGGCCACCAGCTCCTGCCGCAGCTGGTCGGCGCGCCAGCGCTGCCAGCCTTCCAGCTCGCCGGCCGACGCCAGCAGCGCGTGGGCCTGGTTCTCCAGCTTGTCCTCGAGCAGCTTGCCGTGCTCCTTGAGCGCGGCGCGAAGGGCGGCGGCGGCGCCGGAGGTGCCCTTTCCGTGGCCTTGGGCGATCTCCTGCTCCAGCCGGCCGATCGCGGCCGTGACCGCCTCGGCCGCCTTGGCCTTGAGCTCCGGGTCGGCCTTGGGCCGCGCGGGCTTGGCAGGGGCGGGCTCGACCGGCAAGCCGCGCGCGTTGCGCAGTTCATCGGCCCAGACCGGCACCGGCGGCAGCGGCGCCGCGGGGTCGGCGTCGGCTGCGACAGCCTGCGCCAGCGCGCTCTGGAAAGCGTCCCAGACCACCTGCAGCTGGCTGCGCGAGGCCTCCAGCAGGGGCGGGAAGCGCGAGTCCACGCTGGGCCAGTTCGGGTCTTCGAGCAGCGCCTGGGCCTGCGTCTGCCATTCGGGCACGTCGGCGCGCAGCGCGTCGGCGGCGGCCTGGGCGTCGCGCCAGGACTTGGTCGACAGCACCTCGATCCGCTGCGCCAGCAGCACGGCCGCCTCTCGCTGCACCTGCACCCGGTGCTGGAGGTCCTCAATGCCCTTGACGCGGTCGGCCAGCTTCGCCTTGAGGCCGGCGAGCGGCTCGCGGCTGAGGGGAGCGCCGGCCTTGGCCGCGTCGCGCTGCCAGGCCATGGCGTCGGCGATGTTCAGCCGGGGCTGCTCGAGCAGGCCCTGGGCCTTCTGCGACCATTCGGCGGCGATGGCTTCCTGGCCGCGGGCGCGCTTGAGCTCGTCGAGCTTCTCGCGCACCGCCCGCGCCGCGCCCTTGTCGCGGGCGCTCAGCTCCCGGTACACCTCCTGCATCTGCTCGGCGCTCGGGTTGGCGGCAAGCCATTCGCGCACGCGAGAGGCACGCTCGCCCGAGGTGGGCGCCGAGAACGCGCCGCCGGTGAGCGCATCGAGGGCCTGGCTGTCGGGGGATTTGAGACTGGCTTGGGTCACTTCTGTTGGTCTGAAAAAAACACGCCCTCGCATCGCGGGGGCCGGCCCGTATTCTCGCCCCGATTGAAGCAGGCGCCCGCGAACGCGGAAAAGCGAGCGCCCGGCAGGCGGTTTTCGAGCCGGTCTGCCGCGCAAAAGAGAAAGCCCGGCAGGCGGCCTGAAGCCAGCCTGCCGGGCTTGACGGCGGCGCGAGTCCGGCCGTCTGGGCGTACCGCGGGAGAAGAGGGTCCCGACGGCACCGGGAGCAAGGGATTGCCCCCAGGAAAGACCGGAACGGGGCGCCGAAGCGAAACCATCCCGGTACAAGGGCCCGATCACTCGGGTGCCTCCAAGTTAGGTAGTTCCCCCAATCATTTCAAGCCCCGTTTTTCAATGACGGCGGGTGCGCTGATTTAGCGCGTTGCATTGACAAGCGTGTCGCCGGGCGTCGAACGTCTCCTGTTGTACGACGCGTCCGACGAGAGCGGGCGCTTCTGTCCGACTTTCCTGCGGCCGAGCCAGCCCGTAAATTTCTGCTTCTACCCGCAAGCAGTTGCATAAGCGCTGACACTCTTATTCTTGACCGGTTATTTGGCGGCCTTCTAGAATCCGCCCGTCCCTTCCCGCTGACCTAGGGACACCCCGACCCGCTGCCGAACCCGGCGAAGTCGAATCACCGTTGCAGGCCCTGGCAAGGGCTGCGGTCTTTCGATGGCGTACCAATCCAAACGAGGAGCCTCCAGGCCCCCAGTGCCCCCGGGCACACAGGACCGAAGGCCCCACGCGTAGAAAGGAAGTGCTATGACAGCGTCAGGAGAAGTGGTGCGACGCACCACCAGGCTGGCCCAGGGCCTGCGGACCTTCGCGGCGGACATCGCCGAAGGTTTCTTCGATATCACGCACAACGGACTGGCCGTGCTCGGCGTCGCCGTCGTCGTCGCGCTGGCGGCGCTGGTTGCGCGTCCCGACCTGCGCCAGGTGGGCGAAAGCCAGCTCATGAGCTGGCTGCAGGCCCGCCAAGTGGAAGCGCTGGGGCTGGTGCCCGAACTGGACGCCATCGACCGCGCGACGGCCGCCAACCCCAAGGACCTGCCCAAGCAGCAGGCCGCCGTGGCTTATTGGTTGAGCAAGAAGTACCGGGTGGCTCCGGAGCCGCTCAGCGCGCTGGTGGCCGAGGCCTACGACACCGGCCGCCGCGCCAAGCTGGAGCCGACGCTGATCCTGGCCGTGATGGCCATCGAGTCCGGCTTCAACCCGTTCGCCCAGAGCCCGGTGGGCGCCCAGGGCCTGATGCAGGTGATGACGGGCATCCACAGCGACAAGTACGAGGTCTTCGGCGGCAAGCTGGCGGCCTTCGATCCGGTGACCAACCTGCGCGTGGGCGTGAAGGTGCTGCAGGAGTGCATCCAGCGCGCCGGCTCGCTGCAGGCCGGGCTGAAGTTCTACGTGGGCGCCGCCCATCTGCCGGACGACGGCGGCTACGCCGACAAGGTCCTGGCCGAGTACGCGCGTCTGCAGCAGGTGGCCGCCGGGCGGGCCGTTCCTGTGATCACGCCCGCCCCGCCCGCCATCCGCACGATGGCGCCCACGCCGGCGGCGCCCGAGGCCGCCGCCCCGGCCGATCCGCAGAAGGTCGCTGCCTTCTATTGAAGCTGTTCGGCCGCGCCCGGTCTCCCCGGCACGGCCCCTCGGCTACACTTTCCCCGTACGCGACTGGCGATAGGCGCGGCGCCCCAAGGGGGTGGCCCGCGCTGACGTGGGACACCACTGGGAAGCGTACCGCGGGTAGATGACGTTGCGCCGCGCGCGATCGCGCCAGGGCGCCGCTCCTTTCCCCGCGATCCGCCGTTCGCCTGGGCAGCCCTTGTGCATCACAAGGACCATAAGTCTGGAAGGACTGCCGCATGTACCACCGCAACATCCTCATCGAGCAAACCGACCCCGAGCTGTGGGCGGCGATCACCGCCGAGAACCGCCGCCAGGAAGAACACATCGAGCTGATCGCCAGCGAGAACTACGCCTCGCCGGCCGTCATGGCCGCCCAGGGCACGCAGCTGACCAACAAGTACGCCGAGGGCTACCCCGGCAAGCGCTACTACGGCGGCTGCGAGAACGTCGACGTGGCCGAGCAGCTGGCCATCGACCGCGTCAAGCAGCTGTTCAGGGCGGACGCGGCCAACGTGCAGGCGCACTCGGGCGCGCAGGCCAACGAGGCGGTGTTCCTGGCCTTCCTCAAGCCCGGCGACACCATCATGGGCATGAGCCTGGCCGAGGGCGGACACCTGACCCACGGCATGTCGCTGAACATGAGCGGCAAGTGGTTCAACGTGGTCAGCTACGGCCTGGACGCCCGAGAGGCGATCGACTACGACGCGATGGAGCGCAAGGCGCGGGAGACCCGCCCCAAGCTGATCATCGCCGGCGCCTCGGCCTATTCGCTGCGCATCGACTTCGAGCGGTTCGCCCGCGTCGCGAAGGAGATCGGCGCCATCTTCATGGTCGACATGGCCCACTACGCCGGCCTGATCGCCGCCGGCGTCTACCCGAACCCGGTGCCGCACGCCGACGTGGTGACCTCCACGACCCATAAGAGCCTGCGCGGTCCGCGCGGCGGCATCATCCTGATGAAGGCCGAGCACGAGAAGGCGATCAACAGCGCCATCTTCCCCGGCCTGCAGGGCGGGCCGCTGATGCACGTCATCGCCGCCAAGGCCGTCGCCTTCAAGGAGGCGCTGTCGCCCGAGTTCAAGGCCTACCAGGAACAGGTGGTCCGCAATGCGCGGGTCATGGCCGAGACGCTGGTCGAGCGCGGTCTTCGCATCGTGAGCGGCCGCACCGAGAGCCACGTCATGCTGGTGGACCTGCGCGCCAAGGGCATCACCGGCAAGGAAGCCGAGGCGGTGCTGGGCCAGGCGCACATGACGATCAACAAGAACGCCATCCCGAACGATCCCGAGAAGCCCATGGTCACCAGCGGCGTCCGGATCGGCACGCCGGCCCTGACGACGCGCGGCTTCAAGGAAGAAGAGACCCGCCAGACGGCCCACCTGATCGCCGACGTCCTGGACAGGCCGCGCGATGAAAACAACATCGCCGCGGTCCGCGAGAAGGTGAACGCCCTCACCCGCCGCTTCCCGGTCTACCGCTAGGAACGCGATATGAAGTGCCCCTTCTGCGGCAACGCCGACACCCAGGTGGTCGAGACCCGGGTGTCCGAGGACGGGGACTTCATCCGCCGCCGGCGCCAGTGCGCCGACTGCGAGAAGCGCTTCACCACCTACGAGCGGCCGGAGGTGAACTTCCCGGCCGTGGTCAAGAAGGACGGCCGCCGCATCGACTACCAGCGCGGCAAGCTGCTGGCCTCGATGAACCTGGCGCTGCGCAAGCGGCCGGTGAGCACCGAGCAGGTCGACGCCGCCATGGAGCGCATCGAGGAAAAGCTGCTGACGCTGGGCCTGCGTGAGATCCCGAGCTCGCGGCTTGGCGAACTGGTGATGCGCGAGCTCAAGAAGCTGGACAAGGTGGCCTACGTGCGCTTCGCCAGCGTCTACCGCAGCTTCGAGGACATCGACGAGTTCAAGACGCTGGTCGACGAGGTCCGGCGCTAGGCGTCACAGGCACTCGCTGGCGCTCGCCTTGCCCAGGCGCGCTCTCCCGGTGGCGCTCAGCGTCACCTGACGGACGGCCGTCAGGCCCGCCCGCTGTTGACACGCCGTCAGCGTGCCGGCCTGGAAAGCACCGCCTATGGTGCGGGGCGCGCCCAAGGATGAAAACGAGATGTACCGGGCGACCTGCAGGTTGCCGGTGAAACGCACGTGCGGTCCGAGAGCCTGCGCCTTCTGGATCACCTCTTCCCCGGGCTCGACAAGCGCGTTGTTGTTGGCGTCGTGGAAGGTGATCCAGCCTTGTTCCCAGCCCCCGCTGTCGCTGCAGGCAGCTCCATTGGCGGATTTGCACAGCACGACCGGGCTGCCGCGCTTGATCGCCTCGCTGCGCGCCAGGCCGAGCGTGGCCAGCATCGTCATCGCTGCGTGATCCAGCTGCCTGGTTTCGGTGGCGCGGCGAAAGGAAGGAACACCGATGGCCAGCACGACCGCTGCGACGGCCAGCGTCGCCGCCTGCTCCACCAGCGTCATGCCGCTCGAGCGCCGCTGGAACGCCGCGGCCGGCCCGCTGGCGGCAAGGCATGGAGAGAGCGAAGTAACAGGCGGTGCAGGCACCGCCTGAAGCTATTCGCGAGTCAGGCCTTCGACATCCCGAATCGGGAGGAGGCGCGGACGCCGGCGCTGCTTACGTGACGGGGCAGGTAGGCGCCGGTTCCTTGCCGAAACTCAGGCGGCCCGTCGCGAAGACGTCGATCTGCCGGGCATCGCCGCCGGCGGTCTGGCACAGGTTGAAGCGGCCTGTCTGGACGTTGTCCGATGCCGTGACCTTGGCCGACCCGTTGCCGGTATACGAGACGTAGTCGGCCAGGTTTCCGGTTCCCTGGAGGATGAAGGAGCCGCTGAGGGCGCCGACTTTCTCGATGATGGTTTCGCCGGCATCGACCGAGGCGGAATCGTTCGCGTCGAGGAACACGATCCAGCCCTGCTGCCAGTCGCCCGCCGTGGTGCAGCCGGCCTGGTCGGCCGACTTGCAGACCACCACCCGCACCTGACGCTTGATCGCCTCGGTGCGCGCCAGCATCAGGCTGGTCTGCAAGGCGCTGGTGTGCGACTTGAGCCGGTTCCTGGCGACCATGTCCCGCACGGACGGCGCCGCCACCCCGGCGAGAACGGCGGCGATCGCGATCGTCACCATCATCTCCGGCATGGTGAAGCCGCGGATCGCGCGGGCGGCGTGGCGCGGCATGGGGCGGCTGCACGCGTCGGTGGTCATGGGATGCCCGCTCATTGCTGCTTGAACCAGTAG